>JASBUR010000041.1 GCA_030147805.1 Sphingomonadaceae bacterium
CGATGCCTTGGCGCGCATGGCGCAGGACTGGTCGCTGCGGCTGCCGCTGATCGACGGCCAGGGCAATTTCGGTTCGATGGATCCCGACCCGCCCGCGGCGATGCGCTACACCGAGGCGCGGCTGCAGAAGGTCGCCGACGAGGCACTGCTCGAGGATCTCGACCGCGACACCGTCGATTTCATCCCCAACTATGACGGCTCGGAGCGCGAGCCGTCGGTGTTGCCGGCGCGCTTCCCCAACCTGCTGGTCAACGGCGCCGGCGGCATCGCCGTCGGCATGGCGACCAACATCCCGCCGCACAATCTCGGCGAAGTGCTCAACGCCTGCCGCGCCTATCTCGACAACCCGGCGATCGACGTCGAGGGGCTGATGCAGCATGTCCCCGCCCCCGACTTCCCGACCGGCGCACAGCTGTTCGGCCAGGCGGGGCTTCGACAGGCCTATCAGACCGGCCGCGGCAGCGTGATGATGCGCGCGCGCGCCACCGTCGAGGAAGCGCGCGGCGAGAAGCGCCAGATCGTGCTGACCGAAATTCCGTTCCAGGTCGGCAAGTCGGGCCTCGTCGAGAAGATCGCCGAGGCGGTCAAGGACAAGCGCATCGAGGGCGTCTCGGACATCCGCGACGAGTCGAACCGCGAAGGCGTGCGCATCGTCATCGAGCTGAAGCGCGACGCCACCGCCGACGTCGTGCTCAACCAGGTCTACCGCTACACGCCGGCGCAGAGCAGCTTCGCCTTCAACATGCTGGCGATCCGCGGCGGCCGGCCCGAACTGCTCAACCTGCGCGACATCATCGAGGCGTTCGTCCGCTTCCGCGAGGAGGTGATCACCCGCCGCTCGAAATACGAGCTCAACAAGGCGCGCGACCGCGCCCATCTGTTGCTCGGCCTGTCGATCGCGGTGTCGAACCTCGACGAGGTCGTGCGCATCATCCGGTCGAGCCCGACGCCGGCCGATGCGCGCGCGACGCTGCTCGCGCGCGAATGGCCGATCGAGCAGATCAGGCCCTATCTCGAGCTGGTCGAGGCGATCTCGCACGAGGACCAGGGCGACGTCTATCGCCTGTCCGACGCGCAGGTGCGCGCCATTCTCGACCTGCGCCTGTCGAAGCTCACCGCGCTCGGCCGCGACGAGATCGCCGAGGAGCTCAAGGAGCTGGCGGCGAGCATCGAGGAGCTACTCGAGATCCTGCGCAACCGCGTGCGCCTCTACGAGGTGATGCGCGCCGAATTCGACGCGGTGTCGAGCGCCTACGCGACGCCGCGCCGGACCGAAATCACCGCCAATTTCGACGACATCGACGACGAGGACCTGATCGAGCGCGCCGACATGGTCGTGACGGTGACGCTCGGCGGCTACATCAAGCGCACGCCGCTCGACGCCTTCCGCACGCAGAACCGCGGCGGCAAGGGCCGCTCGGGGATGGCCACGAAGGACGAGGACGCCGTCACCCGGCTGTTCGTCACCTCGACGCATACCCCGGTGCTGTTCTTCTCGACGCTCGGCAAGGTCTATCGCAAGAAGGTCTGGCGCCTGCCCGAGGGCGGCCCGGCGACGCGCGGCCGGCCGATGGTCAACCTGCTGCCGCTCGCCGACGGCGAGACGATCGCGACCGTACTGCCGCTTCCCGAGGACGAGGCCGAGTGGAGCAAGCTCCACATCATGTTCGCGACCGCGCACGGCACCGTCCGGCGCAACAGCATGGACGCCTTCACCAACATTCCGTCGAACGGCAAGATCGCCATGCGCTTCGGCACCGACGACGAGGGCGACCCGTCCGACCGGCTGATCGGCGTGTCGCTGCTCACCGAGGAAGACGACGTGCTGCTCGCCACCAAGAACGGCAAGGCGATCCGCTTCGCCGCGACCGACGTGCGCGAATTCCAGAGCCGGACCTCGGCGGGCGTCCGCGGCGCGCGGCTGCTCGGCGACGACGAGGTGATCTCGATGTCGATCCTGCGCAGCTTCGATGCGACCGCTGAGGAGCGCGAAGCCTATCTGCGCGCCGCACCCTGGAAGGACGGCGAGCGCGAGACCGACATGGCGCCCGAGCGGATCGCCGAATTCGCCGCCGCCGAGCAGTTCATTCTCACCGTCTGCGCCAACGGCTATGGCAAGCGCAGCTCGGCCTATGAATATCGCCGGACCAACCGCGGCGGCCAGGGCATCACCAACATCGACAATCTCGATCGCAACGGTCCGGTCGTGGCGAGCTTCCCCGCCGACGCTGACGACGAGCTGATGCTGGTGACCGATCAGGCCAAGCTGATCCGGCTGTCGGTTGGCGATACGCGGGTCATCGGCCGCAATTCGGCGGGCGTTCGGCTGTTCCACGTCGCCACCAACGAGCATGTCGTCTCGGCGGCGAAGATCAGCGACGAAGCCGGCGACGAAGAGATCGTCGAGGAGACGGCCGGCTAGCGCCGGTCGTCGCTTTGTGTCGAGCTGACGCCGAGGAAGATCAGCAACTGCCCGGCATAGTAGGTGAACCAGACCGCGTAGCCAACCCATGCGCGGTCGGCGAGCGGACCCATCCGCGCGGCGATCAGCGTGTCCGAGAGCACGAAAAGCAGGGCGCCGACGCCGGTGCGGTAGCGCGGGAAGCGACTGAGCCACGCCAGCGACGCCATCAGCGTCAGCAGCAGCGAATAGACCGTCAGCCCGACGAACTGCGCGCCGCCGCCGCCGAGCAGCAGGAAGGGCATCGCGACGCCGAACAGCGGCAGCGCCGCCGCGACGCCGATCTGGCTCGGCGTGGGCGCAGCGCGGCGGTTGCGCCAGTAGAGGCCGATCGCGACGAGATGGCCGACCGCGAAGGCGGCGACGCCGGCTTCGAAGCGGATGTCGAGCAGCACGTCGCCGAGCGCGCCGAACGCCATCACCGCAGCGAGCATCCAGCCATCGCGGCTGCGCGCCCGCGTCGCGGCGAGCAGCGCCAGCAGGCCCACTCCCAGCCCCTTGAGCGCGATCGACGCCGCCGCGGGCAGCGCGAGACGCCAGGCCAGCGGATAGAGGAGGCCGGCGGCGAGGCTGGCGACCAGCAGCGGCGAGCGCCCCCGCTCAGCCATCGCGCCCCTCGAGCGGCACGAAGAGATGTTCGACGGCAAGGTCGGGCGCCTCGAGTGCGTCGAACAGCACCGAACGGTGGCAATCGCCGGGTCGCCGTTCGAAGCAAAGCAGCGCCGACGGGCTCTCCTGCGCCTGATCGACGAGCATCGCCATCTCGGCCCGCGCGTCGGCGGCCTCCAGATGCGCGAGATAGATGTCGCGCATCGTCGCATGATCGCCGGCGCGCGCGGCGGTCCGGCCCGCAACCGGCGTGCCGAGCCGCTGCAGATGGCGGTAGGCGATGCCGCGTTCGGCGAGCGCCGCCGACAGCCCCTTCTTCGAGAAGCCCGGCTTGCGCGAGGCTGGCACGGCGCGCACGTCGACGAGCGTCTTCACACCCGCCTCGACGAGCGTGTCGAGGAAGGCGGCGATCGTGGCACCTTCGTAGCCGATGGTGAAGAGCGTGGTCATCCGCCGCAGCATAGCGGCTGCGGCGGCGCCGCAAAGACATTGGTCCGGTTAAACCGGCGTTCAGTCGCAGCCCCCTATAAGTCCGCCTCATCGTTCTTGACGCCGCGATCGCGGTTTACGACATCGCCTGCTGCGCTTATGCCCGCTGGGCCAAGGCTCATAAGAATCATCCGAGGGAGTCACCATGAAGAGCATTTCGCGTCTCGCGATCGCCGCCGTTCTGGCCGCGGTCACCATTTCAGCGCCGGCCGTCGCGCAGAAGAAGCAGGCCGCCGCTCCGGCCGGTCCCAAGCTGTCGAAGCCGGTGCAGTCGCTGCTAGCGCAGGCGCAGACCGCGCAGACCGCCGGCGACCATCCCGGCGCGCTCACGCTGCTCAATCAGGCGCTGGCGGTGCCCAAGTCGACCGCCGAGGACAAGCTGTGGACCTATCGGCTGATGCTCAACTCGGCGCAGGCCACCAAGGACAATGCGCTGCTCAAGACCTCGATCGAGGGCGCGCTGTCGACGGGGATGGTTACGCCGTCCGACGAGATCAAGTTCCGTACCGCGCTGCGCGGACTCGCGCTGCAGGCCAAGGACTATCCGGGTGCCATCCAGCAGGCGACGCGCATGGTCGCGCTGACCCCGAGCGACGCCAAGCTGCAGTATGAGCTCGCCGGCGTCTACCAGCTCGCCAACCAGCAGAAGCCGGCTTACGACGCCGCGTCGAAGGCGATCGCCACCGCCCAAGCCGCCGGTTCGGTGCCTGAGGAATATTTCAAGACCGCCGCCAAGCTGGCGCTCGACAACAACATGTCGGCCGAGTTCGCCAGCACGTCGGCGGGCTGGCTCGCCAGCTACCCGACCCCCGAGAACTGGCGCACGATCCTGACGCTGTTCCGCGATTCGGCGAAGTTCGACGATCAGGGCAGCCTCGACGTATTCCGCCTGATGCACTCGACCGGCGCGCTGGCGAGCGAGAAGGACTATTATGAATATGCCGAGACCGCGAACCAGCGCGGTTATCCGGGCGAGGCCAAGGTGATCCTCGACGAGGGTCTCGCCAAGGGCAAGCTGTCGACCGCGAAGGCCTACACCAAGGAACTCCAGACGCTCGTCAACCCCAAGGTCGCCCGCGACAAGTCCTCGCTGCCGGGCCTCGAGGCCGAGGCGAAGAAGGCGGCGAACGGAAAGCTGGCGCTGAGCACCGGCGACGCGCATCTCGGCCACGGCAACTTTGCCAAGGCGATCGAGATGTACCAGCTGGCGCTCCAGAAGGGCGGCATCGACGCCGCGACCGCCAACACGCGTCTCGGCATCGCCTACGGCAAGGCCGGCCAGAAGGCCGAGGCCGAGGCGGCGCTCAAGGCCGTCAACGGCGGCGGTCCGCGCCAGCAGCTCGCGCAATATTGGCTGATCTGGCTCGGCCGCCAGGCCTGAGCCGGCTTTCCGCCGATACCAAAAGGGCGGCGTCTCGCGACGCCGCCCTTTTTTCTTGCGCCGGGCGCAGCCCGATCAGCCGCCGAGGGCGACCGCCCCCTGCGCGGCACCATTTTCCGGCACGATCTCCCCGTCGCGGCTGCTAATGTCGTCCCAGCGCGCCGCCACCGCTTCGGGCGTCATCTCGTCGCCGTGGAGGTGGATGCCCTTGGTCAGCGTGATGTAGCTGCGCTCGAAGCCGCCGCCACCGGCGTTGAAGATCACCTTGTTGGGCGCGTCGTCCGAACACATGAACATCACCGCGGGAACGACCGTCTCGGGCTGCAGCCGCGCCAGCATCTCGGGCGGCATCAGATCCTCGGTCATGCGCGTCGCCGCAACCGGCGCGATCGAGTTGCAGCGGACGTTGTACTTGGCGCCCTCGAGCGCCAGCGTGCTCATCAGCCCGACGAGCCCGAGCTTCGCCGCACCGTAGTTCGCCTGCCCGAAATTGCCGTAGAGGCCGGTCGACGAGGTGGTCATGACGATGCGGCCGAACGCCTGCTCGCGCATCGTCTCCCACACCGCCTTGGTGCAGATCGCCGAGCCCATCAGATGGACGTCGAGCACGAAGCGGAAGTCGTCGATCGTCATCTTGGCGAAGGTCTTGTCGCGCAGCACGCCGGCATTGTTGATCAGGATGTGGACGCCGCCCCAGCGATCCTTGGCCTCGGCGACCATCGCCGCCACCTGCGCCTCGTCGGTAACGCTCGCGCCGTTGGCGAAGGCATCGCCGCCCGCCGCCTTGATCTCGTCGACCACCTGCTGCGCCATCGACAGCGACGCGCCGCTGCCGTCGCGCGCGCCGCCGAGATCGTTCACCACGACCTTGGCGCCGCGCGCCGCGAGCGCCAGCGCATAGGCGCGGCCGAGCCCGCCGCCGGCCCCGGTGACGATGGCAACGCGATTGTCGAAACGGATGGTCATTCGCTCTTCCTCCCGAAATTGGTCCCGGGAGGGATTAGCGCCCCGCGGCGGGGCGTCAACCTCGCGGCGGGGTCAGATCGGCGAACTGGATGCCGGCATCATGCAGCACGCGCATCGTCTCGAGCAGCACCACATGGCGCGTCGTCAACATCGCATCGGCGTCGGGCGTCGCCATGATGAAGACCAGCTCGACGTCGATCGAGTTGCCGTTTACGCCGACGAGCAACGCCCGGTCGAAGCGGGCCAGCGGCTGCGCCTCGACCACGGCGCGCACCAGCTCGGGTATCCGCGCGAGGCGGTCCGCCTCGGTGTTGGGCCGGATCGGCAGCATCAGCGCGACGCGCCGCTCCTCGACCAGCCGCAGATTGCGCACCTCCTGCTCGAGCAGCTTGGTGTTCGCCATGACCACCTGTTCGCCCGACAGCGCGCGCAGCCGCGTGGTCTTCAGCCCGATCGCCTCGACGGTGCCGATCGTCGTGCCGTACTGGATGGTGTCGCCGCGCCGGAACGGCCGGTCGAAGATGATCGCCAGCGCCGCGAACAGGTCGGAAAAAATGCCCTGCGCGGCCAGGCCGATCGCAATGCCGCCGATGCCCAGACCGGCGACGAGCGCGGTGACGTTGACCCCGAGATTGTCGAGGACGAGGATCAGCGCGATCGCCCAGATCACGACGTTCACCAGGATGCGGATCACGCCCATCGCATTGGACAGCGTCGAATGGTCGGGGTCGCCGCGCTCGGCCCGGTAGACGATGACGACGAGGATCAGCTCGCGAATCCACATCGCACCCTGCACGACCGCGGCGATGGTGAAGATAAAGTCGACGATCGTCAGCAGCCCGCCCGGCGGCGCGACGACGTTGGCGACCAGATCGGCCGACAGCGCGGCAAGGAAGAAGCCGTGCGTGCGCCGCGCCACGTTGGCCGCTACCGTCCGCCAGCGCGCAGGATGCGCCGGACGCTCGAGGAGGCGGCACGCCAGGCTGCGCAGCGCGCGCAACGCCACGAACAGCACCGTCGCGGCACCGACGGCGACCAGCGCCTCGAGGCTGTCGTTGCGGAGCCAGGCGTAGGCGTTCGCGACGAGGCTCCGCGTCTGCTCGGCGAGATCGGGGGCGGTCGCGGGGGTTCGCATCGGACGTAGCTAACGCGCGCCGGAGGAAATTTGTACCCCGAGGTTCACCTCAAGGCGAAGGCCGCGAAGCGTGCGCGTCCCCGGCGACGTCCGGATCGAGCGCCGGCGCGTGGCGGACCAGCAGCAGGTACATCACCGGCGTCACGACCCGCGACAGCAGCGTGGAAGAGACCAGCCCGCCGATGATCACCCAGGCGAGCGGCGAGTAAAGGCCCGAACCGCTGAGCGCCAGCGGCAGCAGCCCGCCGATCGCGGTGATGCTGGTCAGCAACACGGGCAGGAATCGCACCTCGCCCGCCCGCTCGATCGCCTCGCGCAGCTCGACGCCCTGCTGTCGCAGCTGGGTCGTGAAGTCGACGAGCAGGATCGAGTTCTTGATCTCGATGCCGATCAGCGCGACGAAACCGATCAAGGCGTTGTAACTCAGCGAATTGCCCGTGACGAACAGGGCGACCAGACCGCCGAACATCCCGAGCGGGATGACGCCGGCGACGACGGCGGTCTCGCGGAAGCGGCCGAATTCGAGCACCAGCACCGCGAGGATGCCGAAGACTGCCAGCAGCACGATCCGGCCCATGCCGCCGAAACTGCGCGCGCTGGCCTGCGCCTCGCCGCCCTGGATGAAACTGTACCCCGGCGGGAGGTCGACATCTTCGAGGCGCTGATAGACCTCCCGGCTGACCTCCGAGGTCAGCGCGCCCTTCTCGATATAGGAGGATATGTTGACCGAGCGCTGCTGCTGGTACCGATTGATCTGCGCCGGCGCGCTCTCGAGCCGCGGCGTCGCGATCTGACGCAGCGGAATCGCGCCGCCGTTCGACGATGGCACATAGATCGAATCGAGCGCCGACACGGTTTGCGCACCTTCCATCGGCAATCGCACGACGACGTCATAGGCATCGCCTTCGCTGTCGCGGAAGCGTCCTGCCGGCTCGCCGGCCAGCGCGAGCCGCGCCGCGCGCCGCACCGATCCGGCGGGCACGCCGAGCAGCGCCGCCTTCTCGTCGTCGATGCCGAGATTGAGATCGACGCGCTCGACGGCGAGGGGGTTCTCGATGTCGCGCGTGCCGGGGGTCTCGCGCAGAATCGTCTCGACAACGCCGGCCAGCCGCTTCAGCTCGCTCAGCTCCGGACCATTGATGTAGACCACGATCGGCGCATCGATCGGCGGCCCGTTGAGGAATTCGCGCACGAGGATTCGCGCCTCGGGATAGTCGTCGAAGGTGTCGCGCAGGCGGGTGATCATCGCCGGCGATTCCTTGACGTCCCACTCCTTCATCACCGCCAGGACGTTGCCGATGTTGGTGCTCTGCCCCTCCTCGCGAACGTTGTAGAACACCTGCGGATTGCCGCGCCCGGTGTTCGCCAGCCGCGATTCGATCAGCGGTTCCTTGGCGAGCACCGAATCGACATAGGCGATCGCCTTGTCGGTCGATGCGAGCGATGCTCCCTCCCCGCCTTCGACCTCGACGAGGAAATAGGTCGCGTCGGCTGGCGGGAACAGGCTCGACCCGATCACAGGGACCAGCGCGAAGGCCGACAGGCAGAGCGCCATCGCGGCCAGCAACGCGCGGCGCGGATGCGTGAGCGACCAGTGCAGCACCGGAGCGTAGAAACGGTGGATGCCGCCCTGCACCGCCTGAAGGATGCGGTTGCCATGCGGATCTTCACTGCGCGGCAGCACGCGACTGGCCAGAAACGGCACGATCGTCAACGAGATGACCAGCGACGCGGCGACCGTCACGAGCACCGCGAGCGGCAGCGAACGCGTGAACATCCCCGCGCCTTCGGGAAGGAAGACCAGCGGCAGAAACGCGAACAGCAAGGTGGCGGTGCAGCCGAGAACCGCGACCGATATCTGTCGCGTGCCGTCGAGCGCCGCCTGAAGCCGCGGCTTCCCCATCCGCAAATGCCGCGCGATATTCTCGGTGACGACGATCGAATCGTCGACCAGCAGGCCGAGCGCGACGATGAAGCCGGTGATCGCCAGCTGGTTGAGCGTGAAGCCGAGCAACTGCATCGCCATCACGCCCATCGCGAGACTCAGCGGGATCGATACCATCACGACCAGCGAGGCGCGCAGGCCGAGCGGCAGCAGCGTGATCAGCACGAGCGCGAGGGCGATCGAGAAATCGCGCGCCAGGATGCTGAGCTTCGCCGAGATGTCGCGCGACTGGTCGAAGCCCACCTCCAGCCGGACGTCGGGCGGCAGATTCGCGCGGAAGGCTTCGACCACCGCCATGACGCCGTCGCGGACGTCGAGGACGTTGACATTGTCCTTCTGCAGCGCCGTGACCCAGATCGCGCGCTTCCCGTTGAAGCGCGTGATGTGCGAGGCTTCCTCGGTATTCCAGGCGACGTCGGCGATATCGCCGACGCGGACGACGCGCCCGTCGGCGGCACGAACCGGCGTCTCCGCAACCTGCGCGAGCGAGCGGAACGCCCCGCCGGCCTCGACGTTGAGGCGCTGCCCGCCCGAATGCACCGCGCCGGCGGGCAGATCGCTGCCGCCGGCGCGGAGCGCGTCGGTGACCGCGGTGACCGGCAGGCCGATCTGGGCGAGCCGCCCGCTGTCGATCGCCACGCGCACTTCGGGCCTCGAGATGCCGAACACCGCCGACCGGCGAATGCCGTCGACCTGCGTGATGCGGTCGCGCAGATCCTCGGCGATCTTCTCCATCCGCCGGACGCTCGCCGTTTCGCTGACCAGCGCCAGCTGCAGCACCGCCGATTCGGTGGTTCGCACCTTGCGGAACTCGAGCCGCTGCAGGTTCGCCGGCAAGGTGCCGCGAATGGCGTTCACCTCGCGAACCACCTCGTCATAATATTTCTCGGTATCGCCGCCCCAGTCGAAGACCGCGGTGATGACGGTCGAGCCATCGACCGAACGCGAGATGATCTCGTCGATATTGTCGATTCCGCGCAGCACGTCCTCGATCGGCTTGGCGACCGTCTGCTCCATGTCGGAGGGATCGGCGCCCGGCTGGACCGCGACGATGGCAACGACGGGGATCGGGAAGTGCGGATCCACGGAGCGGGGAATCGACAGCAGCGCCGACAATCCCATTGCCGCCATCATCGCGAAGACGACGAGCGTGATCTGCCAGCGGCGGACCGCGAATTCGACGAGGCCGTTCACGCCGGCACGCGCGACGCGCGGGTCGTCACCTTGCTGCCGTCGCGAAGCTGCTCGACGCCGGCGCGCACCACCTGTTCGCCGGGCTCGAGGCCGCCGGTCACCACGACTTCACGGTCGTCGATCGGACCGAGCTGCACGAGGCGCGTCTTCACGGTCCAGGTCTTCGGGTCGACGACGTAGACGAAGCCCTCGTCGGCGCGCGCCTGCCAGACCGCGCCGGCGGGGATCGCCACCGCACCGCCTGATCCGTCGACGCGTATGCGTGCCTGGCCGATCAGACCCGACCGCAAGCCCGGGAGCCCGGGCAACGTCAGCTCGACCTCGAAGGTGCCGGTGCGCTCGTCGCCGCGCGCCGCGACTTCGGTCACGGTCGCCGCGACGGGCTGCGGCCCCAGCGCGGCGATGCTCACGGTCGCGCCCTGACCCAGGCGCACGCGCGACAGATCGGCGTCGGGAAGCGGGACGCGCAGCACGAAGCCGCCGCTCGCCTCCCCGATCGTCACGACCGGCGTTCCGGCGGTGACGATCTGGTTCGGTTCGACATGGCGGCGGAGCACGACGCCCGCCGCCGGCGCTTGAATGCGGGCGAAGCGGACGTTGAATCCGGCCGAGGCCAGCTGCGCCCGCGCGGCGGCAGCGGCAGCCTCGGCAGCCTCGAGGCGCGACCGCGTGATCCAGCCCTTCTCGGCGAGCGCGGTCATGCGCCGCAGCTCCGCCTCCGCCCGGGTCGCCTCGGCTTGCGCGGTCGCGGCACCGGCGCCCACCGCGGTGGTATCGAGCCGCGCGAGAAGCTGGCCGCGCGCAACGCGCTCGCCGTCCTCGACGAGCACCTCGGCGATACGCCCTGCGGTCGTGAACGACAGCGCCGTCTCGCGCCGGGCGCGGACGGTACCGCTGGCCAGCACGCCGCCGTCGGCCGACGCCGGCTGCGCGGTGGCGACGGCAACGAGGATCGGTCTTGCGGGTGATCGGGGCGTATCGGCACCGCCGTCGCAAGCGCTCGCGAGGAGGCTGACGCCCAACGCTACCACCAACCGACCGATGCCCATCGACGCCTCGCTTTTGACCGCGACTCACATGCTAAATTTGTACCGGTCGGTTTACAAATGATATCGTGACGCCATGGCAACGAGCCCAAGGACAGGACGGCGGCCCGGGCGCCCGGCCGATGCCGGCAAGCGCGCGGCGATCCTTGCCGCAGCACAGCGGCTGTTCCTTTCCAATGGCTTCGCCGGCACGAGCATGGACGCGATTTCCGATGCCGCGGGTACGTCGAAGCTCACTGCCTACAAATATTTCGGTAGCAAACAGGAGCTTTTCGCCGCGGCGGTCGCGGCGAAGTGCGAGTCGGCGTTCGTCGATATCGATGTAGGCACGTTCGCCGATCAGGATCTTCGCGCCTGCCTGATCGGCTTCGGGCGCGCGTTCCTCAAGCTCATCCTCGATCCCGGCACCATGTCGGTGCATCATCTCGTCATTGTCGAGCGCGAGCGCGCGCCCGAACTGGGTCGGCTGTTCTTCGACAATGCCGTGCGTCCGACGAGCGAAAAGCTCGCCAGGATCGTTGCTCGCCACGAAGCGGCTGGCGGGATTTCGACCGGCGGCGATCCGATCCTCGCCGCGCAGGACCTGCTCTCGTTGTGGCGCGGGCGTCCCGCCATGTTGATCGAACTGACGGGAGCGCCAACGGACCAGTCCGGGCTCGATCGGCACGTCGCGCATTGTGTCGACCTGTGCCTGCGGGCCTGGGAATGCCGGTAGCTAGCGCGCCCTCACCACCGCTACGGCCGCCGCTTGCGGCTTCAGCGAACCGCCCTGCAGATCGAGTAGCGCCCGGCTGGTCGCGCTCTCCCGCCGCGCCGCAATCTGCGCAAGCGCCGCTGCCAGGCCGAGCAGGAAGTAGAGCGTCGACTGGAAGGCGACACCGACGAAAAGCGAGCCGCACATATAAATGATCGTTGTCTGGCCGAGTGCCTTCGCGAGGTGCGCGATCCAGGCGTCCTCGTCGCTCGTCCGGAAGCGCCGGTAGAGGCCGCGAAGCTGCAGGAGGGCTGCCACGAGCATCGTCATGAAGATCAGCAGACCAGGGTAGCCATGTTCACCCAGGACTTCGAAATAGGAGCTATGGAAAGCCCGGGCCTCGTCAACGACGGTGACCGTCTCTTCGCGCATGTTGCTGCCCTCGCCCACGCGCCGGCGCGTCTGCACCTCGATACGGTTGAGCTTGTAGGCGTAGAAGCCGCCACCGAATGGATGGTCCTTCACGAAATCCAGCGTCCAGTTCCAGACGGCGACGCGGGTCGACGCTGAATTGTCCTCGTCATAGGTCTGAATCGTCGACATTCGTCCGGTGAAGGAATCGGGCAGCAGCGGGATCGAGGCGATCGCCACGACCGCGCCGACCGCGCCGAAAAGCAGCTTCCGCTTTGCGCCGAGGAACAAAAAGATCGCGAGGACCGCGAGGCAAACGAGACCGGTCCGTGCCTCAGTACCGATCGGGATCAACGCCGCCGAGAAGATGAGACCGGCGCTCAATAGGAGCGTGATCCGCCGCTTGGGGAATATCTGGTTGTAGGAGTAGGCATAAAGGATCAGCGGGATGAGCGCGACCGCCACAGCCGAGATCGTACTGCCTTCGTAGAGCCCATTGTTGCTGTCGACGAGCAGGCTCATCGTGCCGTAGCCGCCGCCGCCCGCGAGAGTCTTGATGCCGCCGGTGATGGTGATCGACCCGACGCAGAGCAGGATGAACATGACCGCGGCCTCGATCCGCTGGCGGGTGCGCAGCACGAACGGAAGGAAAACGCCGAAGATGATGGCTTTCCAGGCCGGATCCCATTTGATCCATGCCTGTTCGCCGAGTTCCGCATTGAACGTCGTGATGGTGATCCAGCCGAGGAAGAGCAGCATCAAGGCCTGGACACGCCCGAAACTCAGATCGCGCTTATCGTCGAAAAACAGGAAAAACGCGACGGCGGCCGCCCCGAAAATGAGCGATATCGGCACCGAGTTGACGAGATAATAGCTGATCTGCTGCGGCTGAACGAGGTCAACGTAAAGATAGGCCAGGGTCATCAGGAACGGCCGTTTGCAGGCCGCCCCGAACAGGAACACCAGCATCAGCAGGATGAATGCGTCGCGCATTCCGCTACAGCGGCTTCTTCTTGTCGGGCCGATATCTGATCATGCCCGGCTCCTCAGGGTCTCGCAGCGACATTAGCCGCCAAACGAGCATGACCAGCATGCCGTGCGACACCAGCAATGAAATCGTGTCGACCATGGGGCCCCTCGAACATCCAAAGCAGCGCTTATCATCGCCCTCTGCGCGCTTCAACGCGCCGGCGGAAGCCAGGGTCCGCCAGCTTGCCGCGCGCAAACCAAGCCGTTAAGCCGCTTTGACCTAGCGAAGCGAGAGCGAGTTGATGCCCGAGCGCGTACATCTGATTGCGGCGGCCCGGCCGAATTTCATGAAGGTCGCGCCGCTGTATCATGCGCTGGCGGCGTCGGACGATTTCGTGCCGGTGCTGATCCATACCGGCCAGCATTACGACGCCAACATGTCGGATGACATCTTCGCCGATCTCGACCTGCCGGCGCCCGACCATCATCTCGGGGTGGGGTCGGGGAGCCATGCCGAGCAGACCGGCGGGGTGATGATCGCCTATGAGAAGATCGCGCTGGCCGACCGGCCCGACTGGCTGGTGGTGGTCGGCGACGTCAACTCGACCGCGGCCTGCTCGATGGTGGGGGCCAAGCTGGGCATCCGGACGGTGCATCTCGAGGCCGGGCTTCGCTCGCGCGACCGCGCGATGCCCGAGGAGATCAACCGGCTGGTCACCGACGTGCTCGCCGACGTGCTGTGGACGCCGTCGCCCGATGCCGACGAGAACCTCGCCGCCGAGGGGATCCCGGCCAGCCGGATCACCCGCGTCGGCAACATCATGCTCGACAGCTACGAGATGATCCGCCCCAAGATCGAGGCGGAGGAGATCCACGCGCAGCTCGGCCTCAGCCCGCGCGGCTACGGCGTCGTCACGCTGCATCGTCCCTCGAACGTCGACGACTTCGCGCAGCTGGCGCGCATCGTCGAGGCGCTGTGCCAGGTCGCGCAGGGACTGCCGCTGGTATTCCCGGTCCACCCGCGCACCAAGCAGCGGCTCGCGCGCTACAATCTGGGGATCAAGCTCGAGGAAGCCGGCATTCGCCTGATCGAGCCGCTGTCCTACCGGCCCTTCATGAGCCTGGTGAGCAGCGCCGGCGCCATCATCACCGATTCGGGCGGGCTCCAGGAGGAGACCACCTACCTCGGCATCCCCTGCCTGACGCTGCGCGAGAACACCGAGCGGCCGATCACGGTGACCGAGGGCACCAACCGGCTGGTCCGCGCCGAAACGCTCATCGAGGAAGTCAATGCCGCGATGGCGTCGACCAGCCGCGCCCGCCGCCCCGACCGCTGGGACGGCCGGACCGCCGAACGCTGCATCGCCGACCTGCGCGCCCGGCGCGACGCCTGAATCGCGTGCGCATCCTTCACCTCCTCGACCATTCCCTGCCTCTCCACAGCGGCTACACCTTCCGTACCCGCGCACTGCTGCGCGGCCAGCACAAGCTGGGCTGGGAGACGGTGCATCTGACGACTCCGCGGCATGTCAGGGACGGTCCCAACCCTGAGACCGCCGACGGGCTGGTCTTCCATCGAACTGGCGATTCGGGGGGGCTGCCGATCGTCGGCGAAGTGCGCGCTACCGCCCGGGCGCTCGACAGGCTGGTCGCCGAGACGCAGCCCGATATCATTCACGCCCATTCTCCGGTTCTCACCGCGCTGGCGGCCAGCGGGGTCGCCCGCAAGCACCGGTTGCCGCTGGTTTATGAGATCCGCGCCTTCTGGGAGGACGCGGCGGTCGGCAACGGCACCGGCACCGAGGGCTCGATCCGCTACCGTGCGACGCGCGCCATCGAAACCTGGGCGTGCCGCCGCGCCGACGCCGTCGGCGCGATCTGCGAAGGCCTGCTCGGCGACCTTCGAGCACGCGGCATCGACCCCGCCAAGCTCTTTGCCGTGCCCAACGCCGTCGATCTCGACCAGTTCGGGTCGCCGCTCCCTCGCGACTCCGGGCTTTCGGCACAACTCGGGCTCGATGGCGCCGACGTCGTTGGCTTCATCGGCTCCTACTACGACTATGAGGGGCTCGACGACCTGATCGCCGCGATGCCGGCACTCGTCGCCGCGCGGCCCGCCGCGCATCTGCTGCTCGTCGGCGGCGGTCCGATGGAAGCCGCGCTCAAGGCGCAGGCCGCGGCCTCACCGGTCGCCGACCGCATTCATTTCGTCGGCCGCGTCCCGCATTCGGACGTCGATCGCTACTACAGCCTCATCGACGCCCTTGCCTATCCGCGAAAGCACATGCGGCTGACCGACCTCGTCACCCCGCTCAAGCCGCTCGAGGCGATGGCGCAGGAGAAGCTCGTCGTCGCGAGCGACGTCGGCGGACATCGCGAGCTGATCGAGGACGGCGTCACCGGGACGCTGTTTCGCGCCGACGATCCGGCGGCGCTCGCCGCCGCGCTGTCGGACCTGTTCGCCGAGCGCGCAACCTGGCCCGAACGCCGCGCGCGCGCTAAACGCTTCGTCGCGCAGGAACGGACGTGGGACCGGTCCGTTGCTGCCTATGTTCCGGTATACGAGCGGCTGGCGGCGCGAGCTCCACGCGCCGCAGATCAGGGGTGAGGCGATGCGAGGTCTGAAGCGCGGTCTGGTCGGCGGGTTTCTGCTTGCGCTTGTGGTCTTTTTCCTTCCCGATGGCCTGCTCGGCGCGGTGACGGTCGGAACCGGTCTCGCCTCGCTACTGCCCGCCGCGGCGCCGCCGCTCGGAACGACGGCGCGCCTGCTCCTGGCGGCGGTGGCCCTGCTGGCCGGCTTTGGGCTGACCTTTTGGCTCGTCCGGCGAAGCCGCCCAAGTTGGGACGTCGACGACGAGGCCGAGCCGCTTCCGGCCTTCGAGCAGATGGTTGTTTCACCGGCGCCGCTCCCCTCGGTCGGGCACGAGCCCGCCATCCCCGCGCCCGACGCGTCGCCGCTGCGCGCCGGTGCGCCGGACGCTTCCACGTTCGAGGCTCGCCTCGTGCGTGTCGAGGCGGTGGTCGCCGACCTGCCGGCGCAGATTTCGCGGGCGGTCAAGGCGAGCCCGGCGGCAGACGCGTCGACGTCGATCCTGGCGCGTGTCGAGGCGCTCGAGGCGCAGGTCCAGCGGCGGCTGGCGACGATCGACGAGCGTCTCGCCGCTGGCACGGCGTCGGGCCACGCGCCGCGTCAGCTGCGCTCGCCCGACCGGATCGGCGACGCATTGGCGAACATCCGCCGTTCGATCAGCGGGGCCTAGCGCCGCCGCGCCTCCCAGACCGCGAGCAGTCCGGCGATCGCAGCACCTGCCCCCAGCCCGGCGACGAGGCCGAGCGAGGGCTGACCGTAGAGCACGCCGGCGACCGAGCCGCCGATCAGGCCGATCGCGATGAAAATTCCGCCTCCGGTGCGCCGCATGACCTGCCTTCCACAATCGCTCGTTTCCGCTCTGCCACGCGCCGCCGACGGTTGAAAGCACGCACGTCGCCTCGTTTCGCCCGGGAATCATTATGTGCGCGACGGCCACGCCTGTGCATTAATCAGGTGTTCAGGCCGCGTATTCGCTTGCCGGGTGCCGCCAAACGCGAGAGCCTGAGCCTATGGGGGGCCATATGCAGATCATCGATGGACGAACATCGGTCGAGGAAGCGACGCTGCTGATCACCGCCTTCGGCGAAGACGCGGTGATCGAGGCCGCGACGCGGGCCGATCGGTTCCGAAACGCGGGCGATCTTTCGCAATTCTGCCGCTGGCGTCAGATCGAGCGCGCCGTCGAATTGCTGCAGCTCGAGGACGTCGTCGGCGAGCTCCACTAAATCACCGTTCATTACGGCCACGGCACTTTGCGGCGATGTTGGCGTTCCGCTAGAGCTTGGGCATGTATTCTCCTCCCGTCCGTCGATGCGCGGCGCTCCTGATATGCGCGCTCGCGACGGGTCATGCGTCCGCCCAACCGGCTCCCGCTGCCCCAACGCCGGACACGCCGCTGCCCGACGTCGCGGAGATCGATCCGTCGCAGCCGCTCCCCCCCCTTGCCGACCTCGAGGTCGAGTTTCCCAATGCCGGACAGCGCCCGGACGGTGCGCGCCCCCCGGGACAGCGCGACAGCGACACGGTGGATATCCGTTACGACGTTGAGGTGAAGGGCCTTTCCGAAATCGGCCTGACCGGTCGCTTCCGCGAGCTATCCGCGCTCGAGAATGGCGACACGCTGAACAACCTGGCCCAGCTCAACCGCCGCGCCCGCGAGGACACGGCGCTGATCGACCGCCTGCTGCGCGCCGAAGGCTATTACGGTGCCCGCATCGATGCCGACATCGCGCCGGCCGAGGTCGAGGGCGGGCGCGCCAAGGTGACGCTCACCGTCGATCCGGGGCGTCGCTACACGTTCGATTCGATCGAGGTGGCGACGCCGCCGAGCGCGCCGCGCGAACTGATCCGCGACATGCTCGGGCTTCGGGTCGGCGATCCGGTCGACGCGACCGACATCATCGCTGCCGAGGACCGCGTCCGCGTGCGACTGCCCGAACTCGGCTATCCCTTCGCTACCGTGGGCGATCGCGAGATTGCCATCGATCACGAGACGTTGTCGGGCAGCTACCGCTTGCCCGTCGTCGCCGGACAGCAGGCCAGGGTCGGCGAAATTCGCGTCGAAGGCGACGCGCTGGTCAGCACGCGTCACATCGAACGCCTGTCGCGCTTCCGCAGCGGCGAGGTCTATAATGCGGCCGACATCGAGGATCTGCGTCGCGCGCTCGTCGCGACGGGATTGTTCGGCAGCGTCGGTGTCCGCGCTTCGGAAGCCCGCGAAGCGGGCGTGGTCGACATCGTCGTGGCATTGCAGACGGCACCGCTGCGCACGCTGTCGGGCCAGGCCGGCTATTCGACCGGCGAGGGCTTCCGCGTCGAGGCAAGCTGGCAGCATCGCAACCTGTTCCCACCAGAGGGAGCGCTGACCGCGCGCGGGGTTCTCGGCACCGAGGAGCAGCGGCTGGCGGGCGAAGTGCGCTTCAACAATTTCCGCAATCGCGACAACGTCCTGCTCCTACGCTCGGAGATCAGCAACGAAGACCGCGAAGCCTATGAGGCACGCAGCTTCACGCTGGGCGCCAGCCTGGCGCGCGAGACCAACTTCATCTGGCAGAAGCAATGGTATTATTCGATCGGCGCCGAACTCGTCGCCACCGACGAGCGCGACACCGACCTCGATCGCGGCATCAGCCGTAGCCGGACCTTCTTTATCGGCGCCCTCCCCTCGTCGCTGAGCTTCGACGGCACCGACGACCTGCTCGACCCGACCGGCGGTTTCCGCCTGTCGGCGCGCGTCAGCCCCGAGGCGTCGTTCCAGGGCAGCGCCTTCGGCTATCTCAAGGGCCAGATCGACGCCAGCGCCTATCAGCCGGTGGGCAATCGCGTCGTTCTCGCCGGGCGCGTACGTGCCGGCTCGATCTTCGGTGCCGACCGCGACCGGATCGCGCCCTCGCGGCGCTTCTACGCCGGCGGCGGCGGCTCGGTGCGCGGCTTCGGCTACCAGGAGATCGGCCCGCGCGACCAGTTCGATGACGCGATCGGTGGTCGCTCGCTCGCCGAAGCCTCGGTCGAGGCGCGTTTCCGGTTCGGCGACTTCGGCGTGGTACCCTTCGTCGATGCGGGCCAGATTTATACGTCGACGCTTCCCGGGTTCGACAGCTTCCGCTTCGGGGCGGGCATCGGTGCGCGCTACTATACCGGTTTCGGCCCGATCCGCATCGACCTCGCCACCCCGCTCGATCCGCGCAGCGGCGATCCCAAGGTCGGTGTCTACGTGTCGATCGGTCAGGCCTTCTGATGGCGGACGAGCCGCCTCCCGTCTCCGAGACGCCCGAGGGCGGCGCGCCGCTGCGGCGAATCCTCGCCCTTCTCGGCCTCGGCCTGTTCGGCCTGGTCGCGA
Source organism: Sphingomonadaceae bacterium (assembly GCA_030147805.1). Classification (GTDB taxonomy): domain Bacteria; phylum Pseudomonadota; class Alphaproteobacteria; order Sphingomonadales; family Sphingomonadaceae; genus Sphingoaurantiacus. Next base: position 19,231 of record JASBUR010000041.1, read on the forward strand.
TCGCGCTGATCGGGCTGCAGCTGCTCAACACCGGCCCGGGCCAGCGCTTCCTCGCCAGCCAGCTCGACCGCATCGCGCCGCAGTCGGGGCTGACCATCGCCGTCGGTCGACTCGAAGGTTCGATCTACGGGCGGCTGGTGATCCATGACTTGCGCGTCGGCGACCCCCAGGGCGTGTTCGTCACCGCGCCGCGCGTCGAGCTCGACTGGCGGCCGGCGGCAATCCTCCAGCGCAAGCTCCAGATCAATTCGCTCACCGCGCCGACGGTGAACTGGCTGCGGATGCCGAAGCTCAACGAAACCGACAACACCGGCCCGGTCCTTCCAAATTTCGACATCTACGTCGGCAGGCTGCGGCTCGATCGGATCGTCATCGAAGCGCCGGTGACGGGGCGGCGGCAGCTCGCCCGTCTTGCGGGCAGCGTCGACATTCGCGACGGCCGCGCGCTGGTCGACGCCGAGGCCAGTTCGAGCAGCGGCGATCGCGTCGTCATCAACCTCGACGCCGCCCCCGACCGCGACCGCTTCGACGTCGCGGCCGACGTTCAGTCGCCCGTATCGGGCGTGGTCACCGCGATGCTCGGCTTCCGGCAGCCGCTGGCGCTCCGCGTCGTCGGCGACGGTAGCTGGTCGGACTGGCAGGGCACGATCGACGGTCGCCTCGGCGGTGCGACGCTCGCTGACCTCGACCTTGGCGTGCAGGATGGGCGCTTCACGCTCGCCGGCAGCGCGGCGCCGGGGCTCGTCGTTGGCGGGGTGCTGCGCACGCTGACGCAGCCGTCGCTGCGTCTCGACGCCAGCGCGCAGTTCGCCGACCGCCGCTTCGACGGCACGATCCGGGCGCGCAGCCCGTCGCTCACCATCGCCGCCGAAGGCATCTTCGATCTCGGCGAGAGCGCCTTCGAAGACGTCGCGGTCGACGTGCGGCTGCTGCGCCCGAACGCGCTGCTGAACCGCCTCGCCGGTCGCAACATCGCGCTCAGGATGCAGCTCGACGGCAAGTTCGCGCAGCCGACGATCGACTATGTGCTCACCGCGCCGCAGCTGTCGCTGGCGACGACGGTCCTCGACACTGTTCGCGCCGCCGGCCGCGTCGAGGTCGGCGAGACGCCGCTGACCGTCCCGCTGACGCTCACCGCGCAGCGCGTCACCGGCGTCGGCGGCTTCCTCACCCCGTTGCTCACCAACGTGCGCGTCGAGGGGCCGTTGTTCGTCAAGGGGCTCAACGTCACCTCGAACGCGCTGCGCCTGCGCTCCGATCGGCTGAACGGGCGCGCCATCGCCGCACTCGACCTGCGCACCGGCCGCTACAATGTGGCGCTCGTCGGCGACCTGCTACGCTATGTCGTTCCCGGCCTCGGCCTCGTCGACGTCGACGCAGACCTCCGGGTCGTCCCCTCGGCCGACGGCCGCAACCCGCAGGTGCTCGGGTCGGCCGTCGCGCGCGTCCGCCGCCTCGACAACGGCTTTTTCGCCTGGCTGCTCGAAGGCCTGCCGACCATCACCGCGAACATCGACGTGCGGCCCAACGGCGACGTGTTCTTCACCAACGCCCGCCTGACCGCGCCGGCGATGACGATGACGGCGAGCGGCTCGCGATCAGCCGCGGGGATTTTCCGCATCGGCGGCCGCGGCCGCTCGGTGCCCTACGGGCCGCTCGAACTGCAGCTCGAGGGACCCATCGAGAAGCCCGACGTCGACGTCCGCCTCCTGTCCCCCGGTTTCGGCATCGGCCTCGCCAACGTCAATGCCCGGCTCACGCCGCTGCCCGAAGGCTGGACGCTCGTCGCCGACGGGCAGACGACCTACGGGCCAACGACGATGCGCGGCCGGCTGATCACGCAGCCCGGCCAGCCGCTCGTCGTCGACGTGGACGAGCTGAAGGGCGTCGGCCTCACCGCCACCGGCCAGCTCACGCAGACCGGCCCCGCCTTCACCGGCGTTCTCGGCGTCACCGGGCCCGGCATCAGCGGCGCGATTCGCCTCAGCCCGTTCGACGATGTTCAGCGGATGGAAGCCAAGCTCACCGCCCGCAACGGTCGGCTCCAGGTGCTGGACGAACCGACCAGCATCGTGCGCGGCACGCTCGACGCCACGCTGGTTCTGTACGAGGCCGGCCCGGCGATTACCGCCCGCACCACGCTGGCGGGGGTCCAGCGCGGCCGTCTCGAGATCGAGGCGGGAACCGCCAACATCGAATATCGATCGGGACGCGGCAGCGCAGTGATCGCGGCGCGCGGCGAACAGGGCGCACCCTTCACCTTCGACGGGCAGGTCGGGTTCGCGCCCGACCGGATCACCGTGGCCGGCGGCGGAACCGTCGAGCGCGAAGCCGTCAAGCTCGCCGGCCCGGCAGTATTCGAGCCGGTCTCGGGCGGCTGGCGGTTGCTGCCGACGACGCTGCAGTTCGCCCAGGGATCGGCCGAGCTGTCGGGAACCTTCGCCGCCGACTGGGCGATCAACGCGCGGCTGAACGGCCTCAGCCTCGCCTTGCTCAATATCGTCTCGCCGCTCGAGCTCGACGGGCGCGCCACCGGCACCGTCAATCTTGTGGTTCCCGCCAGCGGCGCGCTGCCGCGCGGCCGCGCCAAGCTGCAGATCGCACGGCTGACGCGCAGCGGGCTCGCCACCGTCTCCTTGCCGGTCAACGTCGGGCTATCCGCCGCGATCGAGGGCAGTTCGGCGGCGCTGGTCGCGGTGTTCCAGCGGCGCGACCGGGTCATCGGGCGCCTGCAGGCGCAGCTTCGCCCGATCCCGGGCGAGGCCGCCGACCCCTGGGTGGACCGCCTGCTCGCCGCGCCGCTCACCGCGCAGCTGCGCTTCAACGGGCCTGCCGGTGCGCTCTGGCCGCTGACCGGGATCGAGGCCTTCGACGTGCGCGGTCCGCTCGCCATCTCCGCCGATCTCGGCGGCAAGCTCGGCGAGCCGACGGTGCGCGGCGTCATGCGCAGCCAGGACCTTCGTCTCGAAAGCACGCTGCTCGGCACGGTTGTCGAGAACATCAAGCTCGACAGCCGCTTCGCCGGCTCGCGGCTCGAGTTCGTCAGTTTCGAAGGCACCGCCGGCAACAACGGCAGCATCGCAGGCAACGGCTTCATCGACCTGTCGATCGTCCGCGGCTTCCCGATGGACATCCGCCTGCGCGCCGACAATGCGCAGCTGCTGCGGCGCGATGACCTCACCGCGACGGCCACCGGTCCGCTGCGCATCACCAGCGGCCCTGACGGCGGCCTGATCGAGGGCCAGCTGCGCGTCGACCGCGCGCGCTTCCGCATCGGCCGGACCGCCGTCGAGGAAGTCCCGGAACTGGCCGTCACCGAGCGCAACTCAGCGCTGGTCCGTCGCGAGGCCGCCGCGCCGGTTCGCCCGACGGTCTGGCGCCTCAACATCGACGCCGACGCCCGCAACAAGATCGATGTCGATGGCATGGGACTCGAGTCGGAGTGGCAGGCGAAGCTCAAGCTGACCGGACGCGCCGACACACCGACGATCGGCGGCCGCGCCGAGCTGATCCGCGGATCCTACGAGTTCGCCGGCCGGCGCTTCGAGCTGACGCGCGGCCTCATCCGTTTCACCGGCAGCGGCTATCCGCCCGACCCGATCGTCGACATCGCCGCCGAGGCGCGCGTCGAAGGACTGACCGCGACGCTGCGGATCACCGGCACGGCGCAACAGCCCGAGATCGCCTTCGGATCGGTGCCGGCGCTCCCCGAGGACGAAGTGCTGTCGCGCGTGCTGTTCGGCTCGTCGATCACCGATCTGTCGGCGCCCGAGGCGCTGCAGCTCGCCGGGGCGATCGCCTCGCTGCGCGGCGGCACCGGCGCCAGCCTCGACGTGTTCAATGTACTCCGGAAGGGTATCGGCGTCGACCGGCTGCGCATCCTGCCCGGCAACACGACGACCGGGCGCGGTGCCTCGGTGGCGGCGGGCGAATATCTCGGCGACCGCGTCTATGTCGAGGTCGCGACCGACGCGCAGGGCTATACCGCGACGCAGATCGAGGTCGAGCTGACGCGCAGCCTGTCGATCCTCAGCCAGGTCGCGACGCAGGGCGGTACCAGCGTCAACCTGCGCTGGTCGAAGGATTATTGAGCCGACGGCCCGATGGCGCTCAGCGGCCGATCAGCTTTTGCGCCATGCGGTCGGCAACGACGTCGGTCGGCGTCGCGGTCCGGTCGCTCTCGATGAAGATGTCGGCGAGCCGGCCCTCGATCTTGGCGATCCGCCCCAGCACCGCCTCGGCATCGCCGCTGCCGAGATACTCGGCCGAGACGTTGATGATGCCGCCGGCGTTGATGACATAGTCGGGCGCGTAGAGGATGCCGCGCGCATGGATGCGCGCGCCGTCGGCGGGAGTTGCCAGCTGATTGTTGGCGGCGCCGGCGACGATTGCGACGTTGAGCGCCGGGATCGAGGTCGCGTTGAGCGTCGCCCCGAGCGCGCAGGGCGCCAGCACGTCGGCCTCGACCGCCATGATCTCGTCGACATGCACGTGGCGGCCGCCGAACGCGTCGGCGGCGCGCGCGGCGCGCGCCTCGTCGATGTCGGCCATCGTCAGCTTCGCACCGTCGGCGGCGAGCTTGCCGGCCAGCGCATGGCCGACTGAGCCGAGCCCCTGGATCGCGACATGGACGCCAGCGAAGCCGTCCTTGCCGAGCTTGTGCTTCACGGCCGCGCGCATGCCGCGGAACACGCCCTCGGCGGTCGACGGCCCGGGGTTGCCGCCCGCCGCGCCGCCTGCCACCGGCAGGCCCGACACGTGCCGCGTCCGGCGCGAGATGATCACCATGTCGGCGTCGGAAATGCCGACGTCCTCGGCGGTGACGTAGCGGCCGCCGAGCGAGTCGACCGCGCGGCCGAAGCTTTCGAGATAGGCCTCGCTCTTGGGCGCGGCGGTCTTGAGGATCACGCCCTTGCCGCCGCCCATCGGCAATTCGGCCATGGCGTTCTTGTAGCTCATGCCGCGCGACAGCCGCAGCGCGTCGGTCACCGCCGCGTCGTCGCTGGCATAGGTCCAGTAGCGGCAGCCACCGGCGGCCGGCCCGAGGTGCGTCGAATGGATCGCGATGATCGCGCGAAGGCCGGTCTTCGGATCGTCGAAGAAATGCACGCCTTCGTGAGCATCGAAATCGACCGCGTCGAACACCGCCATGCCGCGACTCCTTGGGTAATAAAATTGCTGGCGCGCGCAATAAACGAAGCGGGCGCTTTTGCAACCTCGCAGCGCCGGCCTGCGCCACTTGGCGCACCCGGCCACCGCGCGCTACAGCGGCGCGCATGTTGCGCGTTACCGAACTTGCCCTGCCGCTCCACCATGCCGACGAGGCGCTGCCCGCCGCGATCTGCAAGCGGCTGCGCATCACCCCGCGCGAGCTGGTCCGCCATGTCGTGGCGCGCCGGGCGAGCGACGCCCGCGACAAGGCCAACATCAAGCTGGTCTATACGGTCGACGTGAATGTGAAGAACGAGGGCGCGGTGCTCGCGCGGTTCAAAAAGGACCGCAACGTGCAGCCGACGCCCGACACCCGCTACCGTTTCGTCGCGCAGGCGCCCGAAGCCGGCGGCTTCAAGCGCCCCGTGGTCATCGGCGCCGGTCCCTGCGGCCTGTTCGCCGGGCTGATCCTCGCGCAGATGGGCTACCGCCCGATCATCCTCGACCGCGGCAAGGTGGTGCGCGAGCGGACGAAGGACACCTGGGGCCTGTGGCGCAAGAGCGTGCTCAACCCCGAATCGAACGTCCAGTTCGGCGAGGGCGGCGCGGGCACCTTCTCCGACGGCAAACTCTACAGCCGCATCAAGGACACGCGCCACCTCGACCGCAAGGTGCTGACCGAGTTCGTCAAGGCCGGCGCCCCGCCCGAGATCATGACCGAGGCGCACCCGCACATCGGCACCTTCCGGCTGGTGACGATGGTCGAGAGCCTGCGTGCGACGATCGAGGGACTGGGCGGCGAATATCGCTTCTCGACGCGAGTCGACGGGCTCGACGTCGCCGTCGACGCGCAGGGCAACCGGCGCATGCGCGGGCTGCACCTGCACGACGGGAGCCATCTCGAGGCCGACCACGTCGTCATGGCGATCGGCCACAGCGCGCGCGATACCTTCGCGATGCTTCAGGCGGCGGGGGTGTACGTCGAGGCCAAGCCGTTCGCGATCGGCGTGCGCATCGAGCATCCGCAATCGTGGATCGACCGGGCGCGCTTCGGCGCCGACGCCGGCAATCCGATCCTCGGTGCCGCCGAATATCATATCTCGCACCAGGCCTCGAACGGCCGCGCGGTCTACAGCTTCTGCATGTGCCCCGGCGGCACGGTCGTCGCCGCCACCTCGGAGGTGGGCCGCGTCGCCACCAACGGGATGAGCCAATATTCGCGCAACGAGCGCAACGCCAATTCGGGCCTCGTCGTCGCCATCGATCCGGCGCGCGACTATCCCGGCGACCCGCTCGCCGGCATCGCGCTGCAGCGGCACTGGGAATCGCTCGCCTTCGTCGCCGGCGGCTCGGACTACAAGGCGCCGGCGCAGCGGCTCGGCGATTTCCTCGCCGGCCGGCCCTCGACGTCGCTCGGCACCGTGGTCCCCTCCTACCGCCCCGGTGTCAACCCGACCGACCTCGCGCAATGCCTGCCCGACTTCGTCGTCGCGGCGTTTCGCGAGGCGCTGCCGGTGTTCGGCCGCCAGATTCCCGGCTATGACGATCCCGACGTGGTGATGACGGGCGTCGAGACGCGCACCTCATCGCCGGTGCGCTTCACGCGCGGCGCCAATTTCCAAAGCCTCAACACCGCCGGCCTGTTCCCGGCGGGCGAAGGCGCCGGCTATGCCGGCGGTATCCTCTCGGCCGCGGTCGACGGCATCAAGGTCGCCGAAGCGGTCGCGCAAAGCATGGGGCACTAGACGATGACGGATCGCACCAAGGTCTATTTCGACGGCGGCTGCCGCCCCAACCCCGGCGCGATCGAGGTCGCGGTGGTGGCCAAGGGGCAAGCAACGATCCGTCGCGACCTCGGCCACGGCGGCAACGGCGATGCCGAGTGGCTGGCGCTCATCGAGGGATTGTCGGTGGCGCAGTCGCTTGGGCTCGCCGACTTCGTGCTGCTCGGCGACGCATCGAACGTCATCGCCAAGGCCAACGGCAAGATGAAATGCCGCGACGCCGACCTGCCCTATCTGGGGCGGTTCCTGACGCTGGCCGGCGGCAGCGCCCCGCGCGTTCGCTACATCAAGCGCTTCCAGAACCTCGCCGGCATCGCGCTCGCGCAAACGCACGGCCGATGACGCTGATCCTGTTCAACAAGCCCTATGGCGTGCTCTGCCAGTTCAGCGACGAAAGTGCAGATGGAGGGCGGCCGACGCTGGCGGCTTTCATCGACCTGCCCGGCGTCTATCCGGCCGGGCGGCTCGATCTCGACAGCGAGGGGCTTCTCCTGCTCACCGACGATGGCCGCCTGCAGGCGCGCATCGCCGATCCCAGGTTCAAGACGCCGAAAACCTATCTCGCACAGGTCGAGGGCGACATCAGCGAGGCGGCTCTCGCGTCGCTCCGCGGCGGCGTCATCCTCAAGGACGGCCTTACCCGGCCTGCCGAGGTCGATCGCATCGACGACCCCGGGCTCTGGCCGCGCGATCCGCCGATCCGCTTCCGCAAGAGCGTGCCCGACAGCTGGCTCAGCTTGACGATCCGCGAAGGCCGCAACCGCCAGGTGCGGCGCATGACCGCCGCCGTCGGCCACCCGACGCTGCGGCTGGTGCGCTGGCGCATCGGCGACTGGACGGTCGACGGGATCGAGCCGGGCGAATGGCGGAAGGCCTGACGCGGGGCGCGGGGAATCAGCCCTGAAGAGGAATGGGGCGACCTACGGGGATTGAACCCGCAACCTCCGGTACCACAAACCGGCGCTCTAACCAATTGAGCTAAGGTCGCCACAGGACACGCAGCATTGGCCTGCGCATCGAGAACCGGGCAGATACGGCGCACGCCCCCCAGCGTCAAGGAGCAGGCACATGAATGACACCATCCGCCGGTTCGGACACCCGGCCACGCTGATCGCCGAATATGCGCATTGGGTGGTGCTGCTGCGCCCCGAACAGCCGACGCTCGGAAGTCTGGTGCTCGCCGCGAAATCCGACGCGACCGCCTTCTCGGCCCTCGAGCCCGCCGCCTTCGCCGAACTCGCGACGGTGAGCTGGCACATCGAATCGGCGCTCGAGCGCGCCGTCGGCTATGCGCGGATCAACTATCTGATGCTGATGATGGTCGACCCGCATGTGCATTTCCACGTGCTGCCGCGGTACGACGGCAGCCGCAGCGAGGCCGGTCTCGTGGTGCCAGACAAGGGCTGGCCCAAGGCGCCGGCGCTCGGCGACGCGGTCGCGCTCACCCCCGCCGAGATCGACGCGCTCGCCACCTGGCTGAAGGGCTTGTGGCCCGACCCGACCGCGACTCGCTAGGCGGTGCGGCGCTCGTCGAATTCATAGCCCGGGTTGGCCCAGCTCGCGGTCAGCGCGCGGGCGCTGACGACGTCGGCGGGGAAATCGACCTCGCCCCACGCGTGGCCCTTGATCGACACGGTGCCGACGTAGCTTTCCTGCGCGATGCGGTTGATCACCTTCAGGTACCAGCTCTTGGTGCCCTCGGGCGTGTGCATCACGGCATCGACGGTCTCGGAAAAGATCGCCGCCCCCTCGTTGCGGAACACCAGCATGCCGATCGACTCGGCATTGACCTCGTCGAGCGGCAGCGTCTTGCCGATCGCGACGAGCCGCGGCCCTTCGCGGCGCACCTTCATGTCGTCGCTGTCGTAACCGGCCTTCTGGTCGACGGTGACGGTGATCGGCGCGCGCGCGTCGCGCAGCACCTTCGCCACGAGCGCCGGCGAAACCAGGGTGTCGCCGTTGAGGATCAGGAAGTCGTCGGTCATCTCCGGACGGGCGAGCCACACCGAGCCGAGGTTGTCGGCGACCTGGAAGAACGGATTGAACAGCGTGCGGATCGCGGCGCGGCGCTCGCCGCGCGCGGCCAGATGCGCCTCGACGGCATCCGACTTGAAGCCGACGACGATGACGATATCGCGGATGCCGTTGGCGATCAGCGCGTCGAGCTGCCAGTCGAGCAGCGTCTTGCCGTTGAAGTCGATCAGGCACTTCGGCCGGTCGGCCGTCAGCGGCAGCAGCCGCGAGCCCTGACCTGCACTGAGAATGATCGCCTTCATTTCGGTCTCCGTACGGAATCGCGAACGGCACAACGCCGATCGATGGCATTTCGTGCCCGTTTGTGGCGGATCAAGGGCGGCGATGTGACAGGCCTCGCCACCTCCGGCGCCGGGCCACTGCCCAAAAATCGGGCAAGGCTGCCCCAGCCTTGGGCATCGCGTGGCTGCGGGCCGGCTTCGCCGCTGGCGCGGGGCAGCTGGCACGGCTCGTGCAGAACGCGCGCTTAGGACATCACGGGGGTTTACGTGAAAAAGATCGAAGCGATCATCAAGCCGTTCAAGCTCGATGAGGTGAAGGAAGCACTCCACGAAGTGGGGGTATCGGGGATCACCGTGGTCGAGGCGAAGGGCTTCGGGCGCCAGAAGGGCCATACCGAGCTGTATCGCGGCGCCGAATATGTCGTCGACTTCCTGCCGAAGGTGAAGCTCGAGGTGGTGGTCGAGGACAATCTCGTCGAGCGTACCGTCGAGGCCATCGCCGGCGCGGCGCGCACCGGTCGCATCGGAGACGGCAAGATCTTCGTGACGCCCGTCGAGATGGCGGTGCGCATCCGTACCGGCGAGCGCGACAGCGACGCGATCTAGTTCAATTCCGCATTCAACAGAGCCAGGGGACAGTTAAACATGGCGAACAAGGCGAGCGACATCCTCAAGATGGTCAAGGAAAAGGAGATCGAGTGGATCGACCTCCGTTTCACCGACCCCAAGGGCAAGTGGCAGCATCTGACGATGGTCGCGAGCGTCGTCGACGAGGACATGCTCGATGACGGCTTCATGTTCGACGGATCGTCGATCGAGGGGTGGAAGGCGATCAACGAGTCGGACATGATCCTCAAGGCGGATCTCGACGCGGTCTACATCGATCCCTTCTCGGCGACGCCGATGATGATCCTGGTCTGCGACATCGTCGAGCCGTCGAGCGGCGAGCTCTACGGCCGCGACCCGCGGTCGACCGCGAAGCGCGCCGAGGCCTATCTGCAGAACAGCGGCATCGGCGACACCGCCTATATCGGCCCGGAAGCCGAGTTCTTCGTGTTCGACGACGTCCGCTTCGGCCTCGAATATGGCGCCGGCTATTACCACCTCGACGACATCGAGCTGCCCGGCAACTCGGGCCGGTCGTACGAGGAAGGCAACATGGCGCACCGTCCGCGCGCCAAGGGCGGCTATTTCCCGGTGGCGCCGGTCGACTCCGCCGTCGACCTGCGCGGCGAGATGGTCTCGACGATGATCGAGATGGGCCTGCCCTGCGACAAGCACCACCATGAGGTGGCGGCGGCGCAGCATGAGCTCGGCCTGACCTTCGGCACGCTCGTCCAGACCGCCGACCGCATGCAGGTCTACAAATATGTCGTGCACCAGGTGGCGCACGCCTATGGCAAGACCGCGACCTTCATGCCCAAGCCGATCAAGGACGACAACGGCTCGGGCATGCACACCCACCTGTCGATCTGGAAGAAGGGCAGCCCGCTGTTCGCCGGCAACGGCTATGCCGGCCTGTCGGAGATGGCGCTGTTCTTCATCGGCGGCATCATCAAGCACGCCAAGGCCTGCAACGCCTTCACCAACCCGAGCACCAACAGCTACAAGCGGCTGGTCCCGGGCTTCGAGGCGCCGGTGCTGCTCGCCTATTCGAGCCGCAACCGCTCGGCCTCGTGCCGCATCCCCTACGGCGGCTCGCCCAAGGCGAAGCGCGTCGAGGTGCGCTTCCCCGACGCCACCGCCAACCCCTACCTCGCCTATTCGGCGCTGCTGATGGCCGGCCTCGACGGCATCGAGAACCGCATCCATCCGGGCGCGGCGATGGACAAGAACCTCTACGACCTGCCGCCCAAGGAGCTGAAGAAGGTCCCGACGGTCTGCGCGTCGCTGCGCGAGGCGCTGCAGAGCCTCGACAAGTCGCGCGCGGTCTTCACCAAGGGCGGCGTGTTCACCGACGACCAGATCACCGCCTA
>JASBUR010000049.1 GCA_030147805.1 Sphingomonadaceae bacterium
CGCAAGCCGCCGAGCGCGGCCTTTCGATGGTCGACGCGCCGGTCTCGGGCGGCGTCGCGGCGGCGAGCGGCGGCACGCTGACCTTCATGGTCGGCGGCCCGGCGGACGCCTTCGCGCGCGCCGAGGCGATCCTCAAGCACATGGGCAAGGCGGTGATCCACGCCGGCGACGCGGGCGCGGGGCAGGCGGCGAAGATCTGCAACAACATGCTGCTCGGCGCGACGATGGTCGCGACCTGCGAGGCGTTCGTGATGGCGGGCAAGCTCGGCCTCGACCCGCAGACCTTCTTCGACATCTCGTCGAAGGCGAGCGGCCAGAGCTGGTCGATGACCAGCTATTGCCCGGTCCCCGGCCCGGTGCCGACCGCGCCGTCGAACCGCGACTATGACGGCGGCTTCGCGTCGGCGTTGATGCTCAAGGATCTGAAGCTGGCGATGGAGGCAGCGAGCGGCGTCGATGCGAGCGTGCCGATGGGCGCGGCGGCCGAGAGCCTCTACCAGGCCTTCGCCAACCTGGGTGGGGCGGGGAAGGATTTCTCGGGGATCATCAAGCTGCTCGATGGGAGCTGGAAGGCGTAGGGGCGGATTTTTCCGCACACGCCCTTGTCGTCATCCCCGCGCAGGCGGGGACCCACTCCCGAACACCCCAAGCGCTCATGCTGAGCTTGTCGAAGCAGGGTTGGCGCGCTGCGCCATCGGGGCAAGCTCGCCCTTCGACAAGCTCAGGGTGAGCGCAAAGGGTCGGGCTTGGTCGAAAGTGGGTCCCCGCCTGCGCGGGGATGACGAATTTGGTTTGCCGCGGCGACCTACCGCGCCGCCAGCCGCGTCTTGGGCAGCCGTTCGACGGCGATCGCATCGGCGAGCTGCCCGACCGTCAGTGCATAATAGTTGCTGCAATTATACCGCATGATCGGCCGGTAGTTGGCGAAGGTCAGGAAGGCGGCACCTTCGGGGCCGTCGGGCTCGATCAAGGTCGCGAGCTTGTCGTCGGGCAGCAGCGCCGCGCCGGTCGTCTCGACGCCGAGCGCGCGCCATTCGCGCATCGTCAGCCAGCGGCTGTGCCGCCAGCCGAGCCCGGCGCATTCGGTTACCGGGGTAAGCTCGCGCACCCGCTCGCGGTCGAGGTCGGCGGGTACGCTCGCTGCGACCGCCCAGGGCTCGCCCGTCTGCCAGCCCTTGCCGACGAAATAGCTGGCGATCGACGCCAGCGTGTCGGCGCGGCTGCCCCAGATGTCGGCGCGGCCGTCGCCGTCGCCGTCGGCGGCATGCGCGAAATAGGAGGTCGGCATGAACTGCGACTGGCCGGTGGCGCCGGCCCACGAGCCGACCAGCGTGGCGCGGTCGGTCATGCCGGCATCGATCATCTTCAGCGCGGCGATCAGCTCGGCGGTGAAGAAGTCTCGGCGGCGGCCTTCATAGGCGAGCGTCGCCAGCGAGCGGACGACGTCCGAGCCACCGGGAACCGCCCCATAGGAGGTCTCGATGCCCCAGATCGCCAGCAGCATTTCGCGCGGCACGCCATATTGCAGCTCGAGGCTCGACAGCGTCGCCGACAGGTCGGAGGCGAGGCGGCGGCCGGCCTTGATTCGCGACGGCGCCAGCTGCTTGGCGCGATAGTCGGCGAACAGCAAAGGCGAGACGGCAGTGCGGTCGGGCTGCGCGCGGTCGAGCGCGATCGCGGTCGGATCCTCGGTGAGACCCTCGAGCTCGCGGTCGAGCGTCGCCTCGCTGACGCCCGCGGCACGCGCATCGTAGCGCAGGCTCTGCAGCCAGCCGTCGAAGCTGCTTTCGTCGAAGGCGGGTTTGGTGGCGACGGCGATGACGGGCGCGGGCGGCGGCGCCGGCCTGGTCACCGGTGGCGTAGCGGGCGTCGGCGCGACCGGCTGGCGCGGGGCGACCGCCCGCTCGCCGGCATCGACGACGACGCCGGTCAGCAGCCCGGCCGCGACCGTCACCAGCAAGCGGTGGGTCAGGACGGCGGTTCGACGCTGCATCGGCGATCTCCTCGCACCGAGGATAGCCGTCGCAAGCTTAACCTTAGCTGAGCAGCCCGACGTGCGCCCGCATCGTGCGGGCAATGGCCGCGTGCAGGGCGCAGCGGCCGTGCGCCGCCGGCGAGCCGTCGCTGGCCTGCGCCAGCGCCTCGTGCAGGCGGATGGCGTTGATCACCGCGGTGCGTGCCTGTTCGGACATATGAACCTCCCCATCTCCAAGGACGTCCATTCTCAGGGGCTCGCACTGAACGCCGCCTGAGCCCGATGTTCAGCGGCCGATCAGGGTTCGAAGCTGTCGGAGAATTCGAAGCGGTCTCCAGGGTGGAAGAGCTCGGCGTGCGAGACGACCCGCCCGCCGCTCCAGGTCCGGCGGATCAGCAGCAGCCCGGGCGCGCCCGGCGCCATGGCGAGCAGCGCGCGCGTCCGGTCGTCGGGGATCACCGCGCGGACCTTGTGCTCGACGCGCTCGAGCGGCGCGACGCGCATCAGGACTTCGTTGGGCGTCGTCGCGGTGAAGTCGATGGTGCCATAGTCGGGCGCCGCCGCGGCCAGCACCAGCCGATCCTCGAGCTGGATCGCCACGCCATTTTCGCGGTGGACGATCAGCGAGTGGAAGACCGGCGTGCCGACGGCGACGTCGAGGCAGGCGGCCGCTTCGCGCGTGGCCTTCAACCGGCGGTTGTCGACAACGGTCGCGGCATAGGCGTGGCCGCGCGCGCGAACCTCCTCGGCGATGTTGCGCAGCTCGATGAGATGGCCCTGCGGCCGCGGCTCGGCGACGAACGAGCCGACGCCGGCGACGCCGACCAGCACGCCGTCGCGCTTCAGTTCGCGCAGCGCGCGGTTGACGGTCATCCGCGACACGCCGAACAGCGCGCCGAATTCATGCTCCGACGACACGCGGTCGCCGGGCTTAAGCCGGCCGGCGGCGATTCCGTCGAGGATATAGGTCTTGATCGCGGCGTAGCGCGGCTCGACGAGCATCAGCGTGGCGCCGCGGCCTTCACCGCCGCGGTGAGCACGTCGGCGAGCGCGTTGCGCAGCGGCTGCGCGAAGACAGCATCGAAATCGCGCGGCGCCGCCTCGTTCATATAGGCCGCCTGCGCCAGCTCGATCTGCAGCGCGTGGATGCCCTCGTCGGGCCGGCCGTAGTGGCGCGTGATCCAGCCGCCCTTGAAGCGGCCGTCGACGACATGGGTGAAGCCATGCCCGTCGAGCGCCTCGGTGGCGGCGGCGACGACCGCCGGGGGGCACGAACGACCGCCGTTCGTCCCGAAATTGATGTCGGGCAGCCGTCCGTCGAACAGCAGCGGGCAGTGACTGACGATCGAATGCGCGTCGAGCAGCAGCGCATAGCCGTGCCGCGCCTTCGCCGCGTCGAGCGCGGCGCGCAGCTGGCGATGGTAGGGCCGCCAATAGGCGTCGAGCCGGCGCGCGATCTCGGCCTCGTCGGGTGCCTGGCCGTCGGCATAGATCGGCTCCTTCGCGAAGGTCTGTGTCGGACACAGGCCGGTCTCGAACGAGCCCGGATAGAGCGCCGCGCCCTCCGGGTCGCGGTTGAGGTCGATCACCCAGCGCGACCAGCGCGCCGCGATCACGGTCGCCCCAAGTTCGCCGACGAAGTCGTAGAGCTTGTCGATATGCCAGTCGGTATCGCAGACGCTGCGCCCGACATCGTTGTAGCGGCCGGCAAGATCGTCGGGGAGCCGCACGCCGGTGTGCGGCATGCTGACGACGAGCGGGCCGGCGCCCTCGCGATAGTCGAAGACGCTCATGCCGCGTCCGACGGCAGCACACCGCCGAGCAGCGAGCGGAACGGCCCGTTTTCCAGCCAGCCGGCAGCGGCGGCGATATCGGGCGCGAAGAAGCGGTCGCGGTCGTAGCCGGCCACATGCTCGCGCAACCCCGCCACCGCGCCTTCGAGCACCGGTGACGTGGTCAGCGGTCGGTGGAACTCGATGCCCTGCGCCGCGGCGAGCAGTTCGATCGCGACGGTGTTGATCGTGTTCTCGGCCATGTCGCCGAGCCGCCGCGCGCCATGCGTCGCCATCGACACATGATCCTCCTGGTTCGCCGAGGTCGGGATCGAATCGACGCTCGCCGGATGCGCCAGCTGCTTGTTCTCCGAGACCAGCGCCGCCGCCGACACCTGCGCGATCATGAAGCCCGAATTGAGCCCGCTGTCCTTGACGAGGAAGGCCGGAAGCCCGCTCATCTTGGGATCGACGAGCAGCGCGGTGCGCCGCTCGGAAATCGAGCCGATCTCGGCGAGCGCCAGCGCGATCTGGTCGGCGGCGAAGGCGACGGGCTCGGCGTGGAAATTGCCGCCCGACAAAATCTCGCCGGTCTCGACGAACACCAGCGGATTGTCGGTGACGGCATTGGCCTCGATCTCGAGCGTTCGCGCCGCGGCGCGAAGCACGTCGAGGCAGGCGCCCATCACCTGCGGCTGGCAGCGCAGCGAATAGGGATCCTGCACCTTGGGGTCGCCCTCGACATGCGAGGCGCGGATCGCGCTGCCGGCGAGCAGGTCGCGCAGGATCGCGGCGGTGGCGATCTGCCCCGGCTGGCCGCGCAGCGCGTGGATGCGCGCATCGAACGGCGCGTCCGAGCCCTTCATCGCGTCGACCGACATGGCGCCGGCCACCAGCCCGGCGGCGAACGCCTCCTCGGCGGCGAACAGGCCGGCGAGCGCGAGCGCCGTCGAGGCCTGCGTGCCGTTGAGCAGCGCCAGCCCTTCCTTGGGGCCGAGCACCAGCGGCGCCAGGCCCGCGTTTCGAAGCGCGTCCGCCGCGGTACGCGTCGCGCCGCCGACGCGCACCTCGCCGACGCCGATCAGCGCCGCGCTGAGGTGGGCGAGCGGCGCGAGGTCGCCGGACGCGCCGACCGAGCCCTTCGCCGGAATGCAGGGATAGATCTCGTGGACGAGCAGCGCCTGCAGCGCCTCGACCACCTGCCGCCGCACCCCCGAGGCGCCGCGCGACAGGCTGACGATCTTGAGCGCGACGATCAGCCGGACCACCTCGTCCGCCATCAGCGTGCCGACGCCGGCGGCATGGCTCAGCACCAGATTTTCCTGCAGCTGTGCCAGCTGATCGGGCGCGATGCGCGTGTTGGCGAGCAGGCCGAAGCCGGTGTTGATGCCATAGGCGGTGGCACCGCTGTCGAGCACCTGCTGGACGACCGCCGCGCCGCGGTCGAGCTCGGCGAGGCGGTCGGCGTCGCGCGTCAGCCGCACCGGCTCGCGCAGGATGCGGCGCAGCGCCGAAAGCGTGACCGGCGCGGTGCCGATGGCGAGGTCGAAGCTCATTTTCCCTCCAGCGAGGGCAGGTCGAGGCCCTTGTCGCGCGCGCAGTCGATGGCGATGTCGTAGCCGGCATCGGCGTGGCGCATCACGCCGGTGCCGGGATCGTTCCACAGCACCCGCTCGAGCCGCCGCGCCGCCTCGGGCGTGCCGTCGGCGACGATCACCATGCCGGCATGCTGCGAAAAGCCCATGCCGACGCCGCCGCCATGGTGCAGCGACACCCAGGTCGCGCCGCTTGCGGTGTTGAGCAGTGCGTTCAAGAGCGGCCAGTCGGAGACCGCGTCGCTGCCGTCCTTCATCGCCTCGGTCTCGCGGTTGGGCGAGGCGACCGAGCCCGAATCGAGATGGTCGCGGCCGATGACGATCGGCGCCTTGAGCTCGCCTGACGCGACCATCTCGTTGAACTTCAGCCCGATACGGTGGCGGTCGCCAAGGCCCACCCAGCAGATGCGCGCCGGCAGCCCCTGGAAGGCGATGCGCTCGCGCGCGCTGTCGAGCCAGCGGTGGAGATGCGTATCGTCGGGCAGCAGCTGCTTCACCGCCTGGTCGGTCTTGTAGATATCCTCGGGGTCGCCCGACAGCGCCACCCAGCGAAACGGGCCGACGCCGCGGCAGAACAGCGGGCGGATATAGGCGGGGACGAAGCCGGGAAAGGCGAAGGCGTCGGCCAGTCCCTCTTCCTTGGCGACCTGGCGGATGTTGTTGCCATAGTCGAGCACCGGCACGCCCGCCTTCCAGAAGTCGAGCATCGCCTGGACATGGCCGACGATCGAGGCGCGCGCCGCCGTCTCGACCGCCTTGGGATCGGAAACGCGCTTGTCCTCCCATTCGGCGACGCTCCAGCCGGCAGGCAGATAGCCGTTGAACACGTCGTGCGCCGAGGTCTGGTCGGTGACGAAATCGGGGCGGACGCCGCGCCGCACCAGCTCGGGCAGGATCTCGGCGGCGTTGCCGAGCAGGCCGATCGAGGTGGCGCGCTTTTCAGCGACCGCCTCGTCGATCAGCTTCAGCGCTTCGTCGAGGTCCTCAACCGCGACATCGAGGTAGCGCGTCTGCAGCCGCTTCTCGATGCGCGAGCGCTGGCATTCGATGGTGAGCGAGGCGGCGCCCGCGAGGCTTGCCGCGAGCGGCTGCGCGCCGCCCATACCGCCGAGGCCCGACGTCAGCATCCAGCGGCCCGAAAGGTCGCCGCCGAAATGTTGGCGGCCGACCTCGACGAAGGTCTCGTAGGTGCCTTGGACGATGCCCTGCGTGCCGATGTAGATCCACGAGCCCGCGGTCATCTGGCCGTACATCATGAGGCCGGCGCGATCGAGCGCGTTGAAATGCTCCCACGTCGCCCAGCGCGGCACGAAGTTGGAGTTGGCGAGCAGCACGCGCGGCGCGTCGGGATGCGTGCGGAACACGCCGACCGGCTTGCCCGACTGGACGAGCAAGGTCTGGTCGTCCTCGAGCGTGCGGAGCGCCGCGACGATGCGGTCGAACGCCTCCCAGTTGCGCGCCGCCTTGCCGATGCCGCCGTAGACGACGAGGTCTTCGGGACGCTCGGCCACCTCGGGGTCGAGATTGTTCATCAGCATGCGCAGCGGCGCCTCGGTCAGCCACGACCTGGCGCTGATCTCGGTGCCGCGGGGGGCGCGGACGATGCGGCTGTTGCTGGTCATGCGGTTCTCCGGATCAGATGGCGTCGCGCATCCGCGCGAGCGTGTCGGAATAGGCGCGGGCGGACTGTTCTTCATGGGCGTGGTGGCCGTCGGCGACGATGCGCCGGCCGCCGGCCCAGACCTCGCGGATCGGCGCGGCGCCGGCGTTGACGAACACCAGGCTGTCGAGCAGCGCGTCGCCGCGGCGGCCGGCGAGCTGCGGGTTGTCGGTGTCGAGCACGACGAAGTCGGCGCGCTGCCCCGCCGCGATCCGGCCCGTCGCGACGCCGGTCGGCGCGACGGCGCTGGCCGCCTGCAGCCACAGCCACGCACCGACATGCGGCTGGGCTGGGGTCCCGCTCAGCGCGCGGCGGCGCAGGCGCAGCCGGCGGCCATATTCGAGCCACCGCAGCTCCTCGCGCGCATCGACGCTGACATGGCTGTCGGAGCCGATGCCCCAGGTACCACGCGCCGCGAAATAGCCCTCGGAGTCGAAGAAACCGTCGCCGAGGTTGGCCTCGGTGGTCGGGCAGATCGCGACCGTCGCGCCTGATGCGGCGACCGTGCGGACCTCGGCCTCGGTCAGGTGCGTCGCATGCACGAGGCACCAACGCGCATCGAGATCGACCTCGCGCGCCAGCCAGTCGACCGGTCGCGCGCCGCTCCACGCCAGGCAGTCGTCGACCTCCTTCACCTGCTCGGCGATGTGGATGTGCACGGGCAGCGTGCCATCGATCGCCAGCACCGCGCGCATCTGCGCGGGCGTCACCGCGCGCAGGCTGTGGAAGCCGATCGCGAGATCGACACGTCCGCGCAGGCCTTCGATCAGCGCCGCATAGGCGTCGACGCTCTGCACGAAGCGCCGCTGCGCCGGCTCGGGCGCGCGGCCGCCGAAGCCGCTCGAGGTGTAGAGCACCGGCACCAGCGTCAGCCCGATGCCCGCAGTCGCCGCCGCTTCGACCAGCGCGTCGGCCATCACCGTCGGCGTGGCAAAGGCCCGCCCATCGACGTCGTTGTGCAGATAGTGGAACTCGCAGACGCGCGAATAGCCCGCCTTCGCCATCTCGATATAGAGCTGCGTGGCGATGGCGCGGACATCGTCGGGCGTCAGCACGCCGAGCGAGCCGTACATCGCCTGCCGCCACGTCCAGAAATCGCCGCCGCTCGGGCTGAGGATTTCGGTTGCCCCGGCGATGGCGCGCTGGAAGGCGTGGCTGTGGAGGTTGGGAATCGCCGGGACGACGGGGCCGGGCAGGCGCGCGCCGGTGCCGTCTGTGCCGACCTCCGCGAACATCCCGCCCTCGATGCGCAGACACGCGCCGTCGATCCAGCCTTGCGCTGTCCGGACGGCGGGTGCGAGGAAGTCTGCGGCCAAGCGGTGCATCCCTGTATATACAGGTTGTGTAGGCGCCCGCGCCGATGGAGACAAGGCACGCGATGCTGACCTTCGACCTGCTGCTGATCGACTGCCACGCCGCGACGATGACGGGCGCCGAGCCCTATGGCGCGATCCCCGCCGCCGCGATCGGCATCGCCGGCGGGCGCATCGTCTGGATCGGCGCCGCTGCCGATCTGCCGCCGCACCGGGCGGCGGCGACCGAGTCGCTCGGCGGCCGCTGGGTGACGCCCGGCCTGATCGACTGTCACACGCATCTGGTGTTCGGCGGCAACCGCGCGGCCGAGTTCGAGATGCGGCTGAAGGGCGCCACCTATCAGGAGATCGCCGCGGCGGGTGGCGGCATCCTGTCGAGCGTCGCGATGACCCGCGGCGCATCGGAAGACGACCTCGTGGCCGCGACGTCACGGCGGTTGCGCGCGCTCAAACGCGACGGCGTCACCACGGTCGAGATCAAGAGCGGCTACGGCCTCGACGCCGACAGCGAGACCAAGATGCTGCGCGCCGCGCGCCGCGCCGGCGCGGCGGAGGGCGTGGGCGTCGTCACCACCTATCTCGGCCTCCACGCGCTGCCTGCGGCGTACAAGGGCCGCGCCGACGCCTATGTCGACCATGTGATCGACACCATCCTGCCGCGTGTCGCCGCCGAGGGGCTCGCCGACGCGGTCGACGCCTATGTCGAGCCGATCGCCTTCAGCGTCGCGCAGGCGGAACGCTTCTTTGCCGCTGCGAGGGCGCTCGGTCTCAAGACCAAGCTTCACGCCGAGCAATTCTCCGACTCGGGCGGTGCCCGGCTCGCGGCGCGCCACCGGGCGCTGTCGGCCGACCACCTCGAATATGTCGGTGAAGACGGGCTTTTGGCGCTCGCCGAGGCAGGCACCGTCGCCGTCCTGCTCCCCGGCGCCTTTCTGGCGCTGCGCGAAACGCAGCTGCCGCCGATCGAGCGGCTGCGCGCGCTCGGCATCCCGATGGCGGTCGCCACCGACTGCAACCCCGGTACCTCGCCGGTCACCTCGCTGCTCGCGGCGCTCAACCTCGCCTGCGTGCTGTTCCGGCTGACGCCCGAGGAGGCGCTGGCCGGGGCGACGTGCCACGCGGCGCGGGCGCTGGGACTTGGCGATCGCGGCACGCTGGCGGCGGGTCAGCGTGCCGACCTCGCCGTGTGGGAAGTCGAGCGCCCGGCGGAGCTCTGCTACTGGCTGGG
This sequence comes from Sphingomonadaceae bacterium, assembly GCA_030147805.1. GTDB lineage: Bacteria > Pseudomonadota > Alphaproteobacteria > Sphingomonadales > Sphingomonadaceae > Sphingoaurantiacus. The sequence continues at coordinate 9,544 of JASBUR010000049.1, forward strand.
CGCGCCGTTGCTCGACCGCAGCTATGTCGGTGGGAAACCGCTCATCCAACCATGATCGTCATCCCCGCGAAGGCGGGGACCCATTTCGAACAGCTCGACCGCTGCCTGGTGGATCCCCGCTTTCGCGGGGATGACGAGGAAAGTCGATCACGGCTTCGGCGCGTCGACCCCGTGCAGATAGTCCACCGTCAGATGCGTCAGCGCGCGCACGCCCTGGATCAGCCCGGCCTCGTCGACGTAGAAGAACGGCGAATGATTGGCGGCGGCGGTCTTTTCCTCGCCGGGCTTCGAAATGCCGAGGAACAGGAACAGCGACGGCGCGACGCGGCTCAGCTCGGAGAAGTCCTCGGCGCCGGTCGATTTCTGGACATTGTCGGTCCACGGCTTGGCGCCCGCGACGCGCACCAGCGTCGGGCGCATCTTGGCGGTGAGCGCGGGGTCGTTCGAGGTGACGTCGTAGATCTTGGTGACCTTGGTCTCGGCCTTGGCGCCCGAGGCTTCGGCGATCGACGCCGAGGTCTGCGCGACGCGCTTGTGCATGTCCTCGCGCATCCCCTCGTCGAAGGCGCGCAGCGTGCCCTCGAACACCACCTCGTCGGGGATGATGTTGTAGCGGACGCCGCCGTGGATCTGGCCGACCGAGACGATCGCCGGCTCCTTCGAGATGTCGAGCTGGCGGCTGACGATCGTCTGCAGCCCGTTGATGATCTGCGCCGAGGCGACGACCGGGTCGACGCCGCGCCACGGCAGCGCGCCGTGCGTCTGGCGGCCGGTGACGGTCACCGAATAGCTGTCGGCCGACGCCATCAGCGGTCCCGCGCGCCAGGCCAGCGTGCCGGTCTCCATCCCTGAGAACACGTGCAGCCCGAAGATCGCGTCGGGCTTGGGATCGGCGAGCGCGCCCTGCTCGACCATCGCCTTGGCGCCCCAGGTCTGGCCGGTGCCGGCCTCGAAGTCGGAAGGGCCCTCCTCGGCCGGCTGGAACAGGAACACCACCTTGCCCGGCAGATCCTTCTTCATCCCGGCGAGGATCTCGGCGGTCGCCATCAGGATCGCCATGTGCGTGTCGTGGCCGCAGGCATGCATCACCGGCACCGTCTGGCCGCGATAGGTCCCTGTCGCCTTGCTCTCGAAAGGCAGGCCCAAATTCTCCTTTACCGGCAGCGCGTCCATGTCGGCGCGCAGCGCCACGGTCGGGCCGGGGCGGCCGCCCTCGAGCACGCCGACGACGCCGGTCTTGGCGACACCGGTGCGCACCTTCATGCCGAGCTTCTTCAGATGGTCGGCGATGATCTTGGCGCTGCGCACCTCGGCGTTGCCGAGCTCGGGATGCTGGTGGAAGTCGCGGCGCCAGGTCAGCATCTTGGCCTCGATCGCCTGCGCCGCGGTATCGGCGGCGGCGGTCGTCGCCGCGGGCGTGGCGGCCTGCGCCGTCGCGCCGAGCGCGATGGCGAGCGAGAAAAGACCGGCGCGCGCAAGCTTGATGTTCATCTGTGACCCCTGACCCGAACGATGGCGCCTTCGATGGCACGCGCTCGCGGGGCGGGTCAATCGGGCGCGCGCAGCCCGCCGCCGAGCGCGACGTAGAGCGCGACGGCGTTCGACAGCTGCTGGCGGCGCGTCTGCACCACCACCTGCTCGGCGGCGAACAGCTCGCGCTCGGCGTCGAGGACCTCGATATAGCCGGCGACGCCGTTGCGGTAGCGCAGCGTCGCCAGTTCGGCGCGGTCGCGCTGCGCGGCGAGCGCGCGCTGCTGCGCCGCCAGCTGCTCGGCGAGGAAGCGCCGCGCCGCCAGCGCGTCGGCGACCTCGCGGAAGGCGGTCTGCACCGTGCGCTCGTAATTGGCGACCTGGAGGTCGCTGCGCACCCTGGCGAGGTCGAGATTGCCGGCGTTGCGGCCGAAGTCGAAGATCGGCACCGCGGCGTTGGCGCCGGCGGTCCAGGTGAAGCTGTCGTCGGCGAACAGCCCCGATAGCGCGGTGCTGGCGAAGCCGAGCAGCCCGGTCAGGCTGATGCGCGGGAAGAAGGCGGCGCGCGCCGCGCCGATGTTGGCGCCGGCGGCGCGCAGCTGCGCCTCGGCCGCCAGGATGTCCGGCCGGTTGTTGAGCAGATCCGACGGCAGCCCGGGCGCGATCGTCTCGGTGATGCCCTGGTCGGTCAGCGCCAGCCCGGGCGGCAGCTCGGCAGGCACCGGTCCGCCGATGAGCAGGTCGAGCGCGTTGCGGACCTGCGCCTGCTGGAGGCGAAGCGCCGCCAGTTCGGTCTGCGCCTGCGTCAGCAGCGTCTCGGTCTGGCGATAGTCGAGCGCCGAGGTGACGCCGGCGTCGAGCCGAAGGCGGGCGATCTCGAGCCCGAGCTCGCGCGCCGTCACCGTCCGCTCGGCCAGCGCGATCCGCTCGTCGATCTCGCGCAGCTGCAGATAGGCGTCGGCGACGTCGGCGATCAGTCCGATGCGGAAGGCGCGCTGCGCCTCGACGGTGGCGAGAAAGGTCTCGCGCGCCGCGTCCGACAGCGAGCGCACGCGGCCCCAGAAGTCGAGCTCGAAGGCGGCGACGCCGGCGGTCACGTCGTAGCGTTCGACGGTGGTCGCGCCGGCGGTCACGATCGGCGTGCCGGGGCCGGGGGTCGGGGTGCCGCCGGTGACGCCGCCGCTGCCGACGCGGGTGCGCGTATAGCCGCCCGACAGGTCGACGGTCGGCAGCCGGTCGGCGCGGGTGATGCGATATTGCGCGCGCGCTTCCTCGATGCGCAGCACCGCGGTGCGGAGGTCGCGGTTGTTGTCGAGCGCGCGCGCGATCAGCGCCTCGAGCCGCGGGTCGGCGAAGAAGCCCTGCCAGGCGATGTCGGTCGCCCGCGGCCCCGCCGCGGCCGGCGCGCCTTCGGCCGGGTAGGCGGGCGCGGTCGGCAGCGCGGGGCGGCGGTGGTCGGGCGCCATCGAGCAGGCGCCGAGCAGCAGCAGCGCCGCCAGCGACAGGGCGGCGGGGGGAAGCGGACTAGGCATGCGCGGTCTCCGCCGCCGCGGCGCGGCGCTGCTGGCGGCGCAGCATGAAGCTGCGCACCACGATGAAGAACACCGGCACCATGAACACGCCGATCGCGGTCGCGGTGATCATGCCGCCCATCACGCCGGTGCCGATCGCGCGGCGCCCCGAAGCGCCGGCGCCGGTGCTGATCGCCAGCGGCAGCACGCCGAGGATGAAGGCGAGCGAGGTCATGACGATCGGCCGGAAGCGCAGCCGGACGGCCTCGAGCGTCGCCTCGTAGACGTCGCGGCCCTGCGCCTCGAGTTCGGTGGCGAATTCGACGATCAGGATGGCGTTCTTCGCCGACAGGCCGATGATGGTGATGATGCCGATGTTGAAGAACACGTCGCTCGGCATGCCGCGCAGCCACGCCGCACCGAGCGCGCCGAGCACGCCCAGCGGCACGATCAGCAGCACCGCGACCGGGATCGTCCAGCTCTCGTAGAGCGCGGCGAGCAGCAGGAAGACGATGACCAGCGACAGCGTCAGCAGCAGCGGCACCTGCCCGCCGGCCTGCTGCTCCTCGTAGGAGATGCCCGTCCATTCATAGCCGAAGCCGGGCGGCAGCCGGTCGACGAGCGCCGCCATCGCGTCCATCGCCTCGCCGGTCGAATAGCCGGGCGCCGCCGACCCCGACAGGCTCATCGACGGATAGCCGTTGTAGCGCGACAGCTGCGGCGGCCCCGCGGTCCATTCGGCGGTGGTGAAGGTGGCGAAGGGCACCATCTGCCCGTCGCTGTTGCGCACGCGCAGCTGCAGGATGTCCTCTGGGGTCATCCGATGCTCGGCGCTCGCCTGCAGCAGCACGCGCAGCACGCGGCCCTCGCGGTTGAAGTCGTTGGCGTAGGCGGAGCCGAAGGCGATCGACAGCGTGTTGTTGATGTCGGTGATCGACAGGCCGAGCGCGCGCGCCTTGATGCGGTCGACGGTCACGCGCACCTGCGGCGCATCCTCGAGACCCTCGGGGCGGACGCCGACCAGCGCCTTTTCCTGCGCCGCCATGCCGAGCAGCTGGTTGCGTGCCTGCAGCAGCGCCGGATAGCCCTGGCCGGTGCGGTCCTGCAGCCGCAGCGCGAAGCCGCTCGCGGTGCCGAGTTCGGGAATCGACGGGGGACTGAGCGCGAACACCATCGCGTCCTTGAACTGCATGAAGGCGCCCATCGCGCGGCCGGCGAGCGCGGCGGCGCTGTTCTCGACGCCCTTTCGCTCGTCCCATGGCTTCAGGTTGACGAACATCATCGCCGCATTCTGGCCGCTGCCGAAGAAGCTGAAGCCGAGCACCGAGACGACCTTGTCGACCTGCGGCTGCTGCTGCCAGAATTGCTCGGCGCGCTCGACCACCGCCAGCGTGCGCTGCTGCGTCGCGCCGGCGGGGGCCTGGATGACCGCGATCGCATAGCCCTGGTCCTCGTCGGGGAGAAAGGCGGTCGGGATCGAGCCGAACATCAGGATGACCGCGCCGACGATCGCCGCGTAGATCGCCATCCAGCGCGCGGGGCGCCGCACCATGCCGGTGACGCGACCCGAATAGCGGTCGGTGGTCCGGCCGAACCAGGTGTTGAAGCGGCCGAGGAGGCCGCGCCGCGCCGGGCCATGGCCGGGCTTGAGCAGCGTCGCGCACAGCGCCGGGGTCAGCGTCAGCGCCAGCAGCGCCGAAAAGGCGATCGACAGCGCCAGCGTCACCGAGAACTGCCGGTAGATGCCGCCCGTCGACCCCGGGAAGAAGGCCATCGGCACGAACACCGCGATCAGCACCAGCGTGATGCCGATGATCGCGCCGACGATCTGCCCCATCGCCTTGTGCGTGGCGTCGCGCGGGCTGAGCCCTTCCTCGGTCATCAGCCGCTCGACATTCTCGATCACGACGATGGCATCGTCGACGAGGATGCCGATCGCCAGCACCATGCCGAACAAGGTCAGCACGTTGATCGAGAATCCGAACAACCACAGCCCCATGCAGGCGCCGAGCAGCGCCACAGGCACGACGATCGTCGGGATGATCGTCGCGCGGAAGCTCTGCAGAAACAGGAACATCACCGCGAACACCAGCAGCATCGCCTCGGCGAGCGTGATCATCACCTCGTTGATCGAGATGCTGACGAAGGGCGTGGTGTCGAACGGCACGTCCCAGGCGACGCCGGAGGGAAACTCCTTCGCCAGCTCGGCCATCCGCTCGCGCACCCCTTCGCCCGCCGCGAGCGCGTTGGCGCCGGTGGCGAGCTGGACCGCCATGCCGGCCATCGGCTTGCCGTTGAGCCGCGCCTGCGATTCGTAGCTCGCCGCGCCGAGCTCGACGCGGGCCACGTCGCCGAGGCGGACGGTCGATCCGTCGGGATTGGCGCGCAGGATGATCTGCGCGAACTCCTCGGGCGTGGTGAAGCGGCTCTGCGTGACGACGGTCGCGTTGATCTGCTGGTCGGGCGTCGTCGGCTGCGCGCCGATCTGGCCGCCGGTGGTCTGGCTGTTCTGCTCGCGCACCGCGGCGAGCGCCTCGGCCGACGACATGCTGAAGCTCGCCAGCCGCTCGGGGTCGAGCCAGATGCGCATCGCATAGTCGGAGCCGAACAGCTGGACGTTGCCGACGCCGGGCACCCGGCGCAGCTGGTCGACGATCCGCGAATTGGCGTAGGCGCCGAGGTCGAGCGACGAGCGCGTGCCGTCGGGCGAGGTCATCGCGAGGATCATCAGGAAGCCGGCGTTGGCCTGGCTGACCATGATTCCCTGGCGGCGGACCTCCTCGGGCAGCCGCGCCTCGATCTGCGACAGCCGGTTCTGGACGTCGACCTGCGCGATGTCGATGTCGGTGCCGCTTTCGAAGGTCACGGTGATCGACGCGGCGCCGTTCGAGGCCGACGACGACGCCATGTAGAGGAAGCCCTCGACCCCGTTCATCTCCTGCTCGATGATCGAGGTGACGTTCTGCTCGAGCGTCGCCGCGTCGGCGCCGGGGTAGGTGACGTTGATCGTAACCGACGGCGGCGCCACCGATGGATATTGCTCGATCGGCAGCGAGCGCAGCGCCAGCAGGCCGGCGAGCGCGATGCCGATGGCGATCACCCAGGCGAAGACCGGGCGATCGATGAAGAAGCGGGCGAACATGCTAGCGCGCCTGCGCCGCCGGCGCCGGGGCCTTGGCCGCGGGACGGGCGGCACCGGCTACGGTCACCGGCGCGCCGGGCTGCAGTTTCTGAAGATTGTCGGTGATCACCCGGTCGCCCGGCTTGAGCCCGCTCTTGATCTCCCACTGGTCGCCGCGCAGTTCGCCGACCTTCACGGGGCGCGGCGCGGCCAGGCCCTTGTCATCGATCGTCATGACGCTGGCGCCATCGCTCGACAGCCGGACGGCGCGCTGCGGGACGAGGATGCCGTCGGGCCGGACGCCCGCCTCGATGCGGGCGCGGACGAACTCGCCGGGCAGCAGGATGCGGCGCGGATTGGGGAATTCGGCGCGCAGCGATACGGTGCCGGTCGACGGATCGACCGACTGGTCGAGGAAATCGAGCACGCCCGAGCGCTCGTAGACGCTGTCGTCCTCGAGGATCAGCGTCACGCGCGTGCGGCCGACCCCGCCCGACTGGAGCCGTCCCGACTGCATGTCGCGGCGGATCCGAAGCACCTCGGCCGAGGATTGCGAGAAATTGACGTACATCGGATCGAGCTGCTCGACCGTCGCCATCAACGTGCCCTGCGAGGCGCTGACCAGCGCCCCTTCGGTCACCTCGGCGCGGCCGGCGCGGCCGGCGATCGGCGAGGTGACGGTGGCGTAGCCGAGGTTGAGCCGCGCCTGCTCGAGCTGCGCGCGCGCCGAGCCGACGTCGGCCTCGGCCTGCGCGGCGCGCGCCACCGCGGCGTCGAATTCCTGCGCGCTGATCGCGTTGCGCTCGACCAGCGGGCGAAAGCGCTCGACGTCGCGGCGGGCGTTGGTCTGCTCGGCCTGCGCGCGGCGGAGCGCGGCCTGCGCCGCATCGGCGATGGCGCGCAGCGGTCGCGAGTCGATCTGGAACATCGGCGTGCCGGCCCGGACGTCGGTGCCTTCCTCGTAGAGTCGCCGCTCGACGATGCCGTCGACGCGGGCGCGCACCTCGGCAGTGCGCACCGCCTGCACCCGGCCGGGAAGCTCGATGACGTTGGTGACCGGCTGCCCCGTGACGGTGATCGCCGACACCTCGACCGGCGGCATCGGCGGCGGCGCCTCGGGCTCACCGCCGCAGGCTGCCAGCAACAGCAGGGCGGGCAGGAAGGGCAGGGCGGCACGCATGGGGCATTCCTCGGCAAGGGGCGTCTGGATGAGCTTGTGGCGACGGCAAAAGACTCGGCGGTGAAACAAGCACCCGTCCGCTCTGGCCAGCGCCTGTAATGTAGGTTACACTACAGGTCAATCAGGAAGAACGGACCTTGGGTGAGCCACGACGCAACCGGTACGCGCCGCGATAAACGCCGTCAGGCGATGTTGGACGCAGCCGGCTCGATCTTTTCGGAAAAGGGTTACGAAGCGGCCACACTGTCCGAGGTCGTGGCGCGCTCGGGCGGGTCGCTGTCGACGCTCTACGAACTGTTCGGCAACAAGGCCGGGCTGCTCGCGGCGATGGTCAGCGAGCGCTGCGAGCGCATTTCGTCGGTCATCGAGGGTGCGACGCTCTCGGGCAAGGAGCCGGCGGCGGCGCTGCGCGAGATCGCCCGCTATCTCCTCGATCAGCTCATCGACACCGACGGCATCGCGCTGCTGCGCATCGTCATCGCCGAGGCGGGACGCCAGCCCGAGCTCGGCCAGCGCTTCTACGAGGCCGGGCCGGCCTCGGGCCGGCGCACGATGGGCCGCTACCTCGCCTCGCAGGTGAAGCGCGGCGCGCTCGACATCGACGATCCCGAGGCGGCGGGGGTCTATTTCTTCCACATGCTGCTCGGCGACCTGCAGATGCGCCTGCTCTGCGGCGTGCCCGTCGCGCGCGATCTCGATCCCGACGCGCATGTCGCGCGTACCGTCGACGCGTTCATGCGGCTCTACGCGCCGCGCTGATTGGGCCGGCCGGCACGGGCAGGGTTCACAAACCCGGCGTTTCGTGTTCAACTCGACGCAACGAACAGGATTCCCCTGGGGAGGGAGGATCGAATGTCGAAGCTCGAGGCGCTGATCGATACGTTGTGCGGGACGGGTGTCCTGCTCACGCCGGTCTATCTCATCTATAAGGTTTCGGTCTTTATCTTCAGTTAACGCACGGCGCTTTTTGCGCCGGCGCTTATGCTTCCATTTCCGCGGCCGCGCGTTGACGGCTGAATCACGCGGCATCGGGGGCTCATGACACTGCAGCAGACAATGGCGTTCGGCGTGCTGGGCGCGACGATGGCGCTCTTCATATGGGGCCGCCTGCGCTACGATGTCGTCGCCGTGCTGGCGCTCCTGGCATCGGTGCTGCTCGGCCTCGTGCCCGAGGAGCGCGCCTTTCTCGGCTTCAGCGACGACATCGTCATCATCGTGGCCAGCGCGCTGGTGGTCAGCGCCGCGGTCGCACGCTCGGGCATCGTCGAGGGCGCGGTGCAGCGGCTGGCGCCGCACCTCAGCTCGGTCCGCGCGCAGCTGATCGTGCTGGTCGCGGCGGTGACGCTGCTGTCGGCGATGGTCAAGAACATCGGCGCGCTGGCGATCATGATGCCGGTGGCGTTCCAGATGGCGCGCCGCTCGGGCGCGTCGCCTTCCTGCTTCCTGATGCCGATGGCGTTCGGCTCGCTGCTCGGCGGGCTGATCACGCTGATCGGCACCTCGCCCAACATCATCGTGTCGCGCGTGCGCGAGGAGCTGACCGGCGAGGCCTTCGGCATGTTCGACTATGCCCCCGTCGGGCTCGGGCTGTCGCTTGCCGGCGTGCTGTTCCTCGCGGTCGGCTACCGGCTGCTTCCCGGCGGGCGCGAGGCCGCCGCGACGATGGGGCAAGCGGTCGACATCCACGATTATGTCACCGAGGCGCGCATCCCGGCGGGCTCGACGACCGACGGGCAGACCGTCGCCGACCTGGCGAAGCTGGGCGAGCGCGACGTCAAGGTGGCCGGGATCATCCGCGACAAGACCAAGTCGGCCGCGCCGCTCGCCGACGCCGTGCTCCGCGAGGACGACATCGTCCTCCTCGAGGGTGATCCCGAGGCGCTCGAGCGAGTCATCAAGCGCGCCGAGCTCGAGATGGAAGGCGAGGACCGCCCGACCGAGGGCGAAGAGGCGGGCGACGAGATCGGCGCCATCGAGGCGGTGATCGGCCCCGATTCGGTGCTGGCCGGCGAAGCGGCCGGCCGCATGGCGCTCCACGAGCGCTTCGGGATCAACCTCATCGCCATCAGCCGCAGCGGCGAGCGCTTCACGCAGCGGCTGCGCGACATCGTCCTGCGCACGGGCGACGTCGTGGTGCTGCAGGGCGCGCTGCCGCAGATGCCGGCGCGCCTGCGCGAGCTCGGCTGCCTGCCGCTCGCCGAACGCGAAATCCGCCTCGGCGGCATGCGCCACACGCTCGTTCCCGTGCTCATCCTCGCCGGCGCGATGGCGCTGACCGCGACCGGCGTGCTGTCGGTCGGAGTCGCCTTCTTCGCGGCGGCGGTGCTCATCCTGTTGTCGGGCGCGCTGCCGCTGCGCGAGGCGTATGAGTCGGTCGAATGGCCGATCATCGTGATGCTCGGCGCGCTGATCCCAGTCAGCGAGGCGATCCGCACCACCGGCGGCACCGATCTGCTCGCCGAGGGGCTGGCGGCGCTGGCAAGCGGGCTGCCGCCGCACGCCGCGCTGGCGCTCATCATGGTGTCGGCGATGGCGGTCACGCCCTTCCTCAACAATGCGGCGACCGTGCTGGTGATGGCGCCGATCGCCGCCACCTTCGCCACCGGACTGGGCTTCCGCCCCGACGCCTTCCTGATGGCGGTCGCGGTCGGCGCCGGCTGCGACTTCCTCACGCCGATCGGCCATCAGTGCAACACGCTGGTGATGGGCCCCGGCGGCTATCGCTTCGGCGACTATTGGCGTCTCGGCCTGCCGCTGTCGCTGATCGTCGTCGGGCTCGGCGTGCCGCTGATCGCGCTGGTCTGGCCGATGGCGTGACGCGAACGTAACACGAACATCGCGGTTGGCGAAGCGCCGCGGTGGCGCTACCAAGGCCGGCGATGGACGCGGAGTCGCCAGCGCCGCCGCCGGTGCGCAAGATCATCCATGTCGACATGGATGCCTTCTTCGCGTCGGTCGAACAGCGCGACGATCCCGAGCTGCGCGGCAAGCCCGTTGCGGTCGGCGGGTCGTCGCTGCGCGGCGTGGTCGCGGCGGCGAGCTATGAGGCGCGCAAGTTCGGCGTGCGCTCGGCGATGCCGTCGGTGACCGCCCGGCGGCTCTGCCCCGACCTCATCTTCGTCAAGCACCGCTTCGACGTCTACAAGGCGGTGTCGCGCCAGATCCGCGCCATCTTCGAAAGCTATACGCCGCTGGTCGAGCCGCTGTCGCTCGACGAGGCCTATCTCGACGTCACCGAGAATCTGAAGGGCATCGCGTCGGCGACCGAGATCGCGCGCGAGATCAAGGCGCGCATCAAGGCCGAAACCGGGCTCACCGCCTCGGCAGGCGTTTCCTACAACAAGTTCCTCGCCAAGCTCGCCTCCGACCATCGCAAGCCCGACGGGCTGTTCGTCATCCGGCCCGAGGCGGGGCCGGGGTTCGTCGAGACGCTGCCCGTCGGCCGCTTCCACGGCGTCGGGCCCAAGACCGCGGCGCGGATGAACGCGCTCGGCATCGAGACCGGGCTCGACCTGCGGCGACAGGACATCGCCTTCCTGCAGAAGCATTTCGGGCGCGCCGGCCTCTACTATCATTCGATCGCGCGCGGCATCGACCATCGCAGCGTCAAGCCCGACCGCGAGCGCAAGTCGGTCGGCTCGGAAACCACCTTTTTCGTCGACATCGCCGACCACGCAGCGCTCGCCGAGGCGGTCAAGCCGCAGGCCGAGTCGGTGTGGCGGCACTGCGAGCGCGTCGGGCTGACCGGACGCACCGTCACGCTCAAGATCAAATATTCCGATTTCCAGATCATCACCCGCAGCCGCAGCGGCACCAACGTCGCGGACTATGCCGAACTCGAGCGGATCAGCCTGCAGCTCGTCGCCGATCTTATGCCGCTGCCCAAGCCGGTGCGGCTGGCGGGGGTGACGCTGTCCAACCTCTCGCCGATGGTCGAAGTCGCCGTCGCTGCGCCGCAGCTGAGCCTGGCGATCTAGCGCGCGTCCTTCACAAGCATCTCCCATATTGCATCGTCCTCCCCGGCGTCGCGGGGATGACGATGGCTGTGGGCTTTGCCCCTTGTCTCACTTATTCGGCTGGGGTGACCTTTGCCGCGAATCCCCTCTGGCTCGCCCTGGCCGGCGCCGTGCTCGGCCTGCTGGTCGGCAGCTATCTGGCGACGCTGACGCTGCGCTGGCCGCAGGGACGCAGCACCGCGACCGGGCGCTCGGCGTGTGACGGCTGCGCCCGGCCGCTCGTCTGGTACGAGCTGGTGCCGCTGCTGAGCTTCGCCCTGCTGCGCGGCCGCTGCCGCAGCTGCGGTGCGGCGATCGACCGCCGCCATCCGACCATCGAGATCGCCGCGGCGATCATCGGCGCGGCATCGCTGTGGATGTACCCCGGGATCGCCGGCCTGCTCGGTGCGCTGTTCGGCTGGACGCTGCTGACGCTGGCCATCCTCGACGCCGAGCATTTCTGGCTGCCCGATGCGCTGACGCTGCCGCTGCTCGCCGCGGGGCTGGCGTTCGGCCTCGTCCTCGACCCGCCGCTGTTCGACCGGCTGCTCGGCGCCGCCGGCGGAGTTGCGCTGCTCGCCGGAGTCGCGCTGGCCTACAAGGCGGTGCGCGGTCGACAGGGACTCGGCGGCGGCGATCCCAAGCTGTTCGGCGCGGTCGGCGCCTGGCTCGGCTGGCAGGCGCTGCCCTTCGTACTGCTGCTGGCGGCGCTGCTCGGGCTCATTTCGGTGGCGATTTCACTGTTGCGCGGACAGGCGCCGACGGCGCAGACCCGGGTGCCGTTCGGGGCGCCGCTCGCGGTCGCGGCCTGGGTGGTGTGGCTCGTCGCCCCCGTGGCGCGCCATGTAATCTTGCAGTAACGTTCCCGCCACAGAAAGCGGCGCCGGGAGGCCGCTATCCGGCAAGCCCCAGGGGAAACCAGCATCCGATGTTGTTGCAATTCGATCAGCGCGCGCGCCGCCTGCTCCGGCAACTGCCGCGCCGCTATGCTTACACCGGCGCCGAGCTGCTGTTGCTGACCTTCCTGGCGCTCCAGCTGGCGCGGCTGACCTGGGCGGCGCTGACGCCGGTCGAGCCGCTCGGCGACTGGCGGGCCCCCGCCGCGGCGGGCGCGCCCGCCGAAGCGCCGGTGCTGCGCGATTTCGATCCCTTCTTCCGCACGGCCACCGACGGCGGGCCGATCACCGTCACCAGCCTCAACCTCAGCCTGCTCGGCACGCGCGTCGACACCGTGTCGGGTCGCGGCTCGGCGATCATCGATGCCGGCGGCGTCCAGACCAGCTTCCTCGTCGGCGAGGCGGTGATGCCGGGCGTGACGCTCGAGGCGGTCGACTTCGACAATGTGACCATCGCCCGCGGCGGCGTGCGCGAGAAGCTCTACCTCGACCAGTCGGCGGCCCCGGGCGCGGCTCCCGCCGCCGCCGACGCCACGACGATCGCGCCCGATCTCATGGGCGGCAACGTTTCCGTGCCGCCACCGCCGCCGCTCGAGGTCGCGCCGACGCCGGTGCCGGCGCAATGAAGCGGCGGCTCGCCATCGTCACCGCGCTCGCGCTGGCGTTCGCCGTTCCGGGCGCCGCGCAGCAGACGCTCAACCTGCGCGACGCCGACATCCGCGCCTATATCCAGGACGTGTCGCGCGCCACCGGGCGCACCTTCATCATCGACCCGCGCGTCACCGGCAAGGTGTCGGTGATCAGCGAGCGCCCGCTCAACCGCACCGAATATTTCGAGCTGTTCTTGGCGACGCTGCGCGCCAACGGCTTCGTCGTCGTGCCGGCGACGGGCGGCGCCTATCGCGTCCAGCCCGCCTTCACCGCGGCGTCGAGCCCGACGGTCCGCGGCACCAGCGACGACCGCTTCGTCACCGAGGTGATCCGCCTCGACGCGATCGACGCCGCCTCGGTGGTCGAGACCGTCCGTCCGCTGGTCAGCAAGGACGGCCAGGTCACCGCCAACCGCAGCGGCAACGCCATCGTCGTCGCCGACTTTGCCGACAACGTCCGCCGCGTCCGCGCGCTGCTGTCGCAGCTCGACCGCGATCGCGCCGCGACGCGCGTCATGCCGCTGCGCAACGCCGGCGCGCGCGAGATCGCCCAGTCGCTGACGCAGCTCGTCGGCCCGCGCGGCGAGGGTAACGCCGGCGTGTCGATCGTGGCGATCGACAGCTCGAACTCGGTCGCGCTGCGCGGCGACCCCGCCGCGGTCGCGCGCCTCGCGCAGATCGTCGACGACCTCGACAAGCGCGCCGCCGCGGGCACCGACGTCCGCGTGCTGTTCCTCGAACATGCCGATGCCGAGAAGCTGCTGCCCGTGCTGCAGCAGCTGGTCGGGCAGGCGGTGACGATGCCCGCATCCTCCGCCGCCTCGGGCGGCGCGCCGTCGGCGGGCGGCACTGCGCCCGCCGCGCCGGCGCCCGCTCCGGTCGCGTCGAGCGGCGGCGGCGGCATCGGTCGCGCGGTCGTGACCCGCTACGAAGGCGCCAATGCGCTGATCATCGCGGCGCCGAGCGACCTCCAGCGCACGCTCGGCGAAGTCGTCCGCCAGCTCGACACCCGCCGCGAACAGGTGCTGGTCGAGGCGATCATCGTCGAGATTTCCGACATCGCGGCGCGGCGGCTCGGCGTGCAGTTCCTGCTCGCCGGCGAGCCGGGCAGCAACATCCCCTTCGCCGCGACCAACTATTCGAACGCCGCGCCCAACATCCTGACCGTCGCGGGAGCGGTGGCGGCGCGCGAGCTCAATACCACCACCACGACGGTCAACGGCACGACGACGACGACCAGCACCGACACCGGGATCAGCGACCAGCTGGCGCAGGCGGCGATCAATTCGATCGTCGCGGCAGGCGGCGGTTTTGCCGGCATCGCCACCAACATCGGCAAGAACGGCGTGTTCGGGGCGATCATCAACGCGGTCAGGACCGACACCGAATCGAACATCCTGTCGACGCCGTCGGTGATGACGCTCGACAATCAGGAAGCGCGGCTGCTCGTCGGCCAGGAGATCCCGATCACCACCGGCCAGGCGCTCGGCGACAATTTCGACAACGCCTTCCGCACCGTCCAGCGCCAGAACGTCGGCATCCAGCTCGAGGTGAAGCCGCAGATCAACGCCGGTGGCGCGATCAAGCTCTTCCTCCGCCAGGAAGTGAGCTCGATCGCCGGGCCGGTGTCGAACGACAACAGCGAGCTGATCCTCAACAAGCGCGAGATCGAGACGACGGTCACCGTCGACGACGGCGACATCATCGCCTTGGGCGGCCTGCTCGACGACAACGAACGCAAGACCATCGAGCGCATCCCGATCCTGTCGAGCATCCCGGGGATCGGCGAGCTGTTCAAGTCGCGCACGCGCTCGCGCACCAAGACCAATCTGATGGTGTTCATCCGCCCGACCATCCTGCGCTCGAAGGCCGACGCGCAGCGGCTGGCGGCGCAGCGCTACGGCTATGTCCGCGACCAGCAGGTCCTGCAGAACCCCAAGGCCGAGCCGAGCCTCGACGAGCTGGTCCGCGACTATATGGGGACGACCGCGCCGGTGGCGCCGCCGGCCGGCGCCGCGGCGGCGCCCGCCGCCGCGCCCGCCGCCGGCACCACCACGACGATCACCACCACTGCCCCCGCGCAGCCGGAAATCATCGTGCCGCAGGTCAAGACCACGACGACGATCATCCAGACGCCGGTCGACAAGCCCAAATGACCGACCTTCTGCCCGCGCTGCCCTACGGCTTCGCCAAGCGCTTCGGCGTGGTGGTGATCGACCGTGACGACAGCGGCGTGCAGGTCGGGCTGCGGCAGGGCGACGATCCGCGCGTGCTCGCCGAGGTGCGCCGCGTGCTCGGCGCGCCGCTCGCCGTCGCCATCGTCGAGCCGGCGCGCTTCGACCGGCTGCTGTCGGATCGCTATGCCGGCGGCGGCCTCGCCGCCGATGCCGCGGCATCGATCGGCGGCGACGAGCTCGGGCTGCTCGTCGACGGCATCCCCTCGGCGGAGGATCTTCTCGACACGCAGGACGATGCGCCGATCATCCGGCTGATCAACGGGCTGATCGCCGAAGCGGCGCGCCAGGGCGTCTCCGACATCCATATCGAACCCTACGAGAGCGGCCTCGTCGTGCGCATGCGCGAGGATGGCGCGCTGACCGAGCGCCACCGCCTGCCGGCCAACGTCGCGTCGATGGTGGTCAGCCGCATCAAGGTGATGGCGCGGCTCGACATCGCCGAGCGGCGCGTGCCGCAGGACGGCCGCATCGGGCTGACGCTCGGCGGCAAGAGCCTCGACGTCCGCGTGTCGACCCTGCCGTCGCGCGCCGGCGAACGCGTCGTCATGCGCTTGCTCGACAAGGACAATGCCGGCATCGACCTCGACGCGCTCGGCATGCCGCCCAAGATCAACCGCGCCTTCCGCGGCGCGCTGGCCGAGCCCAACGGCATCGTGCTGGTCACGGGGCCGACCGGCTCGGGCAAGACGACGAGCCTCTACGCGGGCCTGCGCATCCTCAACGATGGGACGCGCAATATCCTGACCGTCGAGGACCCGGTCGAATATGCCGTCGAGGGCGTCGGCCAGACGCAGGTCAATCCCAAGGTCGGGCTGACCTTCGCCGCCGGGCTGCGCGCCATTCTGCGCCAGGACCCCGACGTGGTGATGGTCGGCGAAATCCGCGACCGCGAAACCGCCGAGATCGCCGTCCAGGCGTCGCTGACCGGCCACCTCGTGCTGTCGACGGTGCACACCAACGACGCCGCCGGCGCGATCACCCGGCTGCGCGACATGGGCATCGAGCCCTTCCTGCTCGCCTCGACCTTGCGCGCCGTCATCGCGCAGCGGCTGGTGCGGCGGCTGTGCCCGACCTGCCGGACTCCGGTGCCCGCCGATGCCGCGGTCGCCGCGCTGCTGGCGATCCCCGAAGGCACGATCGTCTACCGCCCCGCCGGCTGCGACGACTGCGGCGGCACCGGTTTCAAGGGCCGCGTCGGCGTGTTCGAGGCGATCCGCGTCACCGACGACATCCGCCGCTATGTGCTCGCCGGCGACGAGGGCGGGCTCGCCGCCGCGGCCTTCCGCGACGCGCCGGCGCTCGAGGGCGCGGCGCGCCAGCTGGTGCTCGACGGCGTGACCGTCGCCGAGGAGGCGATCCGCGTGTCGCGCGGTTCGGCGGCCGATGCCTGATTTCAGCTATGCGGCGATCGACACCGCCGGCCGCGAGCGGCGCGGCCGGCTGGTCGCGGCCGATCGCGACGCCGCGCAGGCCAAGCTGCTCGAACGCAAGCTGTTCCCGGTGCGCATCGACGACGCGCACCGCAACGGCGATGTCACGCCGCTGCTCCAGCGCAACATCAGCTTCCGGCGCCGCCTCACCGCCAAGCAGCTGACGCTGTTCACCCGCCAGGTCGCGACGCTGACGCAGGTCGCGCCGCTCGAGGAGGCGCTGCGCACCATCGTCCGCCAGTCCGAGCAGGAACATGTCCGCCGCGTGCTGGCGCGCGTCCATACCGGCGTCGTCGAAGGCCGCCGGCTGTCCGAGGCCATGGCGATCGAGGCGACGAGCTTCCCGCCGCTCTACCGCGCCATGGTATCCGCCGGCGAAAGCTCGGGCTCGCTGCCCGATATCCTCGAACGCCTCGCCGACCTCCAGGAGCGGCAGGCGGTGGTGCGCGGCAAGGTGCTCGCCGCCGTCGCCTATCCGGCGTCGCTGGCGGTCGTCGCCACGGTCGTCGTCATCGCGCTGATGATCTTCGTCGTTCCCAAGGTCGTCGAGCAGTTCGAGGACATGGGCCAGCAACTGCCGCTGCTCACGCGCATCGTCATCGGCCTGTCCGACTTCCTCGCCGGCTTCTGGTGGCTGCTGCTCGGGCTGATGATCGGCGGCGCGCTGCTGCTGTGGCAGGCGCTCAAGAACGAGGATTTCCGGCTGCGTTTCGATCGCGGACTGCTCCGCCTGCCGCTGATCGGCCGGCTGCTGCGCGACCTCCACGCGGCGCGCATGGCGCGCACGCTGTCGACAATGGTGGCGTCGAAGCTGCCGCTGATCGAGGGCGTCGCGCTCACCGCGCGCACCGTCAACAACCGCGCGCTGCGCCTCGCCTCCGAAGAGATCGTCGATGCGATCCGCGAGGGCGGTAGCCTGTCGGCGGCCTTGCGCCGCAGCGCCGTGTTTCCGCCGCTGCTCGTCTATATGGCGGCGGGCGGCGAGAGCAGCGGGCGGCTCGACCTGATGCTCGAGCGCGCCGCCGACTATCTCGAGCGCGAGTTCGACAGTTTCACCGCGACGGCGCTGTCGCTGCTCGAGCCGGGGATCATCATCCTGATGGGCGGCGTCGTGGCGACGATCGTCCTGTCGATCCTGCTGCCGATCCTGCAGCTCGATACGCTGGCTACATGAGGAGTGTTATGTCCGACAATCGTGAAGAATCGGCGCGCAACGAAGACGGCTTCACGCTCGTCGAGCTGATGGTGGTCATCGTCATCATCGGGCTGCTCGCCACCGTGGTCATCGTCAACGTGCTGCCGAGCCAGGACCGCGCGATGACCGAGAAGACCAAGGCCGACATCGCGCTGATCGAGCAGAGCCTCGACCGCTACCGGCTCGATCATTTCACCTATCCCAAGACCGAGGAGGGGCTGCAGTCGCTGATGACCGCGCCGGCCTCGGTCGCGCAGACCGGCCGCTATCCCAATGGCGGCTATCTGCGCCGCCTGCCCAACGATCCGTGGGGTCGGCCCTATCAGTATCGCGTGCCCGGACGGCAGGGGCCGTTCGACGTGTTCTCCTTCGGCGCCGACGGGCAGGAAGGCGGGGATGGCGAGAACGCCGACATCGGCAACTGGGGCTGACGCGGGCTTCACGCTCGTCGAGCTGATGGTCACCCTCGTCATCCTCGGGCTGGCGAGCACGGCGGTCGTGATGGCGATCCCCGACGGCAGCAGCGTGCTGCGCGAGGAGAGCGAGCGGCTGGGCGCGCGGCTCGGCGCGGCGCGCGACGCCGCGATCGTCGGCGGCCGCGACATGGCCGTGCGCGTCGATGCGTCGGGCTATGGCTTCGAGCAGCGGCGCGGCGGCGCCTGGCTGCCGGCTGGCGGCGCCGCCTTCGCGCCGCGGCGCTGGCCCGAGGGCATGGCTTTCATCCCCGGACCCAATACGCCCAGCCGCATCGTCTTCGACGTCACCGGTCTCGCGACGCCCGCCGTCGTGCAGCTGCAGCGCGACGGGCAGTCGTGGCGCGTCATCGTCGAGGCGGCGGGCAAGGTGCGCATCGATGCGGGATGACGGGTTCACGCTCGTCGAGGTGCTGGTGGCGCTGGCGATCTTCAGCCTCGCGGCGCTGGCGCTGCTGCGCCTGCAGGGCGCGGCGTTCGGCACGATGGCGCAGATCGACGAGCATGCCATGGGCGGCATCGTCGCGCGCAACGTCGCCATCGAGGCGCTGACGGCGGCGGCACCGCCGGCGTTCGGGCGCGAAAGCGGCACCGAACGCAACGGCGGGCGCGACTGGCGCTGGGTGCGCGAGGTCAAGCGCTCCGCCGACGTGCGGCTGCAGCGCATCGACATCGCCGTCACCGCCCCCGACGGGCGGGTGGCCGCCGCGGTCACCGTCGTGCGGCGCGCGACATGACCCGGCCGCAATCCGAGGGCGGCTTCACGCTCGTCGAGCTGATGGTGGCGCTGCTCATCTTCGGGCTGCTGTCGGCGAGCGGCGTCGCACTGCTCGCCTTCGGCGTCGACACGCGTGCCGCCGCGGCGCAGCGTACCGACGCGCTGTCGGCGGCGCTGCGCACGCGTGCGCTGCTCACGGCCGATCTCGCGCAGGCGGCGCCGCGAATCTATCGCCGGCAGGACGGCAGCATGTCGGCGGCATTCCGCGGCAGCGAGGATGAGCTGCTGCTCGCCTTCATCCGCCGCGGCTGGGCCAACGAGGACGAGGCGCCGCGCGCCTCGCTGCAGCGTGTCGAATATCGGCTGGCCGAGCGGCGGCTGGAGCGCATTTCCTATCCGCACGTCGACGGCTCGCGCCGCGGCACCACCGCCGTCCTGCTCGATGGCGTCGAGTCGTTGCGGCTGCGTTACCGCATCGCCGGCGAGTGGCGCGACGACTGGGACAGCGTCCGGCCCGAGATGATGCCCGACGCGATCGAGGCGGTGATCGCCCTCGAAGGCGCGCCCGAATTGCGCCAGCTGTTCCTCGTCGGGACGGGGCTATGATCAAGCCGGGCGAACAGGGGGCGGCGCTGCTGTCGGTGCTGCTGCTCGTTGCGGTGATGGGCGGCATCGCCGCCGCGTCGTTCGACCGGCTGCGGCTCGCGACCAACCTCGAGGCCAATGCCGCCGCGCTCGAGCAGGCGCGCAATTTCGCGATCGCCGGCGAGCTGCTCGCCGCGACGCGAATCGACGATCTCATCGCGCGCGAGCCCGGGCGCACGACGCTCGCCGGCGACTGGAACGGTCGCACGATGGTGCTGCCGCTGCCCGTCGGCACCGCGCGCGTCACGGTGCGCGACGGCGGCAATTGCTTCAATCTGAACAGCGTCGTGATGAACGATCCGCCGTCGCCGCGCGTCATCCGCCCACGCGGCGTCCAGCAGTTCGTGGCGCTGCTCGGCAGTCTCGGCTTGCTGGAGGGCGACGCCCGCCGTATCGCCGCGGCGCTCGTCGACTGGATCGACAGCGACGGCGTGCCGGTGCCCGGCGGGATCGAGGACGAAGGATATGACAGCGGCGACGATCCCTACCGTACCGGCAACACGCTGCTCGCCGAGGTCAGCGAGCTTCGCGCCGTCGCCGGCGTCACGCCCGAGCTCTACGAGAAGCTGCGCCCCTGGGTGTGCGCGCTGCCGACCACCGCGCTCTCGCCGATCAACGTCAACACGCTGTCGCCCGCGCAGGCGCCGCTCGTCGCGATGCTGATGCCCAACGATCTTCGGCTCGACCGCGCGCAGGCCATGCTGGCGCAGCGTCCCGACGGCGGCTGGACGGGCTCCTACGACTTCTGGCGCCTGCCGGCGCTCGAAGGGCTGGTGCCGACCGCCGACGTGCTCGAACAGCCGCAGGTGCGGACGCGCTGGTTCGCGCTCGACCTCAAGCTGCAGGTCGGCGATGCCGAACTGCACGAGACCGCGCTGATCGATGCGGCGCGCGCGCCCGCGCGTGTCGTCGCGCGGCGATGGACCGCCGACGAATGACCCGGCTCCTGGTCTTCCTGCGCGGCGACGCGCTCGCCTGGCTCCGCCTGGACGGCGATCGGATCGTGGCGCGCGGCGCGGACGCGCCGGCCGTCGATCCCGCCGACCACGTCGTCGCCATCGCCCCCGGCGAGGCGGTGACGCTCCATTGGGTCGAAATGCCCGACCTCGCCCCGGCGCAGGCCGCCGCGGCCGGCCGCATTGCCGCCGCCGAGGTCTGTGCCGCGCCGAGTGGCGCTACGCATGTCGCCGTTGGTGCGCGCGACGCCGACGGCTATTACCCGGTCGCGGTCGTCGAGGCGGCGGCGATCGCCGCCTGGCTGGCGCGCTGTCGCGAGGCCGGGCTCGATCCCGACCGGATCGTACCGGCGCCGCTTCTGCTGCCGCCGCCCGACACGGGCGTGCGCGTCGCCGAGGCGGGCGACGTGGTGCTGGTCCGCGGCAGCCGCCTCGGCTTTGCCTGCGAGCCCGACCTCGCCGCGCTGCTCGTCGGCGATGCGAGCGCGGAAACGATCGATGCGCAGCGCTTCGAGGCCGGCCTCGGCGCCGCGCTCGATGCGATGCCGGTCGACCTGCGGCAGGGGCCGTTCGCCAAGGTCAAGCCGTGGCAGCTCGATACGCGCCGCCTGCGCCGGATGGCGCTGCTCGGCGCCGCGATCCTGCTTGCGCTGTTCCTCGTCAACGTCGTCCAGCTGCTGCGCTACAGCTTTGCGGCCGACACGGCGGAGCACCGGGTCACCGGTGAGGCGCAGGCGCTGCTGCCGCGCGGGACCGAGATTCACGATCCGGTCGGGCAGGTGCGCGCCCGCCTCGCCGAGACGGGCGCCGGCGGCGGCT
Source organism: Sphingomonadaceae bacterium (assembly GCA_030147805.1). Taxonomy (GTDB): domain Bacteria; phylum Pseudomonadota; class Alphaproteobacteria; order Sphingomonadales; family Sphingomonadaceae; genus Sphingoaurantiacus. The sequence goes on from JASBUR010000049.1 coordinate 30,840, forward strand.
TTTCGCCCGCTGCCGCGGCCTTGTTCGCCGCGATGCGCGACGTTCCCGGCGCGCAGCTCACCAGCCTGCGTTACGACGCCGCCGGAGGGCTGGTCGCCGCCGTGGCGACCGCCCAGGGCGGCGACGTCGCGCTGCTGCAGCAGCGCCTCGCGGCGAGCGGCTACGAGGCGGGCGCCGGCGCGGTCCGCAGCGAGGCGGAGCGCCCCGTCGTCGACCTGACCGTGAGACCCAAATGACGGCGATGTTCATGAGCTGGTGGCGCGAACGCAGCGAGCGCGAGCAGCGGCTGCTCGCGGCGATGGCGGTATTGTTCGCGATCGTGGTGGGATGGCTCGGCATCATCCGGCCGATCTCGATGGCGCAGGCCGACGCCCGCGAACGTCATGCCCGCGCCGTCGTCGCGCTTGCCGACCTAAAGGAGCTGCGCGCGCAGTCGGAGCGTGTCGCGGCGCGCCCGGCGCTGCCGCTCGACGAAACGCTGGCGCCCTTCGTCACGCGCAGCGCCGCCGACGCCGGGCTGACGCTCGAACGGCTCGAGGCCGAGGGACCGCAGCAGGTGAAGCTCAACATCGCCGCCGTCCGCCCTTCGGCCTTCTTCGGCTGGGCGCAGCGGCTGGAGGTGCGGCACGGCCTCGTCGTCCAGCAGGTCGCCGCCTTCCGCAATGCCGACACCACCGTCGCCGTCCAGGCGACGATCCGGCGCCCGAGTCGCTGATGCGCATCCGCCTTCCGCTCGGCCGCTGGCTCTTTCTCGTCGTGCTCTTCCTGGCGATGCTCGCCGTCGGCGTGCCGCTGCGCGTCGCGCTCGACCGGCTCGGCTTCGACGAGCGCGGGCTGGGCGCTCGCGCGGTGACCGGCAGCCTGTGGTCGGGCGAACTGACCGAAGCGCATTTTCGCGGCATCGCGCTCGGCGACCTCGAGGCCAGCCTTTCGCCGCTGGCGCTGCTGGTCGGCGAAGCACGGATGACGCTCACCGGTGCGGCGTGGCGGGGGACGCTGATCCAGGCGGGCAGCCGCGTCGGCGTCGCCGGCCTGACCGGCCGGCTCGGAACCGAAGCGCTACCGGCGGCGCTGCCGGTCGATATGATCGAGTTCGAGTCGGCCGATATCCGCTTTCGCGACGGCGTCTGCGCCGAGGCGGCGGGCATGGTGCGGCTCGAACCGCGCGCTGCCGCGCCGGGAATGGCGAGGCTCGGCCAGCTCGCCGGGGCGCTGCGCTGCGACGGCGACGCCGTGCTGGCGCCGCTGCTGTCGGGGTCGGGAAATGAGCGAGTCGACCTGCGGCTGTTCGGCGACGGTCGCTACCGCCTGACGCTGGTGGTGAAGGCCGACGATCCGGCGGTGGCCGCCGCGCTCGCCGCCAACGGCTTCGTGGCGACGACCGACGGACTGACCATGACGACCGAGGGCAGCTTCTAGCTCACGAGCGCCAGCGGCGGATCGATCGGTTCGGCGATGGCGACGCGGTCGCGCCCCTGTGCCTTGGCCCGATAGAGGGTCTGGTCGGCGGCCCGATACAGCGATTCGAAGGTCTCGCCGCCCGCGGCGACGCCGAAGCTGGCCGTGACCTCCGCCGAGACTTCGGCGATCGCGATCCCCGCGATGGCGCGGCGCAGCCGATCGGCGAGTCGCGCCAGCGCCGCGATGGGCAGCCCGATGACCGCGACACCGAATTCCTCCCCGCCCAGCCGGCCGACCGTTCCCTCGCCGGCGTGCGCATTGAGCGCACCGGCCACGGCCGACAGGACGCGGTCGCCGGCCGCGTGGCCGAATCGGTCGTTGATCGACTTGAAATGATCGAGGTCGAGCAGGATCAGGCCGACGGGCCGATCGGCCGCCAGTGCGGTTTCGACTCGCGAGACGAAGCCGCGGCGGTTGAGGAGTCCGGTCAGCGGGTCGGTGTCGGCGAGCGCGCGCAGCGCGGCCTCGCGTTCGCGCGCCTCGCGGCGCTCGCGTCGCACCGAGGCGAGCCGATGGCTCACGATCAGCGACAGGCCGACGGTCTGCAGCGCACATAGCGCCAGCACCAGCAGCTGGCCGCTGTCGTCATCGGGGGTCAGCCCGCGATTGCCGACGTAGGTCCATACCACCGCAAGCACCGGGACCGCCCACGACAGGGCGAAGTCGCGCGCCATGCGGCTGCCCCGGCGGATCGCGACGGTGATCCCGGCGACGAGCGCGACGGCCGAGGAGAGCACGGCGAGTCCGACCAGGTCTTCGGCCAGCGCCATCTGCGCGCGCGGGCCGATCGCCGCGTACGCGCCGGCCGCGACGATCGCCAGCGCGCTGATGTTGAGGATCGTGGCGAGCCAGCGCGGCAGCACGTCGCGTTCGAGCGAGCTGACGAAGAACTGGCCCGCGCAGGCGATGGCGCAGCTCGCGAGGAAGATGCTGCCCTGCACCGCCGGCCGACCGGCAAGCGCGGGCGCCAGGAACAGCGCCACCTGCGTCCACAGCAGGCCCCACCCCAGGACGCAAGCCGCCCAGGCGGCGTGCCACAGCACCGCGCGGCGTCGGGCCCCCGCGCCGACGCCGAGATTGTAGGCGGCGGCGAAGCCGAGCAATGCCATCGCGGCGCCGGCGATCAGCGTCGCGACCGATTCGCCCCGGTCGGCGGCCCGCGTCGGCATCAGGCGAACGCGCAGCAGCTCGTGCGAGGCGAGATTGCGGAAGCCGAAGCTGACCCCGGTCAGCGCGGCGTGCCGGAGCGGCGGATCGAACGCCAGCTTGCCGCCGATTCGCCAGTGCGAGCCGAAATCGCCCGTTCCGACGCTCTGGCGCATTTCCACGCCGTCGGCATAGCGGAACACCACCACCAGCGCATCGAAGCGCGAATGGCGCACCGTGGCGCGCCAGTCGCGCCCCGGCGCCGCAGCGGCGTGCAGCCACAGCCAGCGATCATGATAGCCCGCCGGCGTGGCGGTGCAGCCGGCCGGGCTCGAACGCGCGACCTCGGAAACCGTGAAGCAGTCGGTCCGGACCAGCCCGCCCGCCAGCACCGGTGCGCCGACCAGCAGCAGGAGCAGTGCCACTGCTGCGCGAATCCATCGTGCCTGCGCCAAAGCTGCCGCCGTACCCAAACCGTCCCCCAACGACCGTTCCCACCGGGGCCCTGCCGATGAGCAATGTGGCGGGCAGGTTACGCGCGACAACCTTTCCAAATGGTTATCGAAAGATGAATCGCGTTCCGGGCTCGAATGTGACGGGCTGTAACAAGAGCATCACGGAACGCTCCTAAAGCCTCTGCCCGAACGGCGCGGGGGCGCGGCCGGCGACTCGGCACCCCCGCGATTGGTCAGGGAAAACCTCAAAAGGGGCATAAGATGCGGCACTTCCGGAATATTCTGATGATCGGTTCGGCGCTGGCGCTGGTGGCGTGTGGCGCGGACGACGTGGCGTCGCCTGGCGAAGGCACGCTGGTTCCGGCGCCCGCGCCGTCGCCGAGCCCGTCGCCGACTCCCACGCCGACCCCGACCCCGGGCACGCCCGCGACCGGCTGCGCGACGGGCTTCGCCGACGCCGGCACCATCGGCAACTATCGCATCTGCCGCATTCCGTCGTCGATCACCGCCGATCTGACTATCCCGGCACGCGCCGGCACCGCCTACCAGATCAACGGCCGCGTCGATGTCGGCATCGATCTCGGCGGCGCCGCGACCCCGAACACCACGGGCCGCGCCGCGATCCTGACCATCGAGCCGGGCGCGCTGATCTTCGGCAACGGCGGCGACGCCGACAACGACTTCCTCATCGTCAACCGCGGCTCGCAGATCCAGGCCGTCGGCACCGAGGCGCGGCCGATCATCTTCACCGCGCGCGAGAACCTGACCGCCGGCGGCGTCACCGACACCAGCCAGGGTCTGTGGGGCGGCATCATCCTCGCCGGCCGCGCGCCGATCTCGAACTGCAACGCCACCGTCGCTGGCGGCACCGCGGGTTGCGAGAACACCATCGAAGGCACCGGCAACGCGCTCTACGGCGGTGCCGTCGCGAACGACAGCAGCGGCCGCATGCAATATGTGCAGATCCGCTACTCGGGCGTCGCGATCACCCCGAACAACGAGCTGCAGGGCCTGACCACCGCGGGCGTCGGCTCGGGTACGACGATCAGCCACATCCACATCCACAACAGCGCCGACGACGGCATCGAGGTCTTCGGCGGCCGCGTCAACATGCGCAACCTCGTCATGACCGGCACCGACGACGACGCGCTCGACACCGACGTCGGCCACCAGGGCGCCTTCCAGTTCGTGCTCGCCGTCCAGCGTGCCGGCAACGGATCGAGCGATCCGCGCGGCTTCGAGATCGACTCGAACGGCAGCGACGACGCGCTGCCGCGCAACGACTTCCGCATCGCCAACTACACGCTGGTGCAGCGCCTCAACTCGACGTCGGTCGCCAACTCGGCGGCGATCCACCTGCGCGGCGGCACCGACGCCCGCCTCGCCAACGGCGTCGTCGTCCACAGCGCCAACTCCTGCCTCAACATCGACGCCGCCTCGACCGTCCGCGCCGCCGATGCCGCGCTCCAGGACAACGGCCCGCCGGTGTTCAACGCCAACTACTTCGCCTGCACGCTGGCGGCGGGCGCGGCAGCCGGCAGCACCGCGGCGTTCATCGACGACGCCAACGTCACCGCGGCGCAGATCCAGGCGGTCCTCACCACCGCGCCGAGCTCGGCCAACGTGCTCGACGGCACGTCGGCGGGTCTCACCGGCACCTTCATCACCGCGGGTCCGGCGGCGGCGGTGACGCCGTTCAACGCCTCGACGATGAACTTCACCGGCAGCGGCTTCCTGGTGTCGACCAACTATATCGGTGCCGTCCGCGACGCCAACGACGTCTGGTACCGCTTCTGGACCTGCGACTCGGGTACGGCGAACTTCGGCAGCAACGCGACCTGCACGTCGCTGCCGAACTGATCGATCGCGAGGAGGGCGGGGTGGCGCGCGTCAAGCGAGGCCGCCCCGCCATTCGGTTGACCCTAAAGACACTGGACACCGCCATGAAGAAGCCGCTCGCACTGGGGAGCGCCCTCCTCGTCACCACGATGCTCGCAAGCCCCGCCTGGGCGCAGTCCGCCGCTGCCGCCCCGGCGCAGTCGGCGCCCGAGACCGCGCCGACGTCGACGGCGCCGCAGACCGACACTACGACGCCGGCCACCGACGCGCCGCCGGCCGAGGCGTCGACCCCCGGACCCGAGGCGAGCGACAGCGTCGCGGCCGAGGAAGACGTCGACATCTCGACCACCGGCGGCACCGACGCCGAGGAAATCGTCGTGCGCGGCCGCTTCATTCCCAACAGCATTCGCGCCACGCCCGCGGTCATCTCGGTGCTCTCGCCCGAGGACATCGCGCGCACCGGCGAGGGTGACATCGCCGGCGCGCTCAGCCGCGTCCCCGGCCTCAGCCTGGTCAGCGGCGGCTTCGTCTACGTCCGCGGCCTCGGCGACCGCTACTCGCTGTCGCTGCTCAACGGCTCGCCGCTGCCGAGCCCCGAGCCGCTCCGCCGCGTCGTGCCGCTAGACATCTTCCCGACGTCGATCGTCGCTTCGGCGCTCGTCCAGAAAAGCTATTCGCCCAACTACCCCGGCGAATTCGGCGGTGGCGTGATCAACCTCACCACCGTCGCCACGCCCCGCGATCCCTTCTTCAGCGTCGGGGTCGGCGCCAGCGCCGATACCGAGACCACTGGTCAGCTCGGCTATACCTATTATGGCGGCGACCGCGACTGGCTCGGCTATGACGACGGCACGCGCAAGCTGCCGGCGGCGCTGCGCACCGCGGGCGTCAACGGCACCGACATCAACGACGTGTCGGTGATCACCGGCCTGTCGAACGCCTCGACGACGCTGCTCCAGCGCAACGACAACATCCCGGCGAACTTCTCGACCGACATCAGCGGCGGCACGAGCTGGGACATGGGCGACTATACGCTCGGCCTCGTCGCGGGTGCCGGGTACAACAACAGCTGGCAGACGCGCGACGCGCTGCAGCAGTCGACGACCGACACCACGGGCACGGTCGAGCAGAATTTCCAGACCGTGCTCACCGACAACCGCGTGCTGGTGAACGGGCTCCTCGGCCTCGGCCTCAACGTCGACGACCACACCTTCCGCCTGACCAACGTCTACATTCACGATACGGTGAAGCAGGGCCGGCTGTCGTCGGGCTACGACACCGTCGCCTTCCAGCCGCCCGCGGCCGGCGAGCCCAATCCGCAGCTCCAGCAGAACACCTCGTTCTTCGAACGGCAGCTCTACGATCTCCAGGGCGTCGCCGAGCTGAAGTTCGACAACGTCAGCCTCGACCTGCGCGGCACCTACGCCAAGACCAACCGCGATTCGCCGTACGAGCGCTATTTCGGCTACGTCTACAACACTGCGATCGGCGACTATCAGAACCGCCTGACCGGCAGCGACACCGAGAGCGCGACCATCGCGTTCAGCGAGCTCGACGAGCGGATCTACGCCGGCGGCGCCGACCTCACCTACAAGCTGGCGACCGAGCGGCCGGTGAGCATCACCGTCGGCGGCGCCTGGAGCGATACCGATCGCACGTCGAGCCGCTATTTCTTCCGCTACCGCGGTACCGGCGGCGGCAACGTCAACGACACCGTCGCCCAGCTGCGCCCCGACTATCTGCTGTCGGACTTCACCATCCAGACCTACGGCATCACGCTCGATAACCAGTCGGCCTCGCAGGCCGCGGCGAGCTACGACGCCGGCCTCGAAGTCAAGGCGGGCTATGCGATGGCCGAGGCCGAAGTCGCCGACGGCCTGCGAATCTCGGGCGGTGTCCGCTACGAGGATGCCGACCAGTTCGTGACCGCCGGCACCTTCTCGCGCACGCTGGCCAACGACTATTGGCTGCCGGCGCTGACGGTGACCTGGAACTTCGCCGAAGACCAGCAGCTGCGGCTGCACGGGTCGAAGACGATCGCCCGCCCGCAGTTCCGCGAGCTGGCGCCGCAGCTCTACCAGGACTTCACTTCGGACCGCGAGTTCATCGGTAATCCGTTCCTCGAGGACAGCCAGCTCTACAACGCCGAGGCGCGCTACGAGAACTTCCTCGGCCGCGACGAGCGGCTGACCGTCGCTGCCTTCTACAAGCGGATCGACAATCCGATCGAGGCGGTGGCCTTCTTCCAGCCGCCGTCGTCGCTGCAGACCGGCTTCTCGAACGCGCCCGAGGCGACGCTCTACGGCGCCGAGCTCGAGCTGCAGAAGTATTTCCCGCTCGATGGGCTGGGCGGGTCGTTCTTCGACACGCGCCGCCTGTTGGTCATCGCCAACTACACCTACTCAAAGTCCGAACTGAAGATCGGCGACGAGCTGGTGGTCAGCCCCATCGTCGGTTCGACGCTGACCGCGACGCCGCTGCCCGCCAACCTGCTGTTCCAGGATGGCGCGCCGCTGGCTGGCCAGTCGGATCACATCGTCAACCTGCAGCTCGGTATCGAAGACACCGAGCGGCTGTCGCAGGCACTGCTGCTGGTGACTTTCGCCAGCGAACGCGTCACCAATCGCGGCCCGGTGTCGTCGGGCATCCGCCTGCCCGACCTGATCGAAAAGCCCGGTCTGCGCCTCGACTTCGTGCTCCGCCAGGGCGTCCAGCTCGCCGGCAAGGAGGTCGAGCTGAAGTTCGAGGCGCGCAACCTGACCGGCGAGAACTACCAGGAAGTCCAGGAGTTCGACACCGGCACGATCAACATCAACACCTACGATATCGGCCGCACCTTCTCGCTGAGCGCCGGCATCAAATTCTGATCGGTTCCTCCCGCAACTGAAAGGGCCGCGCTTCCTTCGAAGTGCGGCCCTTCTTCTGTCAGCCCCAGCGTCGTTCGCGATACCATTTGGTAATGACGTACTTCGTGCCGCGTCGCACCTTCATGCCGTGGTGGAGCGTGAAGGGGTTGGGGCGGCCCGACGCGTCGAGATTGTTCCAGGCGAGCAGCTTGCCGGTCTCCGGCTTGATGATCTTGTCGATGTGCTTGAAGCGCGTCGCGCCACCGTCGGCAGGCTCGTTGAGGTAGATCATCACCGTCCAGGTCCGCTGCCCCGATACGGCGCAATGCTGCTGGTAGCCGGCGCCGTCGGGCTCGAAATAATCGGTGTGCGCCTTGAATTCCTGGCCGACCGCATAGCGCTGCCCCTGCATCGATTCGCCATGCGTCGGAGCGAGTCCGGCATAGGCGGCGATGCGCTGGTCGATCGCGGCGATCATCGGATCGTCGGACGGAAGATCGCAGGTTTCGCTGGTCCGGAAATAGGGATCGCCGTTGTGATCGACGAGATCCGACGGCCGCCGCTTGGCATCGATGCGCTCGATGATCGCCGCGCATTCCGCGGGCGTGAGGAAATCCCGCCGGATCAGCAGGTCGAGCTTCCTGTTGGGAACGCGCTGTGCGCCTTCGAACGCCATGCCGGCGCTATAGCCGATTTTCCCTAGGCGGCGATATCATGCGCGTCTCCGTCGAGCGCATAGCCCGCCGAGCGCACCGTCCGCACGACGTCGGGCAGCGTGTCGTTGACGTTGATTGCCTTCCTGAGCCGACGGATGTGCACGTCGACCGTGCGCTGCTCGACATAGACGTCGCGCCCCCATACCGCGTCGAGCAGCTGCTCGCGCGAAAACACCCGGCCGGGGTGCTCGAGGAAATGCCGCAGCAGCCGGAACTCGGTCGGACCCAGCGGAATCGCCTGGCCGCCGCGCGTCACCTTGTGCGCCGCGGTGTCCATGCTGATGCCGGCATAGTCGAGCGTGCCGCCCGACAGCGCCGGGCGCAGGCGGCGCAGCACCGCGCGCACGCGCGCGACGAGCTCGCGCGGGCTGAACGGCTTGGTGAGATAGTCGTCGGCGCCGGTCTCAAGCCCGCGGATGCGGTCGGCCTCTTCGGCGCGCGCCGTCAGCATCAGGATCGGCAGGTTGGCGGTCGCGGGGGCGCGGCGCAGGCGCCGGCATACCTCGATCCCCGACAGATTCTCGATCATCCAGTCGAGGATGACCACCGCCGGCTCATCCTCGCTCGCGAGGACGAGCGCTTCCTCGCCGTCGGGGGTGGTGACCACGTCGAAGCCGGCGGCCTCGAGATTATAGGTGACGAGCTCGACGAGGTTGGCGTCGTCTTCGACCAGCAGGACCTTCGGACGCATCGGCGGGCTCCTTCGCGGCACGGTGTGCCTTAGCCGCCGGTTAGCCGTCCGCCCTTGCGCCGATGTGACAATGAGGTTCCAATTTTGTGACAGCGGGAGCCTGCCGACTCGGGCGCGATCGGGGGCCGCGATTCGGGAGCGAAGCGGGCGTGATGTAATAAAAATGTAATAATAGAATCAGTGATTAAGCCTCTGAAAATGCGCAAATCTTAAGCACTTTACGGATGTGTCACACAGACGTAACATTGCTCCACGATATAAGAGGATTTTGTCATGCGCATCGCTCTCTTCGCACCGCTCACCCTGATGGCGCTTTCGGCCTGCGCGTCGGGTGGCATGTCCACCGCCAGCCTGCCGGAATCGGGCTATGCACCGGGGTCGCTGGCATTCTCGGCAATCATGGATTCGGACTGGAAGCGCGCCGAACAGCAGCTCGCGGAATCGAGCGCGGCCGAGACCGACCCGGCGCGGCTCCTCAATCTGGCGCATGTCTATCGCAAGACCGGCCGCGAACTCGAAGCCAAGCAGCTTTACGAGGCGGTGCTGGCCGAGCGCGACATGACCGTCGAGCTGGCGAGCGGCGAAGCGGCTTCGGCGCACCAGCTGGCGCAGCGCGCGCTCGCGCAGCCGACCGGGGTCGCCGCGCTCCGCTAGTCGCGCGACGACTGCAGCGCGCGTTCGACGCGCGTCCACAGATCGCTGAATGCCCTGGCGGCCGCGCTGCCGGGTGCGCGGGCGGTGACCGGCTGCCCGTGCACCGCCATGCGTTCGATGTCGCTCGAATAGGGAATCGTCGGCCACTCGGGACGCGACGCCACGGTGTCGCGGTGCAGGCTCTTGCGCCGGTCGACCATCGAGAACACCGGGAGGATCGGCAGCTTGCCGTCGCGTTGCGCTGCCACCTGGTCGACCACCATGGCATGAACGCGCAGCGACAGCGGCGACGGCAGCAACGGCAGCACCAGGAGGTCGACGGCGCGGAAGATCTGCTCGGACAGATCGGCCTGGCTCGGCGGACAGTCGAGTACGATGCGGTCGTAGCGTTCGCCCAGCGCGCGAAGCAGCTTCTTGAGGCGCCCCTTCTTGTCCTGCTCGGCGAGTTGCGTATCGAGCCGGCGCAACGACGCATCGGCCGGCACCACGTCGAGGTTGGGCAGGTCGGTGCCGAGCGCCTGGTCGGCGATCTCGGCCTCCCTGGCGAAGATCCGCCGCGCGCTGAGCCCCGGTCTCGGCGCCAGCCGCAGCGCGAAGGTCGACGCGCCCTGCGCGTCGAGGTCCCAGAGCAGGGTGCGACGGGCAGACCGCGTCGCCGCCAGGTGCGCCAGATGCACGGCGATCGTGCTTTTTCCGACGCCGCCCTTGCCGCTGTAGATCGCGATCGCCTTCATCGTCGCCGACCGTGCCGGGCGTCTGTTGCGGTTCGATGACAGCATAAGCGCGATGGGTCGCGCCCTCCGCGGGACGAGTCGACCTTGAGCAGGGAACGTCGCTGTGGTGCCTTAGGTTGGTTCACCGGGGCTTTACGAGGAGATTCACATGTTGAAGCCGATCGGCGCTGTTTGCGCCGCTTTTGCGATGTCGCTGTCGCTTCCCGCCGTCGCGCAGACGACGGCGCCTGCTGCGCCAGCAGCCAATGCCACCACCTCCGCCACCGCCACGACCGCGGCGACGACACCGGTCGCCGGCGGTACCCTGATCGCGGTCGCGAAGGCAGACCCCGAGCTGTCGACCTTCGTCAAGCTGGCGACGGCGGCGAACCTCGACGAGACGCTGGCAGGGCAGGGGCCGCTGACCGTGCTCGCACCGTCGAACGCCGCCTTCGCCAAGCTGCCGGCCGCTCAGCTGGCCGATCTCGAGAAGCGCGAGAATGTCGCGCAGCTGCAGCAGGTGCTGATGTACCACATCATCCCGGGCGCCGCCCCGTCGAGCGCCTTCAAGGGCACCAAGGGTGACGTGCCGAGCGCGACGCCCGCCAAGCTGATGGTCGACGGCACCGGCGATACGGTGACGGTCAACGGCGCCGCGGTGACGCGCGCCGACGTGACGGCGTCGAACGGCGCAATCCATGTCATCGACGCGGTCCTGATGCCGCCGGCGGCGTCCGCCGCCGCAACCCCGACCGCCCCGACACCGGCGCCGTCGACGAACTAACCGGCGCTCGCGCCGGCGAGAACTGCGGCCGGCCGGGCTCGTGCCGGCCGGCCGTTCGTCCGTCTAGTCGCCCGGCGCGCCGGCGATCTGGATCAGCGCCGGGACGCTGACGGCCGCCTGCGACAGCCGCGCGAGAATCTTGGAGACATAATTCTGCGTCTCGGCGATGCGCGGGACGCCGCGCGCGCGCTCGACGCGCGCCGGCCCGGCATTGTAGGCGGCGAGTGCAAAGGCGAGATTGCCGTCGAAGCGGTCGAGCAACCGACGAAGATAGCGCGCGCCGCCATGGATGTTGGCCTCGGGGTCGCGCGGGTTGCGGACGCCGAGCATGCGCGCGGTCCCCGGCATCAGCTGCATGACGCCGATGGCGCCGACGCGCGACACCACGTTCACGCGATAGCCCGATTCCTGGCGCGCCACCGCATCGATGAGCAGCGGACTGAGACCATATTTCTTGGCCGCGGCGAGCATCGGGCCGACCAGTCGCTTGGGAACATGGCGAAGGTCCGCAGCGGTGATCTCGACGGGGGCGGGAGTCGGTGCGATCGGTCCGCCGATCGTCGGGCTCGACAGCGCGGCTTCGACGAGCAGCGCCCGGCGCTGCTCGGCGATCGCGCTTTCCTCCAGCGTCGGCCATCCCGATTTGCCGAGGTCGACGACATTGGCCGAGGCCGAGCCCGAGAAAAGCGCTGCCCCGGCGAAGGCCGGCAGCATCATCGTGATAAGCTTATGCAACTGGAAATCCCGCTCGACTGAATAGCAACCACGTGGCCCGCCACAGAGGGTGCGATGCCGTCGGATCGGCTAGGGCGAGTAGCGGGGATATCGCAACCGCCGCGCCAATTAATAAAGGTAACTCGAGCGATGGCCGCGATGAGTTGCAGGAACTAACCGAAACGACAGGTGACGAAGAAAATTATCGGGAACCGGGCGCGGCGATTCGATTTATTGGTGGCGGGCCGCGTTCGATCGCCTAGCATGCTGCGATGAGTTCCGCTCCCGCACCTGTTGCGCCGTTTGATCGTCGTTACGTCCGCTACACCCTTTGGGTCTTGCTGGTCGTCTACATCCTCAACTTTCTCGATCGCCAGATCGTCAACATCCTCGCCGAGCCGATCAAGAACGACCTCGGGCTTTCGGACACCCAGGTCGGGCTGATGACCGGGCTGGCGTTTGCGCTCTTCTATGCGGTGCTGGGGATTCCGATCGCCCGCTATGCCGACGCGCCGCAGTCGAACCGCGTCGGCCTCATCTCGGTGTCGCTGGCGGTCTGGTCGGGAATGACCGTGCTCTGCGGCCTGGCGACCAACTTCGTCCAGCTGCTGCTCGCGCGCATCGGCGTGGGCGTGGGCGAGGCGGGGTGTACGCCGGCGGCACATTCGCTGATCACCGACACGGTCGAACCGGCGAAACGCGCCTCCTCGATCGCCTTCTACGGCCTCGGCATTCCCATCGGCGGCCTCCTCGGCATGGTGATCGGCGGATTCCTTGCCGATGCCTATGGCTGGCGCAGCGCCTTCGTCGTCGTCGGGTTGCCCGGCCTGCTGATGGCGCTGCTGGTGTGGTTCACGATGAAGGAGCCGCGGCGCTTCCGCGTCGTCACGGCGGCGGCCCCCGCGCCGCTCCGCGCCACCTTCAAGGAAGCGCTCGCGGAGATTCGGGCGTCTCGGGCCTTCGTGCCGCTGACGATCGGCGGCGGCTTCGTCGCCTTTCTCGGCTACGGCAAGGGCGTCTGGACCACGATCTTCTTCCAGCGTACGCACGATCTCTCGCCCGGCGAGGTGGGCCTCTATCTCGGCATCGGCTACGGCGTCGCCGGCGTGATCGGCACCTGGCTCGGCGGATTCCTTGCCGACCGCTTCGGCAGGCGCGACGCCCGCCATTATCTCACCGCGCCGATCGTGAGCATGGTCGTCGCTGCACCGCTGCTCTTCTGGTCCTATTCGGTCGACGACTGGCGCCTGGCGCTCGTCATCCTGTTCGTGCCGACGATCGCCAACTCGCTCTACTACGGCCCCGTCTACGCCTGCGCGCAGAGCTTGGTCAGCGCCCGCTCGCGCGCCGTCGCGGCGTCGATCATGGTCTTCGCGCAGAATCGGATCGGGCTTGGGCTCGGCCCGCTATTCTTCGGCCTGCTGTCCGACGCGCTGCGGCCGCTGGCCGGAGACGAAAGCGTGCGCTGGGTGCTCTTTGGCGCCGCCTTTCTTGGCGTCGTGCCGGCCTTCTTCTTCTGGCGCGCCAGCCGGTTTCTCAACGCCGAAATGAAGAACCGCTAGGCGGCACCCCGGCGACGGCCGTGCGCGATCGTCGGCCGCGCGTTCGGCGCGTTGCCGTTCGCCGACAATCGCTACCCCATTCGGGTGATTTGCGGTCGTGCCGAAGCCGCTAGCGTGCCGGGCGTTGCGTGCTCTTCCTCGATACCTCGTTCGTCGGGACGGACCCATCGCGACCCTAGGGGACGCTCCGACAACAGGCCGGAGGCGCGGAATCTCGCGCCTCCGGCCTTTATTCGGTGCCGCAGGTGTCGCTAGGCTGCGCAGTCGGCGATGGCGCGCATGAGCGCGTCGGGATCGAAGGGCTTCGGCAGCACCAGTATGTCCTGCGGCCGGCTCGACAGGCTTTCGAGGTCGGCATAGCCGGTGACCAGCAGCGCGGGCAGCGTGGGACGCAGGTTGCGCACCAGCCGGATCACCTCGAGCCCAGACACCAGCGGCATCGCATAGTCGGTCACCACCAGGTCGAACGCATCGGGATCGCGCTCGAGGATGGCCAGCGCCTCGGCCCCGCCAGCAGCACTCGTCACCTCATGGCCCCCGTCGGCAAGGATTTCCCCGGTCACGGCGCGCACGTCGCGATTGTCGTCGACCAGCAGGATCCGCAGGCGGCGTGTATGGCGCGGCGCCTCGCGGGGAGCGGCGGCGCGCGGCGGCGCCACGGCGACATCGCCGGCGGCGCGCGGCAGCCATATCTCGATCCGCGTGCCCTGGCCGACGACGCTGTCGATTCGCAACGTGCCGCCCGATTGCTGGGCAAAGCCATAGACCATCGAGAGGCCCAGCCCCGTGCCCTTGCCGACGTCCTTGGTCGTGAAGAAGGGCTCGGTCACCCGGTCGAGGATGCTCGCCGGGATGCCGATGCCGGTGTCGGTGACGGCGATGACGACATAGTCGCCGCGCGTCAGCCCGATCTCGCCCCCCAGGTCGATCCGCCGGTTGTCGGCCGACACGACGATCGCGCCGCCATCGGGCATCGCGTCGCGCGCATTGATGACGAGGTTCATCAGCGCGAGTTCGAGCTGGCTCGGGTCGACATAGGCCGGCCACAGCGGTTCCTCGATGCGCCAGTCGACGCGCACGAGACCGCCCAGCGTATGCGACAGCAGGTCGCTCATCGAGGCGGGCAGGCCCGGCAACCGCACGACGCTCGGCTGAAGCTGCTGGCGGCGCGAGAAGGCGAGAAGCCGGCGGACGAGCTCGGCGCCCTGGTCGGCGGCATGCCGCGTCATGTCGAGGATGCGCCGCCCTTCGTCGGGGAGCTCGCATCGCCGTTCGATGAGGCCGAGGCCGCCCAGAACGGCGGCGAGCAGATTGTTGAAGTCGTGGGCGATTCCGCCCGTGAGCTTGCCGATCGCGTCCATCTTCTGGACCTGAAGCAGCTGGCCCTCGAGCTGCTTGCGCTCGCTGACGTCGAGCAACGTGCCGACGATTTCCTTGGGAGCACCGTCGGCGTCGAGCATGATGACCGACTGGTCGAGGAAATGGCGATAGCTGTCGTCGGCGCAGCGCCAGCGATATTCGGTGGCGACGACACCGCCGCTGCCATGCGATTTGCGGCTGGCGGCGGCATAGTCGCGATCGTCGGGATGGATGCGGGCGATCCACTCCTCGGGCGGCAGCTCGCCCTCGATACCGGTCAGCGATTCGAAGTTGCCGCCGACCAGCTGCGGTGCCGCGGCGGGGTCGCCCGCATCGCGAATGTAGAGCGCGATCGGCAGCGACCGGATGATGGCCGCCTGCTGCTCCTCGGCGCGGCGGAGCGCCTGCTCGGCGAGCAGCTTCTCGGTGTTGACGCGCAGATTCTCGTCGAGGAGGCGCTGCTCGCGTTCGGCCTTGCGCTGGATCTCGCGCGTTTTTTCGAACAGGTCGACGAAGACGGCGACCTTCGACCGGAGCACGAGCGGTTCGACCGGCTTGAACACATAGTCGACCGCGCCCATCGCATAGCCGCGCAGCAGATGGTCGTCCTCCTTGTTGACCGCCGACACGAAGATGATCGGTATGCGCTTCGACTGCTCGCGTTGCCGGATGATCTGCGCGGTCTCGTAGCCGTCGATGCCCGGCATGTAGACGTCGAGCAGGATGACCGCGAAATCGTCCTTCAGGAGGTGGCGCAGCGCTTCCTCGCCCGAGGTCGCGGTGACGACGTCGGCCACCTCCTCGAGCACCGTGGTCAGCGCGAGCAGGTTGCGCTCGTCGTCGTCGACGATCAGCACGCGCGCGCGCCGCTCGGCCGCCTCGCGCGGGCCGGCGGCGCCGGCAGCGGGACCCTTTACCACGCGGTCGAGCTTGAGCGGGGCGGGGGTCGCACTCAATCGATCACCGTGGCGACGAGCGCCGGTTCGCCCGCTTCATGGGCCCGGTCGCGGGCCCGGCCGATCCACACCCGCAGCAGGGCCAGCAGCAGCTCGATGTCGACCGGCTTGGCGATATAGTCGCTTGCCCCGGCGTCGAGGCACTTCTGGCGGTCGCCCTTCATCGCCTTGGCGGTGACCGAGATCAGCGGCAGATCGCGCATCGCCGGACGCTTGCGGATCTCGCGCATCGTCTCGTAGCCGTCCATGTCGGGCATCATGATGTCGATCAGGGCGACATCGATGTCGGGCGTCTTGTCGAGGATGGCGATGCCGTCACGCCCGCGCTCGGCATGGACCACCTCCATGTCGAAGCTCTCCAGAACGCTGGTCAGCGAATAGATGTTGCGGATGTCGTCGTCGACGATGAGCACCTTGGCGCCGGCGAGTTCGGCGGCGCCGCGCAGCATCGCCGATTCGATGCCGACGGCTTGCCCCTTGATGCGGCGAAGCACCGCCTGAAGCTGTTCGGCGAGCTGCTCGGGATCATGGGCGATGCAGACCGTCCGCGACGCCGCGAGCTGGTGGGCGACCTCGTCGACGAGCTGCGGATCGTTGCCGTAGGCGATGATCGGTACCGCGCTGAGGCCGGCCTGCGCCTCGAGCAGCGCCACCGTCTTGGCGTTGGTCTTCGCCGAATGGCCAAGTCCCAGCACGATGCTGTCGAAGGATCGGAGGTCGAAGCCGTCCGCCGCCTTGGCGACTCCGGGGGCGACCTCGACGAGCGTCTGCTTGTCGCCGATCGCCGCGGCGAGCGCCGACCGCTGCGTCGCGTCGGCATCGATCACCAGCACACGGCGGCCGGGGCGGCCGACATGCGCTGCAAGCTTCTTGAACACCGTCGCGAGATGGTCGCGGTCGGCGGGCTTGGTCGTCGTTCCGAAGGCACCCATGTCGATGACCGACCGCAGCTCGGCCGCCCCGGAAATGACGTGGATCGGCAGGTGCCGCGTCTGCGGATCATGCTTGAGCAGGTCGAGCAGCACCCAGCCGTCGATATCCGACAGGCCGAGGTCGAGCGTGATCGCATCGGGCTGCAGCTTGCGCGCCATCGCAAGCGTTCCCGAGCCGGCGGTCGAGACGACGCCCTTCAACCCCGCCTCGCGCGCCAGGTCGAGCAGGATCGACGCGAAGGTGACGTCGTCCTCGACGATCAGCACGGTGCGATCGCCCGGGCGTAGATTTTCGCGATCGTCGGTGATCTCAGCCGGGCCGGCGAGCCCCGCCGCGCCGACGTCGGCGCCGCTGTTGACGTAGCGCGCCGGCGTTCCGCGGCCCGTGCCCTCGGCCGCCGGCACCACTTCGAGCGGGATGAACAGCGTGAAGGTCGACCCTTCACCCGGCTTCGACTGCACCTGCAGCTCGCCGCCGAGCAGGCGGGCGATTTCGCGGCTGATCGACAGGCCGAGTCCGGTGCCGCCATATTTGCGGCTGGTGGTGCCGTCGGCCTGCTGGAAGGCTTCGAAGATCAGCTTCTGCTTGTCTTCGGGAATGCCGATGCCGGTGTCGGTCACCGAAACGGCCATCGCCTGCTTGGCGGACTTCAGCAGCGGATGGTTGGTCGACCAGCCGTCGCGCGCGACCTTGAGGCCGAGCGTGACGCTGCCCTCCGAGGTGAATTTGAAGGCGTTCGACAGCAGGTTGAGCACGATCTGCTGCAGCCGCTTCTCGTCGGTGCGCACCGACATCGGCAGCTTGTCGTCGAACTCGATGTTGAACGCGAGGCTCTTGTCGGCGGCGATCTGGCGGAAGGTCCGCTCCATGTGCTGGCGCAGGTTCGACAGCGGCATCTCGCCGACCTCGATCGAGACCGTGCCCGATTCGATCTTCGACAGGTCGAGGATGTCGTTGATCAGGCTCAGCAGGTCGGTACCCGCCGAGTTGATCGTCCGCGCGAAGTCGACCTGCTTCTCGTTGAGATTGCCCTGCGGGTTGTCGGCGAGCAGCTTCGACAGGATCAGCAGCGAGTTGAGCGGCGTGCGCAGCTCGTGCGACATGTTGGCGAGGAACTCGGACTTGTACTTCGAGGTGAGCGCCAGCTGCTCGGCCTTCTCCTCGATGGCGCGGCGCGCCATGTCGATCTCGATATTCTTGTTCTCGACCTGCTTCTTCTCGTTCTCGAGCAGCTGCGCCTTTTCCTGCAGCTCCTCGTTGGTGGCGTGCAGCTCTTCCTGCTTGCGCGTGAGCTCGGTCTGCCGCGCCTGGAGCTCGGCGGTGAGCAGCTGCGATTGCGACAGCAGCCCCTCGGTGCGCATCGTCGCCGCGATCGTGTTCAACACGATGCCGACCGATTCCATCAGCTGGTCGAGGAACGACTGGTGCGTCTCGTTGAACTCGCTGAACGACGCGAGCTCGATCACCGCCTTGACGTCGTCCTCGAACAGCGCCGGCAGGATGATGACGTTGGCGGGCGACGAATGGCCGAGGCCCGAGCCGATGCGCAGGAAATCGGCGGGGACATGGTTGAGCAGCATGCCGCGCTTGTCGGCGGCGCATTGGCCGACGAGGCCTTCGCGCAGCATGAAGCGCGGCTTCAGTTCGTCGCGGCTCTGCGCGCCGTAGCTGGCGACGAGCTCGAGTACCGTGTCGTCGCCATCGCGGCGGGTGACGTAGAAGACGCCATATTGCGCGTTCACCAGCGGCGCGAGCTCGGACATGATCAGGTTCGACACCGTCGACAGGTCGCGCTCGCCCTGCAGCATGCGCGAGAAGCGCGCGAGGTTGGTCTTCAGCCAATCCTGCTCGGTATTCTTGAGCGTCTGCTCCTTCAGGTTGCGGATCATCTCGTTGATGTTGTCCTTGAGCGCCGCCATCTCGCCCGACGCCTCGACGGCGATCGAACGGGTGAGGTCGCCCTTGGTCACCGCGGTCGCCACCTCGGCGATCGAGCGCACCTGCGAGGTCAGGTTGGCCGCCATGGCGTTGACGTTGTCGGTCAGGTCGCGCCACAGGCCGGCAGCGCCGGGCACGCGCGCCTGGCCGCCGAGCTTGCCCTCGATGCCGACCTCGCGCGCCATGTCGGTCACCTGGTCGGCGAAGGTCGCCAGCGTCTCGATCATGCCGTTGATGGTGTCGGCGAGCGCGGCGATCTCGCCCTTGGCGTCGACCGCCAGCTTGCGCTTGAGGTTGCCCTGCGCGACCGCGGTGACGACGTCGGCGATGCCGCGCACCTGGTTGGTGAGGTTGGTCGCCATCAGGTTGACGTTGTCGGTGAGGTCCTTCCAGGTGCCGGCGACGCCGCGCACGTCCGCCTGGCCGCCGAGCTTGCCTTCGGTACCGACCTCGCGCGCCACGCGCGTCACCTCAGAGGCGAACGAGTTGAGCTGATCGACCATCGTGTTGATGGTGTTCTTCAGCTCGAGGATCTCGCCGCGCACCGACACGGTGATCTTCTTGGAAAGGTCGCCGCGGGCGACGGCGGTGGTCACCTCGGCGATGTTGCGGACCTGATTGGTCAGGTTTTCCGCCATCAGGTTGACGTTGTCGGTGAGGTCCTTCCAGGTGCCGGCGACGCCGCGCACCTGCGCCTGGCCGCCGAGGTTACCCTCGGTGCCGACCTCGCGTGCCACGCGCGTCACTTCCGAGGCGAACGAATTGAGCTGGTCGACCATCGTGTTGACGGTGTTCTTCAGCTCGAGGATCTCGCCCTTCACGTCGACGGTGATCTTCTTCGACAGATCGCCCGACGCGACCGCGGTGGTCACCTCGGCGATGTTGCGCACCTGACCCGTCAGGTTCGCCGCCATGGCGTTGACGTTGTCGGTGAGGTCCTTCCACGTGCCGGCGACGCCGATGACCTGCGCCTGGCCGCCGAGCTTGCCCTCGGTGCCGACCTCGCGCGCCACGCGAGTCACTTCCGACGCGAAGCTGTTGAGCTGGTCGACCATCGTGTTGATGACGTCCTTGATCTGCAGGATCTCGCCGAGCGCCGCGACGGTGATCTTCTGCGTCAGGTCGCCCGTGGCGATCGCGGTGGCGACCTTCGACACGTCGCGCAGCTGGACGGTGAGGTTGCCGGCCATGGCGTTGACGTTGTCGGTGAGGTCCTTCCACGTGCCGCCGACGCCCGGCACCTGCGCCTGGCCGCCGAGTTTGCCCTCGGTACCGACCTCGCGCGCGACGCGCGTCACTTCCGACGCGAACGAATTGAGCTGGTCGACCATGGTGTTCATGGTGTTCTTCAGCTCGAGAATCTCCCCCTTCACGTCGACGGTGATCTTCTTCGACAGATCGCCGCGGGCGATGGCGGTGGCGACCTCGGCGATGTTGCGCACCTGGCCGGTCAGATTGCCGGCCATCAGGTTGACGTTGTCGGTGAGGTCCTTCCACGTGCCGCCGACGCCCACCACCTGCGCCTGGCCGCCGAGCTTGCCTTCGGTACCGACCTCGCGCGCGACGCGCGTCACTTCGCCGGCGAAGGCGTTGAGCTGGTCCACCATCGTGTTGAGCGTTTCCTTCAACTGAAGGATTTCGCCCGACACGTTCACCGTGATCTTCTTGGACAGATCGCCCTTCGCGACCGCGGTTGCGACCTCGGCGATGTTGCGGACCTGGCCGGTAAGGTTCGAGGCCATCGAGTTGACGCTGTCGGTGAGGTCCTTCCACACGCCGCTCACGTCGCGGACCTGGGCCTGGCCACCCAGCTTGCCGTCGGTGCCGACCTCGCGGGCGACGCGGGTCACCTCCGACGTGAAGACGCCGAGCTGTTCGATCATCGTGTTGACGATGGTGGCCGAGCGCAGGAACTCGCCCTCGAGCGGACGGCCCTCGACGTCGAGCCGCACGGTCTGCGACAGGTCGCCC
>JASBUR010000020.1 GCA_030147805.1 Sphingomonadaceae bacterium
TGTTGAGCATCGAGACGCCGAGCATCACCGGCAGGCCGGCGAGCACCCAGAATACCTGACGCTTGAAATAGTGGAGGTCGCCCAGCTGGACGCTGCCGCCCGAATAGCGATGCGACGCGGCGGGCGACGCGGCGGCGACCGCGACGAGGCCGATGCCGATCAGCATCAACACCATCAGCAGCAGCACGCGGTCGATCGTCCAGAACCAGCGGCCGATCAAGGTGCGGTCGTTGCGACCCAATGGCGTCATGACGGCAGCCCCCCAACCACCTCGCGAAACGCGGCCCCCCGCGCTTCGAAATCCTTGAACTGATCGTAGCTTGCGCAGGCGGGCGACAGCAGGACCACCTCGCCCGGACGTGCTGCTTCAGCGGCGAGTCGAGTCGCCTTGTCGATCGTGCCCGCGCGCCACACCGGAACATGCGGTTCGAGCAGCGTCGCGAACAGCTCCTCGGCCTCGCCGACGGTGTAGGCGCGGCGCACGTGCGACAGATGCGGCAGGCAGGCGTCGAGCTCGTCGGTCTTGGCCTTGCCGCCCACGATCCAGTGGATCGCCGGATAGGCGGCGAGCGCCGGCGCCGTCGAGGTCGGATTGGTCGCCTTGCTGTCGTTGACGTAGAGCACGCCGCGCTTCTCGGCGACGCGCTCCATGCGGTGCGGCAGGCCGGGATAGGTGCGCAGGCCGGCGTCGATCTCCGCGTCGCTCAGGCCGAGCGCCCGCACCGCGGCGGTCGCGGCGGCGACGTTCTCGGCATTGTGCGGCCCCTGGAGCGCCGGCCAGGCCGACTGGTCGGTCACGTCGTGCGCGTCGATGAAGGTCGCGCGGCCGGTCGCCTCGCCGATGCGGCAGCTGGCGTCGGTGGCGTTCGACACGATGGCGACATGCCCGGGCGACTGCATCTCGAACAGCCGGGCCTTCGAGGCGGCATAGGCGGCGAATCCGTCGTAGCGATCGAGATGGTCGGGCGTGATGTTGAGCAGCACCGCGACGTCGCAGTCGAGGCTCTGCGTCAGATCGATCTGGAAGCTGGACAGCTCGAGCACGTAGACGCCGTCGGCGGGCAGCGGATCCTGGCCGAGAATCGGCAGGCCGATGTTGCCGCCCATCCGCGCCGGGCGGCCGGTCGCGGCGATCAGGTGGTGGATCAGCGCGGTCGTCGTCGACTTGCCGTTGGTGCCGGTGACCCCGACGACCTTGTGCGGCGGCTGCTCGGCGCGCGCCTGCGCGAACAGCTCGATGTCGCAGATGATGGGCACGCCGGCGTTGCGCGCGCGCCGGGCCAGCGGATGCGTGTTGAGCGGCACGCCGGGAGAGACGACCAGCGCATCGAACACCGACAGATCGGCGGTGTTGAGGTCGACGAAGTCGAGGTCGCCCGCGGCGGTGCGTGCCGCTTCCTGGTCGTCCCAGGCCACGACCTGCGCGCCGCTCGTCGCCAGGCTGGCGACGACCGACAGGCCGGTGCGCGCGAGACCGAACACCGCGTAGCTTTTTCCAGCGAAGGCGCGCGCGGTGATCACCGTTCCGCTACCTCAGCTTCAGGGTGGCGAGGCCCGTCAGGGCGAGGACGAGGCTGACGATCCAGAAGCGCACCACGACGGTCGATTCGGCCCAGCCGAGCTGTTCGAAATGATGGTGGATCGGCGCCATGCGGAACACGCGCTTGCCGGTCAGCTTGAAGCTGACCACCTGGACGATCACCGATACCGTCTCGAGCACGAACAGCCCGCCGACGATCAGCAGTACCAGCTCGTGGTTGGTTACGACCGCGATCGAGCCGAGTGCGCCGCCGAGCGCCAGGCTGCCGGTGTCGCCCATGAACACCGCCGCCGGCGGCGCATTGAACCACAGGAAGCCGAGCCCTGCGCCGATCAGCGCGCCGCAGAACACCGCGAGGTCGCCGGCGCCCTTGACGTAGTGGACGCCGAGATAGTCGGCGAAATTGATGTTGCCGACCATGTAGGCGATCACGCCGAAGGTGAGCGCCGCGATGATCACCGGCATCGAGGCCAGGCCGTCGAGGCCGTCGGTCAGGTTCACGGCGTTGCCGAAACCGGCGACGATGAAGGCGGCGAAGGCGATGTAGAACCAGCCGAGCTCGATGCCGGCGTCCTTGAGGAACGGCAGGTAGAGCGTCGTGCCCGTGGTCTGCGCGATCCACCAGCAGGCAAGCCCCGCGATGGCGAATTCGAGCAGCAGCCGCACCTTGCCCGACACGCCGGCATGCGCCTGCTTGGTGACCTTGGCATAATCGTCGAGGAAGCCGATGCCGCCGAAGGCCAGCGTGACCAGCAGGCACGGCCAGATGAAGCTGTTCTTCATCTCGGCCCACAGCAAGGTCGAGATGGTCAGCGACAGCAGGATCATCAGCCCGCCCATCGTCGGCGTGCCGCGCTTGGTGAGCAGGTGCGACGCCGGGCCGTCCTCGCGGATCGGCTGCCCCTTGCCCTGCTTGCGGCGCAGCCAGGCGATGAGCCGCGGGCCGAAGACCAGCGACAGCAGCAGCGCGGTCATCACCGCCGCGCCGGCGCGGAAGGTGATGTAGCGGAAGAGGTTGAGCAGCCCCGGAAAGCCCAGCGCCTCGGCGAGTTCGTACAGCATCAGGCGTCCACCCCCTGGAAGTGCGCGACCAGCCGCCCGAGACCGACCGAGTTCGAGCCTTTGACCAGCAGCACGTCGTCGGCACGCAGCGCCCGCTCGACCGCCTGGATGGCAGCCGCCGCGTCACCGACATGCTCGACCTTGATTCGACGCTTCAGCGCGTCGGCGAGCGGCTCTATCTCACGACCGACGAGAATTGCATGCGTCACATGCGCCGCCTCGACCGCGGGGGCGAGCCCGGCGTGGAATTCGTCGGACAGATCGCCGAGTTCCTTCATGCTGCCGAGCACCGCCAACCGCCGGCCGTCGCCGTTGGGCACCACCTCGCCGAGTACCGCCAGCGCGGCGGTCATCGACGCGGGATTGGCGTTATAGGCCTCGTCGATCACCCCCGCCTGGCCGCCACCACGCGCCACGCGCAGCCGCCGACCGCGGCCGGGCAGGCCGGTCAGCCCGGCCAGCGCCAGACCGGCGAGACCGAGGTCGCCGCCGGCCGCCTTCACCCCCGCGAGTACCGCAAGCGAATTGTTGAGCCAGTGGCGGCCGGCCATGCCGACCTTGTAGGTCAGCACCTCGCCGGCGACGTCGGCGGTCACCGTCGTGCAGTCGGGCTGCAGCGAGAAGCGGCGCGCGCGCACGTCGGCACCCTCGCCTTCGCCGAAGGTCAGCAGCTGCGCGGCGTGCGGCCGGGCATGATCGAGCAGCCGGTCGCGATGCTCGCTGTCGAAGGGGATGATCGCCGTGCCGCCCGGCTCAAGCCCGGCGAAGATCTCGCCCTTGGCGTCGGCGATGTCGGCCTCGGTCGCGAAGAATTCGCGGTGCGCGCTCGCCACCCAGGTCACGATCGCGACGTGGGGGCGCACCAGCCTCGTCAACGCCGCCAGCTCGCCGGGGTGGTTCATCCCCATTTCGAAGATGCCGAAACGGCTGTCGGCCGGCATGCGCGCAAGGCTGAGCGGCACGCCGGTGTGGTTGTTGTAGGATTTGACCGACGCGTGCGTGCGATCGGGGGCGAAGCGGTCGAGCGCGAGCTTGAGCGCTTCCTTGACGCTGGTCTTGCCGACGCTGCCGGTCACGCCGATCACCCGCGCGTCACTCCGGCCGCGCGAAGCGCTCCCCAGCGCCTCGAGCGCGGCCGTCGTGTCCGCAACGCGCACATGCGCCCCGTCGACCGGCTCGCTCACCAGAAACCCGCCCGCGCCCCGTTCGCGCGCCTGGTCGATGAACTTGTGACCGTCGGTGCTTTCGCCACGCAACGCGATGAACAGCTCGCCGCCGATGACTTCGCGCGAGTCGAAGGTGACGCCGCTCACCGTGAACGCGCCGCTCGCCGTCCCGCCGGTCGCGGCGGCGATCTCGGCCGAGGTCCAGAGCGCGCTCATGCCGCCGCTTCCTCGCGGGCGACGCTGACGTCGTCGAACGGGAGCACCCGGTCGCCGACGATCTGGCCCTGCTCGTGCCCCTTGCCGGCGATCAGCACGACGTCACTCTGGCCGGCGGCGCGGATCGCAGCGCCGATCGCCTCGCGGCGGCCGCCGATCTCGATTGCCCCCGGAGCCGCCGCCATGATCGCGGCGCGGATGGCGGCCGGATCCTCGGAGCGCGGATTGTCGTCGGTGACATAGACCTTGTCGGCAAGGTCGACGGCGATGGCGCCCATCTCGGCGCGTTTGCCGGTATCGCGATCGCCACCGGCGCCGAACACCAGGTGCAGCGTCTCGCCGGTATGCGGGCGCAGCGCCTCGATCGCGGCGCGAAGGCCGTCGGGGGTATGCGCATAGTCGACATAGACGGGCGCGCCCGCCCGCGTCAGGCCGGCGCGCTCGAGCCGCCCGCGCACCGGCTGGACGCGCGCGAGATTCTGCAGCGTCTGGTCGAGATCGCCGCCGGTGGCGAGGACGAGGCCGGCGGCGCACAGCACGTTGGCGGCCTGATAGGCTCCGATGAGCGGCAGCATGATCTTGTACGGCCGGCCCCCCGCTTCGATTTCGAGCGCCTGGCCGAGCTGGGTCGGCGTGCGCGAGACGAGCCGTAGCGCTTCGCCCTGCGTGCCGACGGCGAGCGTTTTCAGCCCGCGCGCGCGCGCCACGCGCAGCACCTCGGAGGATGCAGCGTCGTCGGCCGAGACGACCGCGGTGCCGCCGGCGTCGACCACTTCGCTGAACAGCCGCAGCTTGGCGGCCAGATAGTCCGCCATGGTGCCGTGGTAGTCGAGGTGATCGCGGCTGAGATTGGTGAAGGCGGCCGCAGTGACCGGCAGGCCCTCGGTACGATATTGCGCCAGGCCGTGGCTCGACGCCTCGAACGCGGCATGCGTCACGCCCTCGCGCTGGAGGCCCGCCATGTTCGAGAGGAAGGTGACGACGTCGGGCGTGGTCAGCCCGGTGGTCACGCGATCGTCGCCGGTCGTCACGCCGAGCGTGCCGATGCTCGCGGCGTGGAAGCCCGCCATCCGCCACAGCTGCCGCGTGAGTTCGACGGTCGAGGTCTTGCCGTTGGTACCGGTGACCGCGACCGTCGTCCCCGGGAAAGGTGCGAAGAAGCGGGCGGCGAGCCGCGCGAAGCGCCGGCGCGGTTCGGGATCGGCGATGTAGGCGACGCCGTCGACCGTCAGCCCCGGCCGGGCGACGATGGCGATGGCGCCGGCCGCGATCGCCGCCGGGATGAAGTCCTCGCCGTTGACCTGCGTGCCCTGGAACGCCCCGAAGATGGTACCGGGGGCGACCTTGCGATGGTCGATCGCGAAGCCGGTGACCGCCGCGTCGGAGCGGGGCGAATCGGATTCCGAGTCAAGGAGCGTGGCGAGCCGCATCGCTAGGGTTTCGCCTTGGGTTCGATGTAGGGCAGCACCTCGGCCATGTTGGGCTCGCGCTGCTCGTCGGGGACGACGCCGAGGACCGGTCCGATGCGGGTGATCACCTTCGAGACCACCGGCGCGACGTTCCAGCCGGCGGTGCGGAAGCCGTAAGTTTCCTTGAGCGGCTGCGGCTCGTCGAGCATCGCCACGACGACATAGCGCGGATCGTCCATCGGGAAGACGCCGGCGAAGGTGTTGATGACGGCGTTGCGCTTGTAGCGGCCGTTGACGACCTTCTCCGCGGTGCCGGTCTTGCCGCCGACACGGTAGCCCGGCGCATCGGCCTTGCGGCCGGTGCCTTCGGTAACGACGAGCCGCATCAGCGCACGCATCTTGTACGAGGTTTGCTCGGTGAACACGCGGCGGCCGGGGGCCAGCGGCTGGTCCTTGCCGACCTTCAGGATCGTCGCGGGCCGCCAGACGCCGCCGTTGAACAGCGCGGCATAGCCGGTCGCGAGGTGCAGCGGGGTCACCGCGATGCCGTGGCCGTAACCGACGGTCATCGTGGCGATTTCACCCCAGTTGGCGCCGGGCGACAACGTGCGGCCGCGTTCCTTCAACTCGATCGAGACCGGCTCGAGGAAGCCCATCTTTTCGAGGAACGCCTTCTGGCGTGCCCCGCCCAGTTCGCGCGCGATCTGCGCCGTGCCGATGTTCGACGATTCCTGCATGATCTCGGCGACCGAGCAGCGGCGGCCGAAGGGATGCGTGTCGGTGATCGTGAAGCGTCCGACGCGCAGCCCCCGCGGGCATTCATACATCTGCCCCATCGAGCGGACCGTTCCCGCGTCCATCGCCATCGCGACGGTGAACGGCTTGAAGGTCGAGCCGAGCTCGTAGACGCCGAGCGTCGTGCGGTTGAATCGCGCCTCGACCGACCCCTTGCCGGCGTCGTTGGGGTTGAGCTCGGGCAGCGAGGTCATCGCCAGCACTTCGCCGGTCCTGACGTCGAGCACGATGCCCGCCGCGCCGACCGCCGAGAATTTCTCCATGGCGACGGCGAGTTCGTGCTCCATCGCCTGCTGGATGCGGCTGTCGACCGACAGCACCAGCGGCTTGCCGCGCATGTCGTCGCGCGACAGCCGCTCCTCGAACGCGCGCTCGACGCCGGCGGCGCCCTTGCCGTCGATATCGGTATAGCCGAGGATGTGCGAGGCGAGGCCGAGGTTGGGATAGAGCCGCTCGGGCTCGCGCTCGAGCAGGATGCCCGGCTCGCCGATCGCGTTGATGCGCTTGGCATCGGTCGGCAGCACCCGACGCTGCAGATAGCGGTATTTGCCGGGATGGTTGAGCGTGGCGAGCGCCTTTTCATAGGTCATGCCCGGCAGCGCGGCGGCGATGCGCTCGGCGAGCTCGCGCTTGTCGCCGACGATGTCGCGCGGCCGGACCGCGATCGAATAGGCATCGAAGGTGCGCGCCAGCTCGGCGCCGTGCCGGTCGACGATATCGGCGCGCGGCGGCACCAGCGCGGCGAACAGGTCACGCTGCCCGGCGGGCTTCGCGCCCTGGAGCATCGACAGGTCGAGGAGACGCAACGCCACCACCGCCAACAGCGCGACGAACAACAGGACGCCGATCATCAGCCGCTGACGCGAACGGCCGAGGGCCAGCTGACGCTGGCCCGCGACCTGGATCCGCTGCTGACGAAGCGCCAGCGGGCTCATTGCATCGAGACTTTCTGGAAGCCGCCACCGTTCGCGGCCGCCTCGTCGATCGCGCCGATCAGCGCATCGAGGTCGCTGGATTTCGCCGGCGGCTTGGCGGCCGGCTTGGGCTTGGGTTTCGCCTCGGCGAGCTTGACCGGCTCGGCGGACCTGGGCGCGGGCCTTCTTGCCTCGACGGTCGCCGCGGCGGGCGTACGCGGTGCGCCGACCGCCGCCGTGTCGACCTTGGTGGCCGCCGTGGCGCCATAGCTGATCACGATCTCGCCCGGCAGAACGCGCGGCGCCGACACCTCATAGGCTGCCTTGACCAGCCCCGGCTTCGGCATCGCGGCACCGTCGGACGTGGCAAGCGCCAGCTGCACGTTGGGCGCCGCGGCCGCCGGCCCGGCGGCGCCGGGCGCGAAGGCTGCGAGCTGCACCGGCGAATCGGCGAATTGCTTGGCAGTCGGGGCCGACATCGCCAGCACGTTGTCGTTCCACTTCTGCAGCACCGGCAGGCGGGCGCGGGTACGCAGTTCGGCCTCGAGCGCGCGGATGTCGCGCAGGTCGCGGGCGATGCTCGCCTGCAGGCGGTCGACCTTGGCGCGCTCCGCCGAGACGTGCAACGACAGGGTGTTGAAGGCGAGGATGGCCACCGCCGTCGCCGCCATCATCGACACCGTTCCCAATCGAAAGCTCATAGCTACCCCCGCCTCACTGCCACGCCGGCGCATCGGTGCGAATGCCGCTGCGCAGCGTCGCCGAACGCGCGCGCGGGTTGGCCGACAGCTCGGCGTCGCTGGCGCGCACCGCCTTGGCCGGCGTCTGAAACGTTGGCGCGGGGCCCCGACCCCGCGCCTCGGGCAGGTAGCGGCTTTCGCGCGGATTGCTCCCGCTACGCTCGCGCAGAAAGCGCTTCACTGCCCGATCCTCGAGACTGTGGAAGGTGACGATCGCGAGCCGGCCGCCGGGCTTCAGCAGCCGCTCGGCGGCGCGCAGCCCGGCGTCGAGCTCGTCGAGCTCGCCGTTCACATGGATGCGGATCGCCTGGAAGGTCCGCGTCGCCGGATCCTTGAGCCCCGGATGATAACCCACGGCGCGGCGGACGATGTCGGCGAGCTGCGCCGTCCGCTCGAGCGGCCGCGCGGCGACGATCGCGCGGGCGATGCGGCGCGACTTCGGCTCCTCGCCGTAGCGGTAGAGCACGTCGGCGATGTCGGCCTCCTCCGCCGAATTGAGAAAATCGGCGGCGCTCGGCCCGTCGATTCCCATCCGCATGTCGAGCGGACCGTCGTTCTGGAAGGAGAAGCCGCGGTCGGCGCGGTCGAGCTGCATCGACGACACGCCGATGTCGAGCGCGATCGCGTCGACGGTCGAGACGCCGCGCGCCGCCAGCGCCGCGTCCATCTGGCTGAAGCGCTCCTCGATCAACGTGAGCCGGTCATCCTCGAACGCGTCGGCAATCGCGGTGGGATCGCGGTCGAAGGCATAGGCATGCGCGACGCCCTGCGCGAGCGCGGCGCGGGTATAGCCGCCGGCGCCGAAGGTGCCGTCGACATAGATGTCGCCCGCCTGGAGAGCGAGCGCGTCGATCACCTCGTCGAGGAGGACCGGAAGATGCGGCGCCCTCATGCCGCCCCCTTCGCTTCGAGCTGGCGCTTGACCAGCCGCGCGATCAGCGGGTCGGAGCCACGCTCGCGCAGCAGGATGGTGGGGTTCCAGACCTCGAAATAGTCGCCGACGGCGATGAAGAAGACATGCTTCTCGATCTCCGCCCAGTCGCGCAGGTCGCCCGACAGGATGAAGCGGCCGTTCTCGTCGTAGTTGACGTCCTCCGAGAGGCCGAACAGCGCACGCGCCTCGTTCTCGCGCGCCTCGCCATAGTCGGCACCATATTTCTGGTCGATCTGCTCCTGGAGGCGCGCCGTGCGGCCGATGTCGTACCCGACGAGGCAGGGAAGGCCACGCGGATGCGGTGCGAGAACGACGGTACGGCTCTGGGTGCGGCGCTCGATGACATCGCGATAGGCGGCGGGCACCGACAGCCGGTTCTTCGCGTCGACCGCGTTCATCGCGTAGCCGTGGAAGAAATCGCGCGTCACGCGTGTGCCCATCCCTCACCCAGGGAAGCGGCGCGCAAAGCTTTTCCGACCACGCGAAACCGAGGTTTCGCGCGTCGTCAGCTCTTAAAGGTGGAGATACGCCCGCCTTCCCTGTGGACAGGAATAGCATGGGTTTTTCATGGGCAGCAACGGGATTTTATGGGCGAAGACGGGAATTCGATCCAAATCCGCGGAATTCCTCGACTTTGTTTTTGCAGGTGAATTTATCGTTCTCCGTTTGATCCTTTCGCCTGCCTGTGGATAAGTCGGTGGAGTCTTCGAATCCCTGCCGATGCCCGGTTTTTCCCATGCCGGCCCACGCCCCGATGACGGGTTCGCCGAGGCTAGGCGCGTGGCCGATCGGTGTCGAGCGTCAGCGCGCGGCAGGCACCGGCGGGCGCTGCAGGAGGATATCGGCCAGGCGAGCATCCACCCGATAGGCGTTGAGGCGAAGCGTGCGGATCGCCGCGGCGTCGGCCACGGCGCGCCCTGGCGCGGCATCGGCGGTCACCCGCACGGCGGCGCCGCCGTCGATGGCCTTGACCTGGAGCGACAGCGCCACGCCATCGCGCGTCACCGCGCGCAGCATCGTTGCGCTTCCCCAGGTGACCGCGCGGCTGTCGAGCAGCGGCATCGTCTTGAGCGAAGCGATGGCGCCGGCGGTGGCGGCCAGCGCCTCGCCGGTAACCGGCTGCGGGCCGTCGGGCGTGAGTACCGTGACCGCGGCGATGTCGGGGGCCTCGATGAGGGCCAGCGGATGCGGCGGCGGTTCGGGGGCGCGATCGAGCCAGCCGGCGCGCCAGGCCAGCAGGACCGCCGCGAACACGACGATCACCGCTCCGACGATGAAACGGCGACGGTTCACATCAATCGATCGGCTGACGACGGGAGGCTTCAGATGCGGCGCGTGGATTTCTTCACCTGCGCCGTGGCGCCACGGTCATGCGCGGCGCGGCGCAGCATATCGGACGATCCCGGCGCCACGCCGAGCAGCGCGAGCGTCTCGCCCTGGGCATTCGCCGGCGCCACCGAGCGGTCGGGACGCATGCCTGCGGCAGCCACCAGCAGAAGCATGAATACGAAAGCCAGGCCTGTCATGCCGACACGGACGCGTTGCATAGACCCTCGTTTGTTGTCGTTGGCCCGGTCCGGAATGCGGATCGGGCTGGCCCTCTGCGGAGCCTCTCTATTCGAACATCAACGCACGGATCGCCCCGAGTCGAGGCGAAGGCGATGCACTACCAAACCCGTTAGGTAAGGAATTCCGTCGCCATTGTCCACCACTTCATCGCATCCAGGGCGGCAGCGGCAGGCCTTTGCCCGCCAGCCACACCGGATTGAACAGCGTCGAGAGATAGCGCGTACCACTGTCGCAGAGCACCGTCACGATCGTCCTCCCGGGCCCCAACGCGCGGGCGAGACGAATGGCGCCCGCCACGTTGATGCCCGAGGAAAGACCGACGCTGAGTCCTTCATACTGCATGAGATCATAGACGATCGGCAGCGCTTCGGTGTCCGGAATGCGAAATTGTGTGTCGGGGGTGAAGCCTTCGAGGTTGGCGGTGATCCGGCTCTGGCCGATGCCTTCCGATACCGAGCTGCCCTCGGCGCGCAGTTCGCCCTCGGCATAATAGTTGAACAGCGCCGCGCCCTCTGGATCGGTGAGCGCGATGGTCACGTCGGCGCTGAACTCCTTCAGGCCCATGCCGACGCCCGCGAGCGTCCCCCCCGTCCCGACCGCACAGGTGAAGCCGTCGACGCGACCATCGGTCTGCGCCCAGATTTCGGGAGCGGTCGTCTTGATGTGGGCGAAGCGGTTGGCGGTATTGTCGAACTGGTCCGCCCAGATGGCCCCCGGCGTCTCCTCGGCGAGGCGGCGCGAGGTATGCACATAATGGCCGGGATTGCTGTAGGGTGCCGCAGGCACCAGCACCAGCTCGGCGCCGAGCGCGCGCAGCGTGTCCTGCTTTTCCTTCGACTGCGTCTCGGGCATGACGATGATGGTGCGGTAGCCCTTGGCATTGCCGACCACCGCGAGGCCGATGCCGGTATTGCCCGCCGTTCCCTCGACGATCGTGCCGCCGGGGCCGAGGATTCCGCGCGCCTCGGCATCCTCGACGATGAACCTGGCGGCGCGATCCTTGACCGAGCCTCCGGGGTTCATGAACTCGCATTTGGCGAGGATGGTGCTACCGGTCAGCTCGGAGGCCTTGCGCAGCCTCACCATCGGGGTGTCGCCGATCAGGCGGATGACATCGTCGGCCGGTTTCATGATCGCTGGCTTAGCGCCATCGCCGCGCGCTTGCCAGCCATCAGCCGAAGCGCTGCGCCATGTCGGCGGCATAGGCCTCGCGCGCCCGCCGCAGTTGCTCGGCGAACAACGCGTTGGCGGGGGCCGCCTCCACCGGCGGCTCGACGCGCGCGGGCGGCGATGCCGTCGCCGGCGACGGCGCGACCACCCGACCGACGAAATCCTCGAGCGCCTCGACGAGCGCGCTGCGCACCAGCCAGTAATGGACATATTGCCCGCGCTTGCGGCTGCCGACGAGGCCGGCGCTTTCGAGCAGCCGAAGGTGCTTGGAGATCGCGGGCTTGCTCATGTCGAAGCGCGCGGCGATCGCCCCGGCGGTCAGGTCGTCCTCCGCGAGATAGAGGAGGATGCGGCGGCGTGCCGCGGAGGCCAGAGCTTCGAAAATGTCGTCCATAATGACTTACTTATTTAGCTCATGCGTTAAATATCCCTGAATCGGCGGTGGCAGCGGCGGCGCGGGTGACACGACGTGATTCCGACGCCGCGGCGGGTGGGCGCGCGCCGGCGCACTCGTTATGAGAAGGTGCGACGTTGGAAAGATCGGACGGCATGGCAGCGAACGAAGCCGGAAGCAGGCCCGCCTGATGCGCGGACACGCCCTCGCCGCGCTGCTGCTCGCGCTGCTCGCCGCCTGCAATGGCGGCGACGACGCCCGCGCGCCCGGCGCGACGCTCAGGATCGACGTGATCGGTGAGTTCGATCCGGCGGCGTCACGCACGGTCATCGGCGGGCCGCGCGACGTGCTGGTCAATGCGAC
Source organism: Sphingomonadaceae bacterium (assembly GCA_030147805.1). GTDB lineage: Bacteria > Pseudomonadota > Alphaproteobacteria > Sphingomonadales > Sphingomonadaceae > Sphingoaurantiacus. The sequence continues at coordinate 12,273 of JASBUR010000020.1, forward strand.
GCAGGTCGGGCTCGTCGATTTCGACGCGGAAGGCCGCGTCGTGCCCGGATTGGCGACGTCGTGGCGCGTCAGCGACGACGGCCTGTCCTACATCTTCCGGCTCCGCGACGCGCAGTGGGAGGACGAGCGTACGATCACCGCGGGCGACGTCGTCGCGGTGATGCGCCGCATCGTGGCGCCCGGCAGTCATCATCCGCTGAAGCCGATCCTGCGCCGGATCGAGAACGCGCCCGAGGTGATGGCGGGGCGAAAGCCGCCGCGGGCGCTTGGCGTGTTCGATCCGCTGCCCAACATCGTCGAGATCCGCCTGTCGTCGCCGCAGCCGCAGCTGCTGCAGATGCTCGCGCATTCGAGCATGGCGATCCTGCGTCGCGGCGCCTTTCCGCCGGCCGTCGGCGCCTTCCGGGTGGTCGACGGCGACAGCCGGCCGATCCGGCTGAGCGCCAATCCGGCCTATTACGACCGCAGCGCCGTCGCGGTGTCGGCGGTCGAACTCACCCCTACTCCCGAAGCCGTCGAGGCGGTCGGCCGCTTCCGCCGCGGCGCCGCCGACGTGGTGACAGGCGGCACGATCGCCGGCCTCATCGAGGCGCGCACCGTCCCGGTGCCGCAGGCGCTGCGGATCGAGACCAGCTATGGCGTCTACGGCTACCTTGCCAACGCCCGCAAGGCGCCGGTGAAGGACGTGCGCGTGCGGCGCGCGCTGTCGATCGCGCTCGATCGCGATGCGCTGGTCGGCGACCTGTTCGACCTGCCGCTGGTCACCCCGGTGACCGGGCTGGTGCCCCCCAACCTTCCCTCCTACGGCACGCCGCCCGCACCGCCGTGGACCGCGCTCCCCCTCGATGGGCGTCGCGCCGAGGCGTTGGCGTTGCTGGCGGAGGCGGGCTACGGCGCCGACAAGCCGCTCGAGATCGAGATCAGCCTGCCCGCGGCGCGTGAGCACGCGGCCATCGCCGCGGCCGTGGCGCGCGACTGGGCCGCGATCGGCGTCAAGACGCGCGCCGTGACGCGGTCGGCCGCGGCCCACGCCAAGGCGCTGGCCAGCGGCAACTACGAACTGGCGCTGGTCGAGCGGCTATCGCCCGTCGACAGCGGCTATTTCTTCCTGGCACCCTTCACCTGCGCGACGAAGACCGGCGGCTATTGCAACAAGGAGGCCGACCGGCTGCTTGACGCCACGCGGACGATGGCCGATCTCGGCGCCCGCCGAAGCACGCTGCAGACCGCCGAGGCGCTGATCGCCGCCGACCAGCCGGCGATCATGCTGTTCGTGCCGGTGCGCTGGTCGCTGGTCCACCCGCGCGTGTCGGGATGGAGCGACAATATTTCGGGCGCGCATCCGCTCTCGCGGCTCGATGTGCTGCCGCAGGACATGGGAGACGACAAGTGAACCAAGATCCGATCGTCATCGTCGGCGCCAAACGCACCCCGATGGGCGGATTCCAGGGCGACCTCGCCGGACTGACCGCGAGCGAGCTTGGCGCCGCCGCGATCCGCGCCGCGCTCGACGAGGCGGGCGTCGCGACCGATCGGGTCGACCAGAGCGTGATGGGCTGCGTGCTCGGCGCCGGCCAGGGCCAGGCACCGGCGCGACAGGCGACGCTGAAGGCAGGACTTTCCGAGAGCGTGTCGGCGACCACGGTCAACAAGATGTGCGGCAGCGGCATGAAGGCGGTGATGGATGCGCATGACGCGCTCGCCGTCGGATCGGCCGACATCATGATCGCCGGCGGCATGGAGAGCATGACCAACGCGCCCTACCTGCTGCCCAAGGCGCGCGGCGGCTATCGGATGGGCCACGGTAAGGTGCTCGACCATATGTTCCTCGACGGACTCGAGGATGCCTATGACAAAGGGCGCCTGATGGGCACCTTCGCCGAGGATTGCGCCCGCCACTATCAGTTCACCCGCCAGGCGCAGGACGATTATGCGATCCGGTCGCTGACGCGCGCGAAGGCGGCGATCGAGTCGGGGGCGTTCGCGGAAGAAATCGTGCCGGTGACGGTGTCGGGCCGTGGCGGCGACGTGACCGTCGCGATCGACGAGCAGCCCGGCAAGGCGCGGCCCGACAAGATCCCGACGCTCAAGGCCGCTTTCGCCAAGGACGGCACGGTGACCGCCGCCAACGCCTCGTCGATTTCGGACGGCGCGGCCGCGCTGGTGCTGATGCGCGAATCGACCGCCAGCGAGCGCGGGCTGACGCCGCTGGCGCGCATTCTCGGCCATTCGGTGCATGCGCAGGCGCCGGCCTGGTTCACCACCGCGCCGATCGGGGCGCTCGACAAATTGTTCGCCAAGACCGGGCTGACGGCGAAAACCGTCGATCTCTACGAGATCAACGAGGCGTTCGCCGTCGTCGCGATGGCGGCGATCCGCGACCTCGATCTCGACCCCGAAGCCGTCAATATGTACGGCGGCGCGACCGCGCTCGGCCATCCGATCGGCGCCTCGGGCGCGCGCATTCTCGTCACGCTGCTCAACGCGTTGAGGCGGACGGGCAAGACCGTCGGCGTCGGGACGCTGTGCATCGGCGGTGGCGAGGCGACGGCGCTCGCGGTCGAGCGGCTCAACTAGCGGCTGACGAACGGCGCATAGAGCGGCAGCTGCGCCAGCAGCTGATCGACGCGCGCCACCGCCTGCTCATAATTTTCGCCGGTGAGGCCGCCGAAGCGTCGCGTGAACTGAGCGTCATCGAGCCCCTCGGTCAGCGCATGCGCGGCGGTCGGAAACAGCGCGCTGTCGTTGGTGTCGGCGAGCAGATCGGCGACCCGCGTCGCGGTGGCCGGATCGGTGGCGGCGCGCGCCAGATGCATGCCGGCGCGATCGGCGGTCAGGTCGACGAACGAAAAGCCGCTTCCCCCCGGTAGGCTGTCGTCGAGTTCCTTCCATTCGCCCATCGCCCGGGTGAAGCGCGGCTCGAAGCCGGCGGTCAGCGCCGCCGACAGCGCGAAATGCTTGGCGAGATCGGGCCGGCCGCCGACGCGCAGTTCGGGCGGCTGAACCTCCATCACGGCGCCGTACATCACGTCCGACCCGGCGAGCTTGCGTACGTCGGGATCGACGACGTGCATCGCCAGCGCGACGAAAGCGGCCCGGTTGTAGGCGACCGCGTCGACTGCCGGCGGGCGGTCGCCGAACGCCCGGCGCAGCGTCATCGCGAAGCTGGCTTGCGGCTGCCGAACCTCGAACGCCAGCAGTCGGCCATAGACGAGGCGCAACAGCGTCTCGTCGACTTTGGACGGCGCGGCTCCGCCGAGATCGCGCAGTTCGCTGAAAAAACGCCGCGGCACGGCGACGGTCGCCGCCGCCCCGGCGTCGGTGACCGCGAGGTCGCGGACCATGGATTCGATCGGCGGCAGCTCGGCGCCGCGCCACGCCAGCCAGCGGTCGATCACGGCGAACGCGCCGTCGACGACGGCACCGCCGACGCGCCAGCTGCCTACGCCGAGCGACAGATGCGGAGCGCCGCCAAGGCGCGGCGACGCCTGCACGACAAGGTTGATCCAGGTCGCAGGCGCGAGCTGGGCGCTGGCAGCGACGACGACCGCGTCCTCCTCCAGCGCCGGGCGGAGCCGCACGCCGTCGACGCCATGTTCGATGAGCGTCGCGACGGCCTCGAGGTCGCGCCGGGCGAGCCTCACGCGCCGCGGCGTCCCGTCGGCGGCGAGCACCAGCGCCAGTTCGACCGCGCTGTCGCGCGCCGAGCGCACCGCCTCGGCGGTCGGCGCAGGCCCCGGCGGCAGCGCCGGCGACGGCGACAACAGCGTCGCTACGGCGAAGAACGCCAGCGCGAGGATCGTGGTGAGCAATTTCAACGGCGGGAACTCTCGGGCGACAAGCGTTCGAGCGCGCCTGGCGTTCCACGCCGGCGTCGCGCGCTATTCGATCGGGCAGGTCGGCACGTCGCCCGCAGCCCTGGCGGCCGCCACCTCGGCCTTCGCTGCCGCCATGTCGGCGCGGAAGGCCGCGTCGCCCTGCAGTCGCGCGTAGAGCGCCGCGCCGAGCTGCTGGCCTGCGGCGACGTCGGTGGGATAATGAACGCGGCAGGCGATGCGATTGCGGCCGATCTCGGCGCCCCAGGCCAGCGCTGGGCCGGCACGCTCGGGCGCGAGTTCGGCGAGCAGCAGCCCCCACAGCCAGCCAAGGCCGGCATGGCCGCTCGGATAGCTCGCGCTGTGCGCGCCGAAGTCGAGTTCGGGATCGCAGGCGACCGGCGACGCCTCGCCGACATAGGGACGGTCGCGGTTCCAGATCGCCTTCGACTGCTCGCTGGCGATGGCGAGCGTCAGCGTGGCGCGCTGCACCAGTCGGCCGAACGCGCTGGCCGGCGTCGGGTCGACCTTGACACCGATCGCGCACATCAGCTGCGTCTGGACGGCGGGCGAGCGGACGCTGAGCTGGCTCTGCGCCCGCTTCCAGGCGGGGCCGTCGCGGTCCTTCAGCGACGCCTCATAGGCGGCGCGATCGGCGGCGAAGGCCGGCGTTCCGGGGGAGGGCGGCGGCTGCAGATAGGCCTTGGGGTCGGGCAGCTGGTCGACGGTCAGATAGGCCTTCGACGCGCCGGCGGGAGGCGTCGATTGCATCTGCGCCGCGGCGGGCTGCGGCAAGGCGGCGCATGAAAGCAGCATAACCGCAGGGATGATTGTCGAACGCATTTGCCAACCCCATGTTCACTGTGTTCAACTGCCACTGGGGCGGCGATTTCCGCAACAGTATTTCTCGACCGGGACCGTTCGCGTTCCAACGGTTCCCCGCTCTGGGGGTGAAAAAATTGTTTCGAACCCAAGACCGTTTTTCGAAAATCGTTCGTTCACCTTTGATCTGTAGGATCGGAGTAGCTTGACCATGCCATCCTTTGCCCGAGAGCTGGAGCACACGCTCCACAACGCGCTTGCCGAGGCGAGCCGCCGCTCGCACGAATATGCGACGCTCGAGCACCTGCTGTTCGCGCTGGTCGCCGACCAGCACGCGTCGGCCGTGATGCGCGCCTGCGGTGTCGACGTCGAGGAGCTGGGCAACCAGGTCACGCTCTACCTCGATACCGAGCTCAATTCGCTGAAGGCCGAAGGCGGCGTCGACCCCTCGCCGACCGCCGGCTTCCAGCGTGTCGTCCAGCGCGCGATCCTGCACGTCCAGTCGTCGGGCCGCGAGGAAGTGACCGGCGCCAACGTGCTCGTCGCGCTGTTCTCCGAGCGCGAGAGCCATGCGGTCTATTTCCTCCAGCAGCAGGACATGACCCGCCTCGACGCGGTTTCCTACATCAGCCATGGCATCGCCAAGACGCCCGGCCTCACCGAGGGACGGGCGGTTCGCGGCGCCGAAAAGGCAGCCGAGGAGCCCGAACCCAAGGAAGCGCGCGGCAAGGACGCCAAGGGCGGCGAGTCGGCGTTGAAGCAGTTCTGCGTCGACCTCAACGAGAAGTCGAAGGCCGGCAAGGTCGACCCGCTGATTGGCCGCATGGCCGAGGTCGACCGCACGATCCAGATCCTGTGCCGCCGCTCGAAGAACAACCCACTCTATGTCGGCGACCCCGGCGTCGGCAAGACGGCGATCGCCGAGGGCCTGGCGCGCAAGATCGTCGAGGGGCAGGTCCCCGACGTGCTCAAGGAAGCGGTGATCTACTCGCTCGACATGGGCGCGCTGCTCGCCGGCACGCGCTACCGCGGCGATTTCGAGGAGCGGCTGAAGGCGGTCGTCACCGAGCTCGAGAAGATGCCGCACGCGGTGCTGTTCATCGACGAGATCCACACGGTGATCGGCGCCGGCGCCACCTCGGGCGGCGCGATGGACGCCTCGAACCTGCTCAAGCCGGCGCTGTCCTCCGGCAGCATCCGCTGCATCGGCTCGACGACCTACAAGGAGTTCCGCAACCACTTCGAGAAGGATCGCGCGCTGCTGCGCCGGTTCCAGAAGATCGACGTCAACGAGCCGTCGGTCGAGGACACGATCAAGATCATGCAGGGGCTGAAGCCCTATTTCGAGGAGCATCACAAGGTTCGCTACACCGGCGAGGCGATCAAGTCGGCGGTCGAGCTGTCGTCGCGCTACATCAACGACAGGAAGCTGCCCGACAAGGCGATCGACGTGATCGACGAGGTCGGCGCGTCGCAGATGCTGGTGCCGCTCGCGAAGCGCAAGAAGGTGATCACGGCGAAAGAGGTCGAGCAGGTCATCGCCACGATGGCGCGCATCCCGCCGAAGTCGGTGTCGACCGACGACAAGAAGGTGCTGTCGACGCTCGAGCCCGACCTCAAGCGCGTGGTGTTCGGCCAGGACAAGGCGATCGAGGTGCTCAGCTCCGCGATCAAGCTGTCGCGCGCCGGGCTTCGCGAGCCCAACAAGCCGATCGGCAATTACCTGTTCTCGGGCCCGACGGGCGTCGGCAAGACCGAGGTCGCGCGCCAGCTCGCCTCGATCCTCGGCATTCCGCTGCAGCGCTTCGACATGTCGGAATATATGGAGCGCCACTCGATCAGCCGGCTGATCGGTGCGCCGCCGGGCTATGTCGGCTTCGACCAGGGCGGCCTCCTCACCGATGCGGTCGACCAGCAGCCGCACTGCGTCCTGCTGCTCGACGAGATCGAGAAGGCGCATCCCGACCTGTTCAACATCCTGCTGCAGGTGATGGACAACGGGAAGCTCACCGACCACCACGGCAAGACCGTCGATTTCCGCAACGTCATCCTGATCATGACGACCAATGCCGGCGCCGCCGACATGGCACGCGAGGGCGTGGGCTTCGGCAGCCTGGCCCGCGAGGGCGAGGACGAGGAAGCGATCAAGCGGATGTTCACGCCCGAGTTCCGCAACCGCCTCGATGCGATCGTACCCTTCGACTACCTCCCGGTCCCGGTGATCGGCATGGTCGTCGAGAAGTTCGTCCTCCAGCTCGAGCTGCAGCTCGCCGACCGCGAGGTGCACATCCAGCTCACCGACGAAGCCAAGCAGTGGCTGATCGATCGCGGCTACGACAAGCTGTACGGCGCGCGGCCGATGGCGCGCCTGATCCAGGAGAAGATCAAGCAGCCGCTCGCCGAGGAGCTGCTGTTCGGCAAGCTCGTCCATGGCGGCGAGGTACGCGTCCACCTCAAGGACGGCGCGCTCGCATTCGAGGTCACACCGGCGGCGCCGAAGCCGCGGAAGAAGAAGCCCAAGGCGACGACCGTCGACGCCTGACGCCGTCCTCCGCGATGACGAAGACCCCCGCCCTCACCCGGCGGGGGTTTTTGGTTGTCGACAGCCGCGCCCCGCGCCGCCATGTTGCGGCTGCCGGGGGGCCAGCGACCGCGAGGGAGTTTGCATGACCGACCACGTACCGCCGATCACCCAGGCGATGATCGACGCCTACGACGCCTTCACGCATGTCACGCTCGACCGCCGCGGCCTGCTGGCGCGGCTGACGACGCTCGCCGGGTCGAGCGCCGCCGCCTATGCGGTGCTGCCGCTGCTCGAGGCAAGCCCGGCGAAGGCGGCGATCGTCGCGCACGAGGACCCGCGGATCACGCATGTCGACACCTTCTGGAAGGGCGCCGGCGGCGACGAGATGAAGGGCTATCTGGTGCTGCCGGCCGACGCGCCGGCGAAGATCCCGATGGTGCTGGTCATCCACGAGAACCGCGGCCTCACCCAGCATATCCGCGACGTGGCGCGCCGCGTCGCCGTCGCCGGCTTCGGCGCGCTCGCCCCCGACTTCCTCGCGCCGATGGGCGGCACGCCCGACGACGAGAACCGCGCGCGCGAGATGATCGGCAAGCTCGACCGGGCCAAGACGGTTGCCAACGGCATCAAGAGCCTCGACTTCATCGACCGCCACAAGCGGTCGACGGGCAAGATCGGCGCGGTCGGCTTCTGCTGGGGCGGCGGCATGGTCAACGCGCTGGCGATCGCCGCCGGGTCGAAGCTGCAGGCGGCGGTGCCCTATTATGGCCCCGTCCCCGCCGATCTCGATCAGGTGCGCAGGATCCGCGCGAAGATGATGCTGCACTATGCCGGCAACGACGAGCGGATCAACGCCGGCCTGCCCGCCTACAAGAAGGCGATGACCAAGGCGCGCGTCGACTGGACGCTGCACATGTACCAGGACCGCCAGCACGCCTTCCACAACGACACCTCGGCGGCGCGCTACGACAAGATGGCGGCCGAGCAGTCATGGACGCGGACGATCGACTTTTTCCGGAAGACGCTCGTCAAATAGCGTGGGCAGTCGGTGCGAACGAAAAAATGGCCCGGCGGTTTCCCGCCGGGCCATCCGTTTCGGTCCGTGCCGCGAAGGCTATTCGCGGTTGCTGCCCATGAAGCGCAGCAGGAACAGGAACAGGTTGATGAAGTCGAGATAGAGCGTCAGCGCGCCCATGATGATCGACTTGCCGCGGAAGTCGGTGTTCGCGACATGATCGTACATGTTCTTGATCTTCTGCGTGTCGTACACCGTCAGGCCGGCGAACAGCAGCACGCCGATCAGGCTGATCGCGAAGGCGAGCTGGCTCGACTGCATGAAGATGTTGAGCAGGCTGGCGACGATCAGGCCGACGAGGCCCATGAGCAGGAAGGTGCCCATGCCCGACAGATCCTTCTTCGTCGTGTAGCCGTAGAGGCTCAGCGCGCCGAACGAGGCGGCGGTCGCGAAGAAAGTGCTGGCGATCGAGGCGCCGGTGTAGGCGAGGAAGATCGTCGAGAGCGACAGGCCCATCAGCACCGCATAGCCCCCGAACAGCGCCTTGGCGGTGCCTTCCGAGATCTTGTTGATGCCGAAGCTCAGCCACAGCACGAGGCCCAGCGGCGCGAACATGACGACATATTTGAGCGGTCCGGGGCTCATGAACACCTGCGCCGCCATGCCGCTCGCGGCGAACGCGAGCGCGACGAGGCCGGTGAGCAGAACGCCCGAAGCCATATAGTTGTAGACCGACAACATGTAGGTCCGCAGGCCCTCGTCGCGGGCCACGGCGCCCGAACGGGGAACCGACGCGGTCGCTCCATAACCGGTGCGAGGGTCGAAATTAGCCATCTCAGCTCTCTCCCAAATGGCCGGCGCGATGCCGGTTACCCGAAATATCGGTGCGAACGGTTACGCTTTCAAGCGAAACCGGACACATCATAACGTACGAAGGACCCGGTTGGGCCGCGCCGAAAGCGCGTTCCACGATCCGGCGAGCCCCAGCAGCACCGTCACCGCGGCGCCGATCAGCACCGTCGCGGCCACCGGAAGCCAGTCGGTCTGCCATTCCAGATCGAACACCTGGGTCACGACATACCAGCCGCCGGCGGTGCCGATGACGAAGGCGAGCCCGCTGACGATCGCCGCCAGCACGCCATATTCGATGAGCAGCGCGCGCAGGATCTGGCCACGCGTAGCGCCCAGCACCTTCAGCAGCACGGCGTCATAGGTCCGTGCCCGGCGGCCGGCGGCGAGTGCGCCGACCAGCACCGCGATGCCCGCGGCGACCGCGACGCTGGCCACCGAGCGCACCGCGGCCGACAGCTGGGTGAGCATGCCGGCCGCCGTCTCGATGACGTCCTTGACGCGGATGACCGACACCGTCGGGAAGGCGCGGGTCGCCTCGCGGTAGAGCGGCCGCTCGTCGGCCTCGGCAACCGCTGCGGTAGCCATGAAGCTGTGCGGCGCGCCGCGCAGCGTGCTGGGCGAGAACACCATGACGAAATTGAAGCCGAGCGAATCCCAGTCGATCTCGCGCAGCGACGCGATCTCGGCGGTCACCTCGACGCCGAGGACCGACACGGTCAGCGTATCGCCGACGCCGATGCCGAGCGCCTGCGCCGCCTCGACGTCGATCGAGACCAGCGGCGGACCGTCGTAGCCCGCAGGCCACCAGCGGCCGGCGACGACGCGGTTGCTCTCGGGAATGGCGTCCGAATAGGTCAGCCCGCGGTCGCCGCGCAGGATCCAGGCGCCGTCGGGAATGTCTTCCATCTCGCTGACGCGCGTGCCGTCGACTGCGACGACGGGTCCGCGCAGCGACGGGACCAGCCGCAGCTCGGCACCGGGGGCATTGCGACGCACCAGCGCCTCGAACGCCGGCACCTCGGCGACGGGAATGTCGAGGAAGAAGAAGCTCGGCGCGCGCGCCGGGATGCTGCGGCTGATCTGTCCCGACAGGTTGGTCTCGATCACCGCCAGCGTCGCGAACAGCGTGAGGCCGAGACCGAGCGCGACGACGAGCTGGCGGGTGAGCGCGCCGGGGCGGTGCAGATTGGCGATGGCGAGGCGCAGCAAGGTGTCCTTCGGCCGCGGCAGCCGGGCGGCCAGCCAGCGCACCGCGGCGGCGAGCAGCGTCAGCAGCAGCAGCAGGCCGAGCGCGGCGACGATGAAGGCGGCGGCGAACAGCTTCTCGCGCGCCTGCAGGATGGCAAGCGCGGCGATCGCCGCGGCGGCACCGCCCACCGCCAGCAGCACCGGCCAGCCGGGCCAGCGCGCCGGTTCGACCCCGGCGCGGAACAGCCGCGCCGCCGGCACCACGCGCGCCCTGGCGAGCGGCCACAGCGCGAAGGCGACGGCGATCAGCAGCCCGTAGGCGGCACCCGAGAGCAGCGGCAGCGGATAGAGGCCGAGTTCGGGCGGGGCCGGCAGCGCGTCGCCGGCCAGCAGCACGATCACCCAGGGGACGAGTGCGCCGATCGCCGACCCGGCAGCCACCGCCGCCAGCGCGACGAGTCCCACCTGCAGCAGATAGCTCTGGAAGATCAGCGTCGAGGTCGCGCCGACGCTCTTCAGCGTCGCGATCGTGCCGCTCTTCGAATCGAGATAGGAAGCGACGCCGTTGCCGACGCCGACCCCCGCCACCACCAGCGCGGTCAGCCCGACCAGCGTCAGGAACTGCCCGAGCCGCTCGACGAAGCGCCGAACGCCCGGCGCGCCGTTGCTGCGGTCGTCGACGTCGAAATTGCCGTCGGGGAAGCGCTCCTTGATCGCCGGCTCGACCGCGGTGATGTCGGCGCCGGCCGGCATGCGGATGCGATAGGTATAGCTGAACAGGCTGCCCGGCTGCACGAGCCCGGTGGCGGGGAGCGTATCGGTCGCGATCATCACCGTCGGCCCGAGCGAGAAGCCGACGCCGGCGCGGTCGGGCTCGTTCTCGATGACCCCCGCCACCGTCAGCGTGGCATTGCCCATCTCGATCCGGTCGCCGACGGCCAGCCCCAGCTGATCGGCAAGCGCCTCGGCAATGACGGCGCTCTGTCCGTTGAGCGCGTCCTGCAGCGGGCGTCCGCCGACGAGGCGGAAGTCGCCGTAGAGCGGGTAGAGGCCGTCGACCGCCTTCAGTTCGCCGAGCACGCGCGTTTCGGCGCCGACCTCGCCGACCATGGCGCGCATGCGCACGCCTTCGGACACGTCGCCATAGTCGGCGAAGGCGGCGCGTTCGGCATCGGTGCCGCGCCGCGCGCCGACCTCGATCGACACGTCGGCGCCGAGGATCTCCTGACCGCGCAGCGACAGCCCCTCGACGATCGCCGCCGACAGGCTGCCGACGCCGGCGAGCGCCGCAACGCCCAGAAACAGGCAGACGGCGAGCAGCCGCAGCCCGGTGAGGCCGCCGCGCAGCTCGCGCAGCGCGAAGCGGAGGGCGAGCGGCATCAGGCGGTCCGATCGCTGACGATCAGCCCGTCGCGCATCTCGACGACGCGGCCGCAGCGCCCGGCGAGCTCGGTATCATGGGTGATCAGCACCAGCGTCGCGCCGGTGTCGCGCTGGCGGTCGAACATCAGTTCGACGATCGCATGGCCGGTGGTCGCATCGAGATTGCCGGTCGGCTCGTCGGCGAACAGGATCGCCGGCGCAGGCGCGGTGGCGCGGGCGATCGCGACGCGCTGCTGCTCGCCGCCCGACAGCTGCGAGGGATAATGGTCGAGCCGGTGGCCGAGGCCGACCGCGGCCAGCTCGCGACCGGCCCGTTCGAAGGCGTCGGCGTGCCCCGCCAGCTCGAGCGGCACCGCGACGTTCTCGAGCGCGGTCATCGTCGGAATCAGGTGAAAGGCCTGAAGGACGACGCCGATCCGGCCGCGGCGCGCCTGCGCCAGCGCGTCCTCACCGAGACCGACGAAATCCTGGCCGGCGACGCGGATCGTGCCGCCCGTCGCCTGCTCGAGCCCGGCGAGCACCGCCATCAGCGACGATTTTCCCGACCCCGACGGCCCGAGGATGGCAACGCTCTCGCCGGCGGCGATCCCGATCGACACGCCGCGCAGGATCTCGACACGGCCGGCACCGCTGGTGAGCGCGAGGGTGACATCGCGCGCATCGATCACCATATCTGGATATCCATGGATTGTTCGGGGTTCCCGCCGGATGCGTATCGTTACACGTGCATATGAGGCGCTGCCGCGCCTTGTCCACCTCACCCTCTTCATTCTGGTAGCGTCAATGTTCATGTCCCCCGTCGCTCGGGCCGCGCCCGCGGCTGGCGAGCGGCTGATTCTCGCCTTCGGCGATTCGCTGACGGCGGGCTACCGGCTCAAGCCGACCGAGAGTTTTCCGGCGCAGCTCGAGGCGCTGCTGCGCGCCGAGGGCCACAAGGTGCGCGTCCACAACGCCGGCGTTTCGGGCGACACCACGACGGGCGGCAAGAACCGGCTCGGCTGGGTGCTCGCCGGCCTCAAGCAGAAGCCCGACCTCGCGATCCTCGAGCTCGGCGCCAACGACATGCTGCGCGGGCAGAGCCCCAAGATCACGCAGTCGAACCTCGACTCGATGCTGGGTGAGTTCAGGAAGCGCGGCATCCCGGTGGTGCTCGCCGGCATGTTCGCGTCGCAGAATCTCGGCGTGCGCTACTTCGACGAGTTCAATGCGATCTACCCGACGCTCGCCAAGAAGCATGGCGCGACGCTCTACCCGTTCTTCATGAAGGGCGTGGTGTTCAACAAGCCGCTGCTGCTCGACGACGGCATCCATCCGAACCGGCAGGGCGTGGCGATCATTGCCAAGAACATGCTGCCGACGGTGAAGGCCGAGCTGCAGAAGCTGCCGGCGCCGAAGCCGACGCCGACCGTCATCGCGCCGAAGGCCGCCAGTGCACCGGCTGTTCGTCGCGATTGATCCCCCCGAGGCGATCAAGGACCGACTCATCGACCTGATGGGCGGCGTCGCCGGCGCGCGCTGGCAATCGGACGAACAGCTTCACCTGACCCTGCGCTTCATCGGCGAGGTCGACCGTCACCAGGCGAACGATATCGCCGCGGCGCTGGCGAGCCTCCATTATCCACGGTTCGAGCTGCGATTGACGGGCGCCGGTACCTTCGACCGGCGCGGTCAGGTCAAGGCGCTGTGGGCAGGCGTGACGCCGCACGATGCGCTCACCGGGCTGCACAAGAAGGTCGATCAGGCGGTCATCCGCGCCGGGGTGCCGCCCGAACCGCGCGCCTATCATCCGCATATCACGCTGGCGCGGATCAACCGCGACACCGGCCCGCTCGACGGCTTCGTCGCGCAGCATGGCGGGCTGTCGAGCCCGCCGTTCGCGGTGGAAGATTTCTGCCTGTACGAAAGCCAGCTCGGGACGGGCGGCAGCGTCTACACGATCATCGAGCGCTACCCGCTCAGTTAATTCGCCCTATTTTTTCATCTTATGGGGGGAATATTGGGACTATGAGCGCTCGCGGATAGCGTCCAGCAGCCCCTTCGCGCCCGCTTCGACCAGCCGGAAGGTCTCGTCGAAGCCTTCGGGGCCGCCCTGATAGGGATCGGGCACGTCGATGAGATCGACGCCGTCGGCGAAATCGAGCAGCCGCGCGAGCGTCGCGCTGGCATCATCGGGTCGCATCGCTTCGAGATTGGCGAGGTTCGACGCGTCCATCGCAACGATATGGTCGAAGCGCCGGAAGTCCTCGGGCGTGACGAGCCGCGCCCGCAGCGCCGAGATGTCGAGGCCATTCTTGTCCGCAACCGCCTGCGCGCGATGGTCGGGCGCATGGCCGAGATGCCAGTCGCCGGTCCCGGCCGAATCGATCTCGACCTCGACCCCTTGTTCGGCCGCCATCCGGCGGAAGATGCCCTCGGCGAGGGGCGAGCGGCAGATGTTCCCTAGGCAAACGAACAGGACCGAAGGCGTCATGCGTCTCTTTCCAAGCGGCGTCGCATCCTGCTAGCCAGATGGCGAGCGCATCACAACATATAGCGCCGCCTTGGGGAGACGATCGTGCAGCAGCCTGTCGCAGCCGCGGACGCCGGCGAGATCCGCACCAACGACGTCGGCGGCCCCTATGCCTGGTACGTGCTGGGCGTGCTGGTGCTGGTCTACATGATCAACTTCATCGACCGGCAGATCATCTCGATCCTCGCCGAGGACATCAAACGCGACCTCGGCGCCAGCGACGCCGACATGGGCTTCCTCTACGGGACCGCCTTCGGCGTCTTCTACTCGCTGTTCGGCATCCCGCTCGGGCGGCTCGCCGACATGTGGTACCGCGGGCGGCTGATGACGATCGGCCTGGCGGTCTGGTCGGGGATGACAGCGCTGTCGGGCTTTGCGCAGAATTTCGGCATGCTCGCCGCGGCGCGCGTCGGCGTCGGGGTCGGCGAGGCGACCGCCTCACCGTGCGCTTTCTCGATGATCTCCGACTATTTCCCCAAGGAACGCCGCGCCACCGCGCTGGCGATCTATTCGAGCGGCCTCTACCTCGGCGGTGGCCTGTCGCTGTTCATCGGCGGCGCGATCGTCCAGAGCTGGAACGCTGCCTATCCGGGCGGCGGCCCGCTCGGGCTCGCCGGCTGGCAGGCGGCCTTCCTCGCGGTCGGGCTGCCCGGGCTGCTGCTGGCGTTGTGGGTGGCGACGCTGCGCGAGCCGGCGCGCGGCATGGCCGACGGCTTCATCACGCCGCGCGATCCCGACCCCTGGCCCAAGTTCTTCACCGAGCTGTCGAGCATCGTGCCGCCGCTCACCATCTTCCACGCCGCGACGCACGGCCTGCGGGCGCTGACGGTCAATCTGGTCGCGCTGGCGTTGATCGCGCTCGGCGCCTGGGCGCTGATCGCGCTGACCGGCGACCTCTTGCAGTGGCTCGCGATCGGCCTCGGCACCTATGCGGTGTTCTCCTGGTCGCAGTCGCTCAAGATGCGCGACCCGGCGACCTACCGGCTGATCTGGGGCACGCCGACCTTCGTGATGACCGTCGTCGGCTTCGGCCTCATCGCCTTCGGCACCTATGCGCTGAGCTTCTGGGGCGCCCCCTACGCGATCCGCGAATTCGCGCAGCCGCTGCTCGACGCCGGACTGCCGCTGCCCTGGTACGCCGAGACCAAGTGGATCGGGCTGTTCCTCGGCGGCGGCGGCGCGGCGTCGGGCTTCATCGGCGTCATCCTCGGCGGCGCGATCGCCGATCGGCTGCGGCGGACCAATCCGGCGGGCCGCATCCTCGTCGGCTTCATCGCCATGCTCGGCAGCGCGCCGCTGGTGATCTGGCAGTTCACCACCGACACGCTGCCGCTGTTCTACGTCCTCGCCTTCGTCAACGGCGTGTTCGCCTCGATGTGGGTCGGCGTCGCCGCCGCGACGACTCAGGACCTGGTGCTGCCGCGGATGCGCGGCGCCGCGACCGCCACCTATTTCCTCGGCACGACCTTCCTCGGCCTCGCGCTCGGGCCCTATTTCGTCGGCAAGGTCAGCGTGCTGACCGGTGACCTGGGCATCGCCTGCATGAGCGTGCTGGTGGTGGCGCCGATCACGCTGACCTGCCTCTATCTCGTCTACCGGTCGCTGCCGCAGGCCGAGGCCAGCCGCTTCGAACGCTGCGGCGAGAGGCCCGGCGGCTGAGGCTCAGGCCGCACGCCAGCGGTAGATGATCCAGATCGCATAGCCGGCGAGCGTCACCGCGGCGAGCGCCGGCAGTTCGGCGGTCGCGCCGAGCAGCATCACGGCGGTGAACAGCAGCGCCGTCGCGACGGCGATGGCCCCGCCCGCCGGGAGGTTGAATTGCGCCGGCGGCGCGTCGGCCTGCCGGCGCAACCGAACCAGCGCGACGCAGCTGAGGATATAGGCGACCAGCCGCGACGCGGTCGACATGGTAAGCGCGGTCAGCAGGTCGCTCGCCATCGCCGCGCCATAGGCGATGACCCCCGAGATCAGAATCGCCACATAGGGGGTGCGCCAGCGGGGATGGATGGCGCCGAGCCCGGCGGGGAGCTGGCGATGCTCGGCGAGCGCCAGCAGCACGCGCGGCATGCCGATGCCGACGACGAACAGCGTGCCGAGGATGACGGTGATCGCGCCGGCCGACACCGCGACGGCGCCGAGGCTGCCGTAGAGCAGCCGCCCGGCGTCGGCGAGCGGGCGGTCGGTCGCGGCGGGGTCGTCGAGCGTGCCGACGCAGACCAGCAGCACCGCGGCATAGGCGAGCGTGGCGATGCCGACGCTGATCCCGAGCGCCGCCGGCATGTCGCGCCGCGGATCGCGCGCCTCGCCCGCGAGTACCGCGCCGCGCTCGAAGCCGGTGTACGCGAACAGATAGACGAGCATCGCGGTCGAGAAGTCGCTCAACGCCGGCGCTTCGCCCATCTCGATGCGGCCGAGATCGACGAACGGCAGCCCGGCGAGCAGGAACAGCAGCACGAAGCCGACCTTGATCGCGATGAGAATGTTGCTGACCCGCGCCGACGGCGAAATGCCGACGAGGTTGACGCCGACCATCACGACACCCAGCAGCGCGATCGTAACGAGCCGCGGCAGCCCCGAATCGAGCAGCGGCACGAAGCCGGCGAGATAGGACACGAACAGATTGGCGAGCGTCGCCGTCGACAGCGCCTGCGCGATCCACAGCAGCCAGCCGGCGGCGTAGCCCGACACCGGCCCCACCCCCTCCTTGACGTAGAGATAGGGGCCGCCCGTCGCCGAGAAACGGCTGCCGAGATCGGCGAAGCACAGGATCAGCGGTAGCAGCGCCAGCGCGCTGACCAGCAGGACGGCGAAGCTCCAGCCGCCGGCGACCGCGAACACCTTCGCCGGCGCGGCGAGCATGCCGGCACCGACCATGGCGTTGAGCAGGATGCCGGCGAGGTCGCGACGCGTGAGCGCCCGGACGAGCGAAGGCGCGCCGGCCATCTACGCCGTCACGATCTGCGACAGCAGCGACTGCGCGACGATCTCGCGCGCGTGGCCCGCCGCCTCGCCGAGCGTCTCGTGCAGCATCGGCCCGATGAGCGAGTCGCCGAGACCGGCGAGCACCAGCAGCAGGGTCATGTCGACGATGCGGCGATGCGCCTCGTCGGCCGGCAGGATGGCGCCGGCTTCGATCGTGCGGATCAGGTCGCCGAGCACGCCGAACAGCGGCCGGAGCCGCGACGCCTCGCCGGTCGACGTCAGCCAGGCGGTCAGTCGGCCGATCCCGTCGCGGCCATGCGCGTCGAACACCAGGTCGACGATCTCGCGCGGGCTCGCCTCGCCGCTGCGCATGCGCTCGACCGCCTGCTCGACGCGCTCGACGGTATCGCGGATCATCCGGTCCATCAGCGCCGCCTGCAGCCCCGCGGCGCTGCCGAAATGGTGCAGCAGATTGGCATGGCCGGTGCCGATACGCGCCGCCACCGCCTTGAGCGTGACACCGCCCGGCCCGGCTTCGATCAACAACAGGCGCGCGGCCTCGACGGCGGCCTCGCGCGCGGCTTCGGAGGTGCGGCGGAGCCGCTTCGGCTGGTCTATTGACATGACTGTCAGTATTTCATATCTGCTCGGATACCGACCATAGCCGCAATGGACCCACTTGCCATGGCCTCGCTCGCGACCCCGACCGATCTCTCCATCGTGCCGCGTAACCTGCGGTTCGGCCGCAACGAGCGCCGCGAGCGCTGGTGGCTGGGCGGCGATCCGGTGGCGACCGCCTTCAACAACGCGATGTCGATCACCTTTCCGCAGGGCGAGGCCTTCTTCATCGAGACCGTCCGCCGCTTCCGCGACGCGGTGCCCGCCGAGCTCGCCGCGCAGATCGACCTGTTCATCAAGCAGGAGATCCATCACACGCGCGAGCACGTCGCCTTCAACCGCCAGGTCGCCGATGCCGGCTATGACACCAGGGCGATGGAGGAGTGGGTGCGCGACCGCCTCGCCGAATCGCGCCAGCAGCACCCCGTTGCCCAGCTCTGCGTCACCGTCGCGCTCGAGCATTTCACCGCGATCTTCGCGCACCAGATGCTGACCAATCCCAAGCTGTTCGAAGGGGCCTCGGACGAGGCGCGGCGGATGTGGATCTGGCACGCGGTCGAAGAGGTCGAGCACAAGGCGGTCGCCTTCGACACCTATATGCACGTCACCCGCGAGCTGAAGCCGTTCAGGCGCTGGGCGATCCGCAGCCTGGTATTCTGGCGCGTATCGAAGAATTTCGTCCGCGGTCGCAGCCGCGACACGCTGGCGCTGCTGCGCCAGGACGGCATCACCGGCTGGCGCGCCTGGGCAGGCTTGCTCTGGTACCTGTTCGGCAAGCCCGGCGCCCTGCGCAGGGTGTTCCCAATGTGGCTCGGCTACTTCCGCCCGGGCTTCCATCCGTGGGACCATGACGACCGGCACCTGATCGCACAGGCCGAGCGCGAACTCCGGCTCGTCGCGCCAGACCAGACGCAGGCGGCGTAGCTGGACTCTCCGACCGCGACGGACCAAACGTCCGCCTCGTTGGGAGAAGCTGATGAGTCCTTTAGCGGTTGCGATGATGCTGTCGGCAGCGAATGTCCCCGACGACCCGGCAACCACGGTTCGCGCGTTCGTCGACGCCTACAATGCCCGCGACTATGCCGGGCTGGACGCGCGGCTCGACGACAATGCCGTCTGGTACTCGGTCGACGGCGGCAAGATTTCGACCGACGTGACAGGCCGCAGCGCGCTCGTCGACTGGACGCGCAACTATCTCGGCCAATCCTGCACGAGCTGCAAATCACGGTTGATCGACGTCAGCGCCTCGGGCCGCTTCGTTTCGACCGTCGAACGCGCGACATGGACCGCGAAGACCGGCGCCGAGCGGACTCAGGCAAGCATTGCGGTCTACGAGGTGGTCGACGGCCGCATTCGGGCCGTCTGGTATTTTCCGGCGACTCCCTGAGGCCCCAAAACCGCGAGCCTAGATAGCTTGCCGTAGCTTGGCGAGGCGCTTTAAGCTCCGCTCAAAATAGGCTGAGTGGGGAGTATCCGCATCATGGCGGACGTTTACGACTACATCATCGTCGGCGCCGGCTCGGCCGGCTGCGTGCTCGCCAACCGGCTGTCGGCCGACCCGTCGAAGCGCGTGCTGCTGCTCGAGGCGGGGGGGCGCGACAAGGGGCTGATGTTCCATATGCCGGCGGGCATCGCCGAGATCCTGCCGCCCGAAAAGAACAACAAGGCCAACTGGTCCTACTGGACCGAGCCGCAGCGTCACCTCAACGACCGCAAGCTCTACTGGCCGCGCGGCAAGGCGCTCGGCGGCTCCTCGTCGATCAACGGCATGGTCTATATCCGCGGCCACGGCAGCGATTACGACCGGTGGTCGCAGATGGGCTGCACCGGCTGGGGCTGGGCCGACGTCCTCCCCTATTTCCGCCGCGCCGAAAACTCGGAGCGCGGCGCCTGCGACTTCCACGGCAGCGACGGCCCGCTCCACACCTCGACGCGTCATCTGGCGCATCCGCTCACCGAGGCCTTCCTCGACGCCGCCGAGCAGGCGGGCATCGGCCGCACCGCCGACTTCAACGGCGCGCAGATGGAGGGGGCCGGCATCTATGATTCGACCACGAAGGACGGCAGTCGCTGGTCGGCGGCGAAGGGTTATCTCGTTCCCGTGCTGTCGCGCCCCAACCTCGAGGTCCGCACCGAGGTGCTCGTCGAGCGGGTGAGCTTCGACGGCCGGCGCGCCACCGGCGTCGACATCCGCCACGGCGGACGGCGCGAGCGCTTGCGCGCGCGCGAGGTCATCCTGTCGGGCGGCGCGATCAACAGCCCGCAGCTGCTGATGCTCTCCGGCATCGGCCCGGCGTCGGACCTGACGGAGCTCGGCATCGCCGTCGTCCACGACTCGCCCGAGGTCGGCCGCAACCTGCAGGACCATCTCGACGTCATCCTGCAGTGGCAGTGCAAGCAGCCGGTCACGCTCAACGGCAACGCCGCCTTCCATCGCAAGGTCGGCGCGCTGTTCTCGTGGCTGTTTCGCAAGGACGGCCCCGGCAGCTACATCCCGACCCCCGCCGGCGCCTTCTTCTCGACGCGTCCCGGCCTCGCCGCCCCCGACGTGCAGATCCATTTCGTGGCGGCGCGGGTCGCGCCGCACGGCCGCGGGACGATGAGCCCCGAGCATGGCTTTCAGATGCACGTCTGCCAGGTTCGTCCCGAATCGCGCGGCCACCTCTCGCTCAAGTCGGCCGACCCGAGCGTGCACCCGCTGATCGACCCCGACTATCTTTCGGCGCCCGCCGACGTCGAGACGCTGCTCGCCGGCATCGAGATCACGCGCCGCATCGCGCGCGCGCCGGCGCTCGATCCATTCCGCGGCAAGGAATATTGGCCCGGCGACGGCATCGAGTCGCGCGAGGAGATGGTGGCGGCGATCCGCGACTGGGCGGAGACGATCTACCATCCGGTCGGCACCTGCCGCATGGGCGCCGATCCACGATCGGTGCTCGACCCCGAACTGCGCGTGCGCGGCGTCGAAGGCTTGCGCGTCGTCGATGCCTCGGTGATGCCGACGCTGGTCAGCGGCAACACCAACGCCCCGACGATCATGATCGCGGAGAAGGCGAGCGACATGATTCTTGCCGACGGGAAATTGGCCGCCGCGGCCTAGCCGATCATCGTCAACCCCGCCTTCGAGGGGATGACGATGGAGAGAGGGATATCAATGTCGATCGAACCCTTCGCCATCCCGGTCGAGCCCGAGGAAGCCGCCTGGATCCGCCGCCGCGTCGAGGAGTTCCGCTTCTTCGAGGAGCCGGTCGACGCCGGCTGGCGCTACGGCGCCAATCGCGCCTATCTCGAAGCGCTGCGCGACTATTGGCTGACGTCTTACGACTGGCCGGCGGCGGTCGAGCGGCTTAACCGCCACCCGCATGTCCGCGTCGAGGTCGAGCCCGGCTTCCGGCTGCACGCCCTCCACCGCAGGTCGCCGCGCGCCGACGCGCGACCCCTGCTGATCGCGCATGGCTGGCCGGGCTCGATCGTCGAGTTCGATGCGCTGGTCGAGCGCCTCGCCGAGCCCGAAGATCCCGCCGCGCCGGCGTTTCACGTCGTGGCGCCCTCGCTACCCGGCTATGCCTGGTCCGATAAGCCGACCCGTCCGATCGGCCCGCGCACCGTCGCCGGGCTCTACGACAGGTTGATGCCGGCGCTTGGCTACGACCGCTATCTCTATCAGGGCGGCGACTGGGGCTGCGTCATCGGCGGCTGGATCGGCCTCGACAGCGCGCGCGTCGACGCGATCCACCTCAACGGCTTCGGGCTGCGCCCCGCCGACATACGCCCGACGACGCCCGAAGAGGAGCGATGGCTGGCGACGGCGCAGGCGATTCGCGCCACCGAGACCGCCTATCTGCAGCTGCAGGGCACCAAGCCGCAGAGTCTCGCCTTTGCGATGATGGATTCGCCGATGGGCGTCGCCGCGTGGCTCGCCGAGAAATTCGCCGGCTGGTCCGATACCGGCGGCCCGGCGGTCGAGGACTATCCGTTCGACATGGACCGGATGCTCACCAACATCATGATCTACCTGACGACGCGGTCGTTCCATACCGCCACCTGGATCTACGCCGGCATGTTCCGCGAGGGCGGCTTCACCATCCCCGCCGGCCGGCGCATCGAGGTGCCGACCGGCGTCGCCGCCTTCCCCAAGGACCTGCTCGCCTTCCCGCCGCGCGCCATGGTCGAGCGCGGCTACAACGTCGTCCACTGGACCGACATGCCGCGCGGCGGCCATTTCGCCAGCCTCGAGGAGCCCGAGCTGTTCCTGGCCGACGTGCGCAGGTTCGTGGCGGGGCTGCCGAAAGGCTGATGCGCCTGCTAAGAGCGCCGGCATGACCGAACCCGAATGGCACGTCGAACCCGGGCTCACCGACTATGAAGAGGCGCTGGCGGCGATGGAAACGCGCGTCGCGGCGATCCGCGACGGCGGCGCGCCCGAGCGGATCTGGCTGGTCGAGCATCCGCCGGTCTACACCGCCGGCACCAGCGCAGTCGAAAGCGACCTCGTCGACGCCGGTCGCTTTCCGGTGTTCCGGACCGGCCGCGGCGGGCAATATACCTATCACGGTCCCGGCCAGCGTGTCGGCTATGTGATGCTCGACCTCGACCGGCGCGGCCGCGACATACGCTGCTTCGTCGACGCGCTCGAGGACTGGATGATCGCGGCGCTCGCCCGCTTCGAGGTAGAGGCCTTCAAGGCCGAAGGCCGCGTCGGCGTCTGGACGCGAACCCCGGCGGGAGAGGCCAAGATCGGCGCGATCGGTGTCCGCGTCCGGCGCTGGGTCAGCTTCCACGGCTTTGCGCTCAACGTGGCACCCGACCTGTCGCATTTCGGCGGCATCGTGCCGTGCGGCCTGCCCGACTATCCGGTGACCAGCCTTGCGGCGCTCGGCATCCGGGCGACGCTCGCCGACCTCGACGCCGCGCTCGCCGCCACGCTTCCCGGCTTCCTCGCGCGGCTCGCCGCACGGCAGGCGGCGGCGTGCCGCTAGAGGCGATCGCGCTGCTGGTCGCCGCCGGCATCGCCGCGGGCCTGGTTGCCGGCCTGTTCGGCGTCGGCGGCGGCGTCATCGTCGTGCCGATGCTGCGGCTGCTCGCCGACCGCCTCGGCTGGCCCCCTGATCAGGCGATGCACCTCGCCGTCGCCACGTCGACCGCCGCCGTGCTGCCCACCGCCATCTCCTCTGCCCGCGCGCATCTGCGGCACGGCAGCGTCGACGGCGCGACCGTGCGCCTCTGGGCACCGCCGATGGCACTCGCATCGGTCGCGGCCGCGGTGGCGGCCCCCACGGTCTCGACCGCCGGGCTCACCTTCGTCTTCGCGACCTTCGCGGTCGTCGTCGGCATCCGCATGGCGCTGCCCGGCGACTGGCGCTGGCGCGACACGCTGCCGTCGCGCGGTGTCCAGCGCGCGCTGGCGGCGATCGTCGGCTGGCTTTCGTCATGGATGGGGATCGGTGCCGGCACGCTCGGCGTCCCGACGCTCACCGCCGTTGGCGCGCCGATTCATCGGGCCGTGGGAACCGCCGCCCTCCTCGGCGTCTTCGTTTCGGCGCCGGCGCTCGCCGGCTGGCTGTGGAGCGTCCGCCACGCCCCCGACGTGCCCGGGCCGTCGATCGGCTATGTCCAGCTGTTGCCGCTCGCGGCGATGCTGGTGCCGATGGTCTTGCTCGCGCCGCTCGGTGCGCGTATTGCCAAATCGTTGCCGCCCAGTAACCTGCGGCGTACGTTCGGCGTCTTCCTGTTGTGCGTGTCGGTCGCGTTGTTTGATCGGGCCATGCGTTAATCTTTCGGTGTGCAAGACGCCGCAAGAGCTGGTTTGCCGGGAATCCCGTAGCCCCATGTAATCGCGCTTGAGGGGCGCGCGGTTCTTGGCTAATGTCCAGCCCGGTTTGGGAACCAAGGGCTTACCAAATCCAACTGAGATTTAACAAGGAGTCAGGAAATGGGTGATCTTCTCACGAAGTTGAAGTCGGCGTCGCTGGTTGCGGGCGCTGCTCTGCTCGTCGTCGCTTGCGGCGGTTCGGACGAAGCTGCGACCGACGCCGCGACGGCTGATGCCGCTGCCGACGCCGCCGTGACCGACGCTGCGACGGCCGACGCCGCCGCTGCCGACGCGACGGCGATGGACGCCGCTGCCGGCGCCGACGCCATGGCGACCGATCCGGCCGCTGCGACGACCGACGCGATGGCCGCTCCGGCCGACGCGGCTGCTCCGGCGGCTGACGCTGCTGCGACCACCGAGACGACCCCGCCGCCGGCTCAGTAAGCCAGCGACGAGTCTTCGGACGAATCGGAAAGGGCCGCCCCGCCGGGGCGGCCCTTTCTTTTTTGCCGCCAGCCCCTTCTTTTTGGTGGCCGGCTGATTTTTCGCTTGGGGCCGCGCGCTGCCTCCGGCATCGTCCGGTCGAACAATCCCAGGGGAGAATGACATGAGTCTCGAACAGATCACCGAGCAGATGCGGAGCCGCGTCGGCGAGGGCGGCACGTTGAACAAGTCGGTGAAGTTCGACTTCGGCGGCGATGGCGTCGTGCGCGTCGACGATACCGCCAAGCCTGCGGTCGTCGACAATCAGGACGTGCCCGTCGACTGCACCGTCAAGGTCACGATGGCCGATTTCATGGACATCGCCGCGGGCAAGCAGAATCCGCAGATGGCGTTCATGATGGGCAAGCTCAAGGTCGAGGGCGACATGTCGGTCGCGATGCAGCTCGGCAAGATCCTCGGCTGAACCGACGCGACAAAGCCGCCGCGTCGCGGCCGCCGACCGGTGGCCGCGGCGCGGCGCTTTGATTCAGGGCCCATCGCAGCCCTTGGCGCGCCCGTCGCGTTGCGATTAAGATTGATGAACTTGGGATCGTGAGGCCGTACCCGTGACCGCGGGGCGGAAAATGCGGGGGTATGATCATGCGTAGGATTTTGCGTTCTTCGGCGGCGGTGCTCGCGGCAATGTCGGCGGCCTCGGTGCAGGCCCAGGCGGTTGCGTCGCTGGGCGACGCCGCGCCGCTGCCGCCCGGGGTCATGGCGCCGGTCCAGATGCGCGACATGACGCCGGCCGAAAGGCGGGCGCATCAGGTGTGGAGCCTGCGCGCCGCGCTCAACGTCGCGGCGCTCCAATGCCAATTCTCGCCGTTCCTGCGCACGGTGAAGAACTACAACCTCATCCTTCCGCACCATTCGGCTGAGCTCGCAAGCGCCCTCAAGACGATGAACGATCACTTCGTCCGCCTCGACGGCGCCAAGACCGCGCGTCGGACGTTCGATCAATATACGACGCGCACCTACAACAGCTTCTCGACGCTCGATGCGCAGCTGAGCTTCTGCCAGAAGGCGTCGGATATCGGCTGGGAAGTGCTGGCCGCCAAGAAGGGCAGCTATGCCGACATCGCCGAAGCTCGGCTCCCCGAGGTCCGGGCGGCGATGATCCCGAAATGGAATCCGCTGGTGCTCGTCCAGCTCGGCTGGCTTGACGTGCCGGGCTTCTCCAATCCCTGCGTCGACCGCAGGGGCCGGCAAATCCCGCTCCTGTCGAAGAAGTGCCGATAGTCCCGCCCGAGGTCAGCTGAGGATGGACGCCCGCCCGAAACGGCGGGCGTTTTCTTTGGCGCGCCGGCGTCGCCGAGCCCTGGAGGCTCGCGGCCCGAAAAGAAAAGGGCCGCCCCTTTCGGGGCGGCCCTCATCTCGAACGCTAGGCGTCGATTACATCGACGACGCGCCGGCGAAGTTGATCTCCACGCGGCGGTTCTGCGGCTCGCGCACACCGTCGGCGGTTTCGACGAGCGGACGGCTCTCACCGAACGCCTCGCTGGTGATCACGCCACCCGGGACGCCCTTGCCCGTCAGGTAATCACGGACAGCCGCGGCGCGACGCTCCGAGAGACCGACGTTGTACTGGTCCGAACCCGACTTGTCGGCGTGGCCGGCAAGCGTGACGCTGGCCTGGCCCGTCGAGGCGTACTGCGCCGCGACGTTGTCGAGGATCGAGGCCGCTTCCGGCGTGATGTCCGACTTATCCCAGTCGAAGAACACGATGAACGGACCCGGAGCCGGCGGCGGGGGCGGCGGGGGCGGCGGAGCCGGCGGCTCAGCCGGAGCCGGCGGCGGCGGCGGCGGTGCCGCAACGACCTCTTCCGGCGCACCGAAGTTGTAGATCAGGCTGGCGAGCAGGCTGTGGCTGCGGAAACGGCCCGAAGCCTCACGACCGTCGTTGAAAACGAGGTCGACCTTCTCGACGTTGAAGAAGCGGTACTTCAGGCCGAGATCGACGTTCTCGGTGATCGCGCGGCGAACGCCGGCGACGACCTGGTACGCCATGCCCGTGTCGCTGTCGTCGGCGAAGTCGGCGGCAGCGCCGGTCAGCGCATTGTTCGACGCCTTGACGCGAGCGACACCGATACCGGCGCCGATGGCACCGGCCCACGGCGAGTCGACGCCGCCGAAGTCGAACAGGCTGTTCAGCATGAAGCTCAGCGCGCTGGTGTCGCCGTCGGCGCCGGTGAAGCGGCCGATGACGCCGCCCGGAAGCGCGTTGCCGGCGTTGAGGCCAGCGGTGGTGATCGTCGAGACGTCGGCCTTCTTGTAGCCGAGCTCGAATTCGATCCGCGTCGGTCCGAGGTCGTAGCCGACGATGGCGTCGACGTCGTAGCCAACCTTGTGGTTCACTTCAGCGGCATTGTTGAGGACGCCACCGGTGGTCGGGAAGATGTCGTACTGGATATTCTCCACGATCATCCCGCCGCCCTCGACGCCCACATACCATGCGCCATCACGGGCGAACGCCGGCCCTGCGAGCGCGGTAGTCGCCAGCGCCAGCGCAACGGCAAATTTCCGCATCTGATTCCCCTTTCTTCAGTTCGTGCCTACAACGAGGCATCCGGAGACCGCTCTAACCCAGCGGTCATAGGCGTGCAAGCGGCGAAATACCCTGTTATGTTGCAGAAACAACGCACTCCCCGGCTAAGTAACGGCGGAAGGCCGCCGCCAAATTCCGACGAGAAACGCCGTCTTCAACCAACATGAGTTCTTGCGCCCCGGTCCTGGCTTGCGACCGGCGTTTCGCTCCTGCCCGTTGATCGCCGGAATGACCCCCACCGCGGGTATGGAACATGACAAGCACCGAACGGCCCGACAGACGCCACCCCGAGGATCGTGCAATCCCGGTTCTGCTGTCAAATTCCCCACCGGCAGGGGGGTTCCGCGCCCGTCGCAGCATTTTGCCAGCGAGCGACAAGTCGCTGGCGGGTGTGGCCGCACCGCATCACTGCCGCACCGCGCCGCGACCGCCGCGCGGTAGCGGCTTCTTGCGCCCGCGGCGGCGCTGGCCCATCTAGCCTGCGACCGCCCCGCCGCGAAAGCCAGCCCCATGCCGGAACATCCGCCCACCGATCAGCTGACAACCGAATTGCTTGCCATCTGGAAGGCGCAGATCCTGGGACAGGTGGGCCTGCTGCGCACGCTCTGCGCCAGCGGCGTCCTTGCGCCCGAGCAGGCGGTCGACTGGCTCGACGAATTCGCCCGCAACCTCGATCCCGACAGCACGCTGGCCGAAGACTTCGTACGGCCGGTGATCAGCGAGGCGCGCGCCGCCTTCGGACGCGTCAGCCAGTAGCGACGCCGCGCCCACGGCGCCAGCCCGCGCATCCGCCGGGCGAAACCAACGCCCGCGACGCTCGTTGTCGAAATCAGTCGACGGCCCTGTGTTGCCCGAGGTGTAGTGTGGCGTATTTGAGTATCGATCCGGCGCTGCTCCAGCGCGTGCGCCTGGAGATCGCGGCGCAGCCCGACGGGCCTCCGGGCTTCGACCGGCTGGCCGATGTCGGTCGCGAGCGGTTACGCGTTCATCTCGAACGGCTGTTCTTCGGCGGTGAGCTCGCGGCGCACTGCAGCGTGATCGACGGCCGGCTCGATCTCGATGTGCGCCGGCTGACGCCCTACGGGGTGCTGGCCATGCACGCCGAGCTGGCCCGTGACCGGTCGATGCGCCGGGACGCCTGATCAGAGACGCATCGTCGCGACCCCGGCGGCGATGACGATCGCGGCGATCCAGCGGCGCGGCGCGACCCGCTCGCCGAGCAGCAGTGCCGCGATCGCCACCGCGAACAGCACGCTGGTTTCGCGCAGCGCCGCGACCATCGCCACCGGGGCCTGCGTGAACGCCCAGATCACCAGCGCATAAGAACCGAGCGACAGCGCCCCGGCGAGCGTCCCGCCCGCCAATCCGGGCCGAAGCGTCGACACCACGGCCGCGCCGCGCGTGGCGATCGTGTAGGCCGTCATGGCGATGCCGTCGACGACGAACATCCAGGCGGCGAAACCGATCGCGCTCCCCGCGACGCGCGCGCCCGCCGCATCGGCAAGCGTATAGGCGGCGGTGAAGGTGGCGGTGCCGAGGGCGTAGAGCACCGCTCGAGCCGGCAGCCGGACCTTCCCGCCCGCCCCCGTCAAGACGACGACACCGACGCCGATCAACGCCACCGACACCATGGCCTGCGGTTCCAGGCGCTCTCCGAACAAGACGAAGCCGGCGAGCGCCACCAGCAGCGGCGCGCTGCCGCGCGCCAGCGGATAGACCTGGCTGAGGTCGCCGTGCGCATAGGCGCGGATCAGGAACAGCTTGTAGCCGGTGTGCAGCAGCGCGCCGAGCGCGACGAACGGCCACGCCTCGCGCGCCGGGATCGGGACGAAGGGCAGCAGCAGCAGTGCGAAGCCGCCCTGCGTCAGCGCCAGCAGCAGCATCGAGGCGAAGCGGTCGGTCGAGAAGCGGACGAGCGCGTTCCAGCTGGCGTGCAGCAGCGCCGCGAGCAGGACGGCAGCGAATACCAGCCAGCTCATCGGCCAGCGCCGTTCGACGGGGACATTGCCAAATCGGCACCTTTGGAAGATTATCGGGAACCCGTCTGGTTTAGATCGGTCCGCCATGATCACGCGCATCCGCGAAGTCCGCAAGGCCCGAAGATTGACGCTGCACCAGGTTGCCGAGCGCTGCGTCCCGCCGACGACCGCGCAGACGATCGGGCGGCTCGAAACCGGGATGCGCACGGTCAGCGTGACCTGGCTCAATCGCATCGCCAGGGCGCTCGACGTCGAGCCGTCCGAACTGGTCAGCCTCCCGGACCGCGCCGACGTGCCCGTCGTGGCGCTGCTGCGCGGCGACGGCGTTTCCGCGCCCGCCCGGCCCGCGGTATTGCTCCCGCCCGCTCCGAACAGCGCACTGGTGGGCGTCAAGGTCGAGGTCGCGCAGGGCGATTATCGCGCCGGCGACCAGATCTGGCTCGAACGGCTCGACCCCGCCGACTATCCGCGCGCGCTCAACCGCGACGTGCTGGTGCCGCGATCGGCCGGGCGTTTCGCCTTCGGGCGGCTCGCCGCCACGGCGCCCGAGAAGGAGGGCGCGCGCGTCCAGCTGCTGCCGCTCACCCCCGGCGCGCGCCAGCAGGTGATCGCCGATGCGCCGTGGATCGCCGTCGTCCGTCTGCTGGTCCGGGCGCTGTGATCGGGCGGCGAATGTTCGTCGCAGGCGCGGTCGCCGCTGGGGCGATCGGCAGCGCCGGTGTGGCAGCGATGGAGGGATCCGGGATGCACGGACTGATCGGCAAGATGGTCGCGCATCCCGGCAAGCGCGACCAGCTCGCCGCGATCCTGCTCGACGGCGTCGGCGGGATGCCCGGCTGCCTGAGCTATGTGGTCGCGATCGACCCCAAGGACGACGATGCGCTCTGGATCACCGAGGTGTGGGTGGATGCCGCCGCGCACGCCGCCAGCCTCAAGCTGCCTTCGGTTCAGGCGGCGATCGCCAAAGGGCGGCCGCTGATCGCCGGTTTCGGCGACTATGTCACGACGACGCCGCTCGGCGGCCACGGGCTCGCCCCGGCAGGCTGATCAGTCGGGCTTGGGTTCGGGCTTGGGTTCGGGCGCTTCAAGCTTCTTCTTCGCCGCGGCTTCCTGCGCCTTGCGCCAGGCGGCCTCGTCGCCTTCCACGGCAGCCGGATCCTTGTGCGGCTCGACGGTGAGCAGCGGCGCGGTGCGGTCCATCGAGTCCTGGCCGGTACGCGGCGCCTGGACGCTCTGGTCGACCGCCTTGGCGGCGGCGCGCGCGGCATCGATGTTGGGAATCTGCGGGACGGCCTGCGCCATCGCCGCCGCCGGCCACGCCAGCACCATCAGGAGCATCTTCATCCGCGCATGATGCGCCCCGACCCGGCGGCCCGTCAAATTTGCCAAGGTTGACGCCCCCTGCCCCCGCTCTCACTGTCGCGGGCAGATCCGCCATCCCCGGAGCCTTGCCATGATCGAAACAGCCGCCCGCAGCGCCTACAATCAAGACCATGAAATGTTTCGCGATTCGGTGCGGAAATTCTTCGATCGCGCGCTCTGGCCCAACCTCGACCGCTGGGAGGAGGAAGGCGTCGTCGACCGTGATTTCTGGAAGGCCTGCGGCGAGGCCGGCATTCTCTGCCCGCAGGTCCCCGAAGAATATGGCGGCCTCGGCCTCGACTATGGCTACAATGCCGTCGTCGGCGAGGAGCTGAGCTATGCCGGCTCGAGCGCCGGCATCACGCTGCAGTCGGACATCACCGTCGACTATATCAACAACTACGGCTCCGAGGAGCAGAAGCGCCGCTGGCTTCCCGGCATGGTGTCGGGCGACATCATCAGCGCCATCGCGATGACCGAGCCGGGCGCGGGCTCGGACCTGCAGGGGGTGCGCACGACCGCCCGCCGCGACGGCAATCATTATGTGATCAACGGCTCGAAGACCTACATCACCAATGGCCAGAGCGCCGACGTGATCATCGTCGTCGCCAAGACCGATCCCGCCAAGGGTGCCAAGGGCACCAGCCTGATCCTGGTCGAGGCCGATCGCGACGGCTTCGCGCGCGGCCGCAACCTCGACAAGATCGGCCAGAATTCGGCCGATACCTCGGAGCTGTTCTTCAACGACGTCCGCGTGCCGATCACCAACTGCCTCGGCGAGGAGAACAAGGGCTTCGTCTATCTGATGCAGCAGCTGCCGCAGGAGCGGCTCCAGATCGCCGTCGCCGCGCAGGCGGGCGCGCAGCGCGCCTTCGACGAGGCGGTTAAGTTCACCAAGGATCGCAAGGCGTTCGGCAAGACGATCTTCGACTTCCAGAACACCAAGTTCACGCTCGCCGACCTCAAGGCCAAGCTGCAGGTCGGCTGGGCGCATCTCGACTGGTGCATCAACCGCCACGTCGCCGGTCAGCTGACCGCCGCCGAGGCGAGCGCCGCCAAGCTCTGGCACACCGAGCTGCAATGGGCGGCCTGCGACGCGGCGCTGCAGCTGCACGGCGGCGCCGGCTACATGAACGAATATCCGATCGCCCGGCTGTGGCGCGACGCGCGCGTGCAGCGCATCTATGGCGGCACCAGCGAGATCATGAAGGAAGTCGTCGGACGGTCGATCTGATCGGAGCGGGCGGGCGCACAGCGCCGCTGCGCCGGCCGAGCAGAGGTCATGAGCAAGCGTCGTTCAGCGCCGGCCGCCCCGGGGCCTCTGGCGCGCCCTAGCGTATGAGATCCTGCGCGCGCGCCGCGTAGAAGCTCTCGGGCGCCGTCCAGCGATCGGGCAGGTGTCGCTCGCCCCAGCGCGCAATTGCCTGCAGGGCGGGAAGCAGATCGGCCCCCGCCACCGTGAGCCGGTAAGCGCCATGGGTGGCGCCTCGCCGGATCGCGGCCTGTTCGATGAGCCCGGCAGCCTCCATCTTGCGAAGCCGGTCGGCGAGGATGTTCGTCGAAATGCGCTCCGGCGCGGAGAGGAGATCAGAGTAGCTCGTCGCGCCCATGACCATCGAGCGGATGATCGCCAGCGACCACCTGTCACCGACGATGTCGAGCGTTGAGGCGATGGGGCAACCCGAGCGAAACGATGTCATCGCGAAAACCTGACTTGCAACTTACAAGTTAGAGTCATAGCATTTTCGGATCGGTCGAACAGAGGGGGACGGCTCGATGATGGTTACATCGCTTGTTGCGGCGATCGCTGCCGTGGCGCTGGTGGCGCTGAGCCTCGCGGTCAGTCTGCGCCGGATGAAGGTGGGCACGGAGATCGGCGTCGGCGATGATCCGGTGCTGCTTCACCGCATCCGGGCGCAGGGCAATTTCATCGAATATGTGCCGCTTGCCCTCATCGCGCTTGCGCTTGCCGAGTATCGGAACGCGTCGCCGACGATACTGTGGACGATTGCCGGTCTTCTTGGTGCTGGACGGCTCCTGCACGCGATCGGGATTCTGGGCGGCAGCACGCCGGCGCGCGCGACAGGCATGATCGCGACCTACGCCGCGCTGCTGGTCGGGGCGTGGACGCTGGCGTCTTAGAAGCTGCGGCGTCAACGTTGCGGTCGCGCCCGCCCGATCTCCCGCCGCTGCCTCAGGGGCGACCCGGATCGATCCGGATGCCGCCACTACCAGCGCGCAAACAGTTCCTCGGGCCGGCGAAACGCCTTGAATTCGAGCGCGTTGCCCGCCGGGTCATAGAAGAACAAGGTCGCCTGCTCGCCCGGGCGGCCGGGGAAGCGGACGTGCGGCTCGATCACGAACTGGGTGCCCGCCGCCTTCAGCTTCTCGGCCAGCGCTTCCCAGTCAGGCCAGTCGAGCACCAGTCCGAAATGCGGCACCGGCACATGGTCGCCGTCGACTTCGTTGCGGTGCGCGACGCCGGCGCCGGGCGCGAGATGCGCGACCAACTGGTGACCGTAGAAGTCGAAGTCGATCCAGTGCGGGTCGGAGCGGCCCTCAGGGCAACCGAGCACGCCGCCATAGAAGGCGCGCGCGGCGGCGAGGTCGTCGACGGGGATGGCGAGGTGGAAGAGCGCGCTGGTCATCACCGCTGACTAGAGCGACGAGCGCAGCCGGTCCAGCAGCGCGCGCGCGCCGCCGCCTTCGCCGTCGGCGGGCAGCGGGACCAGCTGCGTGTCGAGCCGGCTGATCCGCTCGTAGAGGTCGCGGCTGCGCTCGATGATCTCGCGCGAGCGCACCGGCAGGAAGGCAAGCCGGACCGGATCGTCGCTGTCGGTAGCGCGGCCGAGCCGCCGCTCGGGGGTGCCGGCCTCGGTCGGGTCGAGTTCGCCGGCCTGCACCGCCTTCTGCACCAGCAGCCACGACACCACGTGCATCAGCCGTGTCGTCACCCGCAGCGACTCACAGGAGAAGGCGACGCGCGCGACGGGGTCGAGCCGGCCGCGGTCGGCGGCGCCCTCGCGGTCGAAATAGCTGCGCGCCTCGTCGGCGAGCGTCATCGCCTCGAGATAGAGCGTTTCGACCAGCTTGGGGGTGATCGGCGTGTGCGCGACGAGCGTCATATCGGCGGAGTCTGCCACAATTATCCTCTCCGTTCATCCGCCTCTTGAACCGAAAATGATTAATACCCAGTTCGCAGCTGTCCGGACGCCGATGCCTCAGGGGTCGGCGGCACGGACGGCCCGGCCAGACGGCGGGCCCACCACAGACCCTATCGCTTGAATGAAAGGATGATGGTCATGCGTACGTTCGATTTCGCTCCGCTGCTCCGCTCGTCGGTCGGCTTCGAGAATCTCAACCGCCTCGTCGACCTCGCCACGCGCGACGCGTCGGCCGAAGCGTTCCCGCCCTACAATATCGAGAAGGTCGGCCAGGACGCCTACCGCATCTCGATGGCGGTCGCCGGCTTCAGCCGCGAGGAGCTCGAGCTCACCGTGCAGGAGAACACCCTCCTCATTACCGGCCGCGCCGTCGAAGCCGAGGGCGAGAAGCGCGAGTTTCTCCACCGCGGCATCGCCAAGCGCGCGTTCGAGCGCCGCTTCCAGCTCGCCGACACCATCAAGGTGACCGGCGCCAGCTACGAGAACGGCCTGCTCAACATCGAGCTGGTCCGCGAGGTGCCCGAGCACAAGAAGCCGCGCAAGGTCGAGATCGGCCAGGGGCTGGCCCAGCACCCGGCGATCGAGGGCCAGAAGCTCGCCGCCGAATAAGCGCGACCGCTTCGGCGTCGAAATCGAAGGCCCGGCGCATTCCGCCGGGCCTTCTTGATTCGATCTGCCTATGTCCCGACGCTCCCAAAACGCCCGTGCTCAGCTCGTCGAAGCAGGGTTGGCGCGCTGCGCCGTTGAAGCTCGCCCTTTGACGAGCTCAGGGTCGCGCGCAATAGACGGCCTTCGTCAGAAGAAGCGGCGGGGTGGCGGCCCCTACTTCGCCAGCCCGATCTCGCGCAGCCGCTCAGCCAGGAATTCGCCCGCGCTGATCGGCGGATATTTCGCGCCGTCGCCGACGCACGACGGCAGCACGTCGAGTGGCACTGCCGAGGCCGGGTGCATGAAGAAGGGCATCGAATAGCGGCTGACGTTGGGGCCGGCCGGGTTGACGACGCGGTGCGTCGTCGCCGGGATGCGGCCGTTGGTCAGCCGCTGCAGCATGTCGCCCGAATCGACGATGAGGTTGGTCGGGTCGGTCTCGACGGGCAGCCAGCTGCCGTCGCGGTCGAGCAGTTCGAGCCCGGCGCCCTTCGCCGCGACCATGATCGTCAGGAAGTTGATGTCTTCATGCGCCGCCGAACGGACGCAGCCGGCGGCGACGTCGTCGCCGACGGGCGGATAGTGGAGCACGCGCAGGATCGAGGTGCCGTAGCGCGTCAGCGGGTCGAAATGATCCTCGGCAAGGCCGAGCCTGGGCGCGAGCGCGCGCAGCAGCGTTCGCCCCGTCGCGTCGAGCGCGTCGAACAGCGTCAGGAAGGTCGGCTGGAAGCCCGGCAACTCGGCGGGCCAGACATTGGGCGGCAACTCCTCGTCGATCTCGATATCGGCGGGCGGCTCGCGGCCGATCTGCCAGAATTCCTTGAGGTCGGGATGCCGGCTGTCCTTGGCGTGCTCGGTGCCGAACGGCGTGTAGCCGCGCAGCCCGGCGGCGTAGCGGCGCTTGGCGGCATCGGGCAGCGCGAACACCTGCTCCGCGAGTTCGTAGGCGCGGCCGAGCAGCTCGACCGGCACACCATGGTCGGTGAGGATGACGAAGCCATAGTCCTGCAGCCCACGCATCAGCGCGTCGGAAAAGGCCGCCCGCGCCGCGGGTGCGCCGCCGGTGAACTGCGCGAGGCTGAGTTCGGGCACGCGGTTGGTCGTCATCGTCAGGACTTCCTCAGGCAGGCATCGACCTCGGCACGCCAGGGCAGCGACGGCTGCGCCCCGGGGTTGGTCGCGGCGAGCGCCCCCGCGGCGCAGGCGAAGGCAAGCGCCTCGGCGGGCGGCTGGCCTTCGAGTAGCGCCACCGTCAGCGCCCCGACGAAGGCATCGCCGGCGCCGGTGCTGTCGACCGCGTCGACTGCCGGCGGCGTCGCCTCGGCCACGACCTCGCCGCCGCGCAGCAGCCGCGCGCCGCGCGCGCCCAGCGTCACCGCGACGAGGCCCGGCGCGGTGCGCAGCCGGTCGCCGTAGAAGGCAGCCTCACCTTCGTTGACAATGATCAGGTCGGCGCGCCTGAGCAGCGCCGCCGGTACATCCGCCGCCGGCGCGAGATTGACGCACACGAACGCCGACGCCGCGGCCACCGCCGTCGCGACGGTCGCAATCGGCAGCTCGAGCTGGCAGATCAGCGCGTCGCCGGCGATCGGCGGCAGCCCGTCGGCACCGAAGCCGGCATTGGCGCCGGGCGCGACCACGATCAGATTCTCGCCGTCGGCGGCGACGGCGATCAGCGCGACTCCGGTCGGCAGCGAAGGATCGGCGCGGCAGTCCGACAGATCGACGCCGTCGGCGCGCAGCAGCGCCAGCGCCTCGTCGGCCATCGCATCGGCGCCGACGCGCGCGACCAGGCGCACCGTGGCGCCGAGCCGCCGCGCCGCGAGCGCCTGGTTGGCGCCCTTGCCGCCGGGGTGGCGGGCCAGCGTCGCACCGGTCACCGTCTCGCCGGGCCGCGGCAGCGTCGCCGCGGTGGCGACGAGGTCGAGGTTTACCGACCCGACGACGGTGATCGCGACGCTCACGCCAGCCGCTCGGTGAGCAGCGCGAAGACGCCGTCGGCGTCGGCCGACACCGCCCAGCGCGCGTTGGGCTGCGCACTGCGGAACTCGACCGCGGTGTGGCCCATCGTCAGCGGTGACGTCGTTTCGACCTCGATGCGGCAAGGCTTGAGCTCGAACAGCGCGGGCCGAAGCAGCCAGGCGATCGGACACGGGTCGTGCAGCGGTGCATCGGTCCCGCGCACGACGTCGCGCTCGACCTGCCGCGAGAAACGCAGCATCGCCGCGGCCATCGCGCCGGCCGGCGTGCCCAGCGCCTCGATCGCAGCGATATGCGCCTCGGTGGCCCGTACCTGGTGCGTCGCATCGAGCCCGAAGCAAACGATCGGCACGCCCGACGCGAAGACCGCCGCCGCTGCGTGCGGGTCGGCGAAGATGTTGAACTCGGCCGAGGCGGTGATGTTGCCGCCCTCGCGGCGCGCGCCGCCCATGGCGACGACCTGCTTGAGGCGCCCGGCGAGCGCCGGCTCGCTCGCCATGGCCGCCGCGACATTGGTCATCGGGCCGACCACGGTCAGCGAGACGCTGCCCGCCGGCCGCGCCATGACGAGATCGACGATCGCCCGCTGGGAGTCGCCGGCTTCGGCTCCCCGCGCCGGCGTCCGGGCCGGCACCGCGCCGAGGCCTTCCACGCCATGGAAGTCGCCCGCCTCGACCGCGTCGCGCACCAGCGGGCGGGTCGCGCCCGCGTACACCGGCACGTCGTCGCGCCCCGCGACCTCGCGGATCAGGCAGGCGTTGCGCGCGGTCTTCGCGGCCGCGACGTTGCCGCCGACGGTGGTGACCGCCAGCAGCTCGAACTCGGGCGACGCGAAGGCGAGCAGCAGCGCCAGCGCGTCGTCGACGCCGGGATCGCAATCGATGATGATCGGTTCAGCCATCGGCCCGTTATGAGCGAGCGGGCGCCGGGCGGGCAAGCGTCACGCGGCACGACGAACGGTTCGAGGCCGGAACCATCTGCGGGACCAAGGCGTCTTTCCGCCAAGCCCCGGCGAACGGGGCTGTATTGGAGGGAAACGCCAAATGGGTCTTATCATCATCCTCATCGTCGGTGCGCTCGTCGGCTGGCTTGCCGGCATGATCATGAAGAGCGGCGGCGGCATCATCTTCGACATCATCATCGGCATCGTCGGCGCGCTGATCGCCGGCTTCCTGTTCGGTGGCGGCGCGTCGATCATCAACGCTCCGCTCAACCTCACGTCGATCCTGTTCTCGCTGCTCGGCGCCATCATCCTGCTGGCGATCGTCAAGCTCATCCGCCGCGCCACCTAGGCCAACCGGAGACACAGAAAGGGCCCGTCTCCCCGGGAGACGGGCCCTTTTCATAGGGGCGACCCGTCAGATCAGCCGCTTGCGGATCGCCTGGCTGAGGTTGTCGATGATCACCACCGCCACGACCATCAGGATGACGATGGCGGCGGTGCGCTCATAGTTGAAGCTGCGGATGTTCTGCATCAGCAGCGCGCCGATGCCGCCGGCGCCGATGATGCCGAGCACCGTCGACGACCGCGCGTTGCTCTCGAAGCGGTACAGCGCGAAGCTCGTCCACAGCGGCAGCACCTGCGGGATCACGCCCCAGACGACTTCCTGGAGCCGGCTGGCGCCGGTGGCGCGCACGCCCTCGACGGGCCCGGGCTCGATCGCCTCGACGGCTTCCGAGAACAGCTTCGCGAGCACGCCGGTGGTGTGGACCGCCAGCGCCATGACGCCGGCGAACGGGCCGAGCCCGACGGCGACGATGAAGATGGTTGCGATCACCAGCTCGTTGATCGAGCGGAACAGGTCCATCAGCCGACGGACCGGCTGGACGACCCAGGTCGGCGCGACGTTGCGCGCGGCGAGCAGTCCGAACGGGACCGCCGCGGCGACCGCCAGGAACGTGCCCCAGAGCGCGATCTGGACGGTGATGACGATCTCGCGGAGATACAGCTGCCACTGTCCGAAATCGGGGCTGAGGAATCCCGAGAGATAGGTCCCCATGTTGCCGGCATCGGTGACGAGCAGCGAGGCCTTGCCCATCTCGGCGGGGCCGAACGAGATCGCCAGCGCGATCACCACGATCAGCAGCAGGATGAAGTTGAAGCCGCTGGTCAGCGGCGCCTTCGCCTTGCGCGCGTCGAGCGCGAGCGCGGTCTCGCCCGCGCCGGGCGACCTGAGGTCGAGCGGTTCCTGCGCATCCATTATCGCAGCTTGCTCGCATCATAGCCGAGCTTGGCGATCTCGGCGGCAATCTCCTTGGCGCGGCCGAGCGACGCGGCGTCGGTCTTGCCGCGCAGTTCGAACTCCTCGCGCTTCAGCTCGATGTAGCGGTTCTGGTCGAGCGCGCTGTCGTCGGCCTTGAAGAAATTGTCCCATTCGAGCGATTCGAGGATCGCCTGCTCGCGCTTCTGCTGCTCGGGCGTGCCCTTGCGGCCGTAGTTGACGAAGAAGTCCTGCAGCTTGGCCTTGATCGCCGGATCGAGATCCTTGCGATAGGTCACGACGTCCGAACCGAGCAGCGGCGAACGCCAGATCTCGCGCAATTGCCCCTCGATCTCGGGACGCGAGCGCCGGATGGCGGCGAGGCTCGTCGTGTTGTTCGTGCCGGCGTCGATGAGCTTGTTGACCACCGCCAGCGCATTGGCTTCGTGGTTGGCGTTGACGACGGTCTTGAAGCAGCGCTGCGGATCGACGTTCCGCGGCGCGAACAGGAAGACCAACGGCACCAGCGTGCCCGACCCCGAATTGGGGTCGCCCATGCCGAAATCGAGCGACTGGTCGCACTTCAGCAGGTCGTCGACGGTCTTCAGCGGGCTGTCGTTCCGGACGACGACGACCGAATGATAGCCGGCGATGCCGTCGGCGTAGGTCGCCTGCGCAAAGACCTCGGAATTGGCGCGCGTCACCGCCTCATAGCCGCCCTTGGTCGAATACCAGCCGGCCTGAACCTGGCCGAAGCGCGTCGCCTCGATCAGCGCGGCATAGTCGTCGGCGAGGAATGGCTTGATGGTGAGCCCGGTTTCCTTCGCCATGTCGTCGAGGAAGGGCTGCCACTTGGGCAGCAGATTCTCCGACGATTCGGTCGACAGGATCGAGAAGTTGACGGTGTTGGGATCGCGCTCCTCGGCACCGCCGCACGACACGAGCAAGGTCAGCAGCAGCGCCGCGCCAACCCGGCGGATCGGCTTCATGAAGGTCATGCCGGTGTAACTCCAACCTGGGCGAAGTCTTCATACTCCGGCCCGTAAACGTTGCGCAGAATGTCCTGGGTGAGGCCGGCGGGCGCGCCGTCATAGACGATCGCCCCGTCGCGCATCGCGACGACGCGCTTGCAGAAGGTCACCGCCGCATCGACCTGGTGGAGCGACACCACGACGGTGAGCCCCTCCTCGACGTTGAGGCGCGCGAGCAACTCCATCACGCGGCGCGCCGAGACCGGGTCGAGCGAGGCGATCGGCTCGTCGGCAAGGACGGTGTCGGCCCCCTGCAGCAGCGCCCGCGCGATCGCGCCGCGTTGCTGCTGCCCGCCCGACAGCGTCGAGGCGCGGCGCTCGCCATAGTCGGACAGGCCGACGCGGTCGAGCGCGGCGGCGGCCTTCACCTTCTCGTCGGCCGGAAACAGCCCGAAGGTGCCGCGCCAGCCGGGCACGCGCCCCAGGCAGCCGATCAGCACGTTGGTCATCAGGCTGAGGCGGCCGACGAGGTTGAACTGCTGGAAGATGAAGCCGAGCCCCTGGCGGACGGCGCGGATTTCCGAGGAGATCTTGCCGTTCGACTGAACGGTGCGGCCGCCGATCGTCACGGTGCCGCCATCGCCGATGTTGAGCCCGCCAAGGCTGCGAAGCAGCGTCGACTTGCCCGATCCCGATGGCCCGATCAGCGCCGCCATCTCGCCCGGCTGAATCGCCAGGTCGATCGACTTGAGCGCCTTCCGCGTGCCGAACGTCTTGGAAAGCTGTGAAACATTGATGGCCTGGGCCATCCAATTCCCCCTACAGGCGGCCCGCGGCCGAATACGACGGACAGGCGACGGCGCCGCGACTCCTTTAGCGGGGCGCCAGGGCGCCGCCAAGGCGAGTCATGCGCGTTGCGACACGACGCCCGCCGCCTCGAGCGCGGCGATCTCGTCGGCGGTGAAGCCGGCGTCGGCGAGGATCGACCGGCTATGCTCGCCGAGCAGCGGCGGTGGCAACCGATAGTCGGGTGGCGTCGCCGAAAACTTCATCGGCTGCGCGACCGTCCGGATCGGCCCGGCGAGCGGATGCTCGACCTCGACCAGCAGGCCGCGCGCCGCGACCTGCGGGTCGTCGAAGGCCTGCGCCAGATCGTTGACCGGCCCGACCGGCACCCCGGCCGCCTCGATCGCCGCCAGCCAATGTTCCGCCGGCGCGCCGGCGAGAACGGCGGCGATCAGCTCGACGAGGATGCCGCGGTTGGCGATGCGGTCGCGGTTGAGCCGGAAGCGCGGATCCTCGGCCCATTCGGCGTGGCCGAGCGTGGCGACGAAGCTGGCGAACTGCCGGTCGTTGCCGACCGCGACGATGATCGGCTTCGTCGCGGTCTGGAACAGCTGGTAGGGGACGAGATTGGGGTGCGTGTTGCCGACGCGGCCCGGCACCTTGCCGCTCACCAGATAATTCTGCGCCTGGTTCGCCAGCCAGCCGAGCGACACGTCGAACAGCGCCATGTCGACGTGCTGTCCCTCGCCCGTCGCGTCGCGATGGCGCAGCGCGGCAAGGATGGCGATCACCGAATACATGCCGGTGGTGAGGTCGGCGACGGCGACGCCGGCGCGCAGCGGCTCGCCGCCCGCCTCGCCGGTGATGCTCATGAACCCCGCCATGCCCTGGATCATGAAGTCGTAGCCGGGGCGGTGCTTGTGGGGTCCGTCCTGCCCGAAGCCGGTGATCGAGCAATAGACGAGGCCGGGCTTCGCCGCAGCGAGCGACGGATAGTCGAGCCCGTAGCGCGCGAGATCGCCCTGCTTGAAATTCTCGATGACGACGTCGGCCTGCAGCGCGAGGCGCCGGACGACCGCCTGACCCTCGGGCCGCGCCAGGTCGAGCGCAAGGCTGCGCTTGCCGCGGTTGGCGGCGGCGAAATAGGCGGCTTCGACGGCGTCGCCGTCCGCGTCGGTCAGAAACGGCGGGCCCCAGCTGCGCGTATCGTCGCCGGCGCCCGGGCGTTCGACCTTGATGACGTCGGCGCCGAGGTCGGCGAGCATCTGCGAGGCCCATGGCCCGGCGAGCACGCGCGACAGATCGAGGATCTTCAAGCCTTGCAGCGGTCCCGCCATTTGCCCCTCCGCGCTCAGCGCTCGAGGCGCCGCCGCGCCTCATAGCCGATTCACGACACTATGGAACACTGCGCCCGCGCTTGTATTGAGGATGAAACGAACCCTTGTCCCGGAGAAGCCTCGTGGAGCTTTCGCTCAGCTCGATTCAAGTCGGATATGTCATCTGGACGCTGGTCGGCGTCGTCATCGGCCTGCTGCTCTCGCGGCTCGGGCCGTCGCGCCGTCGTGCGGCGGTCGCGGTGGCCGAACTGGGCCAGGCCCGCGCCGAGATCGCGACGCGCGACGCGCGCATCGCGCAGCTCGAACGCGACGTCGCCGCGTCGCGCGACCAGGTGCGGCCGCTGTCGGACGAGGTCGACCGGCTGCGTCGCGAGAATGCCAAGCGCGTGACCACGACCGTTCCCGCGGCCGCCACGCCGGGCCTCGACACGACCGGCGCGCCGCTGACGCCCGGTTTCGTCGAACCCGCATCGGTCCAGTCGACCGAGCCGCTTCCCGCCTTCCTCGACGCGCCGCATGGCACCGCCGACGATCTGACGCTGATGAAGGGGGTGGGGAACCGCTTCGCCGCCAAGCTCAACGAGATCGGCGTGTTCCATTACCGCCAGATCGCCGGCTGGTCGCCCGCCGACACCGACGTCGCGGATGCCAAGCTCGACAGTTTTCGCGGTCGTATCGAACGCGACCAGCTCGTCGAACAGGCCAAGCTGCTCGCCGCCGGCCGGACCACCGAATATGAGGCGCGCTTCGGCAAGATCGGCGGGGCCGCGGCGCCGCTGGCATAGGCTGGGGAGAGGGGTGACCAGCGCCGGACACCCCTCCACTTCCTGCGCCCCCCTTGCAGCGGAGGATTAGCTGCCCGCTACCGCGCGTCGGGGCAGCGCACCAGCAGCTCGGGCGGCAGATTCGGCCGCGACACGTTGATGTTGATGTCGTCGCCGCCGATCAGCCAGGTCTCCATCGCCGGCACGCCCTCGCCGACGCAGGTCAGCTGCAGCGTTGCGCTGTTCTCGGTGCGCTCCTCGCGCATGATCGAGCAGCCGAAATCGCCGGCGGTGCGGATGTCGTCGCCGCCGAAGTCGTAATAGTCGGTCTCGCACTGATCGATGCTCGCCGCCCAGCGCCCCGGCAGGTTGAGCTGCTTGGGCGGGACATAGTCGATGTTGCGGCGCGCCGTGCCCTGCGCGTCGGGGCGTTCGGGCGGCAGCGGCCGCTGCTCGCCGTCGCAGGCCGCGAGCAGCGCGACGAGCGCGAGCGCCGCCGTTCTCACCGCGCGCGCTCGTCCGCCGCGGCGCGCTTGAGCGCCGCCTGCGCCGCCGCCAGCCGG
The DNA here is from genome assembly GCA_030147805.1 of Sphingomonadaceae bacterium. Taxonomy (GTDB): domain Bacteria; phylum Pseudomonadota; class Alphaproteobacteria; order Sphingomonadales; family Sphingomonadaceae; genus Sphingoaurantiacus. The sequence goes on from JASBUR010000020.1 coordinate 54,516, forward strand.
GCGATCGGCACGCGGTACGGCGAGCAGCTGACATAGTCGAGCCGCTGCGCCTCGCAGAAATCGATCGACGCCGGGTCGCCGCCATGTTCGCCGCAGATGCCGAGCTTGAGGTCGGGGCGGGCGGCGCGGCCGCGTTCGGCAGCTATCTCGATCAGCTCACCGACGCCCTCGACGTCGATGCTGACGAACGGATCTTTGGCGTAGATGCCCTTCTCGACATAGTCGGTGAGGAAGCGGCCGGCGTCGTCGCGGCTGATGCCGAGCGCGGTCTGCGTCAGGTCGTTGGTCCCGAACGAGAAGAACTCGGCCTCGGCGGCGATCGCGCCGGCGCGCAGCGCGGCGCGCGGCAGCTCGATCATCGTCCCGACCAGATAATCGAGCCGCCGCCCCTGCTCGGCGAACACGGCTTCGGCGGTGCGGTCGATCACCGCCTTCATCAGGGTCAGCTCCTTGGCGGTCGCGACGAGCGGCACCATCACCTCGGGCACCACCGCCTCGCCGTGCCGCGCGTCGATCTCGATCGCCGCCTCGAAGATGGCGCGCGCCTGCATCTCGTAGATTTCGGGATAGGTGACGCCGAGCCGGCAGCCGCGGTGGCCGAGCATCGGGTTGAACTCGTGCAGCTCGGCGGTGCGGCGGCGCAGCGTCTCGACGCCGACGCCCGAACTCGCGGCCACTTCCTCGAATTCCTCCTCGCGGTGCGGCAGGAACTCGTGCAGCGGCGGGTCGAGCAGCCGGATCGTCACCGGCAGCCCGCGCATGATCTCGAAGATCTCGGTGAAGTCGGCGCGCTGCTCGGGGAGCAGCTTGGCGAGCGCGGCGCGGCGACCGGCCTCGTCCTCGGCGAGGATCATCTGGCGGACGGCGCTGATCCGGCGGGCGTCGAAGAACATATGCTCGGTGCGGCACAGGCCGATGCCCTCGGCGCCGAACTGGCGCGCGGTGCGGCAGTCGTTGGGCGTCTCGGCATTGGTGCGCACCTTGAGCCGACGCTTGATGTCGGCCCATTCCATCAGCCGCGCGAAGTCGCCGGCGAGCTCGGGCTGCACGGTCGGCACGCGGCCGAGCATCACCTCGCCGGTCGAGCCGTCGATCGTGACGATGTCGCCTTCCTTCACCTCGCGGCCGGTGACGCGCATCGTGCGCGTCTTCATGTCGATCGCGATCGAACCGGCGCCCGAGACGCACGGCCGGCCCATGCCGCGCGCGACGACGGCGGCGTGGCTGGTCATCCCGCCGCGCGCGGTCAGGATGCCGCGCGCCGCGTGCATGCCGTGGATGTCCTCGGGCGAGGTTTCGACGCGGATCAGGACGACGTCCTCGCCGAGGCCCGATCGCCGCTCGGCGGTGTCCGAATCGAAGACCGCGGCGCCGCTCGCGGCGCCCGGCGAGGCGGGCAGCCCCTTGGTGATGACGTCGCGTGGCGCTTGCGGATCGAGCGTCGGATGCAGCAGCTGGTCGAGCGCCGCCGGGTCGACGCGCAGGATCGCTTCCTCGGGGGTGATCAGCCCGTCGTCGGCCATGTCGACCGCGATCTTGAGCGCCGCCTTGGCGGTGCGCTTGCCCGAGCGCGTCTGCAGCATCCACAGCTTGCCCTGCTGCACCGTGAACTCGATGTCCTGCATGTCGCGATAGTGGCGCTCGAGAATGTCGAACACGCCGGCGAGCTCGGCATAGGTCTCGGGCATCGCCTCTTCCATCGAGGCGGCCTTGGCGCCGGCGCGCTCGCGCGCCGCGAGCGTCAGATATTGCGGGGTGCGGATGCCGGCGACGACGTCCTCGCCCTGGGCGTTGATCAGATATTCGCCGTAATAGGCATGCTCGCCGGTCGACGGATCGCGCGTGAAGGCGACGCCGGTCGCCGAGGTCTCGCCCATGTTGCCGAACACCATCGCCTGGATGTTGACGGCGGTGCCCCACGCCTCAGGGATGTCGTTGAGCCGGCGATAGACCTTGGCGCGCTCCGACTTCCACGAGCCGAACACCGCGCCGATCGCCCCCCACAATTGCTCGTGCGCGTCCTGCGGGAACGGCCGGCCGAGCTCCTCCTCGACCTTCGCCTTGTAGTCGGCGACGAGTGCCTTCCAGTCGGCGGCGCTGAGCTCGGTGTCGAGCGCGACGCCCTTGTCCTCCTTGGCGATCTCGAGCGCGTCCTCGAACAGATAATGGTCGAGGCCCAGCACGACGTCCGAATACATCTGGATGAAGCGGCGATAGCTGTCCCAGGCGAAGCGCTCGTCGCCCGACGCGCGCGCCAGCCCCTCGACGGTTTGGTCGTTGAGCCCGAGGTTGAGCACGGTGTCCATCATACCCGGCATCGACACCCGCGCCCCCGAGCGCACCGAGACGAGCAGCGGATCGGCGGCATCGCCGAAAGTCTTGCCGACCACCTGCTCGATATGCGCGAGGCCGAGGGCGACCTGCTGGGTCAGCTCGGCGGGATATTGCTCGCCACGGTCGTAATATTCGGCGCAGAGCGCGGTGGTGATGGTGAAGCCCGGCGGCACCGGCAGGCCGATCGACGCCATCTCGGCGAGGTTGGCACCCTTGCCGCCGAGCAGTTCTTTCATGCCCTTGCCGCCGTCCGAGACGCCGCCGCCGAAACGGTAGACCCACTGGCCGTTCATTGCGTCAGCTCCGGCTGCCTTGGTCGCCATCTGCGTTCACTCCCTGCCACAGTCCGCTCGATATCGTCATTCCCGCGAAGGCGGGAACCCAGTCCGACAAACAGCTTGCCCGCTCCCGCGGGCGCTCCTTTTCCGTGCTGGGTCCCCGCCTTCGCGGGGATGACGAAAGAAGGAGCGAGCGCCCTCACCCCTCGATCTTCGAAAAATCCGCCACCGTATGCACCGCCGCCCTGATGCGATTGAGCAATCGCAACCGGTTCGCCCGCACCCCGGAGTCGCTGTCGTTGACCGTCACATGGTTGAAGAACGCATCGATCGGCCCGCGGAGCCGCGCCAGGCTCGACATCGCCGCCGCAAACTCCTCGCGCTCGACCGCGCCCTGCGCCTCGGGGATCACTGCGTCGATCTCGGCGGCGAGCCTTTGCTCCTCGGGCAAGGTCAGCAGCAGCGGATCGACCGCGCCGTCGAAGCGCGCACCGTCCTTCTTTTCCTCGATGCGCAGGATGTTGGCAGCGCGCTTGTAGCCGGCGAGGAGATTGGTGCCGTCCTCGGTGACGACGAACGCCTGCAGCGCCGTCACCCGCGCCAGCAGCCGTACCAGATCGTCCTCGCCGCCGAGTGCGAAGATCGCATCGATGAGGTCGTGGCGGACGCCCGCCTCGCGCTGCTGGACCTTGAGGCGGTCGGCGAAGAAGTCGAGCAGGTCCCGCGCGGTCTCCGCCCCCGCCTCGCCGATGCGCAGATTGCCGTACGCCGCTGCGAAGAGATCGGAGAGACCGATCCGCGTTCCGTTCGCAAGGATCGTCTGGATCATGTAGAGCGCCGCCCGGCGCAGCGCGAAGGGGTCCTTCGAACCCGTCGGCTTGATGCCGCGCGCGAAGAAGGCCACGAGCGTATCGGCTCGATCGGCAATCGCCACGCACGCCGGGATGCAGCCCTCGGCGATGGGCAGGTACTGCTGCTTGAGCGCCGCGACGGTGCCGGGCTTCTCGCCGAGATGCTCGGCGTAATAGCCCCCCATGATGCCCTGGAGCTCGGGAAATTCGCCGACCATGCCGGTGCCGAGATCGGCCTTGGCGAGCAGGCCGGCGCGCTCCGCCGTCGCCGGATCGCGTTCGGGAAAATAGCGGCGGGCGATTTCGCCCGACAGCCGTGCGAGGCGATCTGCCTTTTCACGAAGCGTCCCCATGCCCTCGTAGAAGAGCATGTCGTCGAGCTTTGCGAGGTAGGCGTCGAGCGGCTTTTTCTTGTCCTGCTCCCAGAAGAACTTCGCATCCGACAGCCGCGCCGCGAGCACCTTGCGGTTGCCGGCGACGATCGCGGTGCCGCCATCCGACGCCTCGATATTGGCGACGCAGACGAAGGCTGGGGCCAGCTTGCCGCTCGCTGGCTCGCGGCAGGCGAAATATTTCTGGTTCACCCGCATGGTGAGCTGGATGACCTCGGGCGGCACGTCGAGGAACGACGGGTCGAAGTCGCCGATCAGCGGCACCGGCCATTCGGTAAGGCCGGCGTTCTCGGCGAGCAGCCCGGCGTCCTCGATCAGCTCGAGCTCCTTGCTCTTCGCCAGCTCGCGGGCGCGGTCGCCGATGATCTGCGCGCGCTCCTCGGCGGACAGGATCACATAGGCGGCGCGCAGCGACGGCGCATAGTCGGCGGCGGACGCGATCTCGACGGGGCCACGGCTCAGGAAGCGGTGGCCGCGGGTCGTGCGGCCGCTGCGGATGCCGTCGATGTCGAGGTCGACGACATCGCCGTCGAGCAGCGCGACGATCGAATGCAGCGGGCGGACCCAGCGCAGGCTGCCCGAACCCCAGCGCATCGACTTGGGCCAGGGGAAGCCGCGGACGATCGCCGGCACCGCTTCGGCGAGCACGTCACGCGTCGGGCGGCCGGGCTTGGCGATCACCGCGTAGAGGAAGCGGCCCTTGGCGTCGTCGCGTTCCTCCAGCTGGTCGCGCGTCAGCCCGGTCGACTTCAGGAAGCCCTCGACCGCCTGCGGCGGCGCGTCGGCGCGGGGGCCGCGGCGTTCCTCGCTGACGTCGGGGGTGGCGAGCGGCAGGCCGCGCGCGATCAGCGCGAGACGGCGCGGCGTGGCGTGCGTCTCGATGCCCGCGGCGGCGAGGCCGGCCGCCGCCAGCGCGTCGCCGAACAGCCGCTTCAGATCGTCGGCGGCCTTCGGCTGCATGCGCGCCGGGATTTCCTCGGAGAACAGCTCGAGCAGGAAATCAGCCACGGGCCATCTCCCACCCATTGACCGTCATCCCCGCGAAGGCGGGGACCCAGCACGAAAGAAATAGCGCCAGGGGTAGCTGGCATGCCGTTTGATCGGCTGGGTCCCCGCCTTCGCGGGGATGACGATGAGAGAAGGTCAGCCAGCTCATGCCGCCGCTCCCGCCGCCCAGCCATTGTGGCGCATCCAGCTTTCGCAGCAACCCTTGGTCAGCTCGCGGACGCGGCCGATATAGGCCTGCCGCTCGGCGACCGAGATGACGCCGCGGGCGTTCAGCAGGTTGAAATAGTGGCTCGCCTTGATCGCCTGGTCATAGGCGGGCAGCGGCTTGTCGGCGTCGATCAGCTTGCGGCATTCCTGCTGTGCCTGTTTGAACTGCTCGAACAGCAGGTCGGTATCGGCGAGCTCGAAATTATAGGCCGAGAACTGGCGCTCGTTCTCGACGAACACGTCGCCGTAGCTGACGCCATGGTCGTTGTAGGCGAGGTCGTAGACGCTGTCCTTGCCCTGGATATAGGTCGCCAGCCGTTCGAGCCCGTAGGTGATCTCGCCCGAGACCGGCGCGCATTCGATGCCGCCGACCTGCTGGAAATAGGTGAACTGCGTCACCTCCATGCCGTCGCACCAGACCTCCCAGCCAAGGCCCCAGGCGCCGAGCGTCGGGCTTTCCCAATCATCCTCGACGAAGCGGATGTCATGCCTGTCGGTATCGATGCCGATTTCGCGCAGCGAGCCGAGATAGAGGTCGAGGATGTCGTCGGGCGACGGCTTCAGGATCACCTGGAACTGGTAATAATGCTGCAGCCGGTTGGGGTTCTCGCCATAGCGGCCATCGCTCGGACGGCGCGACGGCTGGACATAGGCGGCGCGCCAGGGCTTGGGGCCGAGCGCGCGCAGCGTCGTGGCCGGATGAAAGGTGCCGGCGCCCATCTCGACGTCATAGGGCTGCAGCACGACGCAGCCCTGCGCCGCCCAATAGCGCTGGAGTCGCAGGATCAGCTCTTGGAACGACGGCGCAGCCACTCAAGCTCTTTCGCAGTGCACAAATCCGGCCTGCGTCCTAGCCGCCCCGCCGCGCGCGGGCAAGCAAGCGCGCGGGTTTTCAGCTCTTGTGCGCGGCCTGTCGCCCCGGGAACGACACCACCTGCCCGTTGCCGGCCCGCGCGGCGACGCTGTGGGCGATGGCCTGCGCCAGCTGCGCGACGGTGAACGGCTTGGCGAGCCGCGGCGCCGCGATCGTCGTGTCCCGCGCGATATCGGCATAGCCGGTCGCGAGGATGACCGGCAGATCGGGCCAGCGCGCCGCGATCACTTCGATAAGCTCGCCGCCGTTCATCTGCGGCATCGCATAGTCGGTGATGACGAGGTCGACCGGTTCGCGGTCGAGGATTTCGAGCGCCGCGCGCGCCGAACTCGCCTCGAGTGTGCGATGCCCCAGATCCTCGAGCATCGCCGCGGTGTTGGTGATGACCAGCGCGTCGTCGTCGACCGCGAGGATGGTCAGCGTCTCGGTACGAATCGGCCGGTCGGCCGCCTCGCCCGGCGCCGCAGCCGGCTCGGCATCGGGGATCGCGACTGGCAGCCACAGCTCGGCGCGCGTCCCCTCGCCCTTGCGGCTCGTCAGGATCAGCCGGCCGCCGCTCTGTTCGGCCAGGCCATGCGCCATCGACAGGCCGAGGCCGGTCCCCTTGCCGATGCCCTTGGTGGTGAAGAAGGGCTCGGTCGCGCGGGCCAGCGTGTCGGGGTCCATGCCCTCGCCGCGGTCGATGACCGACAGGCGGATGTAGCGTCCGGCCTTGAGCGACCCGGCGCCATCGCCGCTCACCTCCTTCTCGTCGGCGGCGATGACGATCTCGCCACCGCCGGGCATCGCGTCGCGCGCGTTGACCGCGAGGTTGAGCAGCACCAGCTCGAGCTGGTTGGCGTCGGCCCGCGCCGGCGACAGACGCAAGGGGAACGTCGTCTGAATATCGATGCCGGTGCCGAGCGTGCGCTGCAGCAGGTCGGCCATGCCGCGCACCAGCGCGCCGACGTCGACCGCCTCGAGGTTGAGCTCCTGCTTGCGCGCGAAGGAGAGCATGCGCTGCGTCAGCGACGCCCCGCGTTCGGCCGCCTTCATGGCGTTGTCGAGGAAGCGGGTGACGTCGGCGCCTTCGGCCAGCCGCTTCTTCGCCAGTTCGAGGCTGCCGATCACCGCGGCGAGCAGATTGTTGAAGTCGTGCGCGACGCCGCCGGTGAGCTGGCCGATCGCCTCCATCTTCTGCGACTGGAAGAAGGCCTCGCGCGCCTTTTCGAGCGCGCGCTGCGCCTCCATGCGTTCGGTGATGTCGCGGGTCACCTTGGCATAGCCGATGATTGCGCCGTCGTCGTCGCGCACCGGATCGATGATCACATGCGCCCAGAAGCGCGAGCCGTCCTTGCGGACGCGCCACCCCTCCTTCTCGAAGCGACCTTCGCGCCGCGCCGTCTCGAGCCCGACCTCGGGCAAGCCCGCGGCGCGATCCTCCTCGGTATAAAAGCGCGAGAAATGCGCGCCGACGATCTCGTCGGGCCGGTAGCCCTTGATGCGTTCGCCGCCCTGGTTCCAGTTCGCGACGCGACCGTCGGCGTCGAGCATATAGATCGCATAATCGGTCACCGACTGGACGAGCAGCCGAAAGCGCTCCTCACTCTGCCGCAGTGCCTGTTCGGAGGCACGGCGCTCGGTGAGGTCGCGCGTGATCTTGGCGTAGCCGATGACCTCGCCGGCGTCGCCGCGCACCGGATCGATGACGACATGCGCCCAGAAGCGCGAGCCGTCCTTGCGGATCCGCCAGCCCTCCCTCTCGAAGCGGCCTTCGGTCGCTGCCGTTGCGAGCGCATGGCGCGGCAGTCCCGCGGCGCGGTCCTCCTCGGTGTAGAAGCGTTCGAAATTCTGGCCGATGATCTCGCCGGCGGCATAGCCCTTGAAGCGCTGCGCACCGGGATTCCAGCTGGCGACCGACCCATCGGCGTCGAGCATGTAGATCGCATAGTCGGTGACGGCGTTGACCAGCAGGCGGAAGCGCGCGTCGTCGGTGAGACTGCCCTCCGCCCTGCGATCCGTCATGCTCACTCCCCCGCCGGCCGCATTTTTTTCGACCCTAACTGCCTGAACGGTTGCCGTCGCAACCGGTTGCAGCGAGCGTTGCTGCCGCTCAGGGCGTCGGCGTGCGGCGCGCGCTGACGATGCGGATCGGCGCGGCGATCATCTGCCCCTTCATCACCCCGACGCCCTCGGTCGCCGAGGTCGGTGCGCCCATGATCTTCTTCACGACGTCCATCCCCTCGACGACCTGTCCGAAGGCGGCGAAGCCCAGATTGTCGCCCGGCTTGGTGAGATCGGCGTCGAGCGAGGTCAGCGCGCCGATGGTGATGAAGAAGTCGCCGGTCGCCGACCCGGGCGCGCCGCGCGCCATCGAGATCGTGCCGTCGACGTGCGACAGGCCGGTGGTGCTGGTCGGTTCATGCTTGATCGCCGGCAGCGTCGTCTTGGGATTGCCGCGCGTGCCACCCTGGATCAGCCCATAGGCACCGTCGGGCGTCAGCGTCATCGCACGATAGAAGACCGCGCCGTCGAAACGCTTCTGATCGACATATTTCAGGAAATTGGCGGTGGTGACGGGCGCGCGCTCCTTCTCGAGCTCAAGCAGGATCGGGCCTTCCGCCGTCGTCAGCGTCACGCGCACCGTCGCGGGCTTCGGCGCCGGCGGCGCCTCGGCGGTCGAGGCGGCAGGCGCGAGCGGGGTGGCGGGAGCGGCGGTCTGGGCCAGCGCGGGCGTCGCCAGCGCGACGAGGGCGAATGCAAGGAGGGTCTTCATGCGACGAGCTTAGCGAGATCGGTATCGCACCCCAAGCCGTCATCCTGACGCAAGTCAGGATGACGGCCTCGTGGAGACATCAGCCCTGCCCAATGCGGCAGCCTACCGCGCCTCGCCCCCGCATGTTAGCGTCGCGGCCAACCAGGACCTGGGGAGGCCCTTCTTGCATCCGTACATCCATGCCGCGAACCATCCCGACAAGCCCGCCATCGTCATGGCCGGGTCGGGCAGGACGATCACCTACCGCGAACTCGAATCCGAATCGAACCGCATCGCGCAGCTGCTGCGCGCCCACGGTCTGAAGCGTGGCGACGCGATCGCACTGCTGATGGAGAACGGCCCGCACTATCTGCCGATCTGCTGGGCGGCGCAGCGCGCCGGGCTGATCTTCACCTGCATTTCGACCAAGCTCGCGCTCGACGAGGCGCGCTACATCGTCGAGGATTCGGGCTCGAAGATCATCTTCGCCTCGCCCGGCCTCGCGCCGGTGGCGAGCCAGCTCGATGCGCCGGTGGCGCGCTATGCCGTCGGCGGCCCGATCGCCGGCTACGACGATTTCGAGACGGCGATCGCCGCGCAGCCCGACGCGCGCATTGTCGACGAATCGCCGGGGCGCGACATGCTCTATTCGTCGGGGACGACCGGCCGGCCGAAGGGCGTGTCGGGCAAGCTGCCCGAGGGTGCGATCGACACGCCCAATGCGCTGCTGATGCTCGTCACGATGCTCTACGGCTTCAACGGCGACACGATCTATCTGTCGCCGGCGCCGCTCTACCACGCCGCGCCGCTGCGCTACTGCATGGCGGTGCAGCAGGCGGGCGGCACCATCGTCGTCATGGAGAAGTTCGATCCCGAGACCTACCTCGCGCTGATCGAGAAATACCGGATCACCCACACGCAGCTGGTGCCGACGATGTTCGTTCGGATGCTCAAGCTCCCCGAGGAGGTGCGCCGCAAATACGATCTGTCGAGCCTCAAGGCGGCGGTCCATGCCGCCGCGCCCTGCCCCGTCGAGGTCAAGCGGCAGATGATCGACTGGTGGGGGCCGGTGATCTACGAATATTATTCGGCGACCGAGGGCGCCGGCTTCACCGCGGTCAGCCCGCAGGAATGGCTGCAGAAGCCCGGCACCGTCGGCAAGTCGCTGCTCGGCGAGATCCGCGTGCTCGACGACGAGGGCAACCGGCTGCCACCGGGGCGCGAAGGCCGCATCTATTTCCACGGCGGCGGCGAGTTCGAATATCATCGCGATCCCGACAAGACCGCGAGCGTGATGACCGAGCATGGCGCCACCTTCGGCGACATCGGCTATGTCGACGCCGACGGCTACCTCTTCCTCACCGACCGCGCCGCCTACATGATCATCACGGGCGGCGTGAACGTCTATCCGCAGGAGACCGAGGACGTGCTGGTCATGCATCCCAAGGTCGCCGACGTCGCGGTGATCGGCGTGCCCGACGAGATCATGGGCGAGGCGGTCAAGGCGGTGGTGCAGCCGCGCGACTGGGCCGACGCCGGCCCCGCGCTCGAAGCCGAGCTCATCGCCTTCGCGCGCGAGCGGCTGAGCCACGTCAAATGCCCGAAGTCGGTCGATTTCGAACAGGCGCTGCCGCGCCACGACACCGGCAAGCTCTACAAGCGGCTGCTCAAGGATCGCTATTGGGCGAAGGCCTGACTTTCCCGCTCCCCTCAAGGGAGAGGAGTCAGATCCCCCGCAATATCTTCGTCGTCGCCTCGTCGGCCGGAAAGAACGCTTCGATCGCCAGCTCCGATAGCGTCACGTCGACGGGCGTGCCGAAAACGGTGACCGTGCCGAAGAAGGAGAGGTCGCCCGCCGGCGTGCGCAGCCGCAGTGGCACGACAACGCCGCCATAGTCGGCGTGCGCGTCCTTCTGTTCGGGCGCCGGATAGGAGGAAAGTTCGGCGTGCAGGTCGATCAGCCCGGCGTCGGCGGTGGCGGCGATCTGCTGGCGCAGCCGTTCGAGGATGTGCGCATGCCATTCGGCGAGGTTGAGGATGCGCGGCGCCAGCCCCTGCGGGTGCAGGCTCAACCGCAGCACGTTGATCGGTGCCGCCAGCAGTCCGGGGGCCACGCCGTCGAGGAAGGGGCCGATCGCGCCGTTCGCCGCGACGAGGTTCCAGTGGCGGTCGACCGCCAGCGCCGGAAACGGCTCGTGCGCCTTGAGCACGAGGTCGATCGCGGCGCGCGCCGGCGCCAGCGCCGGGTCGTCGAGCGAGCGCTCGCCATAGGCGGGCGCGTAGCCGGCGGCGAGGAGCAGCGCATTGCGGTCGCGCAGCGGCACGCCGAGCTGGTCGGCGAGATGGAGCAGCAGGTCGCGGCTCGGCACCGCGCGCCCGGTCTCGACAAAGCTCAGGTGGCGCGTCGAGATATCGGCATCGAGCGCGAGGTCCATCTGGCTGAGCCGGCGGCGCTGCCGCCAGTCGCGCAGCTGGTCGCCGACCGGGCGAAGCTGGTTCATCGGTCGCTCCCCGGGTCGCGATAGTAGACGATCTGGTGGCTGGTCGCGAGCAGGCGGCCGTCGGCGCTCCACAGTTCGGCCGTCTGATCGTGGAAGCCGCGGTCGAACACGCGGCTGTCGGCGACGCCGAGCACCGCCGCGTCGCCGACCGCCGCGAGGTCGGCGGGCGTCGCGTGGAAGAAGGCGGTCATCGAGACGGTGCCGAACGGCACCATCTGTTTGCGGAGGTGCAGGATGCGCCCGAAGAAGCTGTCGCAGAGCGCCACCAGCCCGACCGCGTCGAGCGACCGCGGCGGGTCGTTGCGGATCCACAGCACCGAGCGCGTCGCGCCCGGCGCCGCCTTGTCGCCCTGCCAGTCGATCGCCCCCTCGACGAAGCGGAAATCATAGCGGTCGGTCCAGCCGAGGCCGCCGGTCGGCGTGCGCGGCATCATGTCGAACGCCGGCACCGCCGGGGGCGAGATCAGCCGATGCGCGAAGCTGTCGGGCCGCGTGCCGAACAGCGCGGTGGCGGTGGCGACTGCCCCGCCGTCGCCCTGGCTCATCTCCATCGTCCAATGCTGCGTCGATCGGTTGGTCCGCGCCGGCCGCGCCACCACCGCGAACGCGCCCTTGGCGAGCGCGGCGCAGAAGTTCACCGTCAGCGCCACCGGATCGCCCCGCCGGAGGGGATGGTCCTGTGCGGCGCGGAACAGCGCGGCGGCGACGACGCCGCCGAACGGCCCGACCATGTTCCAATAGGCATCGCTGGTCCGGCCGTGCCAGGCGTCGTCGGCGATAGGGTCGAGCGCCAGCGCGGCGTCGAAGGGATGTTCGGTCATCGGGATCCTCATCTGACCGCCGATCCTAGGGCGACCGGCGCACCGCTTCCATTACCTCCGACGTAATCGACGCGCCTCGAGTCCGCGGCGATCCTTGGCGACAGGTCGGGCGATCGGCGCCCGCCGTCCGGAATTGGAGGACCCCATGTCGCACCCTGCCACCTTCCTGCGTCGCGTGCTCGCCGTCGACGCGATCGGCGCCGCCGTCTCCGCGGTCGCGCTGATCGCCGGCGCCCAAACCGCTGGCGCGTTGCTCGGCCTCCCCGCGGCGCTGATCGAAGGCATCGGCATCGCCTTCCTCCCCTTCGCCGCCTTCGTCGGCTGGCTCGCCAGCCGCGAGACGCCGCCGGCAGCGGGAGTCTGGGCGGTGATCCTGCTCAACGCGCTGTGGGTCGTCGACAGCCTGCTCGTCGCGGCAGGCGTGTGGTTCCAGCCCAGTTCGGTCGGCGTCGCGGTGATCGTCGTCCAGGCGCTCGGCATCGCGACGCTCGCCGAGCTCGAATATGTCGGGCTGAAGCGGCTCCGGACGACCGTTACCGCCTGATTCCACCGCATCGGCCAGGGCCTGCGCCCGACCTACGGCGTCACCAGCGGGAAGTCGGTGGGCGGCTGCTCGAAGAAGCCGGCGAACCTCATCAGCGCCAGCGGGTTGCCGTCGATCTTCATCACGCCCTTCGCCATCAGCTCGCGCGCCGTCGCCTGGCGGCCGAGCAGCGCCAGGATCGCCGGGGTCGGTGCGGTAATCGTCGCGCTCGCCTTTTCGGGAGCGCCCTTCTCGTGGATGAGCACGCCGTTGCGGATGCTCACCAGATGGCGCTCGCCGTCGGCAACGAAGGCGATCTTCATGTCGCTGTCGCCGGCCTTGTCGGGATCGAGGCGCACCGCCAGAAGGTCGAGCAGCGAGGAGAGCGACATGGCGCGCGCGAGGTCGAACGCCGCGGTCTCGGCCGTCGGCGTCCCGGCAGCGCCGCGCAGTTCGCGCGCGCCCGACAGGTAGATGTTGCGCCACGGCGCCGCCTCGGCGCGGTAGCCGAGCTGCTCGAGCGCGTCGGCGAGCGCGGCCTTCGCCGGCTCGTTCGCCGGTTCGGCGAACACCAGCTGCTTCAGCAGCTCGGTCGCCCAGCGATCGTCGCCCGCCTCGCGGACGGCGGCCGCGAGCGTCAGCACCCGGCCCCCACCACCGAGGGCCGCGACATAGCGCTTCGCCAGATCCTCGGGCGGCAGCGGGTCGAGATTGGACGGGTTGCCGTCATAATGGCCCATGTAGCGCTGGTAGACCGCCCGCGCGTTGAAGCTGACGCTGCCATAATGGCCGCGGTTGACCCAGGCTCGCGCGAGCGGCCGCGGCAGCTGCAGCCGGTTGCCGATCTCGACGCCGGTATAGCCGAGGTTCATCAGCCGCACGCTCTGATCGTGGACATATTTATAGGCGTCGCGCTGCAGCGCGACGGTTTCGGCGATGTCCTTCTGCCCCCAGCGCGGCCAGAAGTGCGAGGTGAACAGCACCTCGCTGCGCCCGCCGTAGCGGCGCAGCGACTCGGTGAGATAGTCGGCCCAGGCCTTGGCGTCGCGGACAAGCGCGCCGCGCGGCGTCAGGACATTGTGCATCGAGGCGCCGAAATTCTCGGCGAGGCACAGCGCCTTGAGCCCGGGCAGATAGAGGTTCATCTCCGCCGGCGCCTCGGTGCCGGGCGTCAGCTGGAATTCGATCTCGACGCCGTCGACCAGGATCGTTTCGCCCGTTGCCGTCACCTCGTGCGTCGGGGCGATCAACGTCATGCTGCCGCCCGCTGCGCGCGGCCCCAGGCCGTTGCCGACATGCCCGTCGGGCCCGGCGGCCAGCCGGGTCCCGAACATGTAGCTGGCGCGGCGGCCCATCGCGTTGCCGGCGATGACATTCTCGCTGACCGCATGCTCCATGAAGCCCGCGGGGGCGTAGATCGCGACCTTGCCCGCCTTCACGTCGGCCTCGTCGACGATGCCGCGCACGCCGCCGAAATGGTCGACGTGGCTGTGCGTGTAGATGACCGCGGTCACCGGCCGGTCGCCGAGGTGCTGGCGCACCAGCGCGATCGCGGCGCGCGCCGCTTCGGCGGTGGTCAGCGGGTCGATGACGACATAGCCTGCCGCCCCCTTGATGATGCTCATGTTCGACAGGTCGAAGCCGCGCACCTGCCAGACCCCGGGAGTCACCTCGAACAGGCCGTGCATCGCGGTGAGCTGCGCGCTGCGCCACAGGCTCGGGTTGACGCTCGCCGGCGCCTCGCCGCTCAGGAAGCGCCCCTGGTTGAGATCGCGCACCACCGCGCCCTGCGCGTCACGGATCAGCCCGTCGGGCAGCGTCGCGATGAAGCCGTTCCGCGCGCGTTCGAAGTCGCCGACGTCATCGAAGGGCAAGGCCGCCCGCACCGCGGCGTTGGCCGCCTTCGTCGCCTCGCTCGGCGCCGCCGCCTGCACGCCCGACGCCGCCACCAACACCGATATCGCGATCAGCCCCCGCATCTCGCCCTCCCCTGTTGTTTGGGGCATGCTGCGCGCATCGGAAGGGGGACACAATATGGCGAAGGTCACAGGGTTGGGCGGCATCTTCTACAAGGTGCGCGATACGGCGGCGACGCAAGCCTGGTACCAGGAGAAGCTCGGCGTCGGCGGCGAATGGGGCGCGATGTTCCCCTTCGCGGCGGACAGTCCGGATGGCTTCAGCCTGCTCAGCCCGTTCAAGGCCGAGACCGACTATTTCGCGCCGAGCGAGCTGCCGTTCATGATCAACCTGCGCGTCGACGACCTCGAAGCCTTCCTCGTCGAGCTGAAGGACAAGGGGGTCGAACCGGTCGGCACGCAGAACGAGGACTATGGCAAGTTCGCCTGGGTCATCGATCCCGACGGGGTGAAGGTCGAACTGTGGCAGCAGCTCGGGCCGGTGCCGGCCTGATATCCATACATGCCGTCGTTCGGACGAAAGTCAGGATGACGGGCTCTTGAGGTCGATGAGCCAGCGTATCGTCGCGCCCTCGACCGTCCGGCTGACCAGCTCCCACTGTTTCTCGCGGACAAATGCCGGCACGTCCGCCTCGGCCGCCGGATCGTCGCTGAGCAGTTCGATCAGCCCGGTTCGGCCCTCCGCCATCTTGCGCAGCCGCAGCACCGGCAGCGGGCAGCGCAGGCCGCGGGCGTCGACATGATTGACAGCTTGGCTTTCCACCCTCCGCGCTTAGCATGCGGCCAAGGCAATTGGGGAGGCGGCGATGTTCAGGGACGATCTGCTTGCGGGGCACAAGATCCTGGTGACCGGCGGCGGCACCGGCCTCGGTCGCTCGATGTCGGAGCAGTTCATGCGGCTCGGCGCCGAGGTGGTGATCTGGGGCCGGCGCGGCAGCGTGCTCGACGAGGCAGCGGCGGAGATGCGCGAGGCGACGGGGGGCGCCTGCACGACGATGGCGGTCGACATCCGCAACGCCGGCGCCATCGACGAGGCGATGGAGGCCATCTTCACGCAGCAGCCGCTGACCGGCCTCGTCAACAACGCCGCGGGCAATTTCATCAGCCGCACCGAGGATCTGTCGGCGAACGCCTTCAATGCCATCGCTTCGATCGTCGCGCACGGCACCTTCAACACCACCGTCGCCGCCGGCAAGCGCTGGATCGAAGGCGGCCACAAGGGCAGCATCCTGTCGATCGTCACCACCTGGATCTGGACCGGCGGGCCGTTCACGGTGCCGTCGGCGATGTCGAAGGCGGGGATCGCCGCGATGACGCAGAGCCTGGCGGTCGAATGGGGGCCCAAGGGTATCCGCGCCAACGCCATCGCGCCGGGCCCCTTCCCGACCAAGGGCGCCTGGGACCGGCTGATGCCCGAGCCGGCGATGGCCAAGCTCGGCGGCGGCAGCAGCCTCGGCGCGGGCAGCATTCCGCTGCGCCGGATGGGCGAGCATCGCGAGCTCGCCAACCTCGCCGCCTTCCTCATGTCCGATGGCTGCGATTATCTGACCGGCGCGGTGATTCCGATCGACGGCGGGCAATATCTGTCGAGCGGCGGCAACTTCCACGCACTCACCAACCTCGACGACGGCGACTGGGGAATGATCCGCGCGACGATCCAGGCGAGCAACGCCGCCGACCGGGCGAAACGGACGACGTGAAAGGCTTCCGCCGCCGTTTCGGCTCTGGCATGACGCCGCGGTGACCTCACCCCCGCTTTCGCGCCACGCGCTCAGCTTCATCTTCATCACGGTGCTGATCGACACGATCGGCTTCGGAATCGTCATTCCCGTGCTGCCGCAGCTGATCGTCGAGCTGACCGGCCAGCCCGTCAACGAGGCGGCGCGTCTCGGCGGCTGGCTGGCCTTCGCCTATGCGATCACCCAGTTCGGCTTCGGACCGGTCACCGGCAACCTGTCCGACCGCTTCGGGCGGCGGCCGGTGCTGCTCGCCTCGCTGCTCGCCTTCGCAGTCGATTATATGCTGATGGGCATCGCGCCGACGCTGACGCTGCTGTTCGTCGGGCGCGTGATCGCAGGGGTCGCCGGCGCCTCCTACACGACCGCCTATGCCTATATCGCCGACATCAGCCCGCCCGAGAAACGCGCGCAGAATTTCGGCCTGATGGGCATGGCCTTCGGCTTCGGCTTCATCCTCGGCCCGGCGATCGGCGGGCTGGTCGGCGAACAGTTCGGGACGCGCGCGCCCTTCTTCGTCGCCGGGGGGCTGGCGCTGCTCAACGCCGCCTATGGCTGGTTCATCCTTCCCGAGAGCCTGCCGCGCGAGCGCCGGCGCGCGTTCGACATCCGCCGCGCCAACCCGGTCGGCACGCTGCTCCAGCTTCGTCGCTACCAGCCGGCGGTGCTCAGCCTGGCGATGGCGCTGTTCATCTGGCAGCTCGGCCACCAGGCGCTGCAGGGTACCTGGGCCTTCTACACCATCTATCGCTTCGAATGGACGCCGGCGATGGTCGGCGCCAGCCTCGCCGCGGTCGGGGTCACCGCCGCGATCGTGCAGGGGGGGCTCGTGCGCGTCATCATTCCCCGGATCGGCGAACGGCGCGCGGTGCTTCTGGGCATGGCGTCGGGGCTGGCGGGGTTCCTAGTCTACGCCTTCGCCGCGCAAGGGTGGATGATGTTCGCCGGCATCGCCGTCGCCGCCTTCTCGGGGCTGGCCTATCCGTCGATGAACGCGCTGATGTCGCAGCAGGTCGAGTCGAACGCGCAGGGCGAGCTGCAGGGCGCGGTCGCGTCGCTGCTGAGCCTCGCCACCATCATCGGTCCGCCGCTGATGACGCAGCTGTTCGGCTATTTCACCGGGCCGAACGCCCCCTTCCAGCTGCCTGGCGCGGCGTTCCTGATGGCCGCGGCGCTGACGATCGGCAGCCTGCTGCTCTTCCAACGCGTCGGGGGGCAGCCGGGCGGCGCGCGCGCCTAGCGGATCTGCCGGATCTTGATTCCCCAGACGTGATAGATCTGGGCGAACCCCCAATTGGGGAAAATCCGGCGTTTCCCGTGGCGTCCGCGCACGATGTAGAGCCCCGAGGGGTGGACCCACATGTTGGAGCCGATCTCCTGCGACTCCTCGACGAGCTTGTCCTTGTCTTCCGACGAATAGCGCCGATCGAGCTGGACGCGCGGTGCCGCCACCATCGCCGGTCGCGTGAAGCTGCGGTAGATCGTGTAGGCGATGAAGGCGACGAGCATCGCGATCAGGGCGAACAGCCAGCGCATCCAGCCGAGCGGGGTGTCACCGCTTCCCGCGACGGTGGCCGGACCCGAGCTCACGACGCCGCCCTTGGCGGCCGGCGCGGTGCCGATCGCGGCCGCCCCCGCCTTGGGATCGACATAGGTCTTGCTGCTCGCGTCGGCGAGCGGCGCCGCGGTGATGGTGCCGTCCTCCGAATCCATCGGCTCGACCTGGCCGTCGCCACCGTCGGCGAGCATGCCGCCATCGGTATCGACGCTCAGCAGGTAGAGCGGCCGGTTGGTGCAGGCGACCTTCAACGTGGTGACGGTGATGGTCTGACGATAGACCTGATAGTGGGTGACGTTGGGGCAGATGCCGCCGAGGCTGTTGACCGAATCGCGGAGCAGGCCGGCGATCTCGCGGACGTTGCCGCCTTCGTTGAGCGCGATGAACGTCTGCTTGCCGAGCGCGACCGCCTTCGATTCCTCGGGCTTGGGCTGCAGCGCCTCGGCTTCGTTGACCGGCGCGACGGCGGCCGCCGGCCCGGTCGCCGGCGCCGTCGCGGCCTCCGTAACCGGCGCGCCGCCCGCCGGCGATGGCGCCGGCGCCACGGCAGGTGCCGCCGTAACCGCCTGCCCAAGCGCGATGAGCATCGCGCCGAACCCCGTCCTGATCGTCGCCGATTTACGCATTCCCCCCGCCCTAGCGCATATCCGAAACGATGTCAGCGGCTCAGCCGCGGGCGGCTGCAGCCATCGCATCGTCGAGGGCTTTGGCGAGAGCGTCGAGACGGTAGGGCTTGAGGACGACCGGCAAATCCTCGGCGCCGGTGCGGGCGATCTGTTCGCTGTAGCCGGTCGTCAGCACGATCGGCAGGTCGGGGCGCCGCTCGCGGACGAGCCGGGCCAGTTCGATCCCCGAAATGCCGGGCATGACGACGTCGGAGAACATGACGTCGAAGGGCAGTCCGGAATCGATCGAGGCGAGCGCCTCGTCGGCATTGCGGGCGCGGACGACGGCGTGGCCGAGCTCGGCCAGCATCGACTCGGCGAAGGCACCGACTTCTTCATTGTCCTCGACCAGCAGGATACGGCCGCGCCGCTGCGCATTCGCCGGACCGGTGGTCTCGGGGCCTTTCTCGAGCGGCTTGCCGGTACAGGGCAAGAGCATCGTCACCGTGGTCCCGACGCCGAGCTCGCTGTCGATGCGCACATCGCCGCCCGACTGCTTGGCGAATCCGTAGACCTGGCTCAGGCCGAGCCCGGTGCCCTTCCCGACGTTCTTAGTGGTAAAGAAGGGCTCGAAGACCCGCCCGAGCGTTTCCGCGTCGATACCCATGCCGGCGTCGGTGACCGACAGCGCTACGCCCGCCCCATCGCCCTCGATTTCTTCGGGCACGGCCTCGCGCGTTCGGATGATGATCCCGCCTCCCTCGGGCATCGCATCGCGGGCGTTGACGATGACGTTGAGCACCGCCACCTCGAGCTGCGTCGGGTCGACCTCGACCGGGCACAGCCCGGGGCCGAGGTCGGTGCGGACCACGAAGCGCGCGCCGAGCGTGCGTTCGAGCATGTCCATCATCGCATCGACGCGTTCGTTGAGGTCGACGACCTTCGGCCGCAGCGGCTGGCGGCGCGCGAAGGCGAGCAGCTGCCCGGTCAGCGCGGCGGCGCGCGCTGCCGTCTGCACGATCGCATCGGCGAAGCGCAGCCGCTTGTCCTCGGGAAGCGCCGGGCGCTTGAGGATGTCGGCGGACCCCTGGATCACCGTCAACAGGTTGTTGAAGTCGTGCGCGATGCCGCCGGTCAGCTGACCGAGGGCCTGCATCTTCTGCGCCTGCCGCAGCGCTTCCTCGGCATTGGCGCGCTCGACGATCTGCCGCTGCAGCTCGGCGTTGGAATCGGACAGCTCGCGGTTGGCGCCGCGCAGCGCGGTATGCGCAATCCCGAGCACGACCACGACCAGCGACGCCATGACGACCAGTAGCGCTACCAGCCCATAGCGCGCGACCCGGCGCGACAGCGGATCCACCTGCGCCGACAGATAAACGCTGCCGATCCGTTCGCCGCCGCGTTCGACGGGGACGATCGCCTGAAGCAGGTTACCCGATCGCTCGCCGGCGGCCGAGGCCGCGGGCATGCGGCGCGGCAGCGGCTCGCGCGCGCGCTGATAGCCCGCGAAGAGCTGCCCCGTGCCGTCATAGATGCCAGCCGCAAGCAACTGCGGATTAACGCGCAGCGCATCGGCCGCCTCCTGCGCCGCGGCGGCATCGCCGAAATCGAGCGCCGCGGTGACGCTCGCGGCCAGAATCCCCGCCTGGACGCGCGTCTCGTCGGCCTTCTGCGCGCGGTAGCCCTGCTCGTTCTGGTAGATGACGGCGATACCGATCAGCAGCAGCAGGCCGGCGATCAGCGAGGCAGCGCGCGGGATCGTCTGCCAGCGCCCGGCGAGACGCGTCAGCGGCTTCATGACCGGCCCCGCTGCTTGACGCTCAGGGCCAGGCTGAGGAGCTTGGAGCTGAGCGCCAGGTTGGCACGCGCCGCCGCCGCGTCGTCGATGTGGAAACGCACGCGTCCGGACTTCAACTCGAAATGCACCATGCCACGGTCGCGGCCGACGCGGGCATCGGTGACGGTCAGGGTTGGCGACCCCGCCAGCGCCGTCAGCGCCGCCGCGACCGGCTGCGCCGGCGAGCCACCGAGATAGGCGATGTGGCAACCCGACCGCCCGTCGATCCGGCTGAGGCGCTGGACGGTGATCGGCGACGAATCGCGGCGCTGGCCCGCGGCCGCCTCGTCGAGCAGCTGGCCGAAGGGATCATGACCGACGACGCAGACGACGTAGGGAGTCCCCGCAGGCGGTATCGACGCCGATGGCCACGCTGCATAGGGCGCGAACTTGGGCAGAAAGGCCGCCTTGACGGCCGTCTCCAGTGGCTGCGCCGCGACGCCGGCGCCAGTCGCCATCGCGGCGACGAGCACCCCGGCAGCGAGCAGCAGGGCGAGAGGGCTGCGCATCAGAAGGTCAGGCGCGTCCCGGCGACGACGCTGCGCGGCAGCAACGCGCCACGCTCGGCGTCGCCGCTCTCATCGCGCCGGTCGTGCAGCAGGTTGCGACCGGCGACGAACAGCTCGACGATCTCGCTCGGCCGCCAGGCGAGGCGCGCGTCAGCCTCGACGTAAGAATCGACGTGCGGATCGGGAAGCGTGTCGACAGCGCGCAGCATGACGTCGAACTCGACGTTGGCGGCGAGGTTCATCTGTGAACGGAAACGCGCCTGGACGTCGGCATCGTTACCGAGCGAGATGCCGTTCTCGATGTCGACGCGGCCGGGCTTGAGCGCGAAGTCCTTGTCGATCGTGGCGATGCCGGCGGACAGCCGCCACCAGGACGCCACCTCGGCGGTCCCCCAGGCCTCGATACCGAAGGTGTCGCCCTCGAGCCCGTTCTCCAACCGTACCGGCAGGAAGGCCGTCGTCGAGGCCGGCTCGGTGGTCCGCAGGCCGTCGTACATGTTGTAGAACAGCGAGATCGACAGCGACGTCTTCGCCGTCGGCTGGCCACGGTAGCCGACCTCGAACGCCGTCAGTTCTTCCGAATTGAAGGTGCCGGCCAGCAGGATGCCCGGCTCCTGCAGATGGCGGTCGATGCGCGACGGCGTCCGCACCGCGCGCGACACCGCCGTCCACAGCAGCGTCTCGTGGCTCGGCTGGTAGGCGAGGCGCAGGTTCTGCAAGATTTCGACGCTGGTGAACGACGTCTTCTCGAGCTTGAGCCCGGCGGTGATCGCCAGGCGTTCGGTCAGCGCGAACCGATCCTGGACGAAGACGTTGCCCAGCCACAGCCTTTTCTCTTCCGGATCGAGCGTGAAGAAGCCGAAATCATTGTCGAACCTGTCGCGCGTCCGGCGCACGCCTGCGCCGGCGACGAGCTGGTGGCGCCCGCCCGTCCAGCCGAACTGCGCCTCGACGTCTGCCACCTCCAGCTGATCGGAGACCACCGCGAAGCGGCGCTTGAAGGCGTCATAATAGGCTTGAAGCTGGAAGGTCGCGGAATCGCTCAGCCGCCGATTCCAGCGCGCCAGGACATTGCCGCCATCCTCGCCGTTCCCCGGCGCGAAGTTCGAATCATTGGTGAAGACGTCGCCCTGGACGGTGAAGCGGTCGTCGCCCGATCCGAAGTCGCTGCGGAAGCCGGCGCGCACCCCTTCGCCGCCATCGTCGATCTCGGTCCCCGCGCCCTTGGCGAAATTGTCGCGGTCATAGGCGTTGAGGTAGACGCGGACGTCGCCGTGCTCGCCGAGCCTGCCGCCGTAGCGCAGCATTCCCGTCCGCTCGCTCGCACCCGCGGTGGCCCGGGCGGTGAAGCCCTGCGTCGAGCCGGCGTCCTTGGTGATGATGTTGATGACGCCGTTGACGGCGTTGAGCCCGTAGAGCGTGCCGCCGGGGCCGCTGATCACCTCGATGCGGTCGATGTCCTCGAGCGGCAGCTCCTGCAATTCCCAGAAGACGCCCGAGAACAGCGTCGAATAGACGCTGCGGCCGTCGACCAGCACCAGCAGGTGCCGCGCCGTCTCGTAGCCGCCGAAGCCGCGCGCGGTGATGGCATATTCGCGCGCGTTGATGCGACGGACGTCGAGATTGGGGGCAAGCCGCAGCGCCTCGGGCACCGAGGTGTAGCCCGACCGGCGGATATCGTCGTTGGTGATGACGAACAGCGCGTTGGCGACCTGCGACAGCGGCTCGGCGCGCTTCGAGGCCGAGGTCACCTCGATCTGCGTCAGTTCCTCGATCGAGAGATCGCGGAGCCGGTCGGGAAGCGCGAGCCCCGCGAACTGCTCCTGCGCAACGGCCGGCAGCGCCGACGCCGCCATGCACAGAATCGACGCCACTCGTAGCCCTGCCCGGAGGCCATCGGAAGTTCCACGCATCTTGCTAGCGCCCAACTCTGCGCCCCCCGCGAACCGCCATGGTCGGCACGCAGCATGCCGTCAAGTCGCGAGGAGCCTGACGGTCAAATGAGCATAGATCTCGGATTGTTCAGCGAAATGGTGCTGCCGGGGAGGATTGAACTCCCGACCTCAGCCTTACCAAGGATGCGCTCTACCACTGAGCTACGGCAGCAGGCCATTTTGCGTCGGGGGCGTATGGGCACCCCGCGATTGCTTGTCAAGCGAAGCCGCGCCTCGCTAAGGACCGATCATGGCCGATGCGACGAAAGAGACCCGCGAGGAGCGGCTGGCGAAGGCGCTCCGGGCGAATCTCGCCCGCCGCAAGGCGCGCGACCGCGCCGCAGCCGAGCCGCCGCCCGCCGGTGATGCCCAGCGCGACTAGCCGACCTTTTTCCACACCTTGGCAAGCGCCGCGTCGCGGCCGCAGCCGATGCGGTACATGCGATAGCGTGCAGGGTTTCTGATGTGGAAATCCTGGTGCGCCGCCTCCGCCGCGTAGAAGGGCGCAGCCGGCAAAATGCGCGTTGCGATCGGGCCGGGCAGCACGCCGCTCTTCGCCAGCCTCGCCTTCGACGCCTCGGCGGCGGCGCGCTGCTCGGGGGTCACGAAGATCGCGGTGCGATAATTGGCCCCCTGGTCGCAGAACTGGCCGTCGGGGTCGGTCGGATCGATCGACCGCCAATAGGCGTCGAGCAGACGTGCATAGCTGACCTTCTTCGGGTCATAGACGACGCGCACCGCCTCGAGGTGGCCGGTGTCGCTCGACACCACCTGCGCATAGCTCGGATTGGCGACCTTGCCGCCGCTGAATCCCGAGGTCGTCGAAATCACGCCGGGTACCTTGTCGAAGGCGACCTCGGTGCTCCAGAAACAGCCCCCGGCGAACACCGCCACCGCGGTCGCGGCGGGCGCCGCCTGTCCGGCGATGCTGGTCAGCAGCGCCGCCGCGGCGATCGAGATCTTGCGCATCAGGCCTTCTCCGCCGGAATGAATTTCAGCGCATCGCCGTTCATGCAGTAGCGCAGGCCCGTCGGCCTGGGCCCGTCGTCGAAGACATGGCCGAGATGGCCGCCGCAGCGGCGGCAGTGGACCTCGGTGCGCTCCATGAACAGGCTTCGGTCGGTCGTCGTACCGATCGCATCCTTCAGCGGCGCATAGAAGCTCGGCCAGCCGGTGCCGCTGTCGAACTTGGTCGTCGAACTGAACAGCGGCAGCGCGCAGCCGGCGCAGACGAAGGTGCCGCGCCGCTTCTCGCGATCGAGCGGGCTGCTTCCCGGCCGTTCGGTGGCGTGCTTGCGCAGCACCGCGAACTGATCGGGGGTCAGCCGCTTGCGCCATTCGGCCTCGCTCAGCTCGATCTCGAAGCGTTTCGGTGCGGCCTTGCCCGCACCACCGAGCGCGAAGGCGCCGGCCAGGCCGGCAACCCCGGCGAGCAGGCGGCGGCGATCGATCGAAATGCGCATCATCATGTCTCTCCGTTCGCTCCTAGATACGAAGCGGAGAGCGCGCCGGTTACAATCCGCGACTTCTAGCCGCGCGTTGCGGCCAGCGCCTTCTCGATCGCCGCGGTCACTTCGGGCGCGTCGGGTTTGGTCTTCGAGCCGAACGCCGCGATCAGCTGTCCGTCGCGGCCGACGAGATATTTGTGGAAATTCCACTTGGGCACGTTCTCGTCACCGAGCCTCGCCTTCGCCCACCGGTAGAAGGGCGCGGCCGCGTCGCCGACGACATGCGCCTTCTCGGCCATCGGGAAGCGGATGCCGAATTTCGATTCGCAGAAGTCGGCGATCTCCTTGTTCGACCCATATTCCTGGCCCTTGAAGTCGCCAGAGGGCACGCCGAGCACGGTGAAGCCCTTGGCGCTGTAGGTCTCGTGGACCTTCTGCAGGCCTTCGTATTGCGGGGTGAAGCCGCACATCGACGCGGTGTTCACCACCAGCATCACCTGCCCCTTGTACTTCGCCAGCGGCAGCGGCTTGCCGTCGATCGCGGTCATCCTGAAGTCGTAGGCCGATTTGACGGCGGCGGGCGCGGCAGCGACGAGCGCAATGGCGGCAGCGACGGCGTAGGCGGGCTTTAACATGGGCAGCTCCCTCGAAGTTGCCGCGATCTTACGCGGGCCGTCGCACCAGCGAAAGCGGCCGCACGACCATCGTCCCGCCCCCCCCCAATCATCGTCATCCCCGCGCAGGCGGGGACGATCAGAGGACGCGGGAGGCTTAGATCGCCCGCGTCGCCTCGACCAGCCAGCCCTGCACCTCTTCCGGCAGAAGCGGCGCCAGCTCCGCACGCACGCGGGCATGATAATCGTTGAGCCAGGCGCGCTCCTTCGGCGACAGCATGTCGACGTCGACCAGCGCCAGCTCGATCGGCGCCAGCGTCAACGTCTCGAAGCCGAGCATCTCCTTTTCAGCGCCGGGGATATCCTTCTTCACCGTCAGGATGAGATTCTCGACGCGGATCCCGTAGGCGCCGGTCTTGTAGTAGCCGGGTTCGTCGGACAGGATCATGCCTTCGGCGAGCGGCTCGTCGCCGCCCGACTGGCTGCTGCCCGGCTGCGCGATGCGCTGCGGCCCCTCATGCACCGCGAGGAAGCTGCCGACGCCGTGGCCGGTGCCATGCGCATAGTCGAGCCCGACCTCCCACAGCGGCGCGCGCGCCAGCGTGTCGAGCTGGACGCCGCGAGTCCCCTTGGGGAAAACTGCGGTGGCGACGGCGATATGGCCCTTGAGCACACGCGTGAAGCGGTCGCGCATCTCGGGCGTGGGCGTGCCGACGGCGAGCGTGCGCGTCACATCGGTGGTGCCGTCGACATATTGCGCCCCCGAATCGATCAGGAACAGGCTGTCCCGCTCGATCTGGCGGTTGGTCTCGGGCGAGACGCGGTAGTGGACGATCGCCCCGTTGGGACCGGCACCCGAAATGGTGTCGAAGCTCAGGTCCTGCAGCATGTTGGTCTCGCGGCGGAAGCCCTCGAGACGCTCGGCCGCGGTCAGTTCGTCGAGCCCGCCCTTGGGCGCCTCCTGCGCGAACCAGTGGAGGAAGCGCGTCAGCGCCGCGCCGTCGCGGACGTGCGCGGCGCGCGTGCCCTCGATCTCGACGGCATTCTTTTTCGCCTTCGGCAGGACGCACGGATCGCGCGCCTCGACGATCTTCGCCCCGCCGGCCTTCAGCCGTTCGAAGATCGCGGCGACGCAGGTCTGCGGATCGGCAACGACGGTGCCGCCGAGCGCCTCGAGCGCCTCGGCGAAGTCGCCGCGCGGGCGGACGGTCACGTCGGCGCCGAGATGCGCCTCGAGCGTCGCATCGACCTTGCCCGGATCGACGAACAGGTCGGCCTTGCCGTCGGCGTGGACGATCGCGAACGCGAGCCCGACCGGGGTGCGCGACACGTCGCGGCCGCGCACGTTGAACAGCCAGGCGATCGAATCGAGCGCCGCGACCACGCCGGCCTGCGCCCGCTTGCCCTTGAGAAAGTCGGCGACGGCGTGGCGCTTTTCGGCCGACGACTGGCCGGCGAGGTCGTCGCCGTGCGGCATCAGCCGCTCGCCCGACGGCGCCGGGCGGTCGCGCCACACCCGGTCGATCGGATTCTCGGCAATCGCCACCAGTTCGGCGTCCTTGTCGGCGAGCGCCTTGCGCGTCGCCTCGACCCAGCCCTTGGTATGCAGCCAGGGATCATAGCCGATGCGGTCGCCGGCCTTGACCTGCCCGGCCAGCCAGTCGCCGACGCTGGTCTCGGGAACGCTCTGGTAGCTGTAGAGATTGCCGTCGACCTGGTCGCGGACCTGAAGCGTGTAGCGGCCATCGGTGAAGATCGCCGCCTTGTCGGCGAGCACCGCCGCCGAGCCCGCCGAGCCCTCGAAGCCGGTGAGCCAGGCCAGCCGCTGCGCGTAGGCGCCGACATATTCGCTCATATGCTCGTCGGTCAGCGGTACCACGAAGCCGTTGAGCTTCTGGCTGCCGAGCTGCGCGCGCAACGCCTCGATGCGATCCTTGTGCGTGGACATGACGCCTCCAACTGTTCGTTGGGTTGGAATTAGGCGCGATGCCGGCCGGACGCCAGAGGTGCGTCCGGCGCGAGCCTTTTCGCGGGCGTGACCCGTCGACGTTCGCGCGCGCACAGATTAGGAGCGGTCCATGTCCATCAGCGCCCCGCCCATCGCCCCCATCCGCCCGCACAGCGTCACGCATCACGGCCAGACGATCGAAGACGGCTATGCCTGGCTGAAGGACCCCGGCTATCCGCAGGTCACCGACGCCGCGATCCTGGCGCATCTCGAGGCCGAGAACGCCTGGTTCGAGACGTCGATCGCGCCGGTCAAGCCGCTGATCGATACGCTGTTCGCCGAGATGAAGGGGCGGCTGAAGGAGGACGATTCCAGCGTCCCGCAGAAGGATGGCGATTTCCTCTACTGGTGGGCGTTCGAGACCGGCGGCCAGTATCGCAAATGGTGGCGGCGGCCGGTGGCTGGCGGGCCCGACGAGCTGGTGCTCGACGAGCCGGCGATGGCGGAGGGCAAGGCCTATTTCCGCCTCGGCAGCCTGACCGTCAGCCCCGACGGGCGGCTCGCCGCCTATCAGGTCGACGACGACGGGTCGGAGCGCTTCAAGCTGCGCATCCGCGACATCGCGGCGAATGTCGACATCGAGACCGTGACCGACGCCGCGCTCGGCCAGGCGATCTGGAGCGCCGACGGCCGCGCGGTCGCCTGGGCCGAGGTCAACGACAATTGGCGGCCCTACCGCATCCGGCTGCACCGGCTTGGGCAGACCGGCGACGATGCCGTGCTTTACGAGGAGCCCGACGCCGGCTTCTTCGTCGGCGTGTCGCGCAGCCAGGACCGGCAATGGTTCGTCATCCACGCCGCCGACCATGTCACCAGCGAGGTGCGGCTGATCCCGACCGCCGACCCTACCGCCGCGCCGCTGCTGGTGTCACCGCGCCAGACCGGCCGCGAATATGAGGTCGATGCGCGCGAGGGCGAGCTGTTCATCCGCACCAACGACACCCACCCCAATTTCCGTCTCGTCACCGCATCGATCGACGCGCCGGGCGACTGGCGCGAGCTGATCGCGCCGAGCGACCGCCATTATCTGCGCGGGCTGTCGTCGTTCAGATCGGTGCTAGCGATCGCCGAGCGCATCGACGGACTCGATCAGCTGCGGCTGCGCACTTACGACGGCGACGAGCACTGGATCGCCTTCCCCGAGGCGAGCTATGCCGCCGGCCTCGCCAACAACCCCGAATATGATCCTGCGGCGCTGCGGCTGACCTATGAATCGATGGTCACCCCGGGGACGGTCTACGACTATCATCTCGCCGAGCGCCGGCTCGAGGTGCGCAAGGTCCAGACCATCCCCTCGGGCTATGACGCCAGCGCCTACGAGACGGTGCGGCTGATGGCGACCGCGCGCGACGGCGCGCAGGTGCCGATTTCGGTCGTCTACAAGAAGGGCTTCCCCCGCGACGGCAGCGGCAAGCTGCATCTCTATGGCTATGGCGCCTATGGGCTGGCGATGCCGCCAGGCTTCTCGACCGCGCGGCTGTCGCTGCTCGACCGCGGCTTCGCCTATGCGATCGCGCATATCCGGGGCGGCGACGACCTCGGCTACCGCTGGTATCTCGACGGCAAGCTGACCAAACGCTGGAACACCTTCAACGACTTCGTCGACTGCGCGAAGCATCTGATCGACGCGGGGCTGACTCGCGCCGGCCACATCTCGATCTCGGGCGGCTCGGCGGGCGGCGAGCTGATGGGCGTCGCGCTCAACAGCAACCCCGAGCTGTGGGGCGCCGCCGTCGCGCACGTGCCCTTCGTCGACGTGCTCAACACCATGCTCGACGACAGCCTGCCGCTGACGCCGATGGAGTGGCCCGAGTGGGGCAATCCGATCGCCGACGCGGCCGCGTTCGAGCTGATCCGCAGCTACAGCCCCTATGACAATGTCGAGGCCAAGGCCTATCCGCCGCTGATGGTCACCGCCGGGTTGAACGACCCGCGCGTCACCTATTGGGAGCCGGCGAAATGGGTCGCGAAGCTGCGCGCTACGAAGACCGATTCCAACCCGCTGATCCTCAAGATCAATATGGGCGCCGGCCACGGCGGCAAGTCGGGCCGCTGGGATTCGCTCGTCGAGGTTGCCGAGGAATTCGCCTTCATCCTGCAGCAGTTCGGCATGGCGGACGCCGGGGGCAATGGCTGACCGCCCGGTCTTCGAACTGACGATCGAGCCGGTCGCCGACGACATCGACGAGCTCGGCCACGTCAACAACGCGGTCTATGTCCGCTGGATCCAGGACATGGCGACGTCGCACTGGCGCGCGGTCGCACGCCCCGAGGACGTCGACCGCTACGTGTGGGTCGTGACCCGGCACGAGATCGACTATCGCCGCGCCACGCGGCTCGGCGAGACGCTGACCGCGCGGACCTGGGTCGGCGAGCCGCAGGGCGCGCGCTTCGATCGCTTCGTCGAGATCCTCGGCCCCGACGGCGGCGTGCGCGTATCGGCGCGGACGGTCTGGGCGCTCGTCGAGCTGAGCACGATGCGGCCGATGCGTATTCAGCGCGATATGGCGGCGCCATTTCTCGGCTAGCGAACCCGGCCCTTGAGCGGAACGCCGGTCACCAGCGTGACGACGTGCGCTGCCAGCACGCAGAAGGCCAGAATGCCGATGAACAGCAGCCCATGCCATGGGACGTAGGTCACGTCGCCCAGCCGGCGGACTTTTCGACGAGTACCCCACAACGAGGCACCAACGACGACTGCGGCCAGCAGCATAAGCGCTAGGGTGGTCTGAAGGTCCATGTCCTAGGCTGGTAACCTGATGCCTGCTAAATGACAGCGCCTGATATTGGGGAGGTTCGTAGAATATGAAGACCTTGGTTCGCATCGCCTTGCTCGCAGCGGGTACCGCGCTCTCGGCGGGGGCGCTCGCACAGGCCGCCAAACCCGCCGCCGCGCATCACGACCATGCCGCGATGCTGCTCGACCAGGCGATCGCCGGCGCGCATCGTTCGGAAGCCAATCGCGCCCGCGACGCCTATCGGCACCCGAAGGAAACGCTGACCTTCTTCGGCGTGAAGCCCGATATGACCGTCGTCGAAATCTCGCCCGGCGGCGGCTGGTACACCGAGATCCTCGCGCCCTATCTCGCCAACGGCGGCACCTACTATGCCGCCGGCACGAACCCGGCGGCCAGCGAGCGCGCCGCGAAGGCCGCCGCCGATTTCAAGGCCAAGCTCGCCGCGACGCCCGCGACCGCCAAGGCGCAGGTCACCAGCTTCGGCAAGGATCATTATGATTCGCTCGCGCCCGCCGGCACCGCCGATGTCGTGCTGACCTTCCGCAACGTCCACAATTGGTACAGCGCCGACTTCGCGCCGCAGGCGTTCCAGGCCTTCTTCACGGCGCTGAAGCCGGGCGGCACCCTCGGCGTCGTCGAGCATCGCCTGCCCGAGGATCGCGACGACGCGCTGATGAAGACCAGCGGCTACATGAAGCGCAGTGCGATCGTGAAGATGGCCGAGGCGGCCGGCTTCAAGCTCGCCGGCGAATCGGAGGTCAACGCCAACCCCAAGGACACCGCCGACTACGCCGACGGCGTCTGGACGCTGCCGCCCAACTACCGGCTCGGCGACACCGACCGCGCCAAATATGCCGCGATCGGCGAATCGGACCGCATGACGCTGAAGTTCGTGAAGCCGGCCAACTGATTGCCGGAGATGGCGTCGAACAAGGGCCGCGTCGCAAGACGCGGCCCTTGTTTCCCTAGCGCTCGCTCAACTTGTCGAGCTGCGCCTGCAGCGCCGCCATCTGCGCCTTGAGCGCATCGAGCTCGTCGCTGCTCGCCGGCTTGGGCGCGTCGCCCGCCTTGCGGTTGCCGGTCAGCATGTCGGCCGCTGCCTGGAACATCGCCATATTCTGCTTGGCGAGCGTCTCGAACGGCTTGAAGGCGCCGGCGCCGAACGCGCCCGACACCGCGGTGCGGAACTGCTCCTGGTTGCGGTGGAAGGCGTTCATCGACGCTTCGAGATAGGGCGGCACCATCGCCTGCATCGAATCGCCGTACATCGAGATCAGCTGGCGCAGGAACGAGGTCGGCAGCATCGTCTGGCCGCGCGTCTCCTCGTCCATGATGATCTGCGTCAGCACCGAGCGCGTGATGTCGTCGCCCGACTTGGCGTCGAGCACCTTGAATTCGCGTCCCTCGCGGGTCAGCAGCGCCAGATGCTCGAGCGTGATATAGCTCGAACTGTCGGTGTTATAGAGACGCCGATTGGCGTATTTCTTGATGATGATCGGCTCGGGCTTGGTTTCGGATTCGGCCATGTCGCCACCCACTGGAGAAGCGCCGAGCCTAGCACGCGGCGATGTTGCGCCGCAACAACGCGCCCGCGGCCCGCATCCGCTGCCCGCCTTCCTGCGCGTCATCACCGACGCGGTCGACGGCGACCGCACGCGGATGGGCGCCGTCCTGGCGGGCGTTCGCGCCTATCAGGTGCACCCGTACCGGCGCGCGCTGCCCCCACCGCCGCAGCTGGCGCAGATCGGCAATGTGCGGTTGCTCGACTATGGCGGCAGCGGTCCGCCGGCGGTATTCGTCCCCTCGCTGGTCAATCCGCCGAGCGTGCTCGATCTCGCCGCCGACAATTCGCTGCTGCGCTGGCTGGCCGGCCAGGACGTGCGGCCGCTGCTCGTCGACTGGGGAAGCCCGGGCGCGGACGAACGGTCGCTGTCGATCGACGGCTATGTCGACGCGCGGCTGCGGCCGCTTCTCGCCGTGGTCGGCGATGCCGCCGTCGTCGGCTATTGCCTGGGCGGCACGATGGCGCTCGCGGCGGCGCTGGCTTCGCCGCCCCGTC
This sequence comes from Sphingomonadaceae bacterium, assembly GCA_030147805.1. Lineage (GTDB taxonomy): Bacteria > Pseudomonadota > Alphaproteobacteria > Sphingomonadales > Sphingomonadaceae > Sphingoaurantiacus. The sequence continues at coordinate 86,001 of JASBUR010000020.1, forward strand.
GGCTGGCGCTGATCGCAACCCCTTGGAAGTTCAGCGGATACGGCGCGCAGGGACGTGAAATGGCTACCGCTGGGAGCCAGATCGAGGCAGCGTCCACGCCGCTCGGCGCGGTGCCGATGGACCTCATCCAGCCGCTGTTCTGGCGCCTCGATCCCGCGGGCACCGCGGCGAAATTCGAGCGGTTCGGCAGGCTGCCGCCCGACAGCGAGGCGGCGCGCGCTTTCGTCGCGCTCGAGGATTGGGCGAACGACGGGCCGCCGCTGACGCTGCCGGCTGCGCGTCAGTGCTTTGGCGAGTTCTACGGGGCCGATACGCCGGGCTCGGGCCGCTGGCGGGGCGACGCGCGCACGCTCGCCTGCCCGACGCTCAACCTCGTCTCGACGCGCGACCGCATCGTCCCTGCCGCCGCCGCGCCCGAGGTCGGCGCGCGCGTCGACGTCGACGCCGGTCACGTCGGGATGATCGTCGGATCGCGGGCGCGCAATTTGGTCTGGGAGCCGCTGCGCGACTGGCTTAAACGATAAGCCCCCTTTTCTTCGCACCTGCACAATATTAGGTTGCTCTATAAAACGAGCAATGGAGACCCAATCATGACCGAAGTCGTCATCGTCGCCGCCAAGCGCACCCCGGTCGGCAGTTTCCTCGGTGCGTTCGCCGGCACCCCGGCGCACGAGCTCGGCCGAGTCGCCATCGAAGCGGCGCTGGCGCAGGCCGAGGTCGCGCCGTCGGAAGTCTCCGAAGTCATCCTCGGCCAGGTGTTGACTGCCGGCCAAGGCCAGAACCCGGCGCGCCAGGCGTCGATCGCGGCGGGCATCGCCAAGGAGACGCCGGCGTGGGGCGTCAACCAGGTTTGCGGATCGGGGCTGCGCGCCGTCGCGCTCGGCTATCAGGCGATCGCCAACGGCGATGCCGAGGTCGTCGTCGCCGGCGGGCAGGAATCGATGAGTCTCAGCCCGCATGCGCAGCAGCTGCGCGGCGGCACCAAGATGGGCGCCGTCGAGCTCGTCGACACGATGATCAAGGACGGGTTGTGGGACGCCTTCAACGGCTATCACATGGGCATCACCGCCGAGAATCTCGCCGAGAAATACCAGGTGACGCGCGAGAAGCAGGACGCCTTCGCCGTCGGCAGCCAGAACAAGGCCGAGGCGGCGCGCCGCGAGGGACGGTTCAAGGACGAGATTGCGCCGGTCACGATCAAGGGCCGCAAGGGCGACACCGTCGTCGACGCCGACGAATATATCCGCGAGGGCGCAACGGTCGAGGCGATGGCCGGGCTGAAGCCGGCGTTCAAGAAGGACGGGACGGTGACCGCCGCCAACGCCAGCGGGATCAACGACGGCGCGGCGGCGCTGGTGCTGATGTCGGCCGACGAGGCGGCGAAGCGCGGGCTTACCCCGCTGGCGCGCATCGCCTCCTGGGCAAGCGCCGGCGTCGATCCGTCGATCATGGGGATCGGCCCGGTGCCGGCATCGAAGAAGGCGCTCGAGAAAGCCGGCTGGACGATCGCCGATCTCGACCTGATCGAGGCCAACGAGGCGTTCGCGGCGCAGGCGCTGTCGGTCGGACAGGAACTGGGCTGGGATGCCGAAAAGGTCAACGTCAACGGCGGCGCGATCGCCATCGGCCACCCGATCGGCGCCTCGGGCGCGCGCGTGCTGACGACCCTGCTCTACGAGATGCAGCGCCGCGACGCGAAGAAGGGCCTGGCGACGCTGTGCATCGGCGGCGGCATGGGCATCGCCATGTGCGTCGAGCGCACCTGACCTTTCTATCCCTCTCCCCGCTGGGGAGAGGCTAGATGAGGGGCCGAGCGCCGCAGGCGCTCGGTTCTGCTCTCGCGGATGGGACGGTGCCCCTCACCCCAACCCTCTCCCCAGCGGGGAGAGGGAGCTAAGGTCTCGACAAGCGCCCGTCAAACCCTCAGCTTCGGCGCCATGCGTCCGACCGTCGAGGAGCTCCGCGCCTATTACGCCACGCGCGACGGGCAGCGCGTGGCGCGCGAACTGGCGGCCACCGTGGCGCCCAAAATCCGGCAGGGAAACACCGCACGCCTGCTTGCGCTCGGCTATTGCGCGCCGCTGCTCAGCGGACTCGATCCGGCGCGGCTCGAACGGCTGGCGCTGGTGATGCCCGAGGACATGGGCGCTCACCGCTGGCCCTATGGCCGCCCCGGCTGCACGACGCTGGCCGACGAATTCAACCTGCCCTTCGCCGAAGCGATGTTCGATCAGGCGCTGCTCGCGCATGCACTGGAATTCGCCGAGCCGCCGCGCAAGCTGCTGCGCGAACTGTGGCGCGTGCTGGCGCCGGCCGGTGAGCTGGTGCTGATCGTGCCCAACCGGCTTGGGCTGTGGACGCATTTCGAGGCGACCCCGTTCGGCCAGGGGCGTCCCTGGGCAAAGGGCGAGCTGGCGCGGCTATTGCGCGAGGCGATGTTCGAGCCGGTTTCATGCCGCACGGCGCTAGTCGCGCCGCCGGTCCGGGGATTGCGCTGGCTCGACAAGCCGCTGATGCGCGTCGCCGCACGCTTCGGCGGCATCCATTTCGTGCTGGCACGCAAGACCGACGGGCTGGCGCCGACGATGATCGGCCGGGCCAGCGCCGCGACGGCGCGGGCGTCAGCTCGCCCAGTCGCGATGGAGACGTCGCGACGCGAGGAAGAATAGCGCCGCGCTGAGCAGGTAGAAGCTCAGGCCGATGAGGATCGAATAGCGCAGCGACTGGTCGCCGAAGCTCGGTGCCAGCTGTTCGGAGATCCAGCCGATCAGCACGGTGCCGACGCCGATGCCGATCAGATTGTTGATGAACAGGAAGCTCGCCGACGCCGTCGTGCGCATCGAGGCGGGCGCGATATGCTGCACCGCCGACAGCACTGGCCCCAACCACATCAGCCCCAGCGCCTGCGGGATCAGGAACATCGCATAGGTCAGCGGCAGCGAGTTGGACAGCACGCCGACGGCGTAGCAGGGCGCGGCGACCAGGAAGGCGATCGCCGGGATCCGCGCATAGGCGCCGCGATCGGCGCCGCCGAGCCGGTCGCCCAGCCAGCCGCCGCCCCAGATGCCGATCACGCCGCCGACGAGAATGATCGAACCGTAAAATTGCGACACCTCGAGGAGTTCGAGGCCATAGGTCCGCGCGAAGAAGGACGGCAGCCAGAAGATCAGCCCGTAGCCGAGAATCGAGCAGGATCCGGCGCCGAACGACAGCAGCCAGAAGCTCGGCTTGGCAGCGAGCGTTCGCATCACCTCGCCGAAGGGCGGCGCGGTGGTCTGCGCGCGCGGCGGGTCGAAGCGCCCGCGCACCGGATCGCGGACGACGAGGCGAAAGATCGGCGCCAGCGCGAGGCCGGCGAGGCCGACGACGATGAAGGCGGTGCGCCAGTCGATCGTCGAGGCGATCCAGCCGCCGAGGAAGATGCCGGCCGCCGAGCCGAGCGGGATGCCGAACGAATAGACCGCGAGCGCGCGCGCGCGCTCGGCCGGCGGGAAATAGTCGGCGATCAGCGAATAGGCCGGCGCCACGCCGCCCGCCTCGCCGACGCCGACCCCCATGCGCGACAGGAACAGCTGCCAGAAATTCTGTGCGACGCCGCAGAGCGCGGTGAAGCCGCTCCACAGCGCCAGCGCGACGGTCATGATCCAGACGCGGCTCCGGCGATCGGCGAGCAGGCCGATCGGCACGCCGAGCGCGGTGTAGAACAGCGCGAACGCCAGCCCGCCCATCATGCCGAGCTGCGTGTCGCTGAGACCGAGTTCGGCCTTGATCGGCCCGGCGAGGATGCCGACGATCTGACGGTCGATGAAGTTGAAGGTGTAGACGACGATCAGCATGAACAGCACGAACGCCCGATAGGATTTCCCATCGGGCGTCGCGGCTGTCGTCGAAGTTGGCGTATCGGTCAGAAATTATATCCCACGCTCAGGAAGACCTGCCGCGGGTTGCCGTAGAAGGCGGTCAGCGTGCCCTCGCGGCCCAGCGACGGAATGAATTGTCCCGCCGCATTGGTCAACAGCGCACCCGTCGTCGCGTTCGCGGCGAGGAAGGTATAGCCCGAGGTCTTATACTCCTTGTCGAGGATGTTCTTGCCGTGGAGCCCGACGCTCCAGCGGCCGCCGTCGGCGCGATAGACGAGGCTCGCGTCGAGCAGCGCATAGGACTTCTGATCGATGAACGGGTTCGGGATCTCGAACTGGTAGGTCTTGCTGCGGTACGACAGCGTCGTGCTGGCGCTGAGCTCGCCGTTGCCGACCGGCCGCTCGTAGCCGAGCGTGCCGCTCGCCGTCCACTTGGGCGTATTCTGGACCTCGCGGAAGTCGGCGACGTCGACCGGGCCGACGCCGGCGATGTTGGTGATGTACTCGCGGAACTCGGCGTCAATGTAGCCGAGGCTGGCGGCGAGCGTCAGCGCATCGCCCTCGGCCATCATGTCCTCGCCGAGGCGGGTGTTGCCCTCGAACTCGAAGCCCTGGAAGCGCGCCTTGCCGGCGTTGGTGACGACGCCGCAGAAGGTCTGGATCCCGCCGACGGTGCAGCCCGCCGAACCGGGAATCTGGACGTCCTGATAATCGGCGCGGAACGCCGCGACGGCGACGTTGATCCGGTCGAGCAGCCGCGCCTTGTAGCCGACCTCATAGCTGTCGACCGTCTCGGGCGAGAAGCTCAGGAACGCGGCGACCTCGTTTGCCTCGCGCGTACCGTTGCCGTTGAGGTCGGGGGCGTTGGCGCCGACGCCGCGCGGGTCGAAGCCGCCGCCCTTGAAGCCCTTCGAATAGCTCGCATAGATCGTGTTGTCGTCGTTGGGCTTGAAGGTCAGCGACGCGCGCGGCGTGAACTTGTCGAACTGGTTCTTGCCGCTGAAGTTGGTGCTCGGCGCGCCGAACGGCGTGCCGGCGCCGCCGAACAGCGTCGAACCGCCGCCGAGGTAGTTCTGGCGCAGGATGCTCGCCTGACGCTCGTCCCAGGTGTAGCGGCCGCCGACCGAGACGCCGAACTGCTCGTTGATCTCGAAGGTCGCGTCGGCGAACACCGCGAAGGTCTCGGTATTGACCACCGCATTGGTGAACGCCGAGAGCCCGGCGACGGTCGAGAACAGCCGCACGTCGAACGGCGTCTCGGCCTTGGCGTCGAGGAAATAGCCACCGACGAGCAGGTTGAGCGGTCCGCTATCGACGAGCAGCTGCAGTTCTTGGCTGAACTGCCGGTTGTTGTAGAGGCCGGCGACGTCGAGGTCGGGGGTGACGAGCGCGTCGAAGTCGATCGGCGTCGAGCTGTCGTCCTTGCGCCACGCGGTGATGGTGCGGAAGGTCAGCGCCTCGGTCATCTCGAACTCGCCGTTCGCCGAGAAGCCATAGCCCTCGACGTCCTGCGGCGGCACGGTCAGGCCGCCGCGCGTGTCGAACACATCGCCGAGCACCGGGGCGTTGGTGAACAGGCTGGGGATCAGCCGGTGGCCGCCGCGCGCGTTGCTCTGGTCGTGCGTATAGTCGGCGGCGATGCGGACGAAGACGTCATCGTCGTTGTTGATCTCGGCCGACAGGCGCGCCGCCCAGACGTCGCGGTTATAGTTCTCCTCGCCGGTGGTGAGGTTGTCGCCGAAGCCGTCGCGGGTCAGCCGCGCCAGCGAGCCGCCGACGCGCAGCAAGCCGTCGCCGACCGGCACCGAGCCGCTGACGATGCCGTCGAGCTGCTTGTAGGTGCCGGCGATGCCGCGCAGCCGCAGTTCGGGCGAATCGGACAGGCGCTTGGTGACATATTTCACCGCGCCGCCGATGGTGTTGCGGCCGTAGAGCGTGCCCTGCGGCCCGCGCAGCACCTCGATGCGCTCGACGTCGTAGATGTCGAGAACGGCGGCTTGCGGACGGTTGAGATAGACGTCGTCGAGATAGATGCCGACGCCCTGTTCGAAGCCGGCGACCGGATCCTGCTGGCCGACGCCGCGGATGAAGGCGCTGAGCGTCGAGTTGGTGCCGCGCGAGACCTCGAGCGTGACGTTGGGGGTGGTGTCGCCGACGTCGGTGATGTCGAGCGCGCCCTGATTCTCGAGTGCCTCGCCGCTGTAGGCGGTGACGGCGATCGGCACGTCCTGGAGATTTTCGGCGCGGCGCCGGGCGGTGACGACGATCTCGTCGGTCGCCTCGTCGGCCGCGACGACCGGGGCAGCGGTGTCCTGCGCGATGGCGGGGACGGCGATGGCGGAGAAGGCAACGCCGAGAAGCAGCGTCGAGAGGCTGGTGCGGGACATGTCGGAACCCCCAAGTGGCATGGATTGGCTTATTGGTCCGGGCTTCTTGCCCGTAACGTTCCGAGCCTATAATGAAAGTTGAACCACCTTTCAACTTTGTTCGGGAGCTTGCGCTTGGCCAAGTCGAACGCCAGTCTCGGCCCCATGGGGGAAGCAGATCCCAAGGCCCCGCGCACCGAGCGCGGCCGGCGCACGCTGCGCAGCCTGCTCGATGCGGCGGCAGCGGAGTTCGGCGAGAAGGGCTTCCACACCGCGTCGATCAGCGGAATAACGACGCGCGCCGGCGCCGCGCTGGGGTCCTTCTATACCTATTTCGACAGCAAGGACGCGATCTTCCGGGCGCTGGTGCGCGACATGTCGGGACGGGTGAAGGCGCATGTCGCGCCGGCGCTGCAGGGCGCCACCGACGAACTGGTGGCCGAACGCGAAGCGCTGCGCGCCTTCCTCGAGTTCGCACGCGAGCACAAGGAAATCTATCGGATCATCGACGAAGCCGAGTTCGTCGATGCCGACAGCTATCGCCAGCACTACGAGACCACCGCCGAGCGCATTCGCGAGCGTCTCCAGGCCGGCGCGGCGCGCGGCGAGGTCCGCGCCGACGTCGGCGATGTCCACGCCTGGGCGATCATGGGGATGAACGTCTTCCTCGGGCTTCGCTACGCCGTGTGGTCCGACGAGGAGCCGTCGAAGGTCGCAGCGATCGCCAGCCAGATGATCGCCGACGGGCTCAAGCCAAAGTAGATCCCTCTCCCTCGAGGGGAGAGGGATTTTACCGCCGCAGCACGAAGATCGCCTGCTCCGCCATCAGGTTGGCGAGCGCCGCGCCGCGCGGGCGGCCGTGCGTCAGGAAGCGCGCGCGCTCGACGGTCAGCCGCTTCGCGCCGATCAGCGCGCGGAAATCGTCGATCGTGCAGAAATGGATATTCTCGGTCTCGTACCAGGACGCCGGCAACGCCCGGGTCGTCGGCATGCGGCCGGCGAACATCAGCGACAGCCGGACGCGCCAATAGGCGAAGTTGGGAAACGACACGATCGCATGGCGGCCGATACGCAGCAACTGGTCGAGCACCTGGTCGGGGGCGCGCGTCGCCTGCAGCGTCTGGCTGAGGATCGCATAGTCGAAGGCGTCGGTCGGATAGTCGCGAAGGTCGGTGTCGGCGTCGCCCTGCACCACCGACAGCCCGCGCGCCACCGCCGCCGATACGCCCTCGCGCGACAACTCGATCCCGCGCGCGTCGACGCCCTTGCCGTCGCGCAGCGCCGCCATCAGCGCGCCGTCGCCGCAGCCGACGTCGAGCACGCGCGCGCCGACGGGTACCGCCTCGGCGATCGCCGCAAGGTCGGGCCGCAAGGTCATGCGGTCATCCGCCGATAGACGTCGGGATCGAGCCGCTGCATCAGACGCCCGACCTGCTCCTCGCTGATCGGCTCGAAGCCGAATTGCGAATAGAGGCCGTGCGCGTCGCGCGTCACCAGCATCCAGCGGCGCAGGCGCTGGAGCTCGGGATGTGCGATGAAGAAGCCGACCATCGCCTTCGACAGGCCGAGGCCGCGCGCCGGCGGCAGCACGAAGACGTCGCAGAGATAGGCGAAGGTCGCGTCGTCGGTGACCAGCCGCGCGAAGGCGAGCTGCGCGCCGTCGGGGCCATAGATGCCGACACAGCGGCTGTTGGCGATCGCGCGTTCGACGATGGCGCGGGGGATGCCGGGCGACCAATAGGCGTTCTCGGCCAGGAAGCGGTGGATGACGTCGACCTGCAGCTCGGCCTTGTCGTCCGAGAGGCGATAGCCCGCCGGCAGGCTCATGACGCCGCCGCGCGCAGGAAGCCGTCGACGACCCGGTTCATCTCGGGGACGTCGAGCAGGAAGGCGTCGTGGCCGAGGCTCGAGTCGATCTCGACGAAGCTGACATGCGCCGCCGCGGCGTTGAGCGCATGGACGATGCGGCGCGATTCGGAGGTCGGATAGAGCCAGTCGCTGGTGAAGGACATGAGGCAGAAACGCGTCGCGGTCCCTTGGAAGGCGGTGGCGAGCGTTCCGCCATATTCCTCGGCGAGGTCGAAATAGTCCATCGCGCGGGTGATGTAGAGATACGAATTGGCGTCGAAGCGCTCGACGAAGCGGATGCCCTGGTGGCGCAGATAGCTTTCGATCTGGAAGTCGGCGTCGAAGCCGAACGACTTGGCGTCGCGCGCCTGCAGCTGCCGCCCGAACTTGGCGGTCAGCCCCGCCTCCGACAGATAGGTGATGTGCGCCGCCATCCGCGCGACGGCGAGGCCCGCCGACGGCGGATCGTTCGCCGCATAATAGTCGCCGGCGCGCCAGTTGGGATCGGCCATGATCGCCTGTCGCCCGACCTCGTGGAAGGCGATGTTCTGCGCCGAATGGCGCGCCGCGCTGGCGATGACGACGGCGGAGCGCACCCGCCCCGGATAGGTCGCTGCCCATTCGAGCACCTGCATGCCGCCCATCGATCCGCCGACCGCGGCGAGCAGCCGGTCGACGCCGAGATGATCGAGCAGCATCGCCTGCGCGCGCACCATGTCGCGGATGGTGATGACCGGAAAGCGCATCGCGAAAGGCGCGCCCGTCGCGGGGTCGATCGACGCCGGGCCGCTCGATCCCATGCAGCTGCCGAGCACGTTGGCGCAGACGATGAAATGGCGCGCCGGATCGATCGGCTTTCCCGCGCCCACCATCCGCGTCCACCAGCCCTCCTTGCCGGTCACCGGATGGTGGCTGGCGACATGCTGGTCGCCGGTCAGCGCATGGCAGATCAGGACGGCGTTCGAGGCGTCGGCACCGAGGCGACCGTAGGTTTCATAGGCGATCTCGACCGCCGACAGGCTGCCGCCCGAATCGAGCCGCAGCGGCGCATCGAGCCGCACGCGCCGATTGAGACCGAACCGCTGATCGTCGTCCGCCATAACGTCCGAGCGGTATTGCCGAGACGCGGCGCCTGCAAGCGTCATCGCGTGGCGATCGCCTCGACCTCGACGAGATAGCCGTGGTGAAGCTCGGGCACCGGCACGACGCAGCGCGCCGGCTTCGCGTCGCCGAACGCCTCGGCATAGAGGCGGTTGAACGCCGGCCAGTGCGCGATACCGGCGACATAGACGGTCACCTTGAGCACGCGCTCGGGCGACGAGCCGGCGGCGGCGAGCACCGCAAACAGATTGTCGAGCACCTGCCGCGCCTGCACCTCGAACGGCTGGTCGGCGGTGTGCGTCCCGTCGGGGCGCGATGGCAGCTGGCCGGAGACGAACACGAGGTCGCCCCACGCGGTCGCCGGCGAATAATGGCCGGCAGGCGGCGCCGCGCCCGCGACGCCGATCCGTTCGATGTCGCCCATCACCAGCCTCCGAAGCGTTGCCATGTGCCGACGATCGCGTCGCCGCCGTCGACCACCTGATATTCGCCATGCTGCGCCGCCGTCGCGCAGGAATGGTTGGGGAGCACGCGCAGCAGCGTGCCCACCGGAAAGCGCGCCACGTCGAGCGGCCCGCCGTCGCGGCGCGCGACGATGCCATGTTCCTGGTTGGCGGACGCGACGATCAGATCGCCGAGCGCCCGGCCGCCGGCATCGCATACAAGCCCGTAGCCCTGGTCGACCTGCTGACCCTGCGTACCGCGGTCGCGCGACATCGCCATCCAGCCGGCATCGATGATCAGCTGCCCGCGCGCCGCCTGATGCCCGATCACGCTAGCGAGCACGCCGACCGCGACATCCTCGACCGCACAGACGCCGAGCCCCGCCATCACCAGGTCGTGGAAGACGTAGACGCCGACGCGAAGTTCGGTGACGCCGTCGAGGTTTCGCGCGAACAAAGCGGTGGGGGTCGATCCAACGCTGACCACCGGGCAGGCGAAGCCGGCGGCGCGCAGATTCTCGGCGGCCCGCACCGCGCCCGAGCGCTCGAGCTCGGCATGCGCGGCCAGACCCTCTTCGGTCGTCGAATTGTAGGAACCGCCGCCGTGCGTCATCACCCCGCGCAACTCGGCGCCATCGGTGAGCGCGGTCGCGATGGCGGCAAGCGTCGCGGCATCGTCGGGACCGACGCCGGCGCGATGATCGTCGCTATCGATCTCGATCAGCGCGGGGAGCGTCACACCATTCTCGCGGCCGAAGGCGGCGACCATCTCGGCCGCTTCGAGGCTGTCGAGGATCAAGGTCAGGACGCAGCCTTCGCGCGTCAGCCGCGCCGCATGCGCCAGCTTGTTGGGCGCGATTCCGACCGCGTAGAGAATATCGCGAAAGCCCGCGGCGAAGAAGCGGTCGGCCTCCTTCAGCGTCGATACGGTCACCGCCCCGGGCCAGCCCGCGGTCATCGCCTTTGCGACCTCGACGCTCTTGCCGGTCTTCAGGTGCGGCCGCAGCATCACGCCATGGCGCCGCGCCGCCGCATTCATTCGCGCGATGTTGGCGCGCATCTTCGCAGCGTCGAGGATCAGGGCGGGGGTTTCGAGATCGGCGAGCCGCATGCTCGACGATTAAGGGAAGCGCTCTGTAAACAAAACCCGTCATTCCGGCGAAAGCCGCAACCCTGGACCTGCGTATTCCTGGGTTCCGGCTTTCGCCGGAATGACGAGGAAAGAAGCGCAGGCTTCTTGCCATCAAGGGGCGCACGCGCCAGAAGCGCCGCCATGAGCGGACCCGTCATGAAGCCCTGGATCGCAGCCATCGACGCCTATGTGCCCGGCCGGGCCAAGGCCGACGGCGCGCAGCGTGTCGTCAAGCTGTCGTCGAACGAGAACCCGCTGGGGCCGAGCCCCAAGGCCATCGCCGCGATGGCCGAGATCGCCGGCCAGGCGCACCGCTATCCCGACGGCGCCTCGAACGAGCTGCGCGACGCGATCGCCGCGCACCATGGTCTCGAATTCGATCGCGTCGTCTGCGGCACCGGTTCCGACGAGATATTGCAGCTGCTCGCCACCGCCTATGCCAGCGCCGGCGACGAGGTGCTCTATGTCCGCCACGGCTTCATGGTCTATCCGATCGCCGCGATGCGCGCCGGCGCGACGCCGGTCGCGGCGCCCGACGTCGATTACACCGCCGACGTCGACCAGCTGCTGGCGCATGTCAGCCCGCGCACGCGCATCCTCTACCTCGCCAACCCCAACCACCCGACCGGAACGGTGATCGGCCGCGCCGAGGTCGAGCGGCTGCACGCCGGCTTGCCCGACGACGTGCTGCTGGTGCTCGACGCCGCCTATGCCGAATATATCGACGATGCGTCGTACGAGGACGGCATCGCGATGGCGCGGCACCTGCCCAACGTCATCACCACGCGCACCTTCTCGAAGATCTACGGGCTCGCCGCCGAGCGCGTCGGCTGGGCCTATGGGCCGGCGAGCGTCATCGACGCGATCAACAAGATCCGCGGGCCGTTCAACGTCACCAGCGCCGGCCAGGCGGGGGCGCTCGCCGCGCTCGCCGACCAGGCCTGGGTCGCCAAGTGCCGCGACCACAACACGCAGTGGCGCGGCTGGCTGGCGGGCGAGATCGCCAAGCTCGGCAACGCCGGGCTGCGCGCGGTGCCGTCGGCGGCGAATTTCATCCTCGTGATCTTCGACGAGGGCAGCAACGCAACCGCCGAGGGCGCCAACGCCTTCCTCACCGGCGAAGGCTATCTTACCCGCTGGCTGCCCAAGCAGGGACTGGGCAACGGGCTGCGCATCTCGATCGGCACCGAGGAGGAGACGCGCGGCGTCGCCGACGCGCTGCGCCGCTTCGTCGAACAGGCCGGCTGATGCTGCCGTTTTCCCGGGTCGCGATCATCGGTCTGGGGTTGATCGGGTCGTCGGTGGCGCGCGCGGTGCGCGCCGCGATGCCGACGGTGCGGCTGACCGGCAGCGACGCCGACCCGACGGTGCGCGAGCGCGTGCGCGATCTCGACCTCGTCGACGACGTCACCGACGGTGCCGGCACCGCGGTGGTCGACGCCGATCTCGTCATCCTGTGCGTGCCCGTCGGCGCGATGGCGGTGGTGGCGGCCGAGATCGCGCCCGAGCTGTCGCCCGGCGCGATCATCTCCGATGTCGGATCGGTGAAGGCGCAGGTGCTGAGCGATCTCGGCGCGGCGCTGCCCGGCGTCGCCATCGTGCCGGCGCATCCGGTCGCGGGAACCGAGAACAGCGGCCCCGATGCCGGCTTCGCGACGCTGTTCCGCAACCGCTGGTGCATCCTGACCCCCGCCGAGGACGCGGACCCGGTGGCGGTCGAGCGCGTCAGGGCCTTCTGGACCGCGCTCGGCAGCAACGTCGAGGTGATGGAGGCGAAGCACCACGACATCGTGCTCGCGGTGACCAGCCACCTGCCCCACCTGATCGCCTACACGATCGTCGCCACCGCGTCCGACCTCGAGGACGTCACCAGCTCCGAGGTGATCAAATATTCGGCGGGCGGCTTCCGCGACTTCACGCGCATCGCCGCGAGCGATCCGACGATGTGGCGCGACGTCTTCCTCACCAACAAGGATGCGGTGCTCGAGACGCTGCAGCGCTTTTCCGAGGACCTGTCGGTGCTGCAGCGCGCCATCCGCTGGAACGACGGCGATACGCTGCACGCGCTGTTCACGCGCTCGCGCGCGGTGCGCCGCGCGATCATCGACGCCGGGCAGGACACCGCGGCGCCCGACTTCGGTCGCGAGCATGAATAGGTCTTGCTAAGATTTACAGCATAAGCTTCGCTATCGACACTGATGTTGACGGGGCGGAGCGGGGGTCATGGACGCGGGCGACAGCTTCAAACGGCTGCTGGCGATCGGCGCGGCCATGTCGGGCGAGCGCGACCTCGACCGGCTGCTCGAGATGATCCTGCTGTCGGCCAAGGAATTGACGGGTGCCGATGGCGGCACCCTGTTCCTCGTCGACGGCGACGACCGGCTCGAAGCGCGCATGCTGCACACCAGCTCGCTCGGCTATGCGAGCGGCGGCAGCACTGGAGTCCCGGTCGACTTCGAGCCGGTCCCGATCACCGACAATCGCCGCGCCGCCGCCACCTGCGCGCGCGAGGGCCGGGTGATCGCCATCGCCGACGTCTATGCGGAGGGCCGATTCGACTTCGACGGCTCGCGGCGCTTCGATGCCGCCAACGGCTACCGGACCACGTCGCTGCTGTGCACGCCGATGCGCAACCTCGCCGGCGAGACGGTCGGCGTCCTGCAGCTCGTCAATGCGGTCGATCCCGCAACGGGCGGCATCATCCCCTTTTCCGACGATGCGATCGCGCTCGCCCGCTCGCTCGCCAGCCAGGGCGCCGTGTCGATCGACAACCGCCGGCTCATTGACCAGCTCGGCGAGCTGTTCGAGGCGTTCGTCGACACGATCAACACCGCGGTCGACGAAAAATCGCCCTACACCGGCAATCATTGCAAGCGCGTTCCCGAGCTGACGCTGATGCTCGCCGACGCCGCCGCGGCGGCCGAGGGCGCGCTCGCCGATTTCACGATGGACGACGCCGACCGCTACGAGCTCGGCATCGCGGCGCGGCTGCACGACTGCGGCAAGGTAACGACGCCCGTCCACGTCGTCGACAAGGCGACCAAGCTCGAGACGATCTTCGACCGGATCGCGCTCGTCGACGCGCGCTTCGAGCTGCTGCGCCGCGATGTCGAGATCGACCGGCTGGCCGGCCGCATCGATGACGCCGCGCGCGACGCGACGCTCGCCGCGCTGGCCGACGAACAGGCGTTCCTGCACGTCGCCAACATCGGCGGCGAGCGGATGAGCGAAGACGACATCGCGCGTGTCCATGCCATCGCCGCACGCCGCTGGCGGGCGGCCGACGGGACCGAACGTCCGTTGCTCGATGAGACCGAGGTGGAGAATCTGACCATCGTCGCCGGCACGCTCACCGGCGCCGAGCGCGGCATCATCAACAACCACATCGTCGCGACGATCAACATGCTCGAGGCGCTGCCCTGGCCCAAGCATCTGCGCCGCGTCCCCGAGTTCGCCGGCGGCCATCACGAGCGGATGGACGGCAAGGGCTATCCGCGCGGGCTGACGCGCGAGCAGATGTCGGTGCCGGCGCGCATCATGGCGATCGCCGACATTTTCGAGGCGCTGACCGCCGACGACCGCCCGTACAAGTCGGCGAAGCCGCTGTCCGAGGCGCTCGACATCCTCGGCAAGTTCAAGCTCAATGGCCACATCGATCCCGACCTGTTCGACGTGTTCATCCGCGAGAAGATCTACGCGCGCTACGCCGAACGCTTCCTGCCGCCCGAGCAGGTCGACGCGATCGACGAGACCAAAATCCCCGGCTACGTGCCTTAGCCGGCGCCGGTCAGCCTCGGACAGGGCGGTTCCTGCGCACGGACCGGCAGCGGCCGGCGCTCGGTCGACGGCAGGAGCGCGATTTCCCCCGCGCGTCCGCCGACGGCAACCCGCGTCGAGCGGCGGGTACGATATTCGACAGCCGGGACCGGCATTCCGGCAAAGGCGGCCCGGACGCTGACCGGGCAGACCGTGTCGATCGTCCCGGCGACGCGCAGCGGATCGGTCGGCGTCGCCGACGCGGTCGCCGTCAGCGTCAGCACCTCGCCATGCGCGTCGGCGAGTGTCAGGGCGCGCAGCTCGACCGTGCCGCCGCGACGCCAGGTCGCGAGATCCCAGACCGGTGCCGACGCGGTGATGCCGATCTGCGCCGTGAGTTTCAGCGGATCGCCGCCGCCGATGCGAAGGCCGTCGGCGCCGAGCACCAGCTGCGCCTGCTCGGGAAAGGTCGGCGCGCGGCTCGTCGGGTCGGGCGCTGCAGGTGTCTCGCGGAAGTGCCATTCGAACGAGGTCGCGGTCGCCGCGACCGGCAGCAGCGGCAGCCGGACCCGCGCCTCATTGTGGACCGTCGACAGCCGCGCGATGCGGTCGCCGTCGAGGCGCAGGCTCGTCTGCGCGGTGGCCGACTCGACGTCGAAGCGGGCGCCGTCGAGGCTGGCGACGCGCCAGGACAGGCGCGGCGCCAGCAGGCCGACCGAGGTCAGGTCGGCGCCCCAGGGCTGGCGATTGGCGCGCAGCCGCTCGGCGCTGACCTCGAGCGCATAGTCGCCGTCATGCGCCAGCCGCGGCGCGGCGACCTCGGCCTCGAGCCGGTAGGGAAAGCCGCCGACGCCGACCGCCTCGCCGAACACCGCGCCGAGCGTCCGCGCGAACGCGTCGCGCTCGCGGTCCCAATACCACCAATAGACGGCCAGTCCGACGACCAGCGGCAGCAGCGACGTCCAGAGCGGCAGGCGTCTCACGGCAGCGGCCGGTTGATCGCCGCATGGATCCGTGCCTCGGCGTCCCGCCGGTCGAGCCCGGCGGGGATTTCCTCACCGAAGTCGAGCGTGATCGTCCCCGGCCGCTTCACGAAGGCATTGCGGGGCCAGACCTTGCCGCTGTCGAGCGCGACGGGCACCACCGGCAGCTTGAGCATCTTGTAGAGGCCGGCGACGCCGGGCTTGAGCGGTGGCGCTTCGCCGACCGGCATGCGCGAGCCTTCAGGGAAGATGATGATCGGGCGATTCTGCGCGACCGCCGCCTCGGCGGCGCGCATCATCGTGCGCATCGCCTTGGTCGAAGCGTCGCGTTCGACCGGGATCGAGCCCTGGCGGCGCGCCAGATAGCCCCAGAAGGGAATGCGCATCAGCTCGGCCTTGAGGACCACCGCCGGATCGTCCCACAGATAGAGCGTGGCGATCGTCTCGAAGGCCGACTGGTGCTTCGCGGCGACGATGACCGCATGCTGCGGGACCGTGCCGCGGACGACGACGCGGATGCCGAGCACCGGCAGCAACAGGCGAAACCAGTTGGCCCAGAGGCGCGCGGTGCCGCGGATCGCCGGCGTCCAGAACAGGCCGAGGATGGCGCCGAGCGGCACAATGACGAGCGAGCCCAGGTAGAACAGCAGCGCGAACAGGATTGAGCGGACGAGCGCCATAACGGTCAGATCCCGACGAAGGTGGCGGCGCGGCGCAGCGCATATTTGGCGAACTCGCGCAGCATCGGCCGCAGCGGGCGGTCGACGGGAACGCCATCGGGCACGATCTCGACGCCGTCGTCGAGCCGCGCCTCGAGCTCGACCTGCGCGCGTCGCATATGGTCGGCAGCCGTCACCAGCCGGACGCTCTTGTACTTGTTGCGACGGATCCAGGCGGCGGTCTCTTCGGCGTTCGAACGCGTGTCGATCGCCTCGCGCCCAAGGTCGACGCAGCAATCGAACAGCTGCTGGGGCACCTTATATTCGACCGCGAGTTCGACCGGCCGCACCGAGGGATCGACACCCGAGATCAGCATCCGCTTCGCCGCCTTGACCTGCATCAGCTCGATGCCGCGCGCCACGCGGCGCGGGCCGCCGGTCAGCACGACGATGCCGTCGGTGCGTACCCCGGTGCCGAGCGGCCCCGGGGCGGCGAGCACGAACCAGGCGAACCACAGGAAGATGGCGACGATGGCGAAGCCGATCAGCCGGCCGAGGATGCCGATCATAGTTGCGCCCGGAGCGCGCGCCCGACGCTGACCCTTGCCGCGACCATGGCGAGAAGCGCCACCGCGAGCGGCAGCACGGCGAGTGCCGCCCACCCGTGCCATGGCAGGCCGAGCGTACCGATCGCGCCGCCGCCCATTCGTCCGACCAACAGCCCAATTCCGATCAGAACGCCGAACGCGCATGCTACCCCCGCCAAACCGCCGGCCAGTCCGTAGCCCAGGTAGCGGTGCTGGAAAACCCGCGCGATGGCCGCATCCTCGGTGCCCATCAGATGCAGCAGCTCGATCGTCGGCTGGTAGACGACGAGCGCCGAGCGGACGCCGAGCGCCACCACCGCGACCATCGCCCCGGTCACCAGCAGCACGACCGCCGCGGCGACCCACTGCAGCAACTGCACCAGCCCCAGGAGCGGCGACAGCCAGCGTCCATGCTCGTCGAGCCGCGCGTCGGCGGCCACCGAATGGAGCCGGCGATCGATGGCGACGGCATCGGCGCCGGGACGCAGCCGGACGTCGACGACCGCCGGAATCGGCAGGTCGGCGGTGACGTTGCCGGCGCCGAGCCAGGGCTCGAGCAGCCGGCGCATCTCGGCGGGCGACAGCTGGCGCACCGCGGCAACGCCCGGCTCGTGCCGCAACGCTTCCACCACCGCGCGAAGCTGCGGTGCGGCGCGTTCGGGATTGGCCTGGAGGATCTGCACCGTCGCGGTGCGACCGAGATCGGTCGCAACGCCGCCCGCGGCGCTCGCCAGCGCGATCCCGCCCGCGAGCGCCAGCGCGGTGAGGAAGGTCATGATCGCGATGACCCAGGGCACGAGCCCCCCCCCCGCCCCCTGCCCCGTCGGGAGGAAGTCGTTGCGCTGGCCCGCCCGAATGAAGCTCAGCCTCATGGCCGCATCTTCAACGGGCGGAACGGCTTGGGCGGATGCCGCACTGCGCCGGTCGGATCCGACAGGCTGCCGGCGACGAGCCGCAGCATCTGCGCCCCCGGCAGCCGCGAGACGAGATGGACGTCATGCGTAGCGATGACGATCGTCGTGCCGAGCTTGTTGAGTTCCTGGAACAGGTGAAGCACCCGGTCGGCCATCTCAGCATCGATGTTGCCGGTCGGCTCGTCGGCAACGAGCAGGTCGGGGCGGCCGATGACCGCGCGGGCGACCGCGACGCGTTGCTGCTCGCCGCCCGACAGCACCGCCGGCCGCGCCGCCATGCGGTCGGTCAGTCCCACCCACTCGAGCATCTCCTCGACATGCGCCCGCACCTCGTCCTCGGGGCGCCCGGCGATTCGCAGCGGCAGCGCGACATTGTCGAAGGCCGACAGGTGCGGGACGAGGCGGAAGTCCTGGAACACCACGCCGATGCGGCGGCGCAGCGCGGGCAGCGCGTCGCGCGGCAGCCCGGTGACCTCCTCGCCGAACGCCGAGATGAAGCCGCGCGTCGGCCGCTGCGCCAGATAGATGAGCTTGAGGAGCGAGGTCTTGCCCGCGCCCGACGAGCCCAGCAGGACATGGAACGAGCCACGGTCGAGCGCGAAGGAGAGATCGCGCAGCACTTCGGCGCCCGTGCCGTAGCGCAGGCCGACGTTTTCGAAGCGAACGACGCTGCTCACCACCGGATCCCCTCGCTTCGGCTTACTGGCATGTCGCCTCGAAGGCGTCCAGCGTTGCACTGGACTCGCCGTCATGCTTATCGGTCGTGACCCCGATATGATCCTCACCTGTCCCGCTTGCGCCAAGCGCTATCTAATCGCCGACAACGCCATCGGCCCCGCCGGCCGGACGGTGCGCTGCGCCGCGTGCGGCCATGGCTGGCACCAGCCGCCGCCGCTCGAACAGGCCGAGCGCGACCTGGTCGCGCCGCCACCGCCCGAGACTGCACCGGCGCCTGCCGCCGCGCCGGCACGCGAGCCAATCGTTGCGCCGCCGCCGCCGCCGCCGAGCTGGACGGAGCCCCAGCGCCCCGCCGCCGTATCGCCGCGCACGCCGCCGGCCGATCTCGACTATCGCCCGCCGTCGCGCTTTGCCGAAGAGCGGGCGCCTCGCCGCAACCCTGAGCGGCTGTGGACCGCCGCCGCGATACTCGTCGCGCTGGCGCTGCTGGCGCTCATCCTGATGATCCGGCCGGGCGGCGTCGCCGGCGTCGATCTCGGCAAGCCGATCGAGCCCGTCTACCAGGGTACCGCGCTTCGCATCGCCGCTTATGAGCCGATCTGGGGGCGCATCGTCGACGGCCGCACCGTGCTCACCGTCAACGGCCGCATCGAGAACCCGGCGCGACGCGAGGTCCCCGTCCCCGCGATCCGCGCCCGCCTGCGCGACGGCGAGGGGACGCTCGTCGCGGCATGGACGGCGCCGGCGCCGCTGGCTGAGCTGCCGGCCGGCTCGACGATCGCCTTCGACACCGCGGCGATCGACGTGCCGGCGCAGGCGCGGACGGTCGAGATCGAGCTCTCGACCCCGCGCGATTAACAGTGGCGCGCCGCGGTCGCGTGCGTAAGGTGCGCCGCGAAACAGATGGATTCGGCGGGAGGACGCAAATGAACTTCGAATATTCGGACAAGACCAAGGATCTGATCGCGCGGGTGCGCGCCTTCATGGACAGGCATGTCTATCCGAATGTCGAGCGCTTCGACCGCGAGCTCAACGAGGGTGGCGACCGCTGGAAGGTGGTGCCGGTTCTCGAGGAGCTGAAGCCGCTGGCCCGCAAGGAGGGTCTCTGGAACATGTTCGTGCCGCCGAGCCATGGCGGGACGCCGGTCCACCAGTTCCACTTCGAGGGCACGCCGCTCACCAACCTCGAATATGCGCCGCTCGCCGAGGAGATGGGCCGCGTCGGCTGGGCGTCGGAAGTGTTCAACTGCTCGGCGCCCGACACCGGCAACATGGAGGTGCTGGCGCGCTACGGCACCAAGGAGCAGCAGGACAAGTGGCTGGTGCCGCTGTCGAACGGCGAGATCCGCTCGGCGTTCCTGATGACCGAGCCGGCGGTCGCCTCGTCGGACGCCACCAACATCGAGACCGAAATCCGCCGCGAGGGTGACGAATATGTCATCAATGGCCGCAAATGGTGGTCGTCGGGCGTCGGCGATCCGCGCTGCAAGGTGGCGATCGTCATGGGCAAGACCGACAAGTCGGCGCCCAAGCATCTGCAGCAGTCGCAGATCCTCGTGCCGCTCGACGCGCCGGGCGTCGAATCGCTGCGCATGCTTCACGTCTTCGGTTACGACGACGCGCCGCACGGCCATGCCGAAGTGGTGCTCAAGGACGTGCGCGTGCCGGTCGGCAACATGATCCTCGGCGAGGGCCGCGGCTTCGAGATCGCGCAGGGCCGCCTCGGGCCGGGCCGCATCCACCATTGCATGCGCACCATCGGCGCGGCGGAGGTCGCGCTCGAGAAGATGGTACGGCGCCTGCTCAGCCGCGAGGCGTTCGGCAAGCGCATCTCCGAGCACAGCGTCTGGGAACAGCGCATCGGCGAGGCGCGCACCGACATCGAGATGACGCGCCTGCTCTGCCTCAAGGCGGCGCACATGATGGACACCGTCGGCAACAAGGTCGCGCGCAACGAGATCGCGATGATCAAGGTCGCGGCCCCCAAGATGGCGCTCAAGATCATCGACGATGCGATCCAGGCGCATGGCGGCGGCGGCGTCAGCCAGGACTTCGGCCTCGCCAAATCCTACGCCGGCATCCGCACGCTGCGCCTCGCCGACGGGCCCGACGAGGTCCACAACCGCACCATCGCCCGCGGCGAATATGCCAAATATGCCGGCAACAGCATGCGCGCGGCGAACGAGGCCGAGGCCTCGACGCAGGTGCCGGGCGCGCGCTGACCTCACCCTCCCCCTGACCCTCTCCCCTCCCGGGAGAGGGAATGAGGTCTGCGATGGTCCATCCCCGCACCCCCGTCCTCGTCGGCGTCGCGCAATATGTCGACCGCGACAGCGAGCCGCTGGCGGCGCTGTCGCCGGCCGACATGCTCGCCAAGGTCGCCCGCGGCGCGATCGCCGATAGCGGCGCGGCGGCCGTCGAAGCGGCGGTCGATACCGTCGCGGTCATCCGGCTGTTCGCCGATTCGGGACCGGCGTTCGCGTCGCCGTTCGGCGCCTACAGCAACCTGCCGCGGTCGCTCGCCAACCGCCTCGGTGCCGCCCCGCGCGCGCTGATCTATCCGCCGGTGGGCGGCAACACCCCGCAGATGATGGTCAACCTGCTCGCCGAGCGCATCGCGCAGGGCGACGCCGACGTCGCGCTGATCGCCGGCTGCGAGCCGCTGCGCACGCAGGCGAAGGCGCAGAAGGCCGGAATCGCGCTCGCCTGGGGCGAGGACACCGGCGACGCGCCCGACTCGCTCTCCAGGGACAAGGCGATGATCTCGCGCCACGAGATGGCGCATGGCATCGCGCTGCCGGTGAGCGTCTACCCGCTGTTCGAGAATGCGGTCGGCCATCACTATGGCCGCACCCCGATCGAGCACCGCGCCGCGATCGGCCGGCTCATGGCGCCGTTCACCCGGGTGGCGGCCGCCAACCCCTATGCCGCGTTGCCGGTCGATCGCACGCCCGAGGAATTGGTCACGCCGACCGAGGGCAATCGCTACATCGGCTATCCCTATACCAAATATCTGAATTCCAACATGTTCGTCGATCAGGCGGCGGCGCTGCTGATGATGTCGTCCGCAGCGGCGGACCGGCTCGGCGTCCCGCAGGACAAACGCGTCTATCTGCACGGCTGCGCCGACACGCATGAGAAGATGCTGGTGTCCGACCGCGTCGATTACTGGTCGTCGCCGGCGGTGAAGGTGGGTGCCGCACATGCGCTGGCGCAGGCCGGCAAGACCGTCGCCGATCTCAAGCACATCGAGCTCTATTCCTGCTTCCCGGTCGCGGTCGAGATCGCCGCCGACATGATCGGCATCGCGCACGACGACGCGCGCGGGCTGACGCTCACCGGCGGCCTCCCCTATTTCGGCGGCCCGGGAAACAATTACTCGACGCATGGCATCGCCGAGATGGTCGCGCGCTGCCGCGCCGCGCCGGGCAGCTTCGGGCTGGTGTTCGCCAACGGTGGCTATCTCACCAAGCACGGCTTCGGCGTCTATTCGACCGAGCCGACGCGGGGCGAATGGCGCCGCGCCGACCCGGCGAGCTACCAGGCCGCGATCGACGCCATGCCGTCGCCGCCGCTGGTCGAGAAGCCCGAAGGCGAAGCCGTGGTCGAGACCTTCACCGCGATCTTCGACAAGGGCCGCCCGGTGGTCGGAACGATCATCGGCCGCCTTGGCGGCGGCGAGCGCTTCCTGGCGCAGATGCACGACCGCCTCGACGAACTGATCGACCAGCCGGTGATCGGGCGGGGCATCCGCGTGACGGCGGGCGAGAACAACAACCGCGCCAGCTTCGTTTGATCTGCGACCTCCCACTGTGGGAAGGTCGGTATCGAGGCAGAGCGGGAGACATCATGCGCATCGGCATCCTGACCGGCGGCGGCGACGTGCCGGGGCTCAATCCGTGCATTCGCTCGATCACGCTGTCCGCGCTCGACCGCGGCTGGGACGTCGTCGGCTTCCGCCGCGGCTGGCAGGGGCTGCTGGCGATCGATCCCGACGACCCGTCGAGCGTCGCCGCGAACAGCCTGCCGCTCGGGCGCGAGAGCGTGCGCGGCATCGACCGGCAGGGCGGCACCATCCTCCACACCTCGCGGCTCGATCCGCGGACGGTCAAGGGCGGCGACCGCACCGATCATGTGCTGCGCGTGCTCGAGACGATGGGCGTCGATGCGATGGTGACGCTCGGCGGCGACGGCACGCTGCGCTTCTCGGCGCATCTCGCCAGCCTCGGCTATCCGGTCGTCTCGGTGCCCAAGACGATGGACAATGACGTCTACGGCACCGACTATTGCATCGGCTTCGCCACCGCGGTCAGCCGCTCGGTCGAGGCGATCTCGCGGCTGCGCACCACCACCGAGAGCCACGAGCGCATCGCCGTCGTCGAGCTGTTCGGCCGGCGCAGCGGCGAGACGGCGCTGCTCGCCGGCTTCCTCGCGCAGGTCGACCGCACGGTGATTTCGGAGGTGCCGGTCGATCTCAAGGCGCTGCTGCCGCTGCTCGACGAGGACAAGGCGAGCAACCCGGCCAACTATGCCGTGCTGGTGGTATCCGAGGGCGCGCACATAGCCGGCGAGGCCTCCGACGAGACGATCGCCAAGTCGGCGACGGCGCGCGACGACGTCGGCATCGGCTTTCGCCTCGCGCGCGCCATCGAGGCGAAGACCGGCCACGGCACCGTGCTGCAGGAGCTCGCGTACCTGATGCGCGCCGGCGAACCCGACGCGCTCGACCGGATGGTCGGCTTCGCCTTCGGCGGCCTCGCCGTCCAGCTCATCGAGGAGAAACGCCATGGCCGCATGCTGGCGCTGAAGGATGGCGCCTATACGCATGTGCCCGCCGCGACCTTGCTCGAGCGCACCAAGTCGGTCGACGTCGACGGGCTCTACGACCGCAAATGCTATCGCGCCAAGCTCGCCAGGATCGAGGGCATGCCGATGTTCCTCTATTGATTTCCCGCGCCTTTGCCGCGGGCGAAAGAAAGCGTGGTTCCTCTGTTGCGGCCCCATAACCCTTCTGCTACATGGCGCGCCTTGCCAGCTCGGCAGGCTGATTTGAGGCCTGCTTACACGTGCGGTCGTGGCGGAACTGGTAGACGCGCAGCGTTGAGGTCGCTGTGGCCGAAAGGCCGTGGAAGTTCGAGTCTTCTCGACCGCACCACCGAGTTATTCTCTGCAAAATCAACTACTTAGCTGCCAGAAATGGCGGGGCGAAAGCCCCGACATTTCGGCGGCTTGAACCCCGCGCACCATATCGGTTGCGGCCAGAGAGCTTCCGGGAGAGGCATCGTGCGGTCTTCAGGCCCTGCCCTTCTCTCTGTTGAAGGCGGCGACCATGCGGGCTTGTATCGCAGCGACAGGCGAAGCCGCCCGAGCAGACGCGCTTTCCGCGCGCCAGCCGTTAGCGCTCTGTCGTGATTCAGAATGCGAAAGCCGCCCTCAAGCCAACCGCCACTGTTCGAGTCTTTGGCTCAAACAGCTCGATGGCGCCTTCTGCGTCTGCGAGTATCGCGCTTCGAGAGCGGTCGATCTGCCACCCTCGCGCGAACGGCCCCACGCTTATGCGGCTGCTTCCGACCGGTAGGCTCACAGCTGCCGTCAACTCCCAGCCAGTGCCGCTTGGCAGGTCCAGCTTCACATCCGGCACGTCGGGATCGAGCTCAGAGAAGCGCGACACCGCCTCGCCGTTCGTTACGAAGTTGGCTTGCCCTGATAGCGTCAGCGTTGCCCGCTTGCCGAGCGGCAGACGGGCCGTCACGCCTACGGGCCAATAGCCGTAGCTGACCTCTCGGTCGTATCCCGCCAGTCCGTCGCTGGTCATGCGGCCGCCGCTATTGTCGTTGAGCACGCGCGCACCCACGCCGGCGTAGGGGGTTAGCGTCACTGCGCCGACGGCGAAGTCGCGGCCGGCGAGCAGTTCCAGTTGCCCGAAGTCCTGAGGCACGCCGTCGAGCCGTGACCCGTCATCCGACGAATAGTCGACCGATCCCCAGCCGAGCGTGAGACGGGCCTTCAGGAACCAGCCACTGCCGATCGTCTCGACATAGGTGCCTGTGATGCCGCCGAAAGTGCCGTCGTCCCGCACGATGGTCGCCCCTCCATCGCGCTCGCGGTAGGAGTAATCGAACAGCTCACCGCCGACCTCAAACCCGCCGTGAGTGCCTATAGAGGTCCCCGCCTCGGCCACCGCTGGCGTGCCCAACAAGCCGCATCCCAGTGCTATCAGACCTGCACGCAAATTCGTCATCGCAACCTCCGTCCCGGGCCGGCGGATATTCGCAGGCCATGAGAGGGAGGATCACTGTGGCAGCTTGCCGAACCCTGATACGAGAGCACCCGGCACGTCAGTTTCGCGTAAGCTTCGCCGGCGTACGATGCAGACGGAAGGGAATGAACGTTGCGTATTCTGCTGGTCGAGGACGAACCGGAGCTTGCCGCCGCCACAGCGGCGCTACTCGCTACCAACGGCTTTGTCGTGGACCGCGCGAGCAGCCTGGGCGCGGCGATCGAGTCGGTGATGAGCGCCACCTATCGTGCCCTGCTCATCGACCGACGGCTGCCGGACGGCGACGGCCTTTCGCTGCTTCCGGTACTGCGCACGCGGCCAGTAGCAGCACCTGCCATTATCCTTACGGCGATGGATGACGTGCCCGATCGCATCGCCGGTCTCGATGCGGGTGCCGAAGATTATCTCATCAAGCCGTTTGCCATCGAGGAGCTGCTAGCGCGCCTGCGCGTGTTGCTCCGTCGCTCTCCCGGGCCGATTGCATCGGCAGCGGTCCGGGTCGGCCGCCTCGACTACGACCTTGCCGATCGGCAGGTGCGGATAGGAGGCTCAGCGATCGTACTGCCGCGACGTGAGTTGGCGTTGCTCGATGCGCTCGTCCGCCGTGCCGGTCGCGTGGTCCTGCGCGAGCATCTGGAAAATGACGTCTATGGCTTCGACGATGAGGTTCAGCCCAACGCCCTCGAAGCGGTCGTCTCGCGGCTGAGGCGCCGCCTCGGAGACGAGGGCGCGGCTGTCGTGCTGCACGGCGTGCGTGGTGTCGGCTACATGCTCCGGCCCGCCTGATGCGGCTTTGGCCTCGACGACCATCGCTTGCGCGCCGCATCGCGATCAGCTTCTTCATGTTTTATGCGCTGGCGCTGCTGTTTGCGGTGCAAGCTCTCTCATTCATCGCCCTGTTCGAAGACGATGCCCATTTCAGCGCCGATGTCGCGATGCATATGGTGTTCGCCGATTTGGAGAGCAGCGGACGCCTGGCGCTTCCTCCCGACGCGGAGATCATCGACCTTGCCGAGCGCAATCCCGGCCTATGGTTCGTCGCGCGGCAGGAAGGTCGCCAGCTGACCTTCGGCCCGGTCCCCGACGAAATCATACGGCTCCTCGATTCCGCGCCCGGCACACTGAAGATGCTCGAGCTTCGGCTGCCGGCAGGCGGTGGCCCGACCGCCGACGCTTCGCTTGAGCGTCGCGCCGCCGAGCGGGGCGAGCTGACAGTGATCGCCGGCGGCGCCGATCCCGCTACAATCGGGCGCGTTGGCTTCAACCTGTACCTGTACCGTCTGGGCGCGGTATGGTTCATCATCGGAACGGTCGCTCTGGCGATCCCTGCGATTGCCATTATCGTGCCGCTGGTGCTCCGCGGCGTCCGCCCGCTCGCCGACGAGGCTGCGCGCATCGATCCGGCCGACCTTGGACATCGGCTCCCTGAGCGGGGCGCCGTTAAGGAGCTGCTTCCGCTCGTGCGCGCCTTCAATAGCGCGCTCGATCGCGTAGCAGAGGCATTCGATCGCCGGCGCCGCTTCATCGCGGACGTCGCGCACGAGCTTCGCACCCCGCTCGCCGTCCTCAACATGCATGTGGAATCTCTCCCTGCCGGCGGACGCAAACCCGATCTGCAACGCGGGGTATTCCGACTTGGACAGATGGTCGGACAGATGCTCGATGCCGAGCGGCTCGCGCTGGCGGCGCGGCGTCGCGAGGCCGTCGATCTCGTCGCGCTTACCCGCGAGACGGTTGCCGATATCGCGCCGCTCGCCGTCGCTAGCGGCTACGAAATCGCCGTCACCGCGGAACTCGATTCTTCGCATGTGGAGGCCGATCCGCATGCTATCACTCGCGCAATCGGCAATCTGCTAGGGAATGCCGTCGCCCACGGCGGCAATCGCGGGCTCATCGAGACCCGCGTCGGCCCGGGCCCCATTATCGAGGTGAGTGACCAGGGCCCCGGTATCGCTGCCGAGGCGCGGGAGCGCATCTTCGAGCCGTTCCGCCGAGAACGCTGGGATCGCGACGGCTGCGGACTTGGCTTGCATCTAGTCCGCGAGATCATGACCGCTCATGGCGGCACGGCTGCGCTGGTGAGTTCGTCCAGCGGGACGACCTTCCGGCTAGCGTTTCCGGCGTCGACCTAGGGGTGGTTACCTGCGCACCAGCCATATCCCGACGTCAGCGGCTCGCATGGACGTTGCTCGCCACGATTCTCACTGGCGCGGCGCCCGTGCCGAGCCCCTATGTCGGACATCTCGACCTCGACGCGAACCGTCCTTATGTCACCGCCGCCATCAACGGCGAACTGTTCAGGCTTCGCGTCGACCTCGACGCTCAGGGCTCAGTGGTGCTGAACCGCGAGGCCGCGCGGCGGACGGACTTCCAGCGGGGCGGCAGCGTGACGATGAACATCGGGCCGGTTAAGTTTACCGGTCGCTTCGCACCGGCAACGCTCGCATTGGAAGGGCGGCAGGTGCCAGTCCAGGTCAAATGGTTCGTCCGCCGTGCCGCCAGCGATGCCGACGGCATCATTTCTCCGGCATTGCTACCCTTCGAGAGCGTGACGGTTGCCTACGATGTCCCCAAGGCGCCGAGCCGCCGTCTCAGCTTCAGCACGTCGCTCGAAGATGAGGCCGGTCTGCATATCCGCATGCCTGTAGGATCGCAGATTGTGAAGGTCCGCTTTTCACCCCGAGGCGAAACGGTCGCTACTGCCGCTGCC
Organism: Sphingomonadaceae bacterium; assembly: GCA_030147805.1. Lineage (GTDB taxonomy): Bacteria > Pseudomonadota > Alphaproteobacteria > Sphingomonadales > Sphingomonadaceae > Sphingoaurantiacus. Next base: position 113,318 of record JASBUR010000020.1, read on the forward strand.
GGAGCCGTAATCGCCGGTTCGCAAGACGGCGCTTGGGGCGGTGACCAGCGGCGGTTGGAGATCGGCTATGGCATCGCGCGACCGGTCCGCCCGCTCGTGCTCGCCAAGCCGCTACAAGTAGGCCACCTGAGCGTCTATCGGATTCTCGTTCGGTTGGCAGATTTTGCTGGCCGACACGAACTGCCAGAGGAAGGCAACGCTGACGGCTCGCCCGATGAAATCGTCGTTCAGGCGCGACGGCCGACACAGAGCGCTGTTTATCGCGCAACGATTGGTCGAGAGACCCTCGGCAGTTGCTATGCGGCTACGCTGTTTGCGGCGACTGATAGCCTGATCTTGGCATGCGCAGAGGAAAGCAACGCCGCGGGATCCCAACCCGGGTAAAAGTCAGGACCCCATAACGTGTTCGCACGCTAGGCACGCAGTCAGGAGCAAACCTTCCTCGACGCGAAGCAAGGGCGGACCATCGCCTTTGAAATGTGGGCACTATTTTCCCGGAATGATGCCTTCATGGCACCGAAGTTTGAATCTTCTCGAGAGCACCACCGAGCTTTTGCCTTAGAATGCAATGGCTTGAGATTTGAAACGGCGGGGCGCGAGCCCCGCCGTTTCGCATATGTGCCGTTTGTGCTCTGATACGATAGGGCAGGCGCGGCGGCGCGAGGCAGCGTGTCGCCTTTCGGGCACTACAGCTGGAGCGAGATCCATGATCGACCGGACGGACATCGGCGCGGTGATCGACGAGATGTATGCGATGATCTCGGGTCCTGCCGGGCCGCGCGACTGGTCACGGCAGGCGGCGATCTTCCATCCCGCCAGCCGGCAGATCCGCACCTGGATCGGGCCCGACGGCATGCCCGCGCTGAAGGCGATGACCCCGGCACAATATGCGGCCGACACCACGCCCTTCTTCGCCGCCAACCCCTTCTACGAGGTGGAGATCGGCCGGCGCGTCGAGCAGTTCGGCAACATCGCCCATGTCTGGAGCGCCTATGAAGCGCGTCGCGCGCCCGACGATGCGGCTCCCGAACGTCGCGGCGTCAACAGCATCCAGCTGTTCCGCGACGCCGGCGGCCATTGGCAGATCATCGCGATGATCTGGGACAACGAACGCGCGGGGGTGTCGGTCGGCGATTTCTGACGCCCCGCGGCGCGCGGTCAGCCGTCGATGTTGCGCCGATAGGTCTCGGGCAGGAAGAGCAAGCCGACGACCAGCGTCATCGCGGCGATCGTCACCGGGTACCAGAGGCCGTAATAGATGTCGCCGGTGGCCGCCACCATCGCGAAGGCGGTGGTCGGCAGGAAGCCGCCGAACCAGCCGTTGCCGACATGATAGGGCAGCGACAGCGCGCTGTAGCGGATCCGCGCCGGGAACAGCTCGACGAGCAGCGCGGCCATCGGCCCGTAAACCATCGTCACCGGCAGCAGGATGGCGAACAGGATCGCGACGACCAGCGGCTTGTTCATCGCGGCAGCGTCGGCCCTTTCCGGATAGCCCGCCGCTGCGAGCGCCGCGCCGACTTCGGCCCGGAAGTCGGCGATCGCCGCCGCACGTGCGGCACCGACGACCTGCCGCGGATCGGGGGCGACGATCGTAGCGCCGCCGACACGGACTTCGGCGATGTGTCCCGCTGGCGCCTCGACATTGGCATAGTTGGTGCCGCCCTTCGCCAGATAGGCCTTGGCGATGTCGCAGCTCGTCGCGTCGAAAGTGTTGCGGCCGATCGGATCGAACTGGAACGAGCATTCGGCGTCATGCGCGATCACCGTCACCGGCGCCGTATCGACCGCCACCGCAAGCGCCGGATTGGCGGCCTGCGTCAACGCCGCGAACAGCGGGAAATAGCCGATCACCGCGATCAGGCAGCCGGTGACCACCAGCGGCTTGCGGCCGATGCGGTCGCTGAGCCAGCCGAACAGTACGAAGAAGGGCGTCACCATCGCCAGCGCGATCGCGATCATGATGTTGGCGGTGGCGCCGTCCACCTTGGCGATCCGCTCGAGATAGAAGAGCGTGTAGAATTGGCCGGTGTAGCCGAGCACCGCCTGCCCCGCGACCGCGCCGAGCAGCGCGATCAGCACGAATTTCAGGTTCTTCCATTCGCCGAACGCTTCGCGCAGCGGCGCCTTGGAGGTCGTGCCCTGCTCCTTCATCCGCTGGAACACCGGGCTCTCGTTGAGCTTGAGCCGGATCCACAGCGAGACCGCGAGGAGCGCGATCGACACGAGGAACGGCACGCGCCAGCCCCAGTCGGCGAACGCCGTCTCGCCGAGCGCGAGCCGCAGCCCGATGACCAGCAGCAGCGCCATGAACAGCCCGGCCGTCGCCGTGGTCTGGACGAAGCTGGTGTAGAAGCCGCGGCGGTCGGCGGGTGCATGTTCGGCGACATAGGTGGCTGCCCCGCCATATTCGCCGCCGACCGCGAGCCCCTGCAGCAGCCGCAGGCCGACGAGGATCAGCGGCGCGGCGACGCCGATCGCGGCATAGCTCGGCAGCAGGCCGACGGCGAAGGTCGACAGCCCCATCAGCACCATGGTGACGAGGAACGTGTTCTTGCGGCCGACGAGGTCGCCGACCCGGCCGAACACCAGCGAGCCGAACGGCCGAACCGCGAAGCCGGCGGCGAAGGCGGCGAGCGCCAGGATGAAGGCGGTGGTCTCGTTGACCCCCGAGAAGAACTGCGCCGAGATATAGGTCGCGAGCAGGCCGTAGAGGTAGAAGTCGTACCATTCGAACATCGTGCCGAGCGACGACGCCACGATGACGAGCTTCTCATCCTGCCGCGGCGCTTCGGCGGCCCCTTCCCGATCGGTCGTCATCATTCCTCCCCAGTCGGTGACACATCGTCACTCTCTCGCTAGTTAGCGTCTTTTCCACGGGCACGGCCCGCGTCGCGCTCCGTTCGTCACTCAGACTCTTTCGGCCCGGCGTTGCTCGCATACCGCGATGAAGCCCGCTGCCATGAAGGTGGCCATGCGCTTCTTCACCGCGGCGAAATCCTCGGACTTGCAGAGGCCGCCCGACAGCTTGTCGATGCGGCCGGTGCGCGCCAGCGTCAGCATCAGTGCGCCGGTCACGAAATGATAGCCCCAGAAGATATCCTCCTCGGCGGCGTCGGGCAGCGCGCGGCGCAGCAGGCCGATCAGCCGCAGCACCACCGGGTCGAAATGCTGGTCCATCATCTCGGCGCCCCATTCGGGGGTGTTGGCGACCTGCGCGCCGAGCGCCGCATAGTTCTTCCAGCCCTCGCCGCCCTCGATGTAGAGGTCGAGGTCGGTATCGAGGAAGGCGTGCAGCGCTCCTTCGACGGTCGGCGTGCCGCCGCTGGCCTTCTCATAGTCGTCGAGCGCCTGCATGCGGCGCTCGCTGGTGACCGCGGCGCGGCGCGCGAACACCTCGTCGAACAGCTTGCGCTTGTCGTCGAAATAATAGTTGAGCAGCGTGTGGTGGACGCCGACGCGCTTGGCCACGTCCTTCAGCGTCACGCCGTAGAGGCCGTGCTTGGAGAACAGATATTCGGCGGCGTCGAGGATCTGCTCGGTCGTCTCGGCGCGCCGCTCCGCCTTGGTGGGATTGCGGCGGCGGGATTTGACCTCTGCAGACAAGACGGGAGCCTTCCGTGTACCAGCCGGGCGCGCCGTCGGAGGGGACGCCGCGCCGCTCATGCGCCACCATATTCGGATCGAAGGCGCATCTTGTCGATCTTGCCGGTCGGCGCCAGTGGCATATTCGCGAGGCGGATCACTGCGTCGGGGATCCACCAGGGCGCGACGCGGCCGCGCAGCGGCGCCAGCAGCTCCTCGTCGCTGATCGCGCCGTCGTCGGGCGTCTCGACGAGCAGGATCGGTCGCTCGCCCCATTTGGCGTCGGCACGACCGATGACCGCGACGAGCGAGACCTGCGGCAGCGCGCCGACCACCGTCTCGATCTCGACCGGGTTGATCCATTCGCCGCCCGACTTGATGAGGTCCTTCGAGCGGCCGGTGATGAACAGATTGCCGGCGGCGTCGAGCCGCGCGAGATCACCGGTGTCGAACCAGCCATCGGCGTCGGTCGCGGGCTGCGCCTCGCCGAAATAGCGGTCGACGACCGCGGCGCCGCGCACCTGCAATCGTCCCTCGCCGCCGCGCTGCTCGGCGAGCGGCCGCCCGTCGCTGTCGGCGATGCGCAGGTCGACGCCGATCGCCGGCCGCCCCGAGGCGGCGGCGCTGCGCGCCGGATCGTCGGGCGCCGCCATCGTGCCGAGCGGCGACAGCTCGGTCATCCCCCCGCTGGTCTGCACCGTGGCGCCGAGCACGCGCTCGATGCGCTTCATCAGCGCCGGCGGCATCGGCGCGCCGCCGACCAGGATGCGCTCGAGCGAGGGAACCGCGCCGCCGGTCGCCTCGAGGTGCTCGACGAGACCGAGCCAGACGGTCGGCACCCCCGCCGCGACGGTGACGCCCTCGGCGGCGATGAGCCGTGCGAGGCTGGCGCCGTCGGCATGGCGGCCCGGCAGCACCAGTCTGGCGCCGCAGGCCGGTGCCGCGAACGGCAGCCCCCAGGCGTTGGCGTGGAACATCGGGACGACGGCGAGCACGGCGTCGGCGGCGGTCAGCGCCATGACGTCGGCCTGCAGCAGCCGCAGCGTGTGCAGAAAGCTCGACCGGTGCGTGTAGGTGACGCCCTTGGGCGCGCCGGTGGTGCCCGAGGTGAAGCAGAGCCCCGAGGGGGCCGTCTCGTCGAAGTCGCCCCAGTGCGCCTCGCCCGGCGCGTCGGCCACGGCATCGGCGAAAGCCCCCACGGCGGGGCGGCGCGCCATCGCGGTCCAGGCGGTGGCAGCGCCGTCGATGACGAGGACCTGTGCGACCGCGGTCGCACGTTCGACGATCTGTTCGGCGAGCGGCGCGAGGTCGGCGCTGACGATCAGCACGCGCGCTTCCGACTGCAGCAGCATCGCCGCGAGCTGCGGCGCGGTGAGCCGCGGATTGAGCGTGTGACAGACCGCGCCGATCCCCATGATGGCGTACCAGGCCTCGACATGCGCGCCGCTGTTCCAGGCGAGCGTCGCCACACGGTCGCCGCGCGCGACGCCGAGCGCCGCCAGCGCCGCCGAGGCGCGGCGCGCCCGGCGGCGGAGCGCGGCATAGCCGATGCGCTCGACCGCCCCGCCCTCGCCCGCGGTCACCACCTCGGCCGCAGAATGCCATTTGGCGGCGTGGTCGAGCAGCTTGTCGAGCGTCAGCGGAAACGCCTGCATCGTGCCGTCGATCATCGGCACTCCGCCGCCGGCGGCGCCATCGGCGGCGCGGCGATGCCGACGTTCCAGTTCCAGGGCGTGTCACCCGCGGCGCGGCGGCGGCACACGACGCGCTCGTGCAGCGCGAACGCCCCGCCCATCGGACTGGCGGCGGAGCGCGGCCGGTCGGCGAACAACATGAAGGCTTCGCCGCTGGCGAACGCCGGCCAGTCGGGCTGCCCGTCGGCGACCGGCTTCCCGCTTCGGGCGAACGACGACCAATAGTCCATCACCGCCTCGGTCATCGCGAGACTGGCGCTGCCGTCGGCCTTTGGCCACAGCGCCGGCGTGCGCGACATCGTGCCGAACACGAAGGGGATTTCGGCGGCGTGGAACGCATGCAGGCCGTTGTCGTCCGAGGCCGGATAGCCATGATCGAAGACGTAGAGATAGCTCGGAACGCCCGCGGCGGCCTGGCTGGCGGCGAGGCGCTGCGCCGTCCAGCCGTACATGGCATCGCGAGTCGTCGCGAGCATGCTCTCGGCCACGTTGCTCGGCGGATAATGCGTCAGGAAGGGCGCGGCCAGCTCGCCATAGCCCTTGCGGATCGCCGCCGCGTAAGCGTCGGCGTCCACCGCCGGCGGCAGCAGGAAGCGCAGGCTGCGGATCTCGCCGCTGTTGTACCCTGCCAGCAGCGGCACCGGTGCCTGCTCGCCACGGTCGAAGGTCTCGGGAAGCTGGCGCGGCAGCACGCTCCCGTCGACGGTGCCGAGCGGGAAATAGCCGGCCTTGGCCGCCGCCGCGGTCAGCGCCGCCGGCGCCATGGCGCGCAGCGCCGCGAGGTCGCTGGCGCCGGCCGCGGCCGCGATGCGCACGCCGGTCGCCTCCGCAGGCTCCATGCCGAACCGCTGCGCGCGCAGCGACGGCATCGAGATCATGTAGGCGCTCTGCGCGATCGCCCTGGCGAACAGTCCGTCGGCGGGAGGTGACGCCAGCAGGTACATCACGCTGAGCGCGCCGGCCGACTCGCCCGCGACGGTGACGTTCGCCGGATCGCCGCCGAACGCGGCGATGTTGCGCTTCACCCAGTGCAGCGCCGCGATCTGGTCGAGGAGCCCGTAATTGCCCGAAGTCCGCTCGGGCGATTCGGCGCTCAGCGCGGGATGCGCGAGGTAGCCGAGCACGCCGAGCCGGTAGTTGATCGTGACGACGACCAGGCCGCGCTTCGCCAGCCGGGTGCCGTCGTACATTGGCTGGCTGCCGGCCCCGGTGGTGAGCGACCCGCCGTGGATCCAGACGAAGACCGGCAGCTTGTCGGCGTCCTTCGGCGTCCAGACGTTGAGCGACAGGCAATCCTCGCTCATCGCGGCGGGCGGTTCGGAATAGATGCTCCCGGGGCGCGAGGGCGGCTGGATGCACGCCGGGCCGAAGCGCGTCGCCTCGCGCTCGCCCGTCCACGCCGGCATCGGCGCCGGCGGCTTCCACCGCCCGGCCCCGATCGGTGGCAGCGCATAGGGAAGCCCCTTGAAGATGCGGATGCCGTCGCGCTCGGTGCCGCGCATGGGGCCGGCGGGCGCCACCACGCGCGGCCCGTCCGCCGCCAGCGCTGGCGGCGCAAGCCCGAGCACGGCAGCGGTCGCCGCGATACGCCACAGGATGTTCATGACTAGTCCCGGATCCAGAGGGCTGCGCCCGCCCGGCCGCGCTGCCGCGGCAGCCGGGCCGGGCGGACACGCGAGGCGTGGCCTCCGTGGGGAGAGGTGGAGGCCACGCCGGCGCTCAGAGGCTGTAGCCGATCCGGATGCCGACGGTGCGCGGCCGCAGCATACCGAAGCGGCTGGCGAGGAAGGCTTCCGGATGGACGTAGGTGATCGAATGATCGTCGAACAGATTCTCGACATAGGCGGTTACCGCGAGCGGTCCGCGGGTGATGCCCAGCGCCAGGTTCACATTCTCGAAACTCTCGGTGTAGGCGAAGGTCGGCGACATCTGCGCCGGCCGGCCCGGGACGCGCGGGAACATGCCGGGGTAGGAGCCGACGTGCGCGATCGTCGCCGACGCGAAGCCCCTGGTGGTGTCGCTCAGGTCGAAATTGTAGCGCGCCGTCGCTGCGCCCTGGAACTTCGGCGACGCCAGCCGCGCCCCGTCGACCGCGCCCGAGATCGCGGCCTCGATCGGCGTCAGCCGGTTGACGTTGGCGTCGTTGAACGAGCCGTTGAACGACAGCGTGACGCTGTCGCTCGGGAGCGCCACCACTTCGAACTCGACCCCCTTCGACACCGCGCCGCCGATGTTGGTGGCGAACTGGATCGAGTCCGACACGCGGTTGGCTTGCACCTGGATGTTCTTCCAGTCGATATAGTAGGCGGCGATGTTGGCGGTAAGCGCGCCCTCCATCCACCGGCCCTTCAGGCCGAGCTCGTAGCTGGTGAGCTTGTCCGACGAGGCGCCCGCCGGGATGACGATGTCGGTCGGATCGACGAGGCTGACCGCGCCGCCGCGCGCGTTGATGATCGGCGTGCGGAAGCCGGTGGCGACGGTCGCGTAGGTGGTGAGCGCCGGCGACGGCTTGAACGAGGCGCTGACCTTGTAGGACAGCTTGTCGGCCTTGGCCTTGGGCCCGGTACCAGCGACGATCGGAACGATCGTCAGCGGCCCCGTCGCGCCGGGCGTCAGCGCCCGCGCCAGATAATTGCTGTTGTAGCCGAAATTCTCGGTCGTCGTCTGCGCGTCGGTGCTGCCGTAGCGCAGGCCGCCGGTCAGCCAGAACTTGTCGCTGAACCGGTAGGTCAGCTCGCCGAAACCGGCCAGCTCGTTCGCCTTGGTGTGGATGCCGAAATAGTTATAGGTGTCGCTCGGAATTCCCGGCGTCGTCGGCAGGCCGGTGAAGCCGCGCGACGCCAGATAGGCGTCCGAGGCGCGATAGATGTAATCGACGTCGCGGCGCTTGTAGTAATAGAAGCTGCCGATCACCCAGTCCCAGTTGCCGCCGGCATCGGAAGCCAGTCGGGTCTCCTGTACGAAGAGGTCGTCGTAGGCGAGCGCGTCGAGCCGGAACGGCAGCGCGAAGGCGAAGGTGTTGGCGAGGTCGACGAAGAAGCGCTGGTCGAAGGTGCCCGCCGTCGTCGAGCTGGTGAGCCGGGCGCCGTCGAACTGATAGTCGAGCGTCATGTTGTAGGTCGTCAGCTCGGCGGTGAACAGGTCGGGGAGCGCCGACCGACGCTGCTCGCGCTCGAGCGGCGCGCTGACCAGCGAGCTGTCTTCGGGATAGCTGTCCTCGTGCGCGGCGGTGAAGCGCAGCGACAAGCGGTCGGTCGGTTCCCAGAGCAGGATGGCGCGACCGCCCCACGCCTCGAGCGTGTTCGAATTGTGCTCGCCGGTCCCGATGTTGTCGAGATAGCCCTCCTCGTGGCGGTAGAAGCCGACGATGCGCAGGCCGAGCTTGTCTTCGACGAGCGGCACATTGACCATGCCGTTGTAGCGCTGGCGGAACGAGTCCGACCCCGTCAGGCCGAAATCGCCCTGCAGCGCATAGTCGGTGGTCGACAGGTTGGGACTCTTCGTCAGGATGCGCATCGCGCCGGCGAGCGAGCCCGAGCCGAACAGCGTGCCCTGCGGACCGCGCAGGAATTCGACGCGTTCGACGTCGAACAGCGTCGGATCGAGGATCGTCGAATTGCCGTTGGCCGAGATCGGCAGCTCGTCGATGTAGATGGCGACGGTGCCCTGCAGATTGGCGTTGTAGCCGTTGGTCGCGATGCCGCGCGCGGTGAAATTGTTGAAGTTGGCGCTCGGCCGATTGACGATGACGCCCGGCGTCTCGTGCGCGATGCCCTCGTAGCCGACGATGCCCTTGGTGGTGAGCTCCGCCTGCGAATAGGCGGTGACGGCGACCGGCACGTCCTGCAGGCGCGCGTTGCGGCGCGTCGCGGTGACGATGATCTCGCCATCGGGCCGCTCCTCCACGGCAGCCGCGGTCGACTGCTCTTCGGTGGTTTCGGGGCCGGCGGTCTGTGCCTGGGCGGCGACCGGGACAAACGCGAGAACGATCGCGGACGCAGACGCGTAGAGTTCCTTCTTCATCGAAATCCCTCCCCTGGGTGCTTCTCGGTCTTTGCCGAACTGCCCCTTTCATCGGACACGTAACGATCGGAGTCAATACTCACTCTCGCGCGCGTGAATAACTTTGGAGAGGCGCCTTTTTGCCGGATCGATGACGTGGTTCGCAAGGAGTCAGAGACGGGGGCGGCGGCGCGGCGCCGTCGATCAGGGGGTCGCCGTGCCCCAGTAGTTGAAGCTCATCGGCCGCGGCCCCGGGATGTACATCGTGTCGAGCCGGTCGAGCGTGAAGCCGCCTTCGCGCAGCAGCGCCGGGATGTCGCGGTTGAGGTGACAGCCGCCGCCGATCTTTCCCCAGAGGCCGTCGAGCCGGTCCTGCCAGCGCCGCACCGACGCATCGGGGGCGCGGCCATGTTCGGCGAACAGCAACCGCCCGCCGGGGCGGAGCACCCGCCGCATCTCCTGCAAGGCACCGACGGCATCGGGAATGGTGCAGAGCGTATAGGTGGTGACGACGGTATCGACGCTGGCATCGTCGAGCGGGATCGATTCACCGGGCAGGCCGATGAACTCGACCGGGAACGGCGCTTCCTTCGCCGCCTTCTCGGCCATGCGGCGGATCTCGACCGATGGCTCGAGGCCCCAGAGCTTCTCGACCTTCGCCGGATCGTAGAAGGGCAGGTTGAGCCCCGAACCGATACCGATCTCGAGCACGCGCCCCTGCGCCTGCGGGACGACCTTGCGGCGCTGGTAGGCGATCGGCTTGGCGCCGCAGGCGGCGTTGATGACGTGCGGGAGAATATATCGGTCGTAGAAGCCCATCGCCGCTCCCCTACCGGCCGCCGATGCGCAGCCCGATCCACAAGGTGCGCGGGGTTCCGAGATCGAGCAAGCCCGTTCCCGAAATGCCGGCGACTACCTGCTCGTCGAAGAGATTCTCGGCGCGCGCCTGCAGCGTCAGTGACCGGGTCAGCCGCAGCTCGGCGCCGGCGTCGACGGTGAAGGCGTCGGGCAGCTGCCGGACGCCGAGATCGTCCTCGGCCTGCTTGCCGGCGTAGCGCGCGGTCACGTCGGCCGATACCGCATCGCGCGCCCAGCCGAGCGTGCCCGACGCCTGGTGCTTCGGCGTCTGCGCCGGCCGTCGGCCGTCGAGCGCCGCGGCGCGCCCGCTCGCCCGCACCCGCGCGTCGGCAAAGGCATAGGCGCCGCGCAGCCGCCAGTCGCCATAGCCGAGGCTGCCGGTCGCCTCGATCCCGCGCACCCGGATCGCATCGACGTTGCGCCGCTCGCGGAAGGTCCCCGAGACGAAGCCGACCTGCGGGAAGGTGCCCGGCCCTTCGCCGAGGCTGACGTTCGAGATCGCGTCTTCGAGCTCGTTCCAATAGGCGGTGAGGCCGAAGCTCAGCGTATTGAGCGGGCGGAAGTCGATCCCGGCCTCGACCCCGCGTAGCCGTTCGAGATCGAGCCCCGGATTGGCGGCGGTGGCGTCGGCGCCGACGCGGAACGGCCGGTAGAGCTCGTTGAGCGTCGGAAGCCGGAAGCCGGCATAAGCGGCGGTGCGCAGGTCGATCGCCGGCGTCGGCCGGTAGACGGCGCCGGCGCGCGCGGTCGGGCGCCAGCCGTCGCGGTCGGCGACCGCCTGCGACAGCGTCGGCGCGCCGGTCTGCGCATCGACCTCGTCGAGAAAGCCGTCGCTGATCGACCAGCGGTCGAGGCGCACGCCGCCGGTCAGCGTCCACGCGTCGGATGGCGTCCAGCTGTCCTCGACATAGAATCCGGCGGTCATCGACCGCCCGCCAGCCTCGCGTAGCCGCGTAAAGCGATCGACCTGGAAACGGAAGCGCTCGCGCGTGCGGCCGTCCTGCGCGCGGACGTCGGCGCCGATCTGCAGCGTGTGCGCCGCCCCGATGTCGGGCCGCAGCTCGATCTTGCCGCCGAGCCCGGTCGACGGCGTGTTGTACTGGTCGAGCGACGGCGTCGACGACGAGCGGTCGGCGGCGGTGGCGCGGAAGCCCGAGGTGAAGCGGCGCGCCTGGACATAGGCGAGCGCCTCGAACGGCAGGTCGCCGCGGCCGATCAGCCGCACGCTGGCGTCGGCGCCGCGGCTGCCCGATTCGGCGCCGACCTGCCCGCGCCGCCGCGCGTCGTCGAACGCCTGGCTGCTCGCCTGCAGCTCGACGTCGTCGGCGACCGCGGTGACGGCGCGCAGCGCGACGCTCCACGAGCGATAGTCGGCGGGCACGTCGACCGCGCCGCGCTGGCGTTCGGGCACGAGATAATAGCCGTCGCTCTCGTCGTAGCGCGCCGTCGCGGTGACGAAGCCGTCGCCGAGCCGGGCGCCGCCGCCTGCCGCCGCCGCCACCGACTCGCGGCTGCCGTAGGACAGGCTGGCGAAGGGGCGAAGCTCGTCGGCGTCGGCGCTGAACAGCTCGATCGTGCCGGCGACCGCGCCGGCGCCGAACGCCCCGGCGCCGCCGCCGCGCGTCACCCGCGCCGCGGAGAGTCGTTCGGGACTGAGCGACGGCCACGCCACCCAGCCGGCGAAGGGATCGAGCTGCGGCACGCCGTCCAGAAGCACCAGCGCGCGGCTCGAGGCGTTGCCGCCGAGCGCGCGCAGCGTCGCACCCTGGCTCGTCGGATTGGCGGCACGGCTGTCCGACCGGCGGAACAGCTGGAAGCCGGCGACGTCGCGCAGCGCATTCTCGAGCCGCCCGCTCGCCTCGCCGGTCAGCCGGCCGCGGTCGATAAGCGTCGTGCCATAGGCGGCGGCGCCGGCGGGCGTCGGCAGGCTGCGCCCGGTGACGACGATCGTCTCGGCGGTCGGCGCCGATGGCTGCGCGGCGGCGGGCGCGGCGAACGCCAGCGCGGCGAGGAGCGCGCGCCTCACAGCCGCTGCAACAGATCGGCGGCGAACAGCGACAGCGTGTCGTCGCGCGCGCCCATCACCACGACGCGGTCGCCGGGGCGCGCCAGTTCGATCAGCCGGTCGCCGCAGGCGGCGCGGTCGGGCAGCGCCTCGGCCTGCCGCCCGCGCGCCGCCACGCCCTCGGTGATCGCCGACGAGCCGATGCTGCGATCGACGGTGCCGCCGAAGTAGACCGGTTCGGGCATCAGCAGCACGTCGTCCTCGCCGAGATGCGTCGCGAAACCATCGATGAACTCCTGCCGCATCAGCCGCAGCGGCCCGAAGCCGTGCGGCTGGAACATCACCAGCAGCCGGCCGGGAAAGCCGTGCAGCGTATCGAGCGTCGCGGCGATCTTGTCGGGGTTGTGCCCGAAATCGTCGATGACGGTAACGCCCTTGGCGCTGCCGACGACGTCCATCCGCCGCCGGATGCCGCGGAAGTCGGCGAGCGCCCGCGCTCCCGTCGCCAGCTCGACCCCCGCCGCCCGCGCCGCGGCGAGCGCCGCCAGCGCGTTGGAGACATTGTGCCGCCCCGGCGTACGCAGCGACACGCGCGCCACCGCACCGGTCGGCGTCTCGACCACCTCGAAGCCCACGCCGTCGGGCGCCGGCGCGAGGGCGCGCGCCACCAGATCGGCATCGCCGCGGTCGAGCGCATAGGTCACCGCCTTGCCCGGCGGCAGCGTCGCGGCGAGCGCGGCGGTCTCGTCATTGTCGAGGTTGAGGATCGCGGTGTCGGCACCGGCAACGAAATCGCCGAACAGCTGGCGGAGTTCCGCCATCGGCTTGTGATCGATCGAGATGTTGCTGACGATCGCGATGCCGGGCCGGAAGCGCGCGATCGAGCCGTCGCTCTCGTCGATCTCGCTGACAAAGGCGGCGCCGCCGCCGGTCAGCGCGCTCGCGAAGGGCGCGTCGTCGGTCATGAAATTCTTCATGTCGGCGCCGTTCATGATCGTCGGCGACAGCCCGGCGGCGGCGAGGATCCAGCCGGTCATGCCGGTGATCGTCGACTTGCCGCTGGTGCCGCCCACGCCGATCCGCAGTTTGGCGGCGTTGAACAGCCCCGACAGCAGTTCGGCGCGGGTGACGACGGCGGCGCCGACGCGGCGCGCCGCCTGCACGTCGGGGATCGTCTCCTCGACGGCGGCCGAGACGACCAGAATCTGCTCGGGCCGCGTCAGCCCCGATCCGTCCTGCGGGTGCAGCGTGACGCCGCGCCGCGCGAGAAAGTCGAATTTCGCGGGCGTCCGCCCCTGGTCGCGCGCGCGGTCCGACCCGGCGACGATGCCGCCGCGCGCGGTGACGATCATCGCCAGCGGCGCCATGCCGCTGCCTCCGACGCCACAGAAGAAATATTCGTTGCCCTGAATCATCGCTTGGCCTGAATCATCGGGCGACCGTAGGGAGCCGATATGGGACACGCAACCGGGAGCGAACGCTGGTGAGGATCGCGGTCACCGCCCCCTCCTGCCGCCTGCCCGAGGCCGCCGCCGAACGGGTGCGCGCGCTCGCCGCGGCGGAATTTCCCGACGTCGAGCTGGTCTTCCATCCGCAATGCTTCCTGAGCGACGGGCATTTCGCCGGCCCCGACGCTGCGCGCGCCGAAGCCTTCGTCGACTGCGCCAACGACCCCGACTTCGACGCCCTGTGGTTCGCGCGCGGCGGCTATGGCTCGAACCGCGCGCTCGAGGGAATCCTGCCAAGGCTCACCGACGCAGCGCGCGCCAAGACCTATCTCGGCTACAGCGACGCCGGCTTCCTGCTCGGCGCGCTCTATGCCGCCGGGATCGGCACGGTGGCGCACGGCCCGATGCCCGGCGACATCAATCGCGACGGCGGCGCGGCGGCGGTGCGGCGATCGCTCGCCTGGCTGGCGACGCGCGACCCCGCCTCGGTCGAGGCGTCGGTCGACGGAGCGACGCCGGCGGTCGCGTTCAACCTCACAATCCTGAGCCACCTGCTCGGCACCCCCTGGGCGCCGGACCTGTCGGGGCATGTGCTGATGCTCGAGGAGGTCGGCGAATATATGTACCGCATCGACCGCGCGCTGTTCCACCTCAGCTCGGACCCGATGATCCGCCGGGTGGCGGGACTGAAGCTCGGGCGGTGCAGCGACATACCGCCGAACGACCCCGACTTCGTGCGCAGCGAGCAACAGATCGCCGAGGAATGGTGTGCCCGCGCCGGCATCGCCTGGCTCGGCCGCGCCGACATCGGGCATGATATCGACAACAAGCTCGTGCCGTTCGGGAGGACGTGATGACGCATCGTGTCTACGCCATGGCCTTCGCGGCGGTATACCCCGCCTATGTCGCCAAGGCGGAGAAGAAGGGGCGCACGCGCGCCGAGGTCGACGAAATCATCCGCTGGCTGACCGGCTATTCGCAGCCGCAGCTCGAAGCGCAGATCGCCGAGCGCACCAGCTTTACGGATTTCTTCGCCGCCGCGCCGGCGATGAACCCGGCGCGGGCGCTGATCACCGGCAAGGTGTGCGGCGTCCAGGTCGAGGCGGTCGAAGCGCCGCTGATGCGCGAGATCCGCTACCTCGACAAGCTGATCGACGAGCTCGCCCGGGGCCGGCCGATGGCGAAGATCCTGCGCCAGTAGGCGCAGGACGCGCTAGCCGTCGAGGAAGCCCCGCAGGGCTTCGAGAAAGCGCCCCCAGGCCGGCTCGTCCTCGAGCAGCACATGATTGCGCCCGTCGAGCGCGACGAAGCGCGCGTCCGATATCGCGCGAGCCATCGCGCGGCCGGCCTCGAACGGCACCATGGCATCATCGCGGCAATGCGCGACGAGCGTCGGCACCGACAGCTGCGACAGCAGCGCCGTCACGTCGACCTCGCCGGTCACGCGCTGGATCGCCGCGGCATTCTCCGCCGAAGTGGTCCTGCGCTGGACCTCAGTGAACCAGCGCTGCACCTCGGGGCTGCTGTCGGGAAGGAAGAGCGAGGTGAACATCTGCCGGAACGCGGGATTGTCCTGGTCCCAGCCCTCCCGGCTGAGCGTGATCATCGCCTCGCGGCGCGCGCGCTCCTCGGCCGAGCCGCGCACGGCCCACCCGACCGGAAAGCCGCCGAGCAGCACGAGACGGCGTACGCGGCCCGGATGGCGCACCGCATAGGTGATCGCGACGGCGGCGCCCGCCGACAGCGCCAGCAGGTCGAACTGCCCGAGCCCCGCCGCGTCGATGACCGCTTCGAGATCGGCGACGTCGGCCTCGAGCCCGAAGCTCGCCCGCCAATCCGACAGCCCGTTGCCGCGCTGGTCATAGCGCAGGAGCCGGCGCCCGCGCGACAGCTCGCCGATCCAGTGGCGCCAGATCGGCCCCTGCGCGTCGAGCTGCAGATGCGTCATCCAGTTGGCGATCTTGACGATCGGCGGCCCCTCGCCCGAAAGCGAATAGGCAATGCCGGTCCCATCGGCCGAGCGGCAGAAGCGGACCTCGACCTCGCCAACCGCCGGCGGCGTGCTGCGGCGCAGCGCCGCCGGTATCGGCCGATCGGCCGCGGCAAGCCGCTGCTGACCGAGGCGGCGCTGCTCGGCCGCCTCGCGGCCGCGTCCCGAGCGCTCGAGCCGTTCGACGAGCGACGCCCAGGCGTCCGGACTATCGGCGTCGGCCTCGACCCGCCGGCGGGCGAAGTCGAGCGCGGCATCCGCGCCGACGTCGCGGCGACTGAGCTCGGCGAAAACCGCAGCCTGCCATTGGCGGACGTCCTCGCGCTGCGCCACCAGCCAGGCCTGAAAGCGGTCGCAGCGCGGAAGGTCGAGGCCGGGCAATAGCGGGCCCGGTAGCGCGACGGCGCGCAGCGCATCGACGTCGGCGGTCGCGACGCCCTGGCGCACGAGCGTGCGGAGCCGCCGCCAGTCGACCGCGGCATCGGGCAGGACCAGGTGGACGATGTCGTCCGCGCAGCGGAGCGCGCCGCCGGCCGGCCCGAGCAGGCCGCGCAGCTTGCTGAGGCTCCAGCGCAGCGCGCCGCGCGGATCGTCGGGCACCTCCCACAGCAGGTCGCAGAGCCGGTCGCGCCGTACCGGGGCGTCGGCCATGGCGAGATAGGCGAACAGGGCGCGCGTCTTGCGCGATGCCGGGAGCGGCAGCTCGATGCCGGCGCGACGCACCGTCATCGCGCCGATCAGCTGCACTTCGACTGCCGGCCCGTCCCCGCTCGCCATGCGTGGAAATTAGCCGTTCTGCCCGGCCCCGACAATTCACACGGCGACTCCCACGCCAGGCTCCACGCGCAAGCCCCAAAGCCGCGACGAGCCGCTTCCGGCCAAGGAGACTGACGATGTTCGACGCACAAACCGCACGCGATCGCACCGATGACGCCGGCAGCATCGCCGCCGAGGCCGGGGTCCCCTCCCCCGCGCGCCTCCTCGAGGCCGGCATGGCCTTCTGGTCGTCGAAGCTGCTGCTGAGCGCCGTCGAGCTGGGGCTGTTCACGCTGCTGGCGCCGGCGCCGCTCGGCGCGGCGGAGATCGAGGCGCGGCTGGGCCTCCATCCGCGCGGCACGCTCGACTTTCTCGACGCGCTCGTCGCGACGCGCCTGCTCGACCGGCGCGGCAACGGGTCCGCCGCGCGTTACGCCAATACCCCCGAGACCGCGCTCTATCTCGACCGCAACCGGCCGACCTATGTCGGCGGCATCCTCGAGATGGCCAATGCGCGGCTCTATCGCTTCTGGGCCGACCTCACCCCGGCGTTGAAGACCGGTCAGCCGCAGAACGAAGTCAAGCATTCGGGCAAGCCGATGTTCGACGAGCTCTACGCCGATCCGGCGCGGCTCGAGCAGTTCATGGACGCGATGACCGGCGTGTCGATGGCCAATTTCGAAGCCTTCGCCGCGCGCTTCGACTTCGCGCCCTACCAGCGCATGGCCGACATCGGCGGCGCGACGGGCCAGCTTTCATGCCTCGTCGCCGCGCGCCACCCGCACCTTGCCTGCACCAGTTACGACCTGGCGGTGGTGGCGCCGATCGCCGAGCGTCGCATCGCCGCGGCCGGCCTGTCGTCGCGCGTCGCGGCGCTGCCGATCGACTTCCTCACCGAGGAGTTTCCGCCATCCGACCTCATCACCATGGGGATGATCCTCCACGACTGGAACCTCGCGGAGAAGAAGCGGCTGATCGCCAAGGCCTATCGCGCACTGCCCGAGGGCGGCGCCTTCGTGGCGATCGAGAACATCATCGACGACGAGCGGCGCGAGAACGCCTTCGGGCTGCTGATGTCGCTCAACATGCTCATCGAGTTCGGCGACGCCTTCGACTTCACCGGCGCCGACTTCACCGACTGGTGCCTCGAAGCGGGCTTCGCGCGCTGCGAGATTCTGCCGCTGACCGGGCCGGCGAGCGCGGCGATCGCCTATAAGTGACGCGCCGTCACAGCGTCGACGCGTCGGTCTCCAGCCCGAGCAGCACCCGCCCCGTCAGCTCGTAGGTCGCCGGGCCGACCATCATGTGCTGCGTCATCGCGTGCGCGTCGCGGAAGCGGCGCTGCAGCGGGTTGGACAGGTAGAGCGCGGCACCGCCGCCCAGATCATAGGCGTCGCGGGTGACGGCGGCGGCGGTGCGCGTCATGTGCGTGGCGGCGAGGCGGAGGTCGGCGCGGGTCGCGGTGTCGATTATGCCGTCCGACTGCGCGCGCGCCCAGGCCTCGGTGAGGCTGGCGTAGAGCAGTGCGCGCGCGGCGCGGAGCGCGGCTTCCGCCTTGGCGATCTCGACCTGCACCGCGCCGCGCTCGGCGGCGCTGCGCTTGGCGCCGGGCGCGCGCTTGCTTGCCAAGGCCGCCTTCACTTCATCCAAAGCGCTGCGGGCGTTGCCGCTGGCGACGCCGGCGATGCCGAGCGCCAGCAGGCCAAAGGCGGGAAAGGCGTAGAGCGGCCCGGTCTCGACCGGTGTGTCGACGATCAGCGACACCGAGCGGTCGCGCGGCACCATCACATCCTTCACCGCGAAATCGCCCGAGCCGGTCCCCTTCAGCCCCGCCGAATGCCAGCTGTCGATCAGCTCGACCTCGTCGCGCGGGAAGATCATCATCCGGTGATCGGGCTGGCCGTTGGCGAGCAGCCGCACAGCGCCGTCCTCGACGATCGTCGCGCCGCCGACGATCCAGCTGCAATTGGCGGTGCCCGACCCCCAGCTCCAGCGGCCGCTGACGCGGTAGTGATCGCCCTCGGCGATCGCCTTGCCCATCGGCGCGAAGACGCCGCCGGTGATCAGCTTGGGGTCGGCGAACACCTCGGCCGCCACCGCGCGCGGCAGATAGGCGCTGGTCAGCCCGGTGGTCGCGGCGATCATCAGGCACCAGCCGGTGCTGGCATCGGCCGCGGCGACCGCCTCGATCGTCGCGACGACCTCGGCCGGCGGCATCTCGAGGCCGCCGAGCGAGCGCGGTACGATCATCCGGAACAGTCCGGCGGCGGCGAGATCGGCGGCGAGGTCGGCGGGCAGCCGCCGCGCCGCCTCGATCTCCTCGGCGCGGGCGGCGATGACGGGCGCCAGGGCGGCGACGGCCGGATGGGGGGCGGGGTGCGGAATCGTCATAGGCGCAGCAGGCTCGCGAGATTGTTCTTCTGCATGTCGCTCGACCCGCCGACGATCGGCATGCCGAGCAGGTCGCGGACATGGCGGTCCATGTCGTAGGCGTCGCTGAGCGCATAGGCGCCCATCACCTGCTGGCAGGCGAGCGCGATCTCGACGCCGGTGTCGGCGATGAACAGCTTGGCCATCGAGGTTTCGACCGAGCAGGGCCGGCGCTCGTTCGCCAGCCAGGCGGCATGGTAGAGCATGTGGCGGCACGCCTGCAGCTTGGTCTTCGCGGTCACCAGCCGGTGGCGGATCGCCTGATGCTGCGCGATCGGCTTGCCGAACTGCACCCGTTCCTTCGCATATTGCCAGGCCTCGTCGAGCGCGGCGCGGGCGATGCCATAGGCGCAGGCGGAGATCTCGATCTTCTCGACATCGAGCGCCCGGCCGGCGAGCAACTCCCAGCCGCGATTCCACATGTCGGGGCCGCCGACGATGTTGGCAGCCGGCACGCGGACGTCGTCGAAATAGACGTCCTGGCTTTTGGTGTAGCGCAAATTGGAATGTTCGATGTCGTGCTGGGTGATCCCCGGCGTGTCGGTCGGGATCAGCACGAAGCTCAGATTGCGGTAGCGGTCTTCGGCGGGCCCCGAGCGGACGAGGCAGTAGATGACGTCCGCCCAGTCGGCGCCGGTGCACCAGCGCTTCGCGCCGTCGATGACGACCGTGTCGCCGTCGAGCCGGGCGCGCGTCTCGACGCTGGCGAGGTCGCCGCCGACATTGGGTTCGGACAGCCCATAGGCGAAGAACAGCTCGCCGCGGGCGAGCCGCGGCAGATACTCGGCCTTCTGCGCCTCGGATCCGTTCTCGGACAGGTTCATGCCGCCGTAGAAGGCGCTGTGGATGAACGGCCCGGCGAAGAACGGCCCCGCCTGGGCCAGCTCCTCGATCACCGCCACCGCCGCGACGATGTCCTGCCCCGCCCCGCCATAGTCTTCGGCGACGGTGAGCCCGGTCAGCCCCATCGCGTTCAGTCTGGCATATTCCGCACGCGGCCAGGCCTGCGCCTTGTCCCAGGCGATGCGCTTCTCGCGCGGCGCGTGCGTTGCGACGAAGCGGCGGATCTGCTCGCGCAGCGCGGCAATCTCTTCGCTTTCATCGATGAAGGTCTGGCTCATATGCCCTCCCCCCGCCGGGGGGAGGGAGGGGCCCACGAAGTGGGAGGGAGAGGGGGACCGGCGTGCGGGCTTGAGCGCAGCTTCTCGTGCTGGCGCGCTCGCCCCCTCTCCCTCCCGGCTGGCGCCGGGCCCCTCCCTCTCCCCGTTGGGGCGAGGGGTTTGGCGTGCACCCCGCTCACTCCCCCGTCAGCTTCGCCGGGCGCTTCTCGATGAACGCCGCCACCGCCTCGGCGCGGTCCTTGGTCACGTTCGACATCATCTCATAGCCGATCGACGCCTCCATCAGCTGCGAGGCGAGCGCCTTCAGCGGCATGTTGGCGAGCGTCTTGGTCCACCTGACCGCCCAGCGCGGGTTGGCGAGGATCTTGGCCGCGACCTCGGCGACCTTGGCGTCGAGCGCGTCGGCGGGCACCGCATGGTTGATCAGCCCCATCTCCGCCGCCTTCGTCGCGGTCAGCAGCTCGCCGGTCATCAGCAGCTCCTTGGCGCGGGCAAAGCCGATGAGCTGCGGCCAGATCACCGCGCCGCCGTCGCCCGCCACCAGCCCGACCTTGACGTGCGGGTCGCCGATCACCGCTTTCTCGTCGGCGACGATGACGTCGCACAGCAAGGCGATCGTGGCGCCGAGACCGGCGGCGGCGCCATTCATCCGGCAGATGACCGGCTTTTCGACGTCGAGCAGCGAGGTGACGATGCGCTTGGCGTCCCAGCCGATGGCGCGGAAGAGCGACGGGTCGGCGATCTGCTCCCTGAACCAGTCGAAGTCCCCGCCGGCGCAGAAGGCGCGGCCCCTGCCGGTCAGGATGATGAGGTCGCTGTCGGGGTCCTGCTGCAGGTCGGTGAACACCCGCGCCAGCTCCCCGTGGAGCAGCGCGTCGACGCCGTTGACCGGGCCGGGCGCGGCGATCGTCGCGGTGAGGATACGCCCGGCGCGGCTGAACTCGAAACGCTCGTAGCCGTCGAGCCGCCCGGTCTTCCCAGCGCCGCTCATACGCCCGCTCCCACGCGCACCAGCCGCCGCCCGAAGTCGGCGTTGCCCGGCGCGAACAGCTCGCTGAACAGCAACGGCAGCGCCTCGACCCCGTCACGGATGACCTCGCGCGTCTTGAGCTTGCCGAGGCGGAGCAGCCCCGCGACCTCGGCCTGCGCCGCCGGGAAGGCGGGCAGATCGTCGAACACCACCAGTCCCTCCATGCGCAGCCGCCGCCCGATGAACTCGCGCGTGTTGTGCAGCCCCGGCGTCTCCGCCGCGCTGCGGTTGTAGTCGGCGACCATCCCCGACACGACGATGCGCCCGCGCAGCCGCATCAGCGGCAGCACCCGGTCGATCATCGCGTTGCCGACATTGTCGAACAGGATATCGATGCCCTCGGGGAAGGCGGCGGCGAGCTGCGCGTCGAGATCGGCCACGCGATAGTCGATCGCCGCGTCGAAGCCGGCCTCGTCGACGAGCCAGCGCCGCCCCGCTTCGCCGCCGGCGAGCCCGACGACCTTCGCCGCGCCCCAGTGCTTCGCCAGCTGCCCGGCGGTCGCGCCGACCGGGCCCGCCGCCGAGGTGACGAGGACATGGGCCCCGGCGCGCAGCTCGGCAACGCGCTTCAGCCCGAAATAGGCCGTCATCCCCGGCACGCCGAGCGCGCCGAGCCAGGCGGTCGCCGGCACGCCCAGGTCAGGCAGCGCCGCGACATAGCCGCGGCCGTTCGAGATCGAATGCGTCGCCCAGCCGCCGGCGCCGAGCGTCAGCAAGGTACCGACCGGAAATTTCTCGTTGCGGCTGTCGACCACGCGCCCGACCGAAAAGCCGTCGATCGTGGCGCCGGGCGGCAGCGGCGGCGCATAGCTGGCGCCGGGCGAAAGCCGCGAACGCGTCCCCGGATCGGCCGAGACATAGGCGTTGGCGACGAGGAACTGATGCTCGGCGAGCGGCGGGATCGGCACCGTCTCGATGCGGAAATCGTCGGGCGTCGGCGCGCCGGCGATATGCCGGGCCAGCGCGACGCGCGTGTATGTGGCTTCTGCCATACGGCCCCCAAGGCGATGTTGCTTGGGACGAGTGTGGCGGATTAATGCGGCGGCGTTAAGGGGGCTCCGTCGCACCACGCGCCGCTTGCATTTTATGCCCATACAGGTATAGATGCGGACCTGCTGTCGATCGAGGCGAGCGATGCGCAGGATCGAGTGGATGGGGAGCCGTCTGGACGACCTGATCGCGATGCCCGAAGCGGTTCGCAGCGAGTTCGGGCATGGCCTGTATCTCGCGCAGATCGGCGAGCGGCACCTCAACGCCAAGCCCTTCGACGCCAGCATCGAATTGATCGAGCGATACGACGGCGACACCTACCGCTGCGTCTACAACATCAGGATCGACGACGATCTTTACGTTCTCCATGCGTTTCAGAAGAAGTCCACGCGCGGTATCGCCGTCCCCCGGCACGACAGGGAAACCATCGACGCCCGTTTGAAGGCCGCGAAACAGCTCGCGGCCACGAAGCGGAAGTCCGACCAGCGGAACAGGAAGGCAAACTGACATGACGGCCGGTCACACGACCTCCAGCGGCAACGTCTTTGCGGATCTGGGCATCCCCGATGCCGAACAGCGGCTGGTGAAGTCCAAGCTGGCCGCCGCGCTCCAGCGCAGCATGCGCGAGATGGGGCTGACGCAGACGGCCGCGGCGGCGCGCATGGGCATTCCCCAGCCGAAGCTGTCGAAGATCCTTCGGGGACGGTTCGACGGCATCAGCGAGACCTACATTACCGAAGGGCTTCGCAAGCTCGGCCATGATGTCGAAATCCGCGTCAAGCCGCGGCATGACGGCATTGGGGAGACGCGCGTGCTGGAAGCAGCCTGATCGCGCCCTGCCCGCGCTAAGCGCGCACCTGCTGCGCCGCCACCCAGCCGCCGAGCAGCTGCCACCAGCTCGTCGCCGGTTCGTCGGGGAGCTGGGCGCCCAGCGGCTCGGGCAGCGCCAGCCGCTCGGCGATGGCGAGCAGCGCCTGCGGGTGCGCGAGCAGCCCGCCATGGCTGCCGTCGACCTCGATATTCTCGGTGTGCGGCGCCGCCGGCTCCTGGCAGCACTCCCAGGCGGCGATGCGGTCCGCGCGGGAGAAGATCGAGGTGGCGGGCACCGGCGGCGGCCGCCGGCTGGCGCGCAGCATCGCCTGGAAGTCGGGGTGCGAGAAGCGCTGGCCGGCGACGAGCTGGTAGAGGCCGGCGACGCTGCTGGCGCGCGGATCGCCGGTGAACGGCGCGCCGAGCGTGATGACGCGGCGCACATGCTGCGGCGCGCGCCGCGCCAGCTGCCGCGCCATGATGCCGCCGAGACTCCAGCCGATTACGCTCATCCGCTGCCCGTGCGCCGCGGCGAGCGAAGCGAAATGCGCCGCGAGCCGCTCGCCGCGGCGCCCGGCGGTGCGCGGGCCGAGGTTGAGCCCGAGCCCCCAGTCGTGAACCTCGTAGCCGAGCCGCGCCAGGAAGGCGCGCAGCGGCGCGGTGATCGTGGCGTCGGAGAGGAAGCCGGGGATGACGAACACCGGGTGGCCGTCGCCCGTCGGGGCCTGCGCGAGCGCGTCGAGCGCCGCGGCATGCGCCGCGCGTTCGCGGCGGCCGCGGCGCACTTCGGCAAGCGCCTGCCACAGCGGGACCGGCGCAAGCGGCGGCGCGGACGGGAGGGGGGCCGCACCGCCGTCGCCGGCTTCGGAGGAAACCAGACGCAACACAACGGACACATAACCTGGAAGCGCCGCCGGCGTTCCCTGCGCCCGCCCGCACCGGCCACCGCAAATCGCGCGCCGCCGCCGCGGCGGGGCTATCGTCGTCGCCGATGTTCTGCTTTCGTTCCCGCATGGACGAATCGCGACAGGAACTCGACGACGAGGCGATCATCGCCTTCGTGGCCGGCCAGCTCGAGAAGACGGCGCAGGACATGCGCCAGCTGTTCTACCGGCGGAAGGACCGCACCGAGCAGGTGATGGCGTTCATCCTGGTGCGCCAGATGCGCCGCCGCGGCTGGCGGATCGACGCGCCGGTGCGCCGCGCCGAGGGCGCGATCGTCGGCCGGGCGATGCCGCCGAAGGCCGACGATGGGGCATAATATCCGCTTCCGCACGCTGCACGACGCCGCGCAGTATCAGGCCGATTTCGCGATCATCTGCCGCGCCTGCGGCCGCGAGGTCGTCGTCGAGCGGCTGACGCTCATCACCATCGCGCAATGCTGGCAGCTGTCGACCGACCGCGAGACGCTGAGCGCGCGGCTGCGCTGCACCGCGTGCCGCAAGCGCGGCTGCCGGCTCGAATATGCGCCGCCGGGCGGGGTGCGCACGCTGCGGCTCGAAGCCGGCATGCTGACGCCGCCGCGCGGCGTGTCGATCAGCCAGTGGCTGAAGTGGAGCCGCGACGAACAGCTGGAACAGCTCGAGCGGCTGCGCCGCGCCGAGGACGCGCGCGAGACGCAGCGCCGCGCCTCGCGCGCCGCGCCGAAATGGTGAGCCTAGCCGACCTGTTCGACCGCCAGGCTGCCCGCCGGCAGCGTCCGCAGCAGTTCGCGCGCCGGCACCGCCGGGTCGAGCCAGCCCGCCCAGGCGGCGCGGTCGAGCACCGCGACCTGCCGGTCGTGGAAGGGCGCGACGTCGGGCCCGGGCGGCATCGTCAGCATGGTGAACGCCTCGCCGACATTGGGATCGCTCCGCCACAGCCCGGCGATGCAGAACAGCGCCTCGCCCGGCCGGGTGAACAGCCACTTGTCCTTGCGCTTCTTCTTCGGGTCGGCGGGCGTGGTATATTCGTAGAAGCCGTCGACCGGGATCAGGCAGCGCCCCGCCCCGAACTCGCGCCCGTCGGAGCGGAAATTATACACCGGCTTGCCGCCCGGCCCCGGCCAGCTCCAGCGCCGCTGCACCAGCGCGGCGCCGCCGTCCGCCCCCGCCGCGCGCACGATCGGCGCGCCGTCGGTGATGCGGATGTCGGCGCGCGCCGCGATATTGGGAATGCCCTCGGGGTAGACGAGGCGGATGCCGACCGCGGCGAAGCCGTCGGCGATCGTCGCCGCGTCGACCGCGAGCTTGTAGGCGTTGCACATCGGGCGCCCGCTCCTGCTGCGTTGCCGCTCCGCTCCTAGAGGCCCGACCGCCCCGCCGGCAACCGCCTTCGCGCCGCCCCGCCAGCCGCCACCGCAACGACCGTCTCGACAAATCGGGCGCCGGCGTGGGAGGGCAAGGGCGACGCCCCCGACCGAAAGCCCCCCGCCGATGTCGCTCACCGATCTCCTCGTTCCCACCTGGCGCCAGATGCTCGGCACCCTGGCGCGCTGGCTCGACAAGGCCGAAGGCCAGCCGCCCGCCGGCGGCGCCGACGCGCTGCTCGCCGCGCGCCTCGCCCCCGACATGTTCCCGCTGGCGACTCAGGTCCGCTTCGCCTGCGTCCAGGTGTGGGAGGGCGTGCACCGGCTGCAGCGGCAGGACCTGCCCGCGTCGGTCGCGGCGCTGCTCGACGAGGGCCGCGCCGGCGGCGAGGCGCCCGGCGCGCTCGCCGACGCCCGCGCGCGGATCGCCGAGACGCTGGCGCTGCTCGACGGCCTCGCCCCGGGCGCGCTCGACGCCGACCCGGCGGCGCCGATCGCGCATGCGCTCCCCAACGGCATGATCTTCGACCTCACGCCCGAGCAATACGCGCGCGACTGGGCGCTGCCGCAATTCTACTTCCACCTGATGGCCGCCTATTCGATCCTCCGCGCGCAGGGCGTGCCGCTGGGGAAGGCCGATTATGTCGCGCACATGTTCGGCTATCTGCGGCCGGGGACGGCGCCGGGGTAGCCGGAGGTCAGCCCAGCCCGAAGGTGAACGCGTGGGCCTGCCGCAGCGCCTCCTCATCCACCGGCGGCGGCGTTCGCGCCGCGACGCACAGCGGCGCCGCCAGCAGCAGCGCGGTGACGTCGCGCCGGCTCGGGCCGGCCTGCCCCCGCTCAGCCCCGGTGCGCATCGAGGAACTCCGCCAGCGCTGCATTATAGGCCTCGGGCTGTTCGACCTGCATGCCGTGCCCCGAATTGGCGATGCGGGCGAGCTTCGCGCCGGGCACCGCCTGCGCGGTCGCCTCGACCAGCCACGGCACCTGCAGCGTATCCTGCTCGGCGAGCACGAAGAGGAACGGCACCTTCACCCCCGCATAGTCGCGCGGCGGCGCCGTCTGCATCGCTTCGTAATAAGCGAGATAGCCCTTCGAATAGCGCGGGATCGGCCGGGGCGGATTGAAGCGGCGCATCGCCATGTGGAGATAGTGGAGCGCCGGTTCGCGCGCGGCGAAATCGGGCGCGTATGTATTGTCCTCGATGCGGAAGCCCTTGGGGATCTTGTCGAGCATCTCGCCCGCCCAGCGTTGCATCGCGGCGGTCTGGAAGCCGAAGGTGGTGCCGCTCATGATCGCGCCCTGCACGCGCGCCGGGTGATTGAGCGCCAGCCCCGACACCGCGCCGCCGCCCATCGAATGGCCGTTGACGAAGGCGCGGTCGATCTTGAGCGCGTCCATCAGCCCGAGCAGGTCGCGCCAGGCGGTGTCGCCGGCTTCATCGGGCGATCCGGTGGCGCGCGTCAGCCCGTGCCAGCGCGCGTCATAGACGACGCAGCGATAGCGATCGCGGAACGCCCCGACCTGCTTCCACCACACCAGATGGTTCGACCCGCCGCCGTGGGCGAAGATCAGCCACGGCCCGGTGTCGCCTTCGATTTCATAATAAAGCTCTGCCCCGTCGAGCGTCGCGAACGGCATTCGCCATCTCCCTGCCTTCGGCCTTGGCGCAACATGCGGTCCGTGCGGACAGCCGGGGGCGTGACCGCCCTTCCGCGTTGATGTTGCCGCCGCTTTTTGCGATTTTCCCGACGGGGACATGGGGCGCGATGTGGCGGGGTTCGTCAAGCCTGTCATCCCGCGTGCGGGTGCGCGGCAGGGGCCGGGGACGACGCCGGCGGGGTAAGGCCGGCCGAGGCATAATGTCGGCGCGCGATGCGCGTGGGGGCTTTCGCCGCCGAATATGTTCTGCTTTCGTTCCGATATGGACGAATCGCGGAAGCAACTCGACGACGAGGCGATCATCGCCTTCGTGAGCAGCCAGCTGGAGAAGACCGCGCAGGACATGCGCCAGCTCTTCTATCGGCGGAAGGACCAGACCGAGCATGTGATGGCGTTCATCATGGTGCGCCAGATGCGCCGGGCCGGCTGGCGGATCGACGCGCCGGCACTCCGCGCCGAGGGCGCGATCGTTGGCCTGGCGATGCCGCCCAAGGCGCCCGATGGGCCATAGTATCGAGACGGTTGAGCTGGCGTGGTGCCTGCAACCGAAGGGACCGGGCGTCCGACCGTTCCGCTTCGTGCGATCGGAGGGGCGCGAGTTTCCACCCCCCCGCTATATGGTGCCGGCGTCGGAGTTTCACGTCCGGCGGGGCGAGCGAACCTGGCGCTGCACGCTTGTCGATGGCGACTGGTTTTATCTCGCTGGAATTTGGCGGGCCGGGGAAGATAAATGGCCGGCGAGCTATGCGATTCTCACGACAGAGGCGAATACGGGAGGTCGGGCGCTATCAAGATCGTACAGGAGCCTTCATTCGCCGCGGCCAACAAATGCAACGGCGCGATGTGAGTAATACAGAGCAGCAGCGGTTGCGGCCGTTTCCGGGCAGCTTCACGGTAAGCGAAATAGCGCGCGGGATCGAGCAAGCCGCATTCGGCTTCTAAGTTGAGCGGGGAATTTGTGGGACGATTTACCGTAGTGGACCTTTTCGCGGGATGCGGGGGCCTGTCGTACGGCTTCGATCAAGCGGGCTTCGAGATTGCCTGCGCATTGGACAGTTGGAAACCGGCCGTCGAAACCTACGGCCGCAACTTCAATCACCCCATAACAATGACGGACTTAAGCGCGGGGTCAGCATTGCCGAATGCTGACGTCATAATGGGTGGACCGCCATGCCAAGGCTTCTCCTCGGCTGGAATGAGAAAGAGCGACGATGACCGCAACACCTTGATTTCGGTGTTCGCGCAGCTGGTCGTGCGCGAGAAGCCACGCGCATTTGTGTTTGAGAATGTGGAAGGCTTCTTGACCGGGGCCGGCGGCAAATACGTGTTTGAGCTGCTGGAACCGCTAATTGAGGCCGGCTACCGCATTCATCTCCGAAAGATAAACGCTTCCAACTTTGGAGTCCCGCAGCACCGAAAAAGGGTCGTAGCAATTGGGGGGCTCGGTTGGTCCCCCTCTTTCCCTATGCACACCCACTCCACCTTAGGAGCGCCCGGAGCTTCGCTTTTAAACGGTCATCATCTTCCGTTTTCGCCTTCATTCGGGGACGCGACGGACGGCTTGCCACCTGCAGGATCCCGCAAAGGGACTACGATCCCAACTGAGCACTGGTTCAGTGCATTCAGTGAGGCAGATCAAGCGAGGGCGAAGCTGCTGAAGCCAGGCCAGAGCATGCGAGATTTACCTGAGGAACACTGGCACAAAAGCTTCGGGAAACGTGCAAACCGAAGGGTAAGCGACGGTACACCGACTGAACGTCGTGGTGGCGCGCCATCCGGCCTTCGGCGACTGATTGCTATGGAGCCGTCAAAGGCAATCACTGGTGGGGCACTCAGGGAGTTTGTACATCCCGTCGAGGATCGCCCACTTACGATCCGCGAATGTTCTAGGCTTCAAACTTTCCCGGACAACTTTGAGTTCGCTGGGACGCAGGGCGAAAAAATGCAGATGATAGGCAATGCGGTCCCCCCCCGCTTAGCGGAGGCAATTGCGCGCAATTTGCTATCCGACTTAAGCGAGGCCAAACTTGAGGCCGGCACCGGGGGACTGCTTAGTTTTGTGCCAACATCCTCGAATGGTATGAGCCCCATCCTTCAGAACGTAGTGTCAGCGGTGAACGAGAAATTTAAGAGCGGGGCTCAGGAAAAATTATGCCTTTAAGCCAGACGCAACGCAGTGTTTGGGAAAAGGCACGGGCGCTCGGCTCTGGCGGCCAAGCCGTTCGGCTCACTGATGCTGCATGTGCATTTCTAATCGCGCGAATTGCCGCCGATCTAGATCTGATTGATTTTTTTCCAGAGTTCTCCGGCGGAGTTCCAGAATTCTTTACTCCCGGAGAAGTTGACCAGCTCGCATTCGATGGAGTTGCGCCGCTACCGCTGTTCGAGCGCTTGCTCGAAAGAAATCCTGATGGCGATATGTACTTTGCGTGTCTCTCCTCATTGCATAAAGCACGCCTGAAATATGAGATGATCCTTGAGACCCAAGCAATTCCAACATTAGAGCAGGTTGGGCCGCGCGGTCTTCTGCAATACGGAAAATTATCGCCCAGCGCCCTTGTAAGCTTTTTGCTCTGGCGTAAATGGTTCTTCGACATTGATAATCGAGCGGGGCAGGAAACGGGCTACTTGTTCGAACCAGTGATCGCCAATGCCGTCGGCGGCACGCCCACTCCGTCGAACCGCAGCCCGGTGAAACGCCACAGAGATGAGCGAAAAGGCCGTCAGGTCGATTGTGTGCTCGGCGATCGGGCCTATGAGATCAAAATCCGCATGACAATCGCAGCCTCGGGTCAGGGCCGGTGGGGCGAAGAGCTGGATTTTCCAATTGATTGCCGAAAAAGCGGGTATGTTCCAGTTCTCATCGTTTTAGACAGCACTCCCAACGAAAAACTGACAGATTTAACGAACGCGTTTTTGGCGCAAGGCGGCGAATGACCTGCTCCCCGGAATTCATGCCATTGGTAAGTTAGCTCGTCAGATGGAGACGAGCGATGCGGCGAAGCCGATTTACCGAAGAGCAGATCATTGGTGTGCTGCGCGAGCATGAGGCTGGCGTGAAGACGGCGGATCT
>JASBUR010000043.1 GCA_030147805.1 Sphingomonadaceae bacterium
CGTACGAGAGACCGACGCTCGCCGAGGCGCGGCTGATCTCCTCCATCGCGATGACGTGCGCGAGATAGCCGAGCCCGGTGCCGCCGTCGGCCTCGGGCACGGTCATGCCGTGCAGGCCGAGCTCGCCGAGCCTGGGCCACAGGTCGCGCGGGAAGCTGTTGGTGGCGTCGATTTCGGCGGCGCGCGGCGCAATCTCGGCCTGGGCGAAGGCGCGCACGCTGTCGCGCAGCATCTCCATTTCCTCGCCGTGGTCGAAGCGGAGGGTGGACAGGGTCATGGCGCTCGCTCTCTTCCCATCTGTTCGTCATCTCCGCGAAGGCGGGGAGCCATTCCCCGAGGCTTCGGCTTATGGATTCCCGCCTTCGCGGGGATGACGATCTAGTTCTTGTCTTCCAACTCGATCTCGATCAGCAGCGTGCCTTCGGCGACCTGGTCGCCCTCGGCCGCCTGGACGCTCGCCACGGTGCCGGCGCCCGAGGCGGTCAGCCGGTGCTCCATCTTCATCGCCTCGAGCACCAGCAGGCGGTCGCCCGCCTCGACCTTCTGGCCCGGCTTGACGAACACGCCGAGCACGCGGCCCGGCATCGGCGCCACGACCTTGCCGCCACCGCCGGCGCCGACCGCCGCCGCCTTGGGCGGCTGCGTGCCGATGCGGAAGGCGCGGCCGCCGACGCGGACCTCGACGTCGCTGCCGTGGCGCAGCACCACCGCGTGCACCAGTTCGCCGTCGACGTCGGCCTCGAAGGTCGCGCCGCCGACGAAGCGGCCCGATCCCGAGACGGCCTCGGCGAGCCCGCCGATGCGGTAGGCGCCGTCGATCGCCTCCAGCGTCACCTTGCGCGGCGCCTCGTCGCCGACGAACAGGTCGAGGTGGCGGCGCGCCGGCAGGTTGAGCCGCCAGCCGCCAAGCTGTTCGAACATCGTATGGCGCGGCTGCGCATCGGTTTCGGCGACGACGGCGAGCGCGGCGAGCGCCAGCACGCGGTCGGGGACGTCGGCGGTCGGGCGAAGGTCGTCGGCGTGGCGCGCGATGAAGCCGGTGTCGATCGCGCCGTCGCGGAACGCCGCGTGATCGGCGAGTTGCGCGAGGAAGGCGCGATTGGTCTTCACCCCTTCGACGACGCAGGCATCGAGCGCGGCGACCAGCCGGTCGATCGCGACGTTGCGGTCGGCGCCGTGCGCGATCACCTTGGCGATCATCGGATCATAGTGGATGGTGATCGCGTTGCCCGGCTCGACGCCGCTGTCGACGCGCGCGCCGGGCAGGCCCTGCGGCAGCTCGAGCCGCGACAGCGTGCCGGTCGACGGCAGGAAGCCGCTCTCGGGATCCTCGGCGTAGAGTCGCGCCTCGACGGCATGGCCGTTGATGCGGATGTCGTCCTGAAGCGCCGGCAGCCGTTCGCCGCGCGCGACGCGGAACTGCCATTCGACGAGGTCGAAGCCGGTGATCAGCTCGGTGACCGGATGCTCGACCTGGAGACGCGTGTTCATCTCCATGAAGTAGAAGAGCGGGTCGCCCTCCTTGTCGCTGGCGTCGGTGTCGACGATGAACTCGACGGTGCCGGCGCCTTCATAGCCGATGGCGTGCGCCGCGGTGGCGGCCGCGATGCCGAGCGTATGGCGCAGCCGGTCCGACAGGCCGGGGGCGGGGGCCTCCTCGATCACCTTCTGGTGGCGGCGCTGCAGCGAGCAGTCGCGTTCGAACAGGTGGACGACGTTGCCGTGGCTGTCGGCGAACACCTGGACCTCGACGTGGCGCGGGCGCGCGATCAGCTTCTCGATGAGCACGCCGTCGTTGCCGAACGAGCGGTCGGCCTCGCGCTTGGCGGCGATCAGCGCGTCGCCGAATTCCTTCTCGCTGTCGACGCGGCGCATGCCCTTGCCGCCGCCGCCCGCCACCGCCTTGATCAGCAGCGGATAGCCGATCGCCTGCGCCGCGCGCTCCAATCGGATCAGCGACTGGTCCTCGCCCTGGTAACCGGGGGTGATCGGCACGCCGGCGGCCTTCATCGCCTTCTTGGCCGAATCCTTCAGGCCCATGATGCGCATCGCCTGCGTCGGCGGGCCGACGAAGGTGAGCCCGGCTTCGCGCACCGCGTCGGCGAAATCGGCATTCTCCGACAGGAAGCCGTAGCCGGGGTGGACGGCGTCAGCGCCGGTCCGCCGTGCCGCGTCGAGCAGCTTGTCGGTGCGCAGATAGCTTTCGGACGCCGCCGCCGGGCCGATCAGCACCGCCTGCGTCGCCTCGCGGACGTGCGGCGCACCGGCATCGACCTCCGAATAGACCGCGACGGTCTCCAGCCCCATGCGATGCGCGGTACGGATGATCCGGCGCGCGATCTCGCCGCGATTGGCGATCAGAACCTTACGCATCGATCATTCCGTTCGTCTGAATGTCAGTCGCAGCCATCGTCACATCCGGTCCCATCACATCCGGAACGTGCCAAAGCGCGTCTCGGGGATCGGCGCGTTGAGCGCCGTCGCGAGGCTCAGCGCGACGACGCGGCGGGTGTCGGCGGGGTCGATGACGCCGTCGTCCCACAGGCGTGCCGACGAATAATAGGGGTGGCCCTGCTTCTCATATTGCTCGCGGATCGGCGCCTTGAAGGCTTCCTCCTCCTTGGGCGAGGCGAAGCCGCCCGACTTGACGGTCGCCAGCACCGCCGCCGCCTGCTCGCCGCCCATCACGCTGATCCGCGCATTGGGCCACATCCACAGGAAGCGGGGCGAATAGGCGCGGCCGCACATGCCGTAAGTGCCGGCGCCGAAGCTGCCGCCGATCACGACGGTGATCTTGGGCACCTGCGCGCAGGCAACCGCCATCACCATCTTGGCGCCATGCTTGGCGATGCCCTCGTTCTCGTACCGGCGGCCGACCATGAAGCCCGAGATATTCTGCAGGAACAGCAGCGGGATCTTGCGCTGGCAGCACAGCTCGATGAAGTGCGCGCCCTTCTGCGCGCTCTCCGAGAACAGGATGCCGTTGTTGTCGACGATGCCGACCGGCATGCCGTGGATGTGCGCGAAGCCGGTGACCAGCGTCTCGCCGTAGCGCGCCTTAAACTCGTGGAATTCGGATCCATCGACGATGCGCGCGATGACCTCGCGCACGTCGTAGGGGGTGCGCGTGTCGGCCGGGATGATGCCGTAGAGCTCGCTCGGGTCGAGCAGCGGCTCGCGCGAGGCTTTCAGCGCCACGTCGGGCGCCGGCGCGGCGGGGAGCGTCGCGACGATCGAGCGGGCGATCTCGAGCGCGTGCGCGTCGTTGGCGGCGAGATGGTCGGCGACGCCCGAGACACGCGTGTGCACGTCGCCGCCGCCCAGATCCTCGGCGCTGACCTCCTCGCCGGTCGCCGCCTTCACCAGCGGCGGCCCGCCGAGGAAGATCGTGCCCTGGTTCTGGACGATGATCGTCTCGTCCGACATCGCCGGCACATAGGCGCCGCCGGCGGTGCAGCTGCCCATGACGACGGCGATCTGCGAGATCGCCTGCGCCGACATCGTCGCCTGATTGTAGAAGATGCGGCCGAAATGGTCGCGGTCGGGAAACACCTCGTCCTGCCGCGGCAGGTTGGCGCCGCCCGAATCGACGAGATAGAGGCAGGGCAGGCGGTTCTGCTGCGCGATCTCCTGCGCGCGCAGATGCTTCTTCACCGTCAGCGGATAATAGCTGCCGCCCTTCACCGTCGGATCGTTGCAGACGACGACGCAGGCGCGGCCCGCGACCTGGCCGACGCCGGCGATCATCCCCGCGGCGGGCACGTCATCCTCGTAAACCTGGTGCGCTGCGAGCTGGCTGATCTCGAGGAAGGCGGTGCCGGGATCGAGCAGCCGCTCGACGCGCTCGCGCGGCAGCAGCTTGCCGCGTCCGACATGCTTGTCGCGCGCACTCGCCGAGCCGCCGAGCGCGATATGGGCCGACTTTTCGCGCAAATCGGCGACGAGATCGCGCATGGCGGCGTCGTTGCGCTTGAAATCCGGGTCGGAAAGGCTCGCCGGCGAGCCGATTTGGGTGGGCATGGAGCCCGCTATAGACGCCCGTCGAGGACGGCTCAACAGCGCTCCCACCCCGATTCAGCACGCCTCACATGAAAAATTTCGCCTAATCGGGATTCAGAGAGGACATCATGCGGCGACCCGTCGGCGATCGCGCGGCCGCCGTCGAGCAGCAGCAGCCGGTCGCACCAGCGTTCGGCGAGCGCGAGATCGTGCAGCGTGATCAGCACGCCGGCGCCGCGCGCCGCCTCGCCGCGCAGCGCGTCGAGGATCGCCAGCTGGTGATGCGCGTCGAGATTGGCGGTCGGCTCGTCGAGCAGGAGATGATCGGGCCGACCGACGAGCGCGCGCGCCAGCAGCACGCGCGCGCGCTCGCCCGTCGAGAGGTGGTCGATGCGGCGATCGGCGAAACCGACGACGTCGGCGAGCGCGAGCGCGCGGTCGATCGCCGCATCGTCCGTGCCGCCGAACGGCATCAGCCCGAGCGCGACGACGTCGCGCACCCGCATCGGCCAGCCGGCCTCGCGCTCGGCCGGCAGATAGGCGATGCGGCGCGCCCGGACCGGCGCCGGCAGCGCGCGGACGTCGGTATCGTCGAGCGTAACGCGGCCGGGCCCGGCGCTGAGCGAGGCGAGCGCGCGCAGCAGCGTGGTCTTGCCCGAGCCGTTGGGCCCGATCAGCCCGAGCACCTCGCCGGGCCGAAGCGCAAGCGAGGTCGGCTGCAGCATCGGCGGCCGCGCGAGTCCGGTGGCGACGAGACCGGTCACGACGCGGCCCGGGCGCGGCCGCGCAGGATCAGCCACAGGAAGAAGGGGCAGCCGAGCATCGCGGTGACGACGCCGAGCTTCAGTTCCTGGCCGGCGATCGGCACGCGCACGAACAGGTCGGCGGCGGTGAGAAGGCAGGCGCCCGCCAGCGCGCTGGGGATCATCGCGGCGCCGGGGCGGTGCCCGACGAAGGGCCGCACCAGATGCGGTACCACCAGCCCGATGAAGCCGATCGCGCCCGCCACGGCGACGGCGGCGCCGACCGCGAGCCCGGTACCGATGACGATCTTCATCCGCATCGCGGCGACATTCTGGCCGAGGCTGCTCGCGACCTCCTCGCCGAGCGCCAGCGCGTCGATGCCGCGGCGGGTGCTCAGCGCGAGCCAGCCGCCGACGATCATCGGCGGCAGCGCGAACAGCACATGGTCGAGGCTGCGGTCGGCGAGCGATCCCAGCAGCCAGAACAGCACATCGTAGAGCGCGAAGGGCGAGGGAGCGAGGCTGAGCGCGAGGTTGGTCAGCGCCGAGGCGAGCGCCGAGATCGCGACGCCGGCGAGGATGAGCGACGCCGTCGTCGCGGCGGGTCCGGCGAGCAGCAGCAGGAGCAGCAGCGCGGTCACCGCGCCGGTCATCCCGCCGAGCGCCAGCCCGAGCGTGCCGCCGATGCCGAGATAATAGCTCGCGAGCACCGCGCCGAATGCCGCGCCCGTGCTCGAACCGAGCACGTCGGGCGCAGCCAGCGGGTTGCGGAGCAGACCTTGCAGCGCGGCACCGGTGAGGCCGAGGACCGCGCCGATTGCCAGTCCGAGGATCATCCGGGGCAGGCGAAGTTCGATCAGGATCGCGCGCGCCACATCGGGCGCGCGCTTGCTGACTTCGACCAGTTCGCCCGGCGCCCAGAGCAGCGATGCGAGTGCCAGCAGCGTGGCAAGAACAGCCAGCAAGATATTGAGAATACGCGAAGTCATTGAAGCCGCTGGCGCAACCGGGCGACCTCGTCGGCGATCAGCGGGCCGAGGCAGGTCCACGAGCGGCCGTCGATCTCGACGATGCGGGTGCTGGCGGGCAGGCGCTTCAGCGCGGGATGCGCCAGCCACATCTGGTGCAGCGAGGCCTGGCCGGCGCGGTACCGGCTGATGACGATCACCTCGGGCGGATTGGCAAGCAGGCGGTCGAGCGCGACGCGGTCGGACGGATAGGATTGCTGGACGAGACCGGCGTAGCGCGCCAGTCCGGCGGACAGACCGTCGGGACGAACCGTGTAGCCGCCCCCCGAGAGCAGCACCGCGCTCCGCTGGCGCGCCGGCACCGCGCCGAGCCGCGCGTCGAGGTGAGCGATTACCGCTTC
Organism: Sphingomonadaceae bacterium; assembly: GCA_030147805.1. Classification (GTDB taxonomy): domain Bacteria; phylum Pseudomonadota; class Alphaproteobacteria; order Sphingomonadales; family Sphingomonadaceae; genus Sphingoaurantiacus. The sequence continues at coordinate 6,112 of JASBUR010000043.1, forward strand.
GCCACGCGCCGGCTGCGCCAGCGCTGCGGCGACGCTCCGTACGTTGCGGCGCAACTCGTCGATCGTGGTGGGTGGCGGCACGTCGACGACGCGCGTTCCCATGCGGCGCGCCATCTCGGCGGCATAGCGGTTGGCGCCGCCGCCGGTGATGACGAGATCGGGAACCAGCCCCGCCACCGATTCCATGCGACCGTTGTTGCGGTGGAGGCCGGCGGCGCGGTGCGCGAGCCGGGTCTCGCGCGCGTCGGCGCCGAGCTTGGTGACCGATGCCAGCTGCGCCCTGTCGGCGAGCAGCAGCACCAGCTCGTCGGTGCACAGGTTCAGCGACGCCACGCGCTGCGGCGCCGCCGTGGCCGGCGACGCGAGAAGCGCCGCCAGTCCGACGAGGCGGCGGATCAGAGTCCCCACCGCAGCTTCAGCCCGCCATAGGCCGCGAGGCCCGGCGTCCGATAGGCGAAGACGTCTTCATAGTCGGCGTCGCCGGCATTCTCGACGCGCGCGGTCAGCTCGATCGACTCGCTGAGGCGATACCGGCCCGATAGCGTCACCAGCGCATAGTCGCCGAGCGTGACGGCGCTGAAGGTGTCGAAGTCGGTGTCGGCGCGCTTGCCGACATAGGCGACGCTGGCCGCCAGCGTCAGCCGCTCGAGGTCGGCGATCGCGGTGAGCGAGCCGCTGTGCTTCGCGCGCCGCACCTCCTTGAGGCGTGCGGTGCCGGCGACCTGGCCCTGCACGGAATCGAGCCAGGTATAGTTTGCCGCGAGGCGCAGCCAGTCGGTTGCTTTCGCGTCGAGCGACGCCTCGACGCCGTCGCGCCGGCTCTTGCCCGTCGCGTTGGCCACCCCCGACAGGAAGGTGACCGAATCGAAGGTGCCGACGATCTCGTCCTTCAGATCGGCACTGAACCAGGTGACGTCGAGCGCCAGCGTCTCATCGCCCCAGCCCAGTCCGGCGTCGAAACCGCGCGAATTCTCCGGCTTCAGATCGGGGTTGCCGACGAACGAGCCGGGGAAGAAGCCGAACTGCTCGGTGAAGGTCGGGTCGGTGACGCCTTCGCCGTAGCTGGCATGCGCGCGGAAGCCGCCGCCGAGTCGCCCCGCCGCCGCGGCGCGCCAGGTCGTGGCATTGGCGAAGCGGTCGTTGTCGTCGCGGCGCACGCTGGCCGTCGCCGAGAAGCGATCGGTCAGCGTCAGCCGATATTCGCCGACCAGGCTGTTCTGCTCGCGGCTCTGCCGCTGGTTGGTGCCGCCGAAGAAGGCATTGTCGTCGGCACGGTATTTCTGCTTCTCATGTTCGAAGGCGGCGGTGAGACGGTGCGGACCGGCCTCGAACGAGCTCTGGTAGATCGCCTTGAGGCGGGTGGCGTCGGAGCGGTTGAGGTAGGTCGGCCCGTCGCGGTTGATGTTGTCGCTGTCGAGATGCTGGAGTTCGACGCGGTGCGTCCAGCGGTCGTCGAGCAGGCCGAGCTGGCCGTAGCCGCGCAGCGCGAGACGCCGGATCCGCGTCTCGTCGAGCGTGTCGGCGCGCAGGAAGGTGACCGGGTCGCTGCCGTCGAACTCGCTCTCGGCGCTGGTGTAGCGAACGACGGCGCCGACTTCGCTCGCAGCGGAGGGCTTGGCGACGCCCTTCACCGACAGCGTGAGATTCTCGTAGCCGTCGCGCTCGCCGCCCAGCCCGAAGGTATCGATGCCGCGCGACTGCGCATGATCGGCCTGCGCGACGATGCCGCCCGTGTCGTCGCCGATCGAGAGGCCGCCTCCGGCGCGGTAGGTGCCGAACGAGCCGGCCTCGGCATGGCCAAACACCGGCGAAGTGGTGTCCGGCACGCGGGTGGTGACGCTCACCACGCCGCCGATCGCCTCCGATCCCCACAGCGCCGACTGCGGCCCGCGCAGGATCTCGATGCGCTCGATGCCGTCCGACAGCAGCGTTTCGAAGCGGAAGTCGCCGCTCGCCGCCGGGTCGTTGACCTCGATCCCGTCGACGAACACCAGCGTGTGGTTCGATTCGGCACCGCGCAGGCGGACCTGCGTCTGCGACCCGAGCGGACCCGACTGCGACACCGAGACGCCCGGCGCGAGGCGAAGCAGGTCGGAGACCTGCGGGAGGCCGACGGCGTCGATGGTTTCGCGGTCGAGGATGGAGATGGCGCTGCCCGATAGATCGGACCGCACCGGCTCGCGCGCCGCGGTGACGACGATGGCGGGATCGATAACGGCCGCTGCTGCGGCGAGAAAAATTAGATTCATCAATGGCTCCTTTGCGAACGCTCAACTGTCGTCGCAACGGAGTCACCCACCCGCGTAACGGGCAGGGCTCGCCGCACACCGATGGCTGGACCCGGCCGGGTGTGGACGACGTGACGGCTGATTTTCTGGCTCACGTCCCCGAACGGGACGCTTACAGTTGCGGGCACAGCGCCGGTCTTCCACCGGACTTCCCATTTAACTCCCGTTCCCGGGAGCACCGTCGGCGCGACACTTACGCCAGCAACCGCAGCTTGTGCAATCGCCCTTGGTTCGCTATGTCGCGCGCTCTTGTTTTCAGGCCGGTCGGAACCGGCCGCGCAAAGGAACGATGATCATGGCGAAGCAGGGCATCCACCCCGACTATCACACCATCAAGGTGGTGATGACCGACGGCCACAGCTACGAGACGCGCTCGACGTGGGGCAAGGAGGGCGACACCATGACGCTCGAAATCGATCCGACCTCGCATCCGGCGTGGACCGGCGGCACGCAGAAGCTGTCCGAGGGCGGCCGCGTCGCCCAGTTCAACAAGCGCTTCGCTGGCCTGTCGCTCGGCAAGAAGTAAGCGCCGAGCCGTCGAGCTTGCGAAAGGGGCGGTCCGCCAGGCGCGGGCCGCCCCTTCGCGTTGGCGCATCGCCGATCGACCGGGCCGCTCGGTCACATTTTCGTCGCGCAATGCTGGAATAGCCGGGCGATGCGCTTCCTGACCCTGGCCCTTGCCCTGTTGACGCTGCACGCCTGTGCGGCGCCGGCCGACCGTGCGGCGCCGACGATCGCGGTGGAATCGCGCGCGCCGGTGACCATCCTGATCTCGCTCGACGGCTTCCGCGCCGACTATCTCGATCGCGGGATCACGCCGCATCTGTCGCAGCTGGCGACCGAGGGCGTGCGCGCGGCGATGCGCCCGTCCTTTCCGAGCAAGACCTTTCCTAATCACTGGACGCTCGTCACCGGCCTGCGTCCCGACCGCCACGGCATCGTCGCCAATCGCATCGAGGTGGAGGGGCGGACCGACGTCTTCACCATGGCGAGCGACGATCCGTGGTGGTGGAACGGCGCGGTACCGATCTGGGTCGACGCCGAAAAGGCCGGGGTGCGCACCGCGACGATGTTCTGGCCGGGGTCGATCGTCGCGATCGGCGGCACCAAGGCGGCAGACTGGCCCTACAAGATCGCCGGCGGCACGCGGCCGCAGGATTTCCTGCAATATTATGAGGAGATCGGCACCACGCAGCGCGTCGCCACGCTGATCGACTGGCTGCGGCGGCCACCGGCGACGCGACCGCGCCTGCTCACCACCTATTTCGAGGCGGTCGATACCGTCGGGCACGAGCGCGGGACCGATCATCGCGAGACCGACAAGGCGATCGCCGAGGTCGATGCCGCGATCGGCGCGCTCGTCGCCGGCCTCGCCGAGCTGCGCCAGCCCGCCAATCTGGTGATCGTCGCCGATCACGGCATGGCGGCGGTGAGCCGCGACCGGGCGGTGGCGCTCGATACCCTCCTGACCGCCGGCGACTATCGCGCCATCGAGACCGGCCCCTATGCCGGCATCGTCGCGACCCCGGGCCGCGAGGCGGCGGTCGAGGCGGCGCTGCTCAAGCCGCATCCGCACATGGAATGCTGGCGCAAGGCCGAGATCCCGGCGCGGCTGCACTATGGCCGCCATCCGCGCGTGCCGCCCTACCTCTGCCTTGCCGAGGTAGGCTGGCAGGTGGTCGACAAGAGCGGCACCGCCTTCGACGGCGGCGCGCACGGCTATGACGGCGCCGTACCCGAGATGGCGGCGCTGTTCGTCGCGCACGGGCCGGCGTTCGTGTCCGGCCGAACGCTGCCCACCTTCGACAATCCCGACGTGCACGCGTTGCTGCGCCGCCTGACCGGCCTGCCGCCCGCGACGGGTACAGATGGCAGCGACGCGGTGTTCGCGACGGTCCTGCGCTGAACGGTCAGGCCGCTTCGGTTTCGCTGGCGAGCGCCTTGGCGGCGGCATAATCTGCCTTGCCGTTGGGCGCGCGCGGCACCCTCGCCACCAGCACGACGCGCTTGGGGGCCTTGTAGCCGGCAAGGTGGGCGCGGACATGCGCGATCAGCGCCGTCGGATCGGCGCCCGGCGCCTCGACCACCGCGGTCACCGCCTGCCCCCATTTCTCGTCGGCGACGCCGAACACCAGCGCATCCTCGACGAGTGGGTGCGTCTTCAACGACTCCTCGACCTCCTCGGGGAAGATTTTCTCGCCGCCGCTGTTGATGCAGTGGCTGCCGCGACCGAGCAGGATGATCGTACCGTCGTCCTCGATCATCGCCTGATCGCCGGCGAGGCAATAGCGCTTGCCGTCGACCTCGGCGAAGGTGCGCGCGGTCTTCTCGGCGTCCTTGTAATAGCCGCGCGGCAGCAGCCCGCCGCGCGCCACGCGACCGATCTGCCCCGACCCGCGCGCCACCGGCCGCATGTCCTCGTCGAGCACCAGCGTGTCCTCGTCGCCGACGAAGCGCGTCGGCCGGCCGGCGTCGGCGGCGGTGGTGAACGAGGTGCCCATGCCGAGCGCCTCGCTCGACGAGAAGGCGTCGGCGAGCACCATCAGCGGATTGTGACGGAGGAGACCGGCCTTGACCTCGGGGCTCCACATCGTGCCCGACGACAGCATGACGCGCAGCGAGGCGATTGCCGCGGAATCGCCGCTCTCGTCGAGCGCGCGCAGCAGCGGCCGCGCGAAGGCGTCGCCGACGATGATCAAGCTGTCGGGTTGCCAGCGCCGCGCGGTCGCCAGCGCCTCGATCGGTTGGAAGCTGCGATCGGTCAGCGTGATCACGGTGCCGCCGCGTGCCAGCGCCATCAGGCCGCCGAGGAAGCCGGTGCCGTGCATCAGCGGCGGGCCGACCAGCACGCGCTGACGCACCTCGGCGGCACGGATGGCGTCGAGCCATTGCTCGACGCTTTCCGGCGGATCGACCATCAGGACGCCGCCGCGCGTCAGGATCGCCCACATGTCGCCCTGGTCCCACATCACGCCCTTGGGCATGCCGGTGGTGCCGCCGGTGTAGATGAACATCATGTCGCTGGGTTGATAGTCGAGCGCCGGCGGGGCGGCTTGCCGCTTCGCGACGCTCTCATAGTCGACCGCGAACGGCGCGGTCTCGCCGCCGACCTGCACCCACAGGCGCACCAGCGGTAGCCGGCCGCGGATGCCGTCGATGACCTCGGCGAAGTCGCCGTCGAAGACCACGACGGCGCTGTCCGAATTGTCGAGGATGTAGAGCAGCTCCTCGCCGGTGTAGCGGTAGTTGACGTTGACATGGACGAGCCGCGCCTTGAACCCGGCGACCGTGGTCTCGAGGTAGGCCGGCGAGTTGCGCATCAGGTGCGCGATCTTGTCGCCCGGCACGGCGCCGGCGGCGATGAACGCCTGCGCCAGCGCGTCGGTACGTCGGTCGAAGTCGCCCCAGCCGATGACTCGCTCGCCATGGATGAGCGCCGGATCGCCCGGTGGCACCGCACGTGCCACGGCCGAGAATATGCGTCCGAAGCTCCAGCTTTCCGCCATCGTCGACCTCCCCAGGTACGTGCTTTTTCTCGTTGCATGCGAGGCTAGCGGCGAGGAAGCTGCCGCAAAAGAGGGGAGTGAGCTTTGCGCGCCTGGGTCTGCCACGAACTGACCGCCGACCGGTCCGGCCTTCGCTTCGAGCCCGACTGGCGCGACCCGCCCGAGCCGGGCCCCAACCAGCTGCGCGTCCGGCTCACCGCCGCGGCGCTCAACTATCCCGACCTGCTGATGCTGTCGGGCGGCTACCAGTTCAGACCCGAGCTGCCGTTCGTTCCGGGAGTCGAGGCCTGCGGGATCATCGACGAGGTCGGCGAGGGGCTGCTCGGTGACCTGATCGGCGAACGCGTCATCGTCGGCGCGCGCAGCGGCTGCCTCGCCGAGCTGATCACCGTCGATGCCGCGCAGGTGCGTCCGGTGCCGGCGGGGCTCCACGACGACGAGGCCGCGGCGCACAGCGTCGGCACGCTGACCGCCTATGTGTCGCTGGCGGTCCGGGGGCGCCTACAGCGCGGCGAGCGGCTGCTGGTGCTGGGAGCCGGCGGCGGCGTCGGTCTCGCGGCGGTCGGTACCGCCAAAGCGCTGGGCGCCACGGTCATCGCCGCGACGAGCGATGCGGGCAAGGCCGAGGTCATTCGCGCCGCCGGCGCCGATGAGCTTGTGATCATCGACCGCGATGCGCCCGACCTGTCGGCGCTGAAGGGCACGATCGACATCGTCTACGACCCTGTCGGCGGCGCGGCGTTTGCGCCGGCGTTGGGCGCGCTCGCGTGGAACGGCCGATACCTGCTCGTCGGCTTCGTCGCCGGGCAGCCGTCGCCGCCGGCGACCAACCGGCTGCTGCTCAAGGGCATCGAGATCATCGGCGTGCGCGCCGGTGAACAGGGCCGGCGCGATCCCGCCGGCGGTGCCGCGGCGCAGCGGGCGATCGACGCGCTGGCGGAGGGCGGGCTGCGGCCGCATATCGGGATGAAGCGGCCGCTCGAGCGGGCGGACGAGCTGTTCGCGGCGATGGCGGAAGGGACGATCGTCGGGAAAGCCGTCGCGCTGATCGGTTAGACACCCTCTTGTAGCGTCATCCCCGCGAAGGCGGGGATCCATATTCCGTGGCCTCAGGGTAAGGATCCCCGCCTTCGCGGGGATGACGATAATGTCTGGGGAAGCGCCGGGGCGCCTACCGCTCGCGCAGCCGCGGCATCAGCTCGACGAAGTTGCACGGCCGGTAGCGGCTGTCGAGTTGCGTCGCCAGGATGCCGTCCCAGCCGTCCTTCACCGCGCCGGTCGATCCGGGCAGCGCGAACAGATAGGTGCCGTTGGCGACGCCGGCGGTGGCGCGCGACTGGACGGTCGAGGTCCCGATAGTCCGATAGGAGAGCCAGCGGAACAGCTCGCCGAACCCCGGGATCTCCTTCTCGCAGACTTCGGCGAAGGCTTCGGGCGTCACGTCTCGGCCGGTGACGCCGGTCCCGCCGGTGGTGATCACGCAGTCGATGCTCTCGTCGGCGATCCAGCCGCTCAGCGTCTCGACCAGCAGGTCGACGTCGTCGCGGACGATCTCGCGCGCCGCGAGGACATGACCGGCGGCGGTCAGCCGCGCGACGAGCGTGTCGCCCGATCGGTCGTCGGCGAGGGTGCGCGTGTCCGAAACGGTCAGGACGGCGATGCGGACGGGGAGGAAGGTCCGCGTCTCGTCAATCGGCACGGGCGGCGGTCCGCAGCGGCTCGGCCTTCACCGCGGTCGCGCCCGGCAGCCCGGGGAAGCGCGGCCACAGGCCCTGCGCGATCGCGCGCAGGCTGTCGGGCGCCTGTCCCTGGCGCTGCTGGTACATCCAGTAATTGCGCAGCACGACCTCGACATAGTGGCGCGTCTCGACGAACGGGATCGATTCGATGAACAGCAACGGATCGCCCTTGTCGTTGAGCGAGGCGTTCCAGTTCTTCACCGATCCCGGGCCGGCGTTGTAGGCGGCGATCACCTTGGGCAGCAGCCCCTGCGTCCAAGTCGAATCGCGCAAGCCTTCGAGGTAGCTCTGCCCCAGTTCGATGTTGAACTCGGGATCGGCGAGCCGGGCCGCGTCATGCGCTTCGCCGATCTCCTTGCAGATATCCTTCGCGGTGCCCGGCATGAGCTGCATCACCCCGCGCGCGCCGACGTGCGATTTGGCGTCGGTGACGAAGGCCGATTCCTGCAGCGCGTGCGCGAACACCAGCGACTGGTCGATGCGCCAGCCGCGGTAGGGCTTCCATGCCGGGGCGGGGAAACGCGCCGCCATCGGCGGGGTGGCGCCGGCGGGCGGGCGATGCGCCAGCCAATATTGCGTCGCCGGCAGGTTGAGCCGTGCGGCGAGCCGCAGCAGCGGTTCGTAATAGCTGTCGCCGGCGGTCGCGGCGAGGTGCCTCAGCTCGCGGTCGGCGAGGCCCAGCTGACCGATCTCGACCAGCGCGGCGGCGCGGCGGGCGCCGGGCAGCTTGGCGAGGTGGTTCCAGTCGGCCTGGATGAAGTCGGGCTCGCTCCAGCTGTTGGTCGAGGCCTGGCCGAGCGCCTGCGACGCCAGCAGCCCGTAGAAGCTGTCGGGGTAGCGCGAGGCGGTGCGCAGCCGCGCCGAGACGTCCTGCGGCCGGCCGCACGCCATATAGGCACGGCTCGCCCAATAGGCGCCGCCGGCGCGCAGATCGGCGGTGGCGCCCTTGGCGGCGACGCTGTCGAAATGCGCCGAGGCCTCGAGGCAATTGTCGGCGCGCCAGGCGGCGAGGCCGGCGACCCAATTGCCGAGCGCCGCCCATTCGCCGCTGCCTTCGCCCGCCGCCGCGCCCATGCGCAGCGCGCCCACATCGTCGCCCGACGTATAATAGAACCAGGCGATGCGCTGCGCCCATTCGCTGCGCGACGGCTCCTCGACGCCGTCGCGGCGCTCGCGCCAGGCCGCCTCGGCGTCGCCCAGCCGCTTGGCGTCGATCAGCGGCTTGACCGCCTGTGCCAGCGCCACGCCCGCGGCATCGGCCTTCGCCGAGCGTGGGGCCATCGGCGCGGTGTAGGAGACGACGCGCATCCGGCGCGCGGCGGGCATCGGCGGCAGCTCGCTGGCCCCGGCGGCGGCGGCCGCCTCGGCGAGATGCGGCGACTGCGGCAGGTCGGGATGCGCGCGTACCCAGTCGGCGAGCGCCGCCGTCGGCTTGCGCTTCAGCAGCAGATGCGCTTCGAGCACCGGGGTCAGCAGGCCGTCCGGCCGCGCCGCGATCGCCGCCTCGACCGCGCCGATGCGATCGGCATCGAGGTCGCGGAACGCCTGCGCATAGGCGGCGCGGGCGGCAGCATCGAGCTGCGCGGGGACCGCGCGCTCGGCGGCGGTAAACCGCCCGACGGCGTCTTCGGCCTGCGCCGCCACGGGGGCGGCGGCGAGCAGTAGCGATATGATGAACTTACGCATCGATCCTCGACTTGAACGACCGCAGGTCGGCCCAGGACAGCGCCTTGTGCGCCGGCATCCTCAGCAGATAGGCGGGATTGAAGGTGGGCAGCGCCGGCACGACCGTCTCGCCGACGGCGAGGTCGATCCAGCGGCCGCGCAGCCGGGTAATGGCGGCGTCGGTATCGAAAAGCGCTTTCGAGGGCTTGTCGCCCATCACCAGCAGCGCCCGCGGGCGCACCAGTTCGATGTGGCGGCGCAGGATCAGCGTCGACAGCCAGGTCTCCTCGTCGCTCGGCGGCCGGCCGCCCGCCGCACGCCAGAGGAACAGGTTGGTGAGATAGACCGATGAGCGGTCGCGGCCGATCGCCGCGAGCATGCGGTCGAGCAGCGCGCCCGACGGTCCGGAGAAGGGGCGGCCGGTGGCGGCGTCGTCGGGCGCCGCCTCCTGGCCGACGATCATCACGCCCGACGCCGCGTCACCGTCGGCGAAGATCGGCCGGGCTCGGAGCGTCGCGGCGGCCTCGGCAAGCGCCGCCGGCGTCTCGGCGAGCGCGATCAGCCGCTCGACCGCATCGCCATCGAAGGCGGCCGGTGCGGCGGTGACGATGCGTGCGGGTGTCGGTGCGGCGGGGGGGGACGGCTCGGCCACCGGCGGTGCCGGCGCCGCGAGCCAGTTGCGCGGCGTGTCGTCGACGAGCACGTCGACGCCCGCGTCGACAAGCCATGACAAAGCCGACAAGGCGTCGGCGCGCGACGCGGCAAGACCCCCAAACCCCATGCGGCGGAACGTCCACGCGACGTGACTACTGGTCAACTGAGGAGGCGGTTCGTATGTGTCCAGTGATGGCATAGACGCGACGGGCCGTTGTTTCGGACCCCTGGTGGAGAGGGCGCGAATGACTGAACGTGAATCGATGGCCTATGACGTGGTGGTCGTCGGCGGAGGGCCGGCAGGCCTCGCGGCGGCGATCCGCTTCAAGCAGCTCGGCCAGGAACAGGGGCACGAGGTTTCGGTCTGCGTCCTCGAAAAGGGTTCCGAAATCGGCGCGCACATCCTGTCGGGCGCGGTCATCGATCCCAAGGCGATCGACGAGCTGATCCCCGACTGGCGCGACCGCGATTGCCCGGCGGCGCAGGTGCCGGTGACCGAGAACCACCATTGGGTGCTCACCGAAGGCAAGAAGATCGAGTTCCCGCACTTCCTGCTGCCGCCGTTCATGCACAACGAGGGCTGCTATACCGGCAGTCTCGGCAATTTCTGCCGCTGGCTCGCCGGCCAGGCCGAGGCGCTCGGCGTCGAGATATTCCCCGGCTTCGCCGCCGCCGAAGTGCTGTTCAACGACGACGGGTCGGTCAAGGGCGTCGCCACCGGCGACATGGGGGTGCGCCGCGACGGCACGCATGGTCCCGCCTACCAGCCGGGGATGGAGCTTCACGCCAAATATACCTTCTTCGCCGAGGGGGTGCGCGGCCACCTGTCGAAGCAGCTGATCAGGCATTTCGATCTGGCGAAGGACTCGGCGCCGCAGGTCTATGGCCTCGGCATCAAGGAATTGTGGGACATCGATCCGGCCAAGCATGTGCCGGGGCGCGTCATCCATACGCAGGGCTGGCCGCTGACCGACGGGTGGGGCGGCGGCTTCCTCTACCATCAGGCGAACAACCAGGTGGCGCTCGGCTTCGTCACCGCGCTGTCGTACAAGAATCCCTATCTCGAGCCGTTCCAGGAGATGCAGCGCTGGAAGCTCCACCCGGCGATCCGCGAGATCCTCGAGGGCGGGCGTCGCGTGTCCTACGGTGCGCGCGCGATCAACGAGGGCGGGCTGCAATCGGTCCCCAAGCTGACCTTCCCGGGCGGCGTGCTGATCGGCTGCTCGGCAGGCTTCGTCAACGTGCCGCGCATCAAGGGCAGCCACACCGCGATGAAGACCGGGATGATGGCTGCCGAAGCCGCGTTCGCGGCGGTCAAGGGCGGGTCGGAAGGCCGCGACGAGCTGAGCGCCTACGAGACCGCCTACCAGGCGTCATGGGTCCGCAAGGAGCTCGAGGTCGTTCGCAACGCCGAGCCGGCGGTAGCCAAGTTCGGCGGCGTCCTCGGCACGCTCTACTCGGGGATCGACCTCTGGGCGCACCACCTCGGCCTCAAGCTGCCGTGGACGTTCACGCACCACGCCGACAACGAGCAGCTGTGGCGCAAGGAACATGTCCACCCGATCGCCTATCCCAAGCCCGATGGCGTCATCACCTTCGACAAGCTGTCGTCGGTGTTCCTGTCGAACACCAACCACGAGGAGGACCAGCCGGTCCACCTGACGCTGAAGGACGCCGACGTTCCGATCACCGTGAACCTGGCGCTCTATGACGCACCCGAGCAGCGCTATTGTCCGGCGGGCGTTTATGAGATCGTGGGGCGGGAAGAGGGTGAGCCGCGGCTGCAGATCAACGCGCAGAACTGCGTCCACTGCAAGACCTGCGACATCAAGGACCCGACGCAGAACATCAACTGGGTGGTGCCGGAGGGCGGCGGCGGCCCCAACTATCCCAATATGTAGTGCCGCCAACCAGCGAGGGACCCGCATGGTCAAGCTCAAGCGTCTTGCCTTCGTCGCGCTGCTGCTCGGCGGCACCGCCGCGCAGGCGGCGATTTTCGACGACTACCGCTCCGGGCTCCACGACTATGTGCAGGGCCGGCACGCCTGGTCGGACGACGAACTGGGGCGCGCCTCGAGCCACTTCGCCGGGGCGCTTTCGCACTCGCCCGACGACCCCGTGCTGCTGCGGCGCACCTTCGATCTGGCGCTCGCCGCCGGCGACCAGGCACTGGCGCTCAAGCTGGCGCCGCGGCTCGCCAGGAACGAGCGCTACGACACCACGCTGGCGCTGCTGCGCATCAGCGAGGCGGTGCAGAAGAAGGACTGGAAGTCGGTCGACGCGCTGCGCCAGCAGCTATCCGACGCCGGTTTCGCCGCCTTCGCGGCGCCGGTGATCGAGGCATGGACGCTCGAGGCGCGCGGCAAGTCGCGCGCGGCACTCGAAAAGCTCGACCCGGTGGCGCAGGAGGGTTTCGCCAAGGCCTATATCACCGAGCATCGCGCCCATATCCTCAGCGCCGACAAGCAATGGGACGAGGCGGCGGCGCTCTACGAAACGCTGCTCGCGGGTGAAGGCGCGCAGGTGACGCGGCTGCGCGTCGCCGCGGCGAGCGCGCTCCAGAAGGCGAAGCGACCCGACGACGCGCGCCGGATGCTCGAATCGGGCGCGCGCGACCCGTCGGTCAGCCTGGCGCTGCGGCGTCTTGCGGCGGGCGACCCCATCAACGGCGGCGTCACCGATCCGCGCGAAGGCATTTCCGAGCTGTTCGCGCGGATGGCGGCCGACCTGTCGCGCGAACGCCCGCTGCCGATCGCGCTGGTACTGGCGCGGCTCTCGACCTTTCTCGCGCCCGCCAATGGCGATGCCTGGCTGATCACCGCCGACGTGCTGACGCGCAGCGGCCAATATGACGCGGCGATTGCCGCGCTCGACCATATCGAGCCGACCGACACGCTCGCCTCACTCGCCCGCGCGCGTCGCGCCGGCATCCTGCTCGAGACCGACCGGGCGCCGCAGTCGGTCGCGCTGCTCGAGGCGGCGGCGAAGGCGGACGATGCCGCGTGGGAAGACTGGTCGCGGCTCGGCGAGGCCTATCAGCGCACCGATCGCTTCGCCGAGTCGGCGCGCGCCTACGACCGCGCGCTGACGCTGGCGAAGGCCGACACGCCCGACCTCTGGACGCTCTATTTCTCGCGCGGCGCCGCGCATGAGCGCGCCGGCGACTGGCCGCAGGCCGAGGCCGACCTGCGGCAGGCGCTCAAGCTGGCGCCCAAGGAGGCGGCGGTGCTCAACTATCTCGGCTATGCGCTGCTCGATCGCGGCGAGCGGCTGCCCGAAGCGCAGGCGCTGATCGAGGCGGCGGTCGAGCAGCGGCCCGACGACGGCCACATCATCGATTCGCTCGGCTGGGCGCATTATGTCGCCGGCCGCTACGACAAGGCGGTCGAGCTGCTCGAACGCGCCGTTGCCGACGTTCCCGACGATGCGACGATCAACGAGCATCTCGGCGATGCCTATTGGAAGGTCGGCCGCCGGACCGAGGCGCGCTATCGCTGGCGCGCGTCGCTCGAGGGCGGGCCCGACGAGGCCGGCCAGAAGCGCGTGGCCGCCAAGCTCGACTTCGGCCTCACCAGCGCGTTGGCTTCCCGGCAGCCGTGACGCCCGACCCGGAGGTGCTGCGGGACGTCGGCTACGCCAAGCTCAACCTCGCGCTGCACGTCCGGCGGCGGCGCGCGGACGGCTATCACGACCTCGAGACGATCTTTGCCTTCACCGAGCTCGGTGACGGGCTGAGCGTCGTCGCCGCCGACACGCTGTCGTTGCGGCTCGCGGGTGACTTCGCCGGTGCCGTACCGCCGGGCGCCGACAATCTGGTGCTGCGCGCCGCGCGGGCGCTCGACGGCGGTGCGGGCAGGGGAGCGGCGATCACGCTCGACAAGCGCCTGCCGATCGCCGCGGGGCTGGGCGGCGGCTCGGCCGACGCCGCGGCGACGCTGCGGCTGCTCAACCGGCTGTGGCGTCTCGACTGGCCGCCCGAGAGGCTCGCCGAACTGGGCGCGACGCTCGGCGCCGATGTCGCCGCCTGCGTGCACAGCCGCACGCTGCGCGGCGAAGCGAAGGGCGAAGCGCTCGTCGCGATCGACGACAGCGGGCTGTCGGGTACCACGGTGATCCTCGTCAATCCGCGCGTCGCGGTTCCGACCCCCGCGGTGTTCGCGCGCTGGGACGGCGTCGATCGCGGGCCGCTCGCCCAAGGCGACCCCGTTGCCGCTGCCGCGAGCGGTCGCAACGACCTCGAAGCCCCGGCGCTCGGCCTCGCGCCGATGATCGGCGAGGTGCTCGCGGCGCTGTCGGCGCTGGGCGGCGCGCAGCTGGTGCGCATGTCGGGTTCGGGCGCCACCTGCTTCGCGCTGCTCGCCAACAGCCACGCCGCCGAAGCCGGCGCCGCGGCGCTGGCGGCGGCGCATCCCGGCTGGTGGATCGCCGCGACGCGGCTGCGCTGAGCTTCCGGTCGGCGCGTCGATGTCCTATAGCCGCGCCATCCATCAGATCGAAGGCTGACCATGACCGCTGCCGCCGCCGCTTCCTGGCCCAAGTTCAACTGGGAGGATCCGCTCCTCCTCGACCGCAGCCTCACCGAGGAAGAGCGCATGGTGCGCGACAGCGCGCGCGCCTTTGCCGACGAACATCTGATGCCGATCGTCAAGAATGCCAACCGCCACGAGAGCTACGACCGTTCGCTGATGCAGCGCTTCGGCGAGGCGGGGCTGCTCGGGCCGACGATCGAAGGCTATGGCTGCGCCGGGGTGTCCTACGTCGCCTATGGGCTGATCGCGCGCGAGGTCGAGCGCGCCGATTCGGCCTATCGCTCGGCGATGTCGGTGCAGTCGTCGCTCGTCATGTACCCGATCTGGGCCTATGGCACCGAGGCTCAGCGCGAGCGCTATTTGCCGAAGCTCGCCAGCGGCGAGTGGATCGGCTCATTCGGGCTGACCGAGCCCGATGCCGGTTCGGACCCGGGCAGCATGAAGACCCGCGCGAAGAAGACCGCCGACGGCTATGTGCTGAACGGCGCCAAGATGTGGATCACCAGCTCGCCGATCGCCGACGTGTTCGTCGTCTGGGCGAGATGCGACGACGAGGTGATCCGCGGCTTCGTGCTCGAGCGCGGCGATGTCGGGCTGACCACCGCCAAGATCGAGGGCAAATTCTCGCTGCGCGCCTGGGTGACCGGCGAGATCTCGATGAATGACGTCCATATCCCCGCCGATCGGCTGCTGCCGGGCGTCGAGGGCCTGAAAGGCCCGTTCGGCTGCCTCAACAACGCGCGCTACGGCATCGCCTGGGGCGCGATGGGCGCGGCGGAATTCTGCTGGCACGCGGCACGCCAGTACGGACTCGACCGCAAGCAGTTCGGGCGCCCGCTGGCGCAGACGCAGCTCTTCCAGAAGAAGCTCGCCGACATGCAGACCGAAATCACGCTCGGACTGACTGCGGCGCTGGCCGCCGGGCGGCTGATGGACTCGCACGACCTGGCGCCCGAGGCGATCAGCCTGCTGAAGCGCAACAACTGCGGCAAGGCGCTCGATATCGCGCGCGTCGCGCGCGACATGCACGGCGGCAACGGCGTGTCCGATGAATATCATGTCATCCGGCATGCGATGAATCTCGAGGCGGTCAACACCTATGAGGGGACGCACGACGTCCATGCGCTGATCCTGGGCCGCGCGCAGACGGGTCTTCAGGCCTTCTTCTAGCCTCTCTATTAGGATAGCTGTTTGCTCTTGCTGCATTGCAGCATGAGCATTGCTGCCGTGCAAACCGCGTGGCGCTCAAAATTCCGCTTGACGCTAAGCTGAGTGCTACTTTAAAGCGGGGCTCACTAGTTTGAGCGTAACTCAACAAGCGGGCCTGACGGGGGCCCTGTGCTAGGAGAAACCTGATGCGCAACCTTCTGATCGCCGCCGCGACTGCCGGCCTGTTCATCGTTTCGGCGCCGGCTTCGGCTGACGAGAGCTGCAGCGCGACCTCGTCGCAGCTGCGCAGCGTCGCTGCCACCGCCGATGCTGCGGCCGCGAAGAAGGCGCTCGGCTTCGTGTCGATCGGCGAGAAGCTGTGCGACCAGGGCGCCGACCGCGCCGCCGGCAAGAAGTTCGCCGCCGCGGCCAAGGCGCTCAACGTCGACCTCGCGTCGCTGACGCCGGCCGCCGCCGCCAAGTAAGGAATTTTCCCCTCCCCAGGGGAATGTTCTGGGCCGCGCCTCCCGACGGAGGCGCGGCCTTTTCTATGGGATTGCGATGCATGGCCGCTCGTGACATGGGGCGCGCCATGCATCCCGTCGTCCTCGCCGGCACCGCGCCGATCCTGCTCGTCGCCGATCACGCCTCCAACCATGTGCCCGACGACGTCGCACTGGGCATCGACGCGGCGATGCTCGACGAGCATGTTGCGATCGATGTCGGCACCGACACGCTGACGCGCGCGCTGGCGCGCCGTCTCGATGCCCCGGCGGTCATCGCTAGCGTGTCGCGTCTCGTGATCGATCTCAACCGCGACGTCGAGGCGGCGGGGCTCGTTCCGCATCTCAGCGACGGCCGCGTCGTCCCGGGAAACGCCGACCTGCCGCCGGGCGCCCGCGCCGGCCGCGTCGCGCGCTTCCATGCTCCCTATCATGCGGCGATCGATGCGGCAGTCGCGCGCCATGCCCCGCGCTTGCTCGTCGCGATGCACAGCTTCACGCCGCGCCTCGCGACACGGCCCGACGCGGCGCGCCCGTGGCCGGTCGGCATCCTCTACAACGAAGATGAACGTGCCGCGCGGCCGATGATCGCCGCGCTGCGGGCGAGGGGGCTGCCGGTCGGCGACAACGAGCCCTATTCGGGACGCGAGCTCAACTACACGATGAACCGTCACGCCGAGGCGCGCGGGCTGCCCTATATCAATATCGAGATGCGCCAGGATGAGTTGGCCGATGCGGCCGCCATCGAACGCTGGGCAGACCTGCTGACCGAAGCGGTCCGCGAGACCGCGGCGCGCCTCTAGGCGCGGCGCCGCCGGCGACGCAGCCCGAGCGCGAGCGCGCCGAGTCCGAACAGGCCGATCGCCGCGGGTTCGGGGGCCGGAATGGTATATTCGACGCGAATATTCTCGACCTTGAAGCCGTCGGGGCGGTTCGATCCCGAGCGCATATAATCGCCGACGCTCGCCGCGATGATGAGCGTGTTGCCCTTGTAGAGCGTGTCGGCGTTGAAGGTGCGGTAGTTGCTCGAGCTGCCGCCGGTCGTGTCGATATAGTGCGTCATCACCGACAGACGCTGCGCGGAGTCGCTCATGTTGACGCTGGTGCCGAAGGGGACCGTCGACGTGCCGATGTAGAAGCTGGCGTCGGTGTCCGACCCGGAGCCCGAATAGCCGCTCACGCTCATCGCATAGGCGTTGAGGTCGGCGCCGGTCGCGGTGACCTCGCCGTCGAAGCGGAACACCAGGAAGTCGATCCCCGAGGCGTTGTCGGTAATGTGCGCGTTGTTGCTCGAGCCGTCGCCCTCGCTGCGGTTGGTGACGCCGAGCCCGTTGCTGTACTCGCCGACGAACGCCGTCCGCCAGTTGCTCAGCGCGCCGGTGCTGCTGTTCTGGCTGGCCGACCAGGCGGTGACGCGCACCTGCGACGACAGGCCGAGCCCGTCGAGGAAGGTGAAGACGCGGGCATTGCCGTCGCTGCCGTCGAGGCCGCAGCTGGTGGTGCAGTTGCCGGCAAGATCGATCGAGACGGGTACGGCCTGCGCCGGCGCGCCGAGCATTAGAGACGCCGCCAGCGTCATGCCAGCGGCGATCGACCCGAAAGAGGCGCGCAACCGTTTCAATTTCAGCCCTATGATCATGCCCACGCAGCGGCGGCATCGCAAAAACGGTGCCATCCTCTCAAGGATATGGAAAGTCGGACTAATCTTCCGGTGGCGGTCGTCGGCGTCGACGCGATTGTAAACTGTTCCGACAGTTAGCGGCGGCGCAGCCCGACCGCCAGGACGCCCAATCCGAACAGCGCGAACAGCGCCGGTTCGGGAACCGAATTGTAGTCCACGGCGGTCCAGAAGCGGATATGCGAGACGGAAGGCTGCTTGTTGCCGCTCGTGAGCAGCCCCTCGGTCGAATAGCGACCGGCGTATACGCCGGTCGGAATTTCGTAGAGCGAATAGGAATTGGAAGCCTTGATCGTCAGATAGGCGATGTCGACCGAGCCGGCCTCGATCTGGGCGATGAGCGACTGGTCGAAGGCCCAGGTGAACTGCTTGCCGCCGTCCTCGATCCACACCCGGATGCCATTGCCCGACGAACTCCCGCTGCCCGATTCGCGGTAGAGCAGCAGGTCGACGAGTTCGCCAGTGGCCATCATCACGGCTTGCTCGACGCGTTCCTCGCTGTCGCCGCCGCCGCTCGATCCGTAGAGTCCGTCGGTGTTGCTGTAGAGCCCGTTGACGTCGCCATAGCTGGCGGGTCCCGACCCCGAATAGCAGCCGACCGATTCGAGGTCGATCGACTGGTAGGGGCCGGCGGAGTCGACCGGACTGCGGCAATAGCCCGTCGGCAACGCGCCGCCCACGGTGCTGTACGGATTGGTCGGGTAGGGCGTGGCGAGCGCCGCCGGTGCGCCGAGCAAAACGCCCAACGCCCACAGCAGATGCCCAGCAACCGTCAAATGCCTACGCATTAGCACCCCTAACTACCGTAATTTCCCTAGCAAGCTTGGACCGGAAGTACAAGGCGGCCGTAACGGCCCCCGTTGCGAGCCGCGTGAGAATCCAATAACCGCTCGGGCGACGATCGCTTGATCGAAGTTTTAACATGCCATCCTTTATTGATCGTTAGTTGCGCGACGGGGGAGCGAGACGATGACCAGGACGCGGTTCGACAAGGCGACGCTGCCCAGCCGGCATGTCAGTGTCGGTCCGGAGCGTGCGCCGCATCGTTCCTATTATTATGCCATGGGGCTCGACGAGGAGGCGATCTCGCGTCCTTTTGTTGGCATCGCTTCGGCGGGCAACGACAGCGCGCCATGCAACACCACGCTCGACGCGCAGGCCGACGTCGCGCGCGACGGCGTGACCGCCGCCGGCGGGATGCCGCGGCGCTTCAACACCATCACCGTCACCGACGGCATCGCCATGGGCCATCAGGGGATGAAATCGTCGCTGGTCAGCCGCGAGGTGATCGCCGATTCGGTCGAGCTGTCGATGCGCGGCCATTGCTACGACGCGCTGATCGGCTTCGCCGGCTGCGACAAATCGCTGCCCGGCATGATGATGGCGATGCTGCGCCTCAACGTGCCGTCGATCTTCGTCTACGGCGGTTCGATCCTGCCCGGCCACTTCCACGGCAAGGACGTCACCGTCGTCGACGTGTTCGAGGCGGTCGGCGGCTATGCGGCGGGCAATTGCCCGCTGCAGGAGCTGATCGAGCTCGAGAAGGTCGCCTGCCCGGGCCACGGCGCCTGCGGCGGCCAGTTCACCGCCAACACCATGGCCTGCGTCGCCGAGGCGATCGGGCTGTCGCTGCCCAATTCGAACATGACGCCGGCACCCTATGAAAGCCGCGCCGACATTGCGCGCGCCGCCGGCGTTCAGGTGATGAATCTCATCGAGCGCAACTTGAGGCCGCGTGACATCTGCACGCGGGAAGCCTTTGAGAATGCAGCGCGCGTCGTTGCCGCCACTGGCGGATCGACCAACGGCGCGCTGCACCTGCCGGCGATGGCGGCGGAGGCGGGAATCGACTTCGACCTGTTCGACGTCGCGGCGATCTTCAAGTCGACGCCCTATCTCGCCGACCTCAAGCCCGGCGGCAAATATGTCGCCAAGGACATGCACGAGGCGGGAGGCGTCTACATGCTGATGAAGACGCTGCTCGACGGCGGCTTCCTCAACGGCGACTGCCTGACGGTAACCGGCAAGACGCTCGGCGAGAACATCGACGAGGTGACCTGGAACCCCGATCAGAAGGTCATCTACCCGGTCAGCAGCCCGATCAGCCCGACGGGCGGCGTCGTCGGTCTCAAGGGCAGCCTGGCGCCCGACGGCGCGATCGTGAAGGTCGCCGGCCTCCACAGGCTGCAGTTCGAGGGACCGGCGCGCGTGTTCGACTGCGAGGAGGATTGCTTCGCCGCGGTCGAGGCGCGCACCTATCGCGAGGGCGAGGTGCTGATCATCCGCTACGAAGGGCCCAAGGGCGGGCCCGGCATGCGCGAGATGCTGTCGACGACGGCGGCGATCTACGGCCAGGGGATGGGCGACAAGGTGGCGCTGATCACCGACGGCCGCTTCTCGGGCGCGACGCGCGGCTTCTGCATCGGCCACGTCGGGCCCGAGGCCGCCGAGGGCGGGCCGATCGCGCTGATCCGCGACGGCGACCGGATCCGCATCGACGCCGAAGCGGGAACGATCGACCTCGACGTTGCCGACGAGGAGCTGGCGCGGCGCCGCGCCGCGTGGCGCCCGCGCGAGCACGACTATCAGTCGGGCGCGCTATGGAAATATGCCCAGCTCGTCGGCCCGGCGCGCACCGGCGCGCAGACGCATCGCGGCGCCAAGGCCGAGACTCACGTCTACGCCGACATCTAACTCGCGCGCGGCGCGCCGCCCGGATCGATCAGCGACCAGATCGGGCGGCCGTTGCCGTCGCGCGGGATCTCGCCCGGGGTGTGTGCGACTTGCGTCGGCGCGCAGGCCGACAGCGCGAGCGCCGCGCCGAGCGCGAGCAAAACAGGTGATGGCAAGGCCGGTTCTCCGCAACTAGAAGCTGGATTTCCTACGCCGCACCAGCCTGGACAGTTCCGCGATGATCGAACCGATGTTCCAGCCCATCGTGACCGCCGCCGAGATGCGCGCGCTCGAAGCCGCGGCGATCGCCGGCGGCACCAGCGCGATCGAGCTGATGCGGCGCGCAGGTGGCGCGGCCGCGCGCGCGATCGCCGCCTATATCTCGCCGATCGACACGCTCGTGCTGTGCGGGCCTGGCAACAATGGCGGCGACGGTTATGTAATCGCTACGGAATTGGCGGCGATGGGGTGGGCGGTCCGTGTCGCCGCGATCGCCGCGCCGGGCACCGACACCGCGCGGCAGGCTGCGGCGGGCTGGGCCGGCGCGGTCGAGGCGCTCGACGACGATACGCCCGGCGCGGCGCTGATCGTCGACGCCTTGTTCGGCATCGGGCTGACGCGCGCGCTGTCGCCGACGCACGCGGCGAACCTCAACCGGCTGGCGGGGGCGGCGCGCAGCTGCGTCGCGATCGACCTGCCGAGCGGCGCTGCCACCGACGACGGCGCGGCGCTGTCGCCGCTGCCGGCCTGCGACCTGTGCATCAGCTTTGGCGCGGCGAAGCCGGCGCATGTGCTCAACCCCGCCGCCGCCGCGGTCGGCCGGCTGGTGGTCGCCGCGATCGGGCTGGCGCCGGCGGCTTCGACGCTTCACCGCATCGCGCCGCCGCGGCGGCGGGCCGAGCCCGCGGCGGCGCATAAATATCAGCGCGGACATGTGCTCGTCGTCGGCGGGCCGGCGCAGGCCACCGGTGCGGCGCGGCTCGCCGCGCTCGGCGCGCAGCGCGCCGGCGCAGGCTATGTCACCCTGCTGTCGCCGACCGCGGCGCTGGCGGCGAATGCGGCGCAGCTTACCGGCATCGTGCTGGTCGAGGCCGATACGCCCGCCGCGATCGCCCGCGCCTTCGGCGAGGCGCGCGCGCACGCGCTGGTGATCGGTCCGGCGCTCGGCCGCACGCACGGGCGCGACAAGCTGCTCGCCGCGCTGTCGGTGGGCAAGCCGGTGGTGCTCGACGCCGACGCCTTCAGCCTGTTCGAGGGCGACGCCGCCGCGCTGGCGCGGGCTATCGAGGGACCCGTGGTGCTGACGCCGCATGAGGGCGAGTTCGCCCGGCTGTTCGGCGCGCTTCCCGGCAGCAAGGTCGATCGCGCCCGTGCCGCGGCGCGCCGGATCGGCGCCGTCGTGCTGCTCAAGGGGGCTGACACCGTCGTCGCCGCCCCCGATGGTCGCGCCGCGGTCAACACCCATGCCAGCCCCGGTCTCGCCACCGCGGGGTCGGGCGACGTCCTCGCCGGCGTCATCGCTGCCATGCTGGCGCGCGGGCTCGATCCCTTCGAGGCCGCCTGTGTCGCGGCGTGGCTGCACGGCGACGCCGGACGACGCGGCGGGCCCGGCCTGATCGCCGACGATCTGCCCGGACTGCTGGGGCAGACGCTGGCGGGGCTCGCATGAGCGATCCCGAGACGGTCATCCGGCTGGCGGCGCGCGGCGACGGCGTCACCTCGACGGGGCGCTACGTCAGCGGCGTCGCGCCCGGCGACCGGGTCCGCTTCGACGGCGCGGTGGCGGTGATCGAGCCCGGTCCGCATCACCAGGCGCCGCCGTGCCGGCATTTTCCCGACTGCGGCGGCTGCCAGCTGCAGCAGGTCGACGACGAAGCCTATGCCGACTGGATGACCGCGCGGATCCTCTATTCGCTCGAGACGCAGGGCGTTGTGCCGGCCGCAGTCGAACCGGTGCATCTGTCGCCGCCGCGCAGCCGCCGCCGCGCCTCGCTGCGCGCCGTGCGCCGCGGTCGGCGCGTCGAGCTCGGCTTCAATGCCGAGGCGAGCCATCGCATCGTCGACATGCAGGAATGCCACATCCTCCACCCGGCGCTGTTCGCGCTCGTGGCGCCGCTGCGCGAATTGCTCGGACCGCTGATCGGCGACGGGCAGGGGGGCGGCGTGACGATGACGCTGACCGACGGCGGCATCGACCTGCTGCTCTCGAACGTCGACGCACGCCCGTTCGCGGCGATCGAAGCGCTCACCGACTTCGCGGCGGCGCATCGCATCGCGCGGCTGGCTGTCGAGACATCGGCCGGGATCGATGTCGTCGCGCAGGCCGAAGAGCCGTTCATCCGCTTCGACGGCGTCGCCGTCGGCTTGCCGCCCGCGGCCTTCCTGCAGGCGACGTCCGACGGCGAGCGGGCGCTGCAGGTCGCGGTCCTCGCCGCGACGAAGGGCGCGAAGCATTGCGCCGACCTGTTTTGCGGAGCCGGCACCTTCGCGTTACCGCTCAGCCGCGCCGCGCGCGTCCATGCCGTCGATGCGGCGGGGCCGGCGGTGCAGGCGCTCGGCGCGGCGGGCCGCGCGGCGGGAAGGTCGCTGACCGTCGAGCATCGCGATCTCTTTCGCCGGCCCTTGCGCACCGACGAGCTCAACCGCTTCGACGCCGTGGCGATCGATCCGCCACGCGCCGGGGCCAAGGAGCAGGTCGCCGAGCTGGCGCGCTCGGCGGTGCCGGTGATCGCCGCGGTCTCGTGCAACCCCAACACCTTCGCCCGCGACGCGGCGCTGCTCGTCGCGGGGGGGTATCGCCTCGTCCGGCTATGGCCGGTCGGCCAGTTCCGCTGGTCGACGCATGTCGAACTCGCGGCGCAATTTGTTCGATGATTGCGTAAGCCGGCAACGCTTCGTCGCATATCGTGCGCGGTTCGGTTGCCGTTCAGCCAGCTTCAGATAAGTTTCACCCGTCGATCGGGGGATCGGCCTGTGTGGTGCCGGGCATCGTGGCCCGGTCAGTTGCGGGGGGCCGCAATGCTAGTCGCTTCGGGCTTGACCCGTTCGGGTCCAGTGTCGTCGGTCATGCTGTTCATGCCGCATCGCGCAGGCGCGCAAGCACGCATCATCTATCTCGAAGAAGCGTTCGGCGCCGTCCCCGCTACGGTCTTCGCGGCGTTCGAAGCGCAGCTCAGGGGGCAGGCGATCGTGGCGCGCGAGGCGGATGCGCTGCTGACCGTCCAGTTCCCGATGCCCGAGGCGCTCGCCGAGCTCGAATCGCAACGCACGGTGCTGACGTTGACTTGCGAAGCGATTGGCGACGAAACCCGGCTGACGCTGACGCACGCCGGCTTCGGCCGCGGCGCGGCGTGGGACAAGGCGCTCGACTATTTCGCGCGCGGCTGGCCGGCGGTGCTGGCGCAGATGAAGCACGCCATCGCGAACGCGTCGCCCGCCATGGGTCTTGCCGCCTAGCGGCGGGGCCGCCGCCACGGGCGGCCCCGTCTCGCTCAGCGAAAGACGATCAGCGCCGCATGGACGGTGAGCGCCGCCAGCACCAGCGTCCCGAGCGCGAACGCCGTGAAGCGATAGCGGATGACGTTGCTCGTTCCCTGGATGAGGCTGTGGACGACGCGCAGCCCGACATAGGCCCAGGCGAGCGTCGCGTTGAGCCCCGCGCCGGCGCCGAGCAGCGCCAGCGTCAGGCAGACGGCGTAGAACAGCGTCGGCTGCTCCATCAGATGGTTGTAATTGTGCGCTTTCCACTGCGTCTGGTCGGGCAGCACCCCGTCGAGCCCGCCGGGCTTGCCGCCGCGCGCCTTCGCGAGGTCGATCCCGGCGGCCTTGAGCGCCGGCATGCGGGTGAACACCGCCCACAACAGGACGACGAGCGACCAGATGACGAGCGCCACGACCGGCGCGAGAATCGGACTGTGCATGAAAAACCCTCCCCGCTCTGTAGGGCGGGGAGGGTGTCTCCGATCGTTTCGGCTGTCAAACGGGCTTTAATGCCAGCGGTCAGTCGAACATCTTGCCGTAGGCGCGCTTGGCGCGGTCCTTCCAGTGGCCGCGATGATAGGCGTCCGAGGCGAGCAGCGGCATCACCGATCCCGCTTCCGCGAACACCATCTGCTCGAGCGCGGTATCGACCTTGCCCCAGCTCGCGGCTTCCTTGAGCGTCGACGACGAGCAGGCGCCGTCGCGAACGTCGGCGACGGTGATCTGCACGGCATATTTGTGCATCTCGACGTCGTCGTGGCCGAGGATCTCGGCGCACACCACGGTGTCCTGGATGAAATTCTTCGGCACGCCGCCGCCGATCATCAGCAGGCCGGTGGTGCCCGCCTTGATCTTGATGTCGGTCAGCTCGCGGAAGTCGGCGATGGCATCGAGCACCATATAGGGCTTGCCGGCCTTCATGCGCTCGACCTGATGCTTGACGAGGCCGAAGCCCGCCGAGCTGTCGACGAATGCCGGGCAGAAGATCGGCACGTCATGCTCATAGGCGAGCTTGACGAGGCTGTTGTCCTTCTTGCCATGCTCGACGAGATATTTGCCCATCTCGCGGATGAACGCGCGCGACGAATAGGCCCTGGGCTCGAGCGAGTCGGCGATCGCACCGATCGTGTGGTCGCAGTCCTGGAGCTGCTCCTCGTCGATATAGGTGTCGTAGATGCGGTCGATGTAGAGCGAGCGCAGGACGTTATCGTCAGGGACCTCAAGGGCTTGATAGTGCTTGTGGCCAAGGCCCTCGAAGAAGTCCATGTCGACGATCGACGCGCCGGTGGCGACGATGCCGTCGATCATGTTCGAGCGCAGCAGCTCGGCATAGAGGTCCATGCAGCCGCCCGCCGAGGTCGACCCGGCGATGACGAGGAAGATCGAGCAGTCCTTGTCGGCGAGCATCTGATTGTAGATGCCCGTCGCCCGCGCGAGGTCGCGCGAGGTGAAGCTCATGCCGTCCATCGCATCGATGATCGGCCGCGCATCGAAGCTGCGGATATCGATGTGACGGACCTGCTTCGACAGAAGCTCGGCCTTGCGCTGGTCGTTGATGCGGGATTCTTCGGTCATTGTCTCTCCAGTCAACAGAGGGGGTCTGCTGGCTCGGCGCCCCATAGGGAACGCCGCCCGCGGCCGGATATCTCCGGCGCCGAGCGGGAAAGTCCCACCGTCCGTCGCGGACGGTGGGAAGATCGCTTACTTCGATTTCAACGCGGTGACGTTGTTCCGCACCGCCACGGCGGGCAGATAGGCGCTGGCCATCGGCTCGTCGGTGACGATGACGGTCTCGCCGTTGCCGAAGCCGTTGAACTGCGTCCGCATCGCCGCGCCATAGGCGCCGAGCATGCCGACCTCGACATAGTCGCCGGCCTGGATGTCGGCGGGGAGCGCGAAGGGCCCGGCCATATAGTCGAGATCGTCGCAGGTCGGGCCGTAGAAGCTGAAGTCCATCGTCTTGGTGGTCGATTCCTCGTCGCGCACCAGCGCCACGGGAAACCGCCAGTCGACATGCGCGGCATCGAACAGCGAGCCATAGGCACCGTCGTTGATGTAGAGCACGTCGCCCTTGCGCTTCTCGACGCGCACCAGCACCGAGGCATATTCGGCGCACAGCGCGCGGCCCGGCTCACCCCACAGCTCCGCCGAATAGGAAATCGGCAGCGCCTCGAAGGCATTGTGGATCATCGCGAAATAATCCTCGATCGGTCCCGGCTCCATGCCCGGATAGATCGACGGGAAGCCGCCACCGACGTCGACGACGTCGACGGTCACGCCCGCCTGGACGATCGCGGCGCGCACCAGCCCCATCGCCTCGGCATAGGCCGTCGGCGACATCGCCTGGCTGCCGACGTGGAAGCAGACGCCGAGCGCGTCGGCCGCCTGGCGAACCGCCAGCAGCAGCGCGGGGGCCTCGTCGAGGCCGACGCCGAACTTCGAGGCGAGGCTGAGCTTGGAATGCGCCGACGACACGCGCATGCGCACGCACAGCGTCAGGTCGGTGGCTTCCTTCGTCGCCTCGACGATCTTGTCGAGCTCGTCATGCGTATCGAGCGAGAAGGTGCGGACGCCATGCTCGAAATAGGCCTCGGCGATCGCCTCGGGCGACTTCACCGGGTGCATGAAGCATAGCTTCGCCTCGGGCAGCGTCGCGCGGACGAGCCGGACCTCGGCGATCGACGCCACGTCATAATGCGTGATGCCATTCTCCCACAGGACCCTGAGCAGGTCGGGCGAGGGGTTGGCCTTCACGGCATACATCGCCAGTCCCGGAAACTTCTCGACGAAGAAGCGGGCGGCGCGTGCAGCGGCATGCGGGCGGATGAGCGTGACCGGCAGGGCCGGACGAAGGGCGGTCGCTACCCCCAGCGCAGTATTGTGATCTTGCAATTCAAGGGACCTCCAACGGGCGGTTGACACCAAAGCTGCCTTGCGGTTGGAAGTCCCCATGGGGCAGCGGAGGGCGTAAATAGGGTCGATGACCCCCCATGTAAAGTATTTTTCACACGCCCGTTTTTTGTCATATTTCCTTGGCCGGTCAGAAGGTTATCTAATTGCCTGATTCCGTTTCCTTATCGCCTCCGACGATCGCCGATGTGCGGGCTGCGGCGAGCCGTATTCGCGGTGAAGCGGTGCGAACGCCGCTGCTGCGCAACGACGCGCTCGATGCGGCGACGGGCGGGCGGATTTTCGTGAAGCCCGAGTGCCTGCAGCGGACCGGCTCGTTCAAGTTCCGCGGCGCCTACAACCGCTTGTCGGCGCTGACCGACAGCGATCGCGCCGGCGGCGTCGTTGCCTTCTCGTCGGGCAACCACGCGCAGGGTATTGCGCTCGCGGCGCAGTTGCTCGGCATCCGGGCGGCGATCGTCATGCCGTCGGACGCGCCGGCGGTGAAGGTCGCGGCGACGCGCGGCTACGGCGCCGAGGTGATTTTCTACGACCGGCTGCGCGAGAAGCGCGAGGTGATCTCGGCCACGCTCGCCGCCGAACGCGGCGCGGTGCTGGTTCCGTCGTTCGACGACCCCTACATCGTCGCCGGTCAAGGCACCGCCGGGCTCGAGATCGCCGACGATTTCGCCGCGATGGGCGTGACGCCCGATCTGGCGCTGGTCAACTGCGGCGGCGGCGGCCTGGCGGCGGGAATCGCGCTCGGCATGGGCGACGTGCCGCTGATCGTCGTCGAACCCGAGGGCTATGACGATGTCACGCGCTCGCTGGCTGCGGGCGCGATCGAGCCGGTCGCGAATCCGGGGCCGACGCTCTGCGACGCGTTGCAGACGCTCGTTACCTGTCCGCTGACCTTCGGCGTCCTGCGCGACCGCGGCGTCCGCGGCGTGGCGGTCTCCGAAGCCGCGGTCATGCACGCCGTCGCCTTCGCCTTCGCCAATCTCAAGCTGGTTGTCGAACCGGGCGGGGCGGTGTCGCTGGCGGCGGTGCTGAGCGGCGCGGTCGATGTGAAGGACCGCACCGTCGTGCTCACGCTGTCGGGCGGCAACGTCGACGCCGAGGTCTTCGCCCGCTGTATCAGCTAGGCGGCGCGAGGCGTGCGCCGGCGGCGCGGCTTCAGCGATTCGAGTTCCGCGGCGGCGCGCGCCGCATCGTCGCCGAGGCGGCGCAGGTCGCGCGCATAGGCGGCAGCGGTGACACCGGGCAGCGCCGCAGCCGCACCGTCGAGCAGCGCATCGAGCAGCCCGATCGACGTCCTCAGCGCACTGGTATCGATGTCGTCGATGCTCATGCCATCCCCCGCTCGGGCGGCAAGGTCGGCGAAAGCCCTTAAGATCGGGTAAAGGCCGCCATCCACGCGGTGACGCGTGCGCACGCCGCAGCGTCGAGGTGGAGCCCCATCTTGGTGCGCCGCCACAGCACGTCGTCGCCGGTCCGCGCCCATTCCTGCGTGGCGAAGCGCCGTAGCTCGGCCTCGAACAGCCCGCCGAAATTCTCGCCGAGCGGTTGCGACAACAGGCTTTCGGCGGCGGTGCCGTGCGTTCGCGCGAGGCGCGTGACCAGCGCCGGATCATGGTCGGGATGGCGCGCGATCAGCTCGCGCAGCCAGCGCGCGAAGGCCAGCTGGCCGGTCTCGCCGCGGCGCCGCGGCACGTCGCCCCCGGGCAACGGTGCCGACTTCGTCCAGGCCTTGGTCTTCGGAGCGGCCTTCGTCAGCACCGCTTCGGCGAGCCGCCGATAGGTCGTGATCTTGCCGCCGACGACGGTCAGCGTGCCGCAATCATGTTCGACCAGCTTCCAGTCGCGCGTCGTCTCGTGTGCGTCCTTGTCCTCTTCGAGCACCAGCGGGCGGATGCCGGCGTAGCGGTGGACGATGTCGGCGGCGGTGATCGGCCGCACCAGAAAGCGGTTCGCGGCGTCGATCAGATAGGCCTCCTCCTGCGGCGTGATCGCCGCGCCGTCGGGCGTGTCGACGGGGGTGTCGGTGGTGCCGATCAGCGAATAGCGGGTCTGGTAGGGCAGGACGAAGACGATCCGTCCGTCGGGCTGCTGCAGCATGAAGGCGTCGCCGCTCATGTTGACGCGCCGCGTCACGATATGCGCGCCCTGCACGAGGCGCAGCGGCGCCGGATCGGCGAGCTTGAGCACGTCGCGCGCCACCGTTTCCGCCCAGGGACCGGCAGCATTGACGATGGTCGCGGCGCGCAGCGTCTCGCCGCTGTCGAGCGCGATCGTCCAGCCGCCGCCGTCGCGGTCGGCGGAAACCACCCGCGTGCGCGGCCGGATCAGCGCGCCGCGTGCCTGGGCGTCGACGGCGTTGAGCACCACCAGCCGCGAATCGTCGATCCAGCCGTCCCAGTAGCGGAAGGCGCGGGTCAGCGACTTGTCGAGCGAGCGCCCGGCGGAGTCGCGATGCAGGTCGACGCTCGACGATCCGGGAACCTGGCGGCGCTTCGCCAGATGATCGTACAGCCACAGGCCGGCGCGGATCATCCAGGCCGGGCGCAATGACGGAACGTGCGGCAGGACGAACGCCTGCGGCCAGCTGATGTGCGGTGCGGCGTCGAGAATGACTTCGCGTTCGGCGAGCGCCTTGGCGACGAGGCCGAACGCGTAGAATTCGAGATAGCGCAGCCCGCCATGGATGAGCTTGGTGGACGCCGACGAGGTACCGCCGCCGAGGTCGCCCGCCTCGATGAGCGCGACGCGCAAGCCCCGGCCAGCGGCATCGCGCGCGATTCCCGCGCCGTTGACGCCGCCGCCGATGATCAGGAGGTCGTAGGGCCGTTCGTCGAGCACGGCTTTGCGTAGAGGATGCGCGCTGGTTAGAAAAGCCGGATGACCGACACTCCGCTGATCCTGGCGATCGACGAAGGCACCACCTCGACGCGCGTCGTCGCCTTCGACCTCGAAGGCACGATCGTCGACAGCGAGGGCGCGCCACTTACGCAGCATTATCCGCAGCCCGGCTGGGTCGAACATGACGCGACCGAAATTTGGACGCGAACCGACGCCTGTCTGCGGGCGGTGAGCGCGCGGGTCGGCGTCGACAGGATCGCGGCGATCGGGCTCACCAACCAGCGTGAGACCGTGGTGTTCTGGAATCGTACGAGCGGCGAGCCGCTCGCCCCGGCGATCGTCTGGCAGGACCGGCGCAGCGCCGGCATCTGCGAAAGGCTGCGCGGCGAGGGATTCGAGGCCGAGGTCCAGGCGAAGACCGGCCTCCTGCTCGACCCCTATTTCTCGGGCACCAAGATCGCCTGGGCGATGGAAAGCTGGCCCGAGGTCGCCGAGGCGGCGAGGGCCGGTACGCTCGCGATCGGCACGATCGATTGCTATCTGCTGTTTCGGCTCACCGGCGGCCGGGTCCACGCGACCGACGCGACCAACGCGGCGCGCACGCTGCTGATGGACCTCGCCAGCTGCACGTGGGACGAGGCGATGATCGAGCGGCTCGGCGTACCGCGCGCGGCGCTGCCGGCGATCGTCGACAGCGCCGGCGCGCTCGGCGAAACCGAGCTGCTCGGCCGGCGCGTGCCGATCACCGGCTGCGCCGGCGACCAGCAGGCCGCGTCGATCGGGCAGGGGTGCCTCACTCCGGGGCTCGTCAAGGCGACCTACGGCACCGGCACCTTCGTGCTGGCGCATGCCGGCGCTCTCCCGCCGACCTCTGCCAACCGTCTGCTGTCGACCGTTGCCTGGCGGCTCGACGGCCGGGCGGCCTATGCGCTCGAGGGCAGCATCTTCGTCGCCGGCAGCGCCATCCAGTGGCTGCGCGACGGCCTAGGCATCATCGAGACCGCGGCGGCGACCGAGGCGCTGGCGCGGTCGGTACCCGACAGCGGCGGCGTCCATTTCGTCCCGGCGTTCGCCGGGCTGGGCGCCCCCTATTGGCGCGCCGACGCGCGCGGGCTGATCACCGGGCTGACCGGCGGAACGACGCGCGCGCATATCGTCCGCGCCTGTCTCGAGGCAATGAGCCACCAGACCGCCGATCTGTTCGACGCGCTGGCCGCCGATGGCGTCACCCCCAATTGCCTGCGTGTCGACGGCGGCATGGTTGCCAACGACTGGGTCTGCCAGGATCTCGCCGACATGCTCGGGATCAAGGTCGAACGGCCGCAGGTGATCGAAACGACGGCGATGGGCGCCGCGATGCTCGCCGCCGTCGGCGCGGGGCTGTTCGACACGCTCGACGCGGCGCAATCGATGTGGCGCACCGACCGGATTTTCGAGCCGGCGCTCGCCGCGGACGGGCGCGCCACGCGGCGCGCGGCCTGGCACAGGGCGGTGGAAAGGGTTCTGGCATGAGTGACGTCGTCTCGGGACTGCTGGCGATCGCCGTGCTGGCGTCGATGCTGCTCATCGGCGCGGGGCTCGCCATCCTGATCCGGCGTTCCGACGCGCCCAAACGCGGCTGGCTGATGCTCGCGGCCGGCGTGGTGACGCTGCTCAACGTCTGGCTCTACGCGACCGCACCCCCTCAGCTTTGAGCGGCTTGCCGGGGCCCGCACCTGGTCTAAGCTGCGGGCAACGACAAAGGGGAGGGGCCAATGCGCCGTCAACTGCTTCGCGCGAGCCTGATCGCGATGGGCGCCGCCGCGCTCGCGTCCTGCGGCACCGCCGACGCCGACACCAAGCCGGCAGCCGCCGACGGCGTCACCACGGCGCGGCTGCTCAACGCCGCCGCCGAGCCGCACAACTGGCTGACGCACGGCGGCACCTATCTCGAACAGCGCTACAGCCCGCTGACGGAGATCAATGACGCCAACGTCGGGCAGCTGCAGCTCGCCTGGCATTATGATCTCGACACCAACCGCGGGCAGGAGGCGACGCCGATCATCGTCGACGGGGTCATGTACACGACTTCCGCCTGGTCGAAGGTCTATGCGCTCGACGCGGCGACGGGCAAGGAGCTGTGGACCTATGACCCGCAGGTGCCCGGCGAGCGCGGCTTCTCCGCCTGCTGCGACGTCGTCAACCGCGGCGTCGCGGTGCATGGCGGCAAGGTCTTTGTCGGTGCGCTCGACGGGCGGCTGATCGCGCTCGACGCACGGACCGGCAAGCCGCTGTGGACGACCGTCACCGTCGACCCGTCGCAGCCCTATACGATCACCGGCGCGCCGCGCATCGTCAAAGGCAAGGTCGTCATCGGCAATGGCGGCGGCGAATATGGCGTCCGCGGCTATGTCTCGGCCTATGATGCCGAGACCGGCAAGCTGGCGTGGCGCTTCTACACCGTTCCGGGCGATCCGTCGAAGCCCGCCGACGGGGCGGCGTCCGACCCGATCATGAAGACCGCCGCCGCCACTTGGAGCGGCAACTGGTGGAAGGCCGGCGGCGGCGGCACCGTCTGGGATGCGATCGTCTACGATCCCGAACTGGACCAGCTCTACATCGGCGTCGGCAACGGCAGCCCGTGGAACCACAAGATCCGTTCCGAGGGGAAGGGCGACAACCTGTTCCTGTCGTCGGTCGTGGCGCTCGATCCCGACAGCGGTGCCTATAAATGGCATTATCAGGGGACGCCGGGCGAGACCTGGGACTTCACGCAGACGCAGCCGATCATCCTCGCGACGCTCGCGATCGACGGCAGCCGGCGCAAGGTGCTGATGCAGGCGCCCAAGAACGGCTTTTTCTACGTCATCGACCGGACGACCGGAAAGCTGATCTCGGCGAAGAACTTCGTGCCGATGACCTGGGCGACGGGGGTCGACCTGAAGACCGGCCGGCCGATCGAGACGCCCAACGCGCGCTTCCAGAACGGCGACGAGATGGTCGCGCCGTCGGCGCTCGGCGCGCACAATTGGCATCCGATGTCGTTCAGCCCGAAGACCGGGCTGGTCTATCTGCCGGCGCAGGAAGTGCCCTTCCTCTATTCGGACCAGAAGGGCTACCGGCACCGCCCCGGGGCATGGAACATCGCGGTCGATTCGGTGAAGAACATGCCGCCCGACGACAAGGCGACCTTCAAGGCGATCCGCGCGATGCTGAAGGGCCAGCTCGTCGCCTGGGATCCGGTGGCGCAGAAGGAAGTGTGGCGCGCGCAATATGACGGGCCGTGGAACGGCGGCACGCTGGCGACGGCGGGCAACCTCGTCTTCCAGGGCAATGCCAAGGGCGAATTCCAGGCGTTCCGTGCCGATACCGGCGAGAAGCTCTGGCGCTTCGACGCGCAGACCGGCGTCATTGCCGGTCCGGTGAGCTACAGCGTCGGCGGCGCACAATATGTCGCGGTCTCGGCGGGCTATGGCGGTGCCTATCCGCTGTCGTCGTCGTTCGTCGACAATCCGCGGCCGATGCCAAACGGGCGGATGCTGGTGTTCAAGCTCAACGGCGGCGCGACGCTGCCGGCGGCCGATCCGATCCCGAACCCGCCCGCGAACCCGCCCGCCGAGCGTTTCGCGGCGGCGACGATCGCGCACGGGCAGCAGGTCTATGAGATTAACTGCAGCGTCTGCCACGGTCCGGCCGGCATCTCGTCGGGCGTGCTGCCCGACCTGCGCCGCTCGGGTTCGCTCTCCGACACGGCGATGTGGAGCGACATCGTCATCGGCGGCCAGCTCAAGGACCGCGGCATGGTGAGCTTCGCCAAATGGATCAGCGCCGCCGATGCGGAAGCGGCGCGCGCCTACATCGGCGACCGCGCGAAAAAGCTGCAAGCCGAGGAAAAGACAGCGAACCCTTGAGCGTCGCCGCTCGTTGGGCGGGGATGACCAGCATCACCAACGGGCGTGCCGACGCCAGCAAGCTCGAAGCCGTCGACATGGCGGTGGTGGAAGCCGCCGAAGCGCAGAAATACCATCCGGCCGTCCGGGCGGTGCGCGCGATCGGGACGCTGGGCGATCAGCCGCCGATGCTGGCGCTTTCGGCGACGCTGCTCGCTCAAGGATGGCGGGATGACGATCGTCGCCTGATGCGCGCCGGAACGCGCATGCTGGCGTCCGAACTGGTGACGATCATCATCAAGGATCTGGTGAAGCGTGCGGTCACGCGGACGCGGCCGCATCTGCTGCGCGACGAGGGGCGCTATGAAGTGCGCACCGGCGGGCCCCGCGACGGGGCGTACAGCAGCTTCCCCTCGGGCCACACCGCCGGCGCGGTCGCGGTGGCCCGGGCGTTGACCCGCGAATATCCCCAGACGGCGATCCCCGCCTATGCGCTCGCTGCCACGGTCGCCGTGGGCCAGATTCCCGAATGTGCGCACTACCCGACCGATGTCGCCGCGGGCGCGATGGTCGGGCTCGCATCCGAACTGATCGTCGATCGCGTCGTGCGCACGATCGACGCGCGGTCAGAGGCTTAACCGCATCGCGCAGCGCTGCGCGCTCGGCGGGAACAGTCGGCGCTCATGGTCGAGCCGCCCGAACAGCTCGAGCGTCATCTCGGCATCGTCGAGCAGCCGGAAACCGAGATGCTCGTAGAGCGGCCGGTTCCAGTCGATCAGCCGGTCGGTGGTGAGCGTCAGCGCCGCCCAGCCCTCGGCGCGGGCATGCGCTGCGGCCGCGGCGATGAGTGCGCGCCCATGTCCCTTGCCCTGGTAGGCGAGCGCCACCGATACCTCGCGGATAAACAGCGCATCGTCGAGCGGGAAGGCGAGCAGGAAGCCGGCCAGCTCGCCGCCGTCGTCGGCCACCCACAGCTCGCGCCGCGCCAGCGCCGGCTCGAGCTCGTCGATCGGCGTCGGCTCGGCATCAGCGGCCCAGTCCATATGCGTGCCGCGAAAGCGCTCGCCCGCCGACATCTCAATCGCGGCGATCCTGGTCAGGTCGCCGGCGCGCGCGAGCCGCACACTCATGCAGGCGCCAGCCCAAGCTGGCGCAGGATCGACAGCTGGTCGAACCAGACGCGCTCGCAGGCGATGCCGTCGCCGTCGAAGATGAACAGCGCCGCCATGCGGACGCGGAAGCTGCGCCCGGTCGGCTCGATCACCCGGTCGCCGGCCCTGAGCGGGCCCTTGTGCGTGCCGAGCAGCCAGAATTCGGCGAGCACGCCGTCGTCGGTGTGATGGAGCGCGATGATCTCGTTGCGCTGGTCGGGGAACGGGGTGCGCGACAGTTCGAAGTATCGCCGCACCGCGGCGTCGCCGTCGAACACCGTGTCGGTGCCGATCAGTTCGTAGCGAGGATGGGTGAAGGTCGCCATCACCCGCTCGAAGTCGAGCTCGGTCTCGGCGACCATATGCTCGCGCACGACCGCCTCGCGGTGCGCCCGGACCGCCGCCGCGTCCATCAGTGCGACCGCGTCAGCTCGCGCATCGCGCGGTCGAGCCCGTCGAGCGTCAGCGGGAACATCCGGCCCTCCATGACGGTCTTCAGCATCTGGATCGACTGGCCGTGCGTCCAGTGCTTCTCGGGGATCGGGTTGAGCCAGACCGCCGAGTGGTAGACGTCGAGCAGGCGGCGCATCCAGGTCTCCCCCGATTCCTCGTTCCAATGCTCGACCGAGCCGCCGGGATAGTTGATCTCATAGGGGCTCATCGAGGCGTCGCCGACGAAGATGAGCTTATAGTCGTGCGGAAACTTGTGCATGAGGTCGAGCACCGAATGCCGCTCGCTCCAGCGCCGCTTGTTGTCCTTCCACACCGCCTCGTAGAGGCAATTGTGAAAGTAGAAGAATTCGAGATGCTTGAACTCGGTATGCGCCGCCGAGAACAGCTCCTCCATCAGCTTGATATGGGGGTCCATCGAGCCGCCGATGTCGAGGAACAGCAGCACCTTGACCGCATTGTGCCGCTCGGGGCGCATGACGATGTCGAGATAGGCCTTCTTGGCGGTGCCGCGGATCGTCTCGTCGAGGTCGAGCTCGTCGGCAGCGCCGGTGCGCGCGAACTTGCGCAGGCGGCGCAGCGCCACCTTGATGTTGCGCGTGCCCAGCTCGACGTCGGCGTCGAGATTCTTGAACTCGCGCTTGTCCCAGACCTTCACCGCCCGGCCGTGGCGGCCTTCCTTCTGGCCGATGCGCACGCCTTCGGGGTTATAGCCATAGGCGCCGAACGGCGACTTGCCGGCGGTGCCGATCCACTTGTTGCCGCCCTCGTGCCGCTCCTTCTGCTCCTCGAGCCGCTTCTTGAGCGTCTCCATCAGCTCGTCCCACGAGCCGAGCTTCTCGATCTCGGCCATCTCCTCGGGGCTGAGATAGAGCTCGGCGAGCTTCTTCAGCCACTCCTCGGGAATCTCGGCGGTCTCGCCTTCGTAGCTGGTCTCGAGCCCCTTGAAGACCTTGCCGAACACCTGGTCGAAGCGGTCGAGCAGCCCCTCGTCCTTCACATAGGTCGAGCGCGCCAGATAATAGAAATCCTCGACGCTGCGGTCGATGACGCCGGCCTTCAGTGCCTCGAGCAGGGTCAGATGCTCGTTGAGCGAGGCGGGGATCTTCGCGGCGCGAAGCTCGTCGAGAAAGTTCAGGAACATGGCGAAACCCTAGCGGTCGCGCGGCACGGCGGCCAGCGCCTTCAACGTGCGGTTGGGCGGGCTGGCAGTGCTGAGGCGGCCGCCGGGAAAGAAGGCGCGCGTCGGGACCTGCGGCGCGACGGCGTCGAGCGCGGCGGCGAGCGCCGTCGGAGTCCAGGCGGCATCGCCGGCGCTGACCAGCTCGGCGGCGTCCCACGGCGCGAACAGCACGACGTCGCCGCCCTCGACGCCGAAGACGCGTCCGGTGAAGCGGCAGAGTGGCGAGGCGAGATAGACGACGAGCGGCGACACATGGTCGGGCGCGTGGCGGTCGAAGCCGTCGCGGCGCGGCATCTGCGCCAGCACGAATTCCGACGCTTCGACCATTCGCGTGCGTCCACACGGCGCGATGGCGTTGGCGCGGACGCCCAGCTCGGCGAGCTCCTGCGCGGCGACCTGCGTGAAGGCGGCGATGCCGGCCTTGGCGGCGCCGTAAGCGGCGCCTTGCGGCATCGGGTGAAGCCCGACCGGCGAGCTGGTGTTGATGAGCGCCCGGTCGGCCTCAGGCCCGCGATCCCTCCAGTGCGCGGCGGCGGCGTGGGTGACCCCCGCGGTGCCCTTCAGGTGAACCGCGATCTCGATGTCCCAGTCGGTCTCGGTCATATCGGCAATGGTCGCCGGGCGATTGATGCCGGCATTGTTCACGACGATGTCGAGCCGGCCGAAGGTACGAACAGCCTGCTCGACGATGGTTGCCGCACCGTGCCAGTCGGCGACCGAGGCGAGATTGGCGACCGCCTGGCCGCCGCGACCGCGGATCTCCTCGGCGACGGCATTGGCGGCGTCGGCGTCGCTGCCGTCGCCGCGCGTCGATCCGCCGAGATCGTTGACCACGAGCCGCGCGCCCGCCGCCGCGAGCGCCAGCGCATGCGCGCGGCCGAGCCCGCGCCCGGCCCCTGTCACAACCGCCACCTTGCCGTCGAGCAAGCTCATCGCCGATCCTTCCCGCCGACCACGCTAGCGCCGCGCCGGTTCGCGGCAAGCTAGGTAAGGGGGCAGGGTGATCACGCTCGATTTCAGCGGACAGAAGGTGCTGGTGGTCGGCGGCTCGACCGGGATCGGCAATGCCGCGGCGCAGCTGTTCCGCGCCGGCGGTGCCAGCGTCCACGTCACCGGCACGCGTGCCGACGCGGCGGCCTATGCCGGCACCGACGGCGACCTGGCCGGCCTGACCTACCATCGGCTCGACATCGGCGACCGCGCCGCCGTTGCTGCCTTCGACCCCGGCCTCGACCGCCTCGACGCGTTGGTGATCGCCGCCGGCATGGTGATGTACCGGCGCGCCGAGTTCGAGATCGAGAATTTCGAACGGGTGCTCTCGGCGAACCTCACCGGTTTCATGCAACTGTCGACCAAATTCCTGCCGCTGCTGCGCGCCGCGAGAGGCGCGATCGTCAACGTCGGCTCGGTGGCGAGCTTTCGCGGCGTCGTCGGCCAGCCCGCCTATTCGGCATCGAAGGGCGGATTGCTGACGCTGACCAAGAGCCTGGCGATGGCGTTCGCCGCCGACGGCGTGCGCGTCAACCTCGTCGCGCCGGGGCTGATCCGCACCAAGATGACCGAGGTGACCTGGGCCGACGAGCGCCGCGCCGCCGCGACCGTCGCGGCGATTCCGCTCCGGCGACTCGGCGAGCCGGGCGACGTCGCCGGCGCAATTGTCTTTCTGTGCAGCCCGCTGGCGGCCTACATCACCGGCGAATCGATACTTGTGGACGGAGGAGCGACGGCATGAGCTGGGCAAGCGGCAAGACGGTGCTGGTGACGGGCGGCAGCCAGGGGATCGGGCTGGCGACGGCGGCGGCGTTCCGCGACGCCGGCGCGCGAGTCCACATCAGCGGTACGCGCGCGGGCGCCGGCGACTATGACGACGACCTCTCGGGCTTCGTCTATCACAAGGCGGCGATGAGCGAGCCGGAAGACCGCGCGGCACTTGCAGCGGCGATCCCGGTGCTCGACGTGCTCGTCAACAACGCCGGCATGGCGGGGCAGGACGAATATACGCTCGAGGGCTTTTCGCGCATCATCGAGATCAACCTGACGTCGGTGATGGACCTCTGCCTGCGCTTCCACCCGGCGCTGGCCGCGTCGCAGGGCGCGGTGGTCAACGTCGGCTCGCTGTCGTCCTTTCTCGCGATCAAGGAGGTGCCGGCCTACACCACCTCGAAGACCGCGCTGCTCGGGCTGACGCGCGCGCTCGGCGACAAATGGTCGGCGGACGGCATCCGCGTCAACATGGTGGCGCCGGGATTCATCGAGACGCGGCTCACCGGCGGCATGCGCGCCGACGGCGACCGCGAAAAGCAGCTGATGAAGGCGATCCCGATGCGGCGCTGGGGCCAGCCAGCGGAGATCGCCGACGCGATCCTGTTCCTCGCCAGCCCGGCGGCGAGCTACATCACCGGCCAGAGCCTGGCGATCGACGGCGGCCTGCTGCTGCGCTGAATTCCCTCGCCCGCGAGCGGGAGAGGGACTCTGGGCCTCTTCCTACGCCCGTTCCCCGAGATCCTCGAGCGCATATTGGAACGCGGCCCCGAACAGCAGTGCCTGCGGCGCGATCAGCAGCAGCGGCGCATGGTCGGTATAGCCGCGCAGCCAGAGTCCGAAGGCGAGGCCGCTGAACGCGATCCCGGCGGCCAGCAGCAGCAGGTGGGTCATCGACGGCATCCGCGGCACGCAGATGCACCAGAGGCCGCACGCCGCCATCGCGACGAGCGTCAGCTCGCGCATCGGCAGGGCGATCACCGCGGCGTGGACCGCCAGGCTGAGCAGCGTGACGAAGATCGGCGTGGCGAGCGTGACGCGCAGCGCGACGCGCTCGACGAGCGCGGATGGCAAAAACATCGGATCGAACCCCAGCGGCCGGCCCGCCCCGCGCGGTGCCGTTCGCGGACCCGATGCTAGGCGGCGATGGGGGACGGCGTCTGCGTCACACGGTGTCGCAGCCGGCCGCTTTGCGATCAGCCGTTGCCCTGGCGGCGGCTCATGAATGCCAGCCGTTCGAACAGCATCACGTCCTGCTCGTTCTTGAGCAGCGCGCCGTGCAGCGGCGGGATGAGCTTCTTGGGATCGCGCGACTGCAGCACCTCGAGCGGCAGCTCCTCGTGCATCAGCAGCTTCAGCCAGTCGAGCAGCTCGCTGGTCGACGGCTTCTTCTTCATCCCCGGCACCTCGCGGATGTCGTAGAAGACGGTCAGCGCCTCGCGGACCAGCTCCTTCTGGATGTCGGGGAAGTGGACGTCGATGATCGCCTTCATCGTGTCGCGCTCGGGAAACTTGATATAGTGGAAGAAGCAGCGCCGCAGGAAGGCGTCGGGCAGCTCCTTCTCGTTGTTCGAGGTGATGACGACGATCGGCCGCTGCTGCGCCACGACGTTCTCGCCGGTCTCGTAGACGTGGAACTGCATGCGGTCGATTTCGAGCAGCAGGTCGTTCGGGAACTCGATGTCGGCCTTGTCGATCTCGTCGATGAGCAGGACGGGCAGCTTCTCGCTGGTGAACGCCTCCCACAGCTTGCCCTTGCGGATGTAGTTGCGGATGTCCTTGACCCGCTCGTCGCCGAGCTGGCTGTCGCGCAGCCGGCTCACCGCGTCATATTCGTAGAGCCCTTGCTGCGCCTTGGTCGTCGACTTGATGTGCCATTCGATCAGCGGCGCATCGAACGCCTTGGCGATTTCCTGCGCCAGCACGGTCTTGCCGGTGCCCGGCTCGCCCTTGACGAGCAGCGGACGCCGCAAGGTCGCCGCGGCGTTGACCGCAACCTTCAGGTCTTCGGTGGCGACATAGGCGCTGGTGCCGGCAAAACGCATGATCTCTCCCTGGCTGTCGCGGCGCACGCTAGGGGCGGGGGCGAGTCAGGGCAAGCTGGCAGCTTGGCGAGCCTCGAGCAGGTCCCAGAGCGTGCGGTGCACGGCGAGCATCTGCGCGACGCCGAAGCCGATCGCGCGGCGGGCCGCCGGCGACATCGCCGCCGCCTCGATCGCGTCGACGAGGTGCGGATCGACCTCGCGCGGCGGCTCCTGCGCCAGCGCGGCGCGGACTGCCGGCCAATCGGCGGCGAGCGCGGCGACGGCGCCGAGCGCGCAGCCCGCCCGGTCGGATCTCGCCAACGTCAGCATCGCCTCGCGTTGGCCGCGAACCAGCAGTTCGTGGCGCGTGAGGTCGCTGCGCGACGGCGAGGCGCCGGCAACCGCGGCGCGGGCGAGCCAGTGCCGGTCCTCCTCGAACCGTTCGGCGAAGCGCGCGACCCAACGATGCGGATCGGCGGCGGCAGCAGCAGCGGCGGCGCTCGGTCGTTCGGCATGCAGCAGCGTGAAGAAATGCACCGCCTCGACGCGCGCCGGGTGCTGGGCGGCGACACCGCCGACGATCGCGGCGTGCGGATGGCGCCGCGACGCGGCAGCGGCCGCCTCGACCATCGCCCGGGCAAAGCCGCGCGGATCCTCTGCCGGTTCGTCCGGCCACGCCAACCGACTCGCCATATCGACTCCCTCGAATCGAACCGTCGCCGACCCTAGGGAAATTACGTAAAGGCGAGTTTAATTCGGTTGCGCTTTGGTGACGGCGCGGTGGTCGCTGTAGGTCATGACGGTACGCATCGACCCCGCCTTGCCCATCATCGACCCGTGCATGTCGCTGACCTGTTCGGTGAGCACCGGCCGGCCGTCGGGCATCAGCTTGTAGCGGCTGGTCGCTTCCATCCGGTCGATCTTGGCGACCAGCATCATTCGCACCGGCTTGGTGGTAACGATATCGAGCCGCTCGACGAAGGGGCGGGCGCCGTCGGCAACCACCGCCTCGGCGCGCGCGCTCGCCGACAGGTCGGACTTGTTCAACATCAGCGCGCGCTTGGGAAGCCGTCCGGCGCGGAACACCGTCCGCCCGCCGACCGCGGCGCGCTGCGCACCGCCGCCAAAATAGCCGGCGACCCGGCCATAGCTCGGCACCATCGCGTCGGCCATCGCCCTGGCATAGTCCCTCGCCTCGTCGGCCGACGGCGGCTTGCCGTCGACGCTGACCAGCGTCCAGCGCTGGCCGGCCGGTCGAGAGGGGTCGTAGCGTTCGACGCGCGTGCTCGTCTTCGCCTCGCCGCCGCTGCGCTGTTCGGCCTTCGAGGTGCGCGTCCAGGCGAAGTCGTCGGGGCCGACCGTGCGCGCGTCGGCGACGAGGCGGTCGAGCAGGGGATCGGCGGCGGCCGGCGCCGCCAGCGCCAGCACGGCGAGCGCGATCCAGGCGCGCCTCACCGCGAGACCCGGCGATAGGTAAAACCGGCCTCGCGCGTCGAACCGTCCTTCTGGCGGATCAGGACGGTCTGCAGCGTGCGGTCGGGGCCGGTGCGCCGGATGGTGAGGCCGTCGAAATACCAGACGTCCTTGTCGACCGCGACGAGCGGGAAGCGCACGACCTCCGCCTTCTCCTCCCAGCCGGTCATGTCGGGGTTGAAATGCTTGACGCGGAACTCGAGCGAGGCGCCGACCTCGGCGATCATCAGCAGTTCGTAGAATTGCGGCTTGCCGTCCTTCAGCAGGCGGAAGTGCCCCGCGATCTGCCCGCCGGCCGGCGGCGAATAGCTTTCGAGCACCGCGCCGCCGAGCCCTTCGCCCTCCCAGGTGCCGACCAGCCAGCCGAGATCGGCAAGCGCGGCGGCCGGCGCCGGCGCGCCGGGGACGGCAGCGCGCGTTTCGGCGGCCTGGAGGGGCGACGGCAGCAGCAGGCTGGCGGCCAGCAGCATCGTCATTACGGCGAAAGCCGGAACCCGGGGGCCGCGGCTTCCGGGGTTCCGGCTTTCACCCGAACGAGGCGAGGAGCATGGGCGGAGCAGCTGCGACATCGCCGCAGGCTACCCCTGACCCGCTCAGGTGTCGAGGAAGCTGCGCATCTTGCGGCTGCGCGACGGATGCTTGAGCTTGCGGAGCGCCTTCGCCTCGATCTGGCGGATGCGCTCGCGCGTCACGCTGAACTGCTGGCCGACCTCCTCGAGCGTGTGGTCGGTGTTCATGCCGATGCCGAAGCGCATGCGCAGCACGCGCTCCTCGCGCGGCGTCAGCGATGCCAGCACGCGAGTCACCGTCTCCTTGAGGTTGGAGTGGATCGCGGCGTCGACCGGGATGACGGCGTTCTTGTCCTCGATGAAGTCGCCGAGGTGCGAATCCTCCTCGTCGCCGATCGGCGTCTCGAGGCTGATCGGCTCCTTGGCGATCTTCATCACCTTGCGGACCTTCTCGAGCGGCATCGACAGCCGCTCGGCGAGATCCTCGGGCGTCGCCTCGCGGCCATGCTCGTGGAGGAACTGGCGGCCGGTGCGCACCAGCTTGTTGATCGTCTCGATCATGTGCACCGGAATACGGATGGTGCGCGCCTGGTCGGCGATCGAGCGGGTGATCGCCTGGCGGATCCACCAGGTCGCGTAGGTCGAGAATTTATAGCCGCGGCGATACTCGAACTTGTCGACCGCCTTCATCAGGCCGATGTTGCCTTCCTGAATGAGATCAAGGAACTGCAGGCCGCGGTTCGTATATTTCTTGGCGATCGAGATGACGAGGCGCAGGTTGGCCTCGACCATCTCCTTCTTGGCGATGCGCGCCTCGCGCTCGC
The DNA here is from genome assembly GCA_030147805.1 of Sphingomonadaceae bacterium. Classification (GTDB taxonomy): domain Bacteria; phylum Pseudomonadota; class Alphaproteobacteria; order Sphingomonadales; family Sphingomonadaceae; genus Sphingoaurantiacus. The sequence continues at coordinate 48,968 of JASBUR010000043.1, forward strand.
CCTTCTGGACCATGTTGACGACGCGGCGGAACTCGTTGAGCTCGACGCCGGTCGCGTTGGCGATGTCGGCCACCTCTCGGCGCACCTTCTCGACCGCCTCGGCCTCGACGTCGGCGAACTGCGCCCACTTCTTGTCGATGCCGCGCACGCGACCGAGCCAGCTCTCGTCGAGCTCGTTGCCGAGATATTCGTCGAGGAACGCCTTGCGGTTGATGCGATGGCGCTCGGCGAGGCGCAGCGTCTGGCCGCCGAGCGACATCAGCCGGCGGTTGTAGCTGTAGAGCTGGTCGACGAGGAACTCGATCTTCGAATTGTTGAAGGCGATCGCGGTGACCAGCGAGGTCAGCTCCTCGCGCAGCTTCTGGTACTTCTTCTCGTCGCCGGTCGAGAAATCGGCGCCGCCATGCATCGCCGACAGGCGCGATTCCTGCAGCTTGTGGAACTTCTTGTAGACGCCGCCGAGCTCGGCGAACTTCTCGATCGCTGCGGGCTTGAGCAGCTCTTCCATCGCGGCGAGCGACAGCGTGTTGTCTTCCTCGTCGTCGTCGAAGGTCTGGCGCGGCGCGCGGCGCTCGGTGAACTCATCCTCCTCGCCGGCGGCGGGTGTCTCCTCCGATTCCTCCTCGGCGTCCTCCTTGTAAGCGGGCGCCGCGGGCAGGTCGGAGCTCTCGCCGCCCTCGACCTGCTCCTCGGTCGGGTCCTTGTGGAGCATCGCGTCGAGATCGAGGATCTCGCGCAGCTGCATCCGGCCCTCGTTGAGCGCGTTCGACCAGTCGATGATGGCGTTGAAGGTGAGGGGGCTCTCGCAGAGGCCCGCGATCATCGTGTTGCGGCCGGCCTCGATGCGCTTGGCGATGGCGATCTCGCCTTCGCGCGACAGCAGTTCGACCGCGCCCATCTCGCGCAGATACATGCGCACCGGATCGTCGGTGCGGTCGAGCTTCTCCTTGGGCGCGGCGACGGTCGGCGCGGCGGCGACCGAGTCGTCGGCGTCGACACCGGCGACCTCGTCGTCGTCTTCGTCGGCGGCGGGGGCGCCGTCGCCATCCTCGCCCTGTTCCTCGTTCTCGACGAGGTTGATGCCCATCTCCGACAGCGCGGACATCACGTCCTCGATCTGCTCGGAGGTCATCTGGTCCTGCGGCAGCGCCTCGTTGAGTTCGTCATAGGTGATGTAACCGCGCTTCTTGGCGCGAAGGATCAGCTTCTTGACGTTGCCCTCGTTGAGATCGAGCAGCGGCGCACCGTCGCCTTCGCCCTTCGCCTCGGGAGCTTCCGCCTGAGCCGTGGTCTTCGCCATTCTCGTCACCCGCACATTGGGGGAGCGGCGGCTGCGCCGGTCGCGCCATCCGATCCCTGTTCTCGTCCAGGCGGAACCGCATTCGCGAGGCCGCCGCTTTCGTCCTGCGCCGGCCCTTGGCGGGTCGACGGATTCTCGATCACGCCGCCGATTTCCTGTCACTCTGCGAGAGCAGAAACAGGCAAGCGTGTGAAATCGCATCACTATTTCGGTTGGTGCGCCGCACCGCTTCACCGGATGCGGCCAATTATACTCGGCTAATGTGTTTTCGAGCGCGCGAATGTCAAGGTTCGCGAATCACGCGACGCGTCAGGCCGCCTCGTTCGCGCGCTCATGCCCGCCGTCGCGGTCGGCGGCAGGCGCCGCCGCCGCGTCGTCGCCGCCGGTGCGCCCGTGCGTCGACCGGCCGCGGATTTCGGGGTCGGGGCCGTGGTCGGCATGCCATTGCGACAGGCGGTGGCTGATCGCGCGCTCGGCGGCGTTGAGGTCGCGCTTGCGCTCCATCAGCGCCGCGCCGCGGGCTTCACGCGCGGCCTCGTCGCCGGCTTCGGCGTCGAGTTCGCGCAGCTCGTTCTGGACGGCGATCTTCTCGATGGCGACGTCCTGATATTCGGCGAGCGCGCGCAGCTTCGTCGCGAGCATGCTGCGCGCCCGCGCCGCGTCGGCGTGATCCGACGTGAAGCTGTAGTGGAGCGCATAGCCGCGCCGCGCCTCGTCGATGATCTCGCCGAGCCCGTCGGCGCGCAGGTTCGCGTCGAGCGCCTCGCGGTCCAGCTCTGGATTCCAGCCGAGCGCGCTCAGGATTCCGTCGCGCAGCCGCTGGCGCTTGCGGTTGCCGATCGTCAGCCGCGCGACGCTGTCGGGGTCGTCGGCGGCGACCTGCGGATGGTTGAGCAGTCCGATCAGCACCGAATGAGTCGCGTCGGCGACGGTGCTCGACCAGCGCCGCGGCTCGGAGCGCGGCGGCAGCGGCGTCGCGGCGGGCGAACGGCTGCCCCAGCCGAAGCGGTCGAAGAACAGCTGGTCGGTGAGCAGCCGATATTGTTCGCGCACGTCGGTGTCGGTGATCGTCGCGACATGTTCGCGCAGCTGCGCCTTGATCGCCGCGCGCGCTTCGGGCGTGTCGGCCTTCGACTGCGCGACCACCGAATTCCACAGGAACTCGTAGAGCGGCTCGGCGGTGGCCAGCCGTTCGACGAAGGCGTCCTTGCCCTCGGCCTTGACCAGATCGTCGGGGTCCTGCCCCTGCGGCAGCGTGAGGATGCGCAGCGACTGGCCGGGCGCCAGCAGCGGCAGCGCCTTGAGCGCGGCGCGTTCGGCGGCGCGCCGGCCGGCGGCGTCGCCGTCGAAGCACAGCACCGGCTCGGGCACGACGCGCCACAGCAGCTGCATCTGCCATTCGGTGAGCGCGGTGCCGAGCGGCGCCACCGCTTCCTCGACGCCGGCCTGCGCCAGCGCGATGACGTCCATATAGCCTTCGACGACGAGCAGCCGCCCCGACTTGCGCGCGATCGGCCCCGCCTGGTCGAGATTGTAGAGCAGCCGGCCCTTGTCGAAGAGCACGGTATCCGGCGAATTCAGATATTTCGGCTGGCCGTCGCCGAGGATGCGCCCGCCGAAGCCGACGGTGCGGCCGCGCGCGTCGCGGATCGGGAACATCAGCCGGTTGCGGAAGCGGTCGTAGCTCTCGTCGCGCTCCTCGGCATGGCCGATCAGCCCGACCTCGATCAGCTTCGCCTCGCCATGCCTGGCCAGCGCCGACTTGAGCCTGTTGCCCTCCGGCGCGTAGCCGAGCGCGAAGCGCCGGACCGTCTCGGCGGTGAGCCCGCGCCCGTCGACGTAGCGCCGCGCATTGGCGCCCGACAGGCCGGCGAGCTGCTCGGCGAACCAGTCGGCGGCGGCGGCGGCGATGTCGTGCAGCCCCGCCTGCGCCTTCTGCCGCTCGCGCGCCTCGGGGCTTTCCTCGGGGATGGCGAGCCCGGCCTCGGCGGCGAGGCTGCGCACCGCCTCGGGGAAGCGCAGCCCGTCCTGTTCGACGACGAAGCGGATCACGTCGCCGTGCGCGCCGCAGCCGAAGCAATGGTAGAAGCCCTTGTCCTCGTTGACGTAGAAGCTCGGCGTCTTCTCGTTGTGGAACGGGCAGCAGCCCTTCCACTCGCGCCCGGCCTTCACCAGCTTCATCTTGCGCTGGATGACCTGCACGAGCCCGACGCGGCTGCGCAGCTCGTCGAGGAAGGTGTCGGGAAAGGCCATGCTCGATTGTAACCCCTCGGCGCCGGGGCGCCTATCGGATTCCTTGTCTCAGGCGCCTGGGTCTCAGGCCGTCGGGGGACCCGCGCGCGGGACTAGCCACACCTGACGGCGCTGACCTCGCCATCGTCGCCCACCAGCATGTTCAGCCGGTCGCCGCGATATTCCATCGTGACGGGCTGGTCGGGGTGGAGGCGGCGCGCGACCGCCGCGCCGGCGGCGGTGCGCGCCCGCTCGAGCAGCGCCGCGTCGAACGCCTCGCCGACGGCGAATCGCGCCTTCGTCGCATCGCAGCGATCGCTTCCCGGGCCGAGCGGGAGCGGGCCGGGCGGCGCGGCGGGCGGCGGCGCGAGCGCCGCGTCGCCGAGCGGGGCGCCGGTGGCGAGCGCGGCGGCGACGGGGTTCATATATTCGGCAAACTGCACGATCTGGCCGCGGTCATCGGTGACGACCTTGATGACGTAGCGGTTGCGATAGGGCGTGCCGTTGCCGATCCCCGGCGCCAGGTCCATGTCGCCGCGCGCCTCGACGAAGGCGGTGCGCCCGTCGCGCGACTCGGTGACGACCTCGTCGAGATAATCGATGCGCGTGATGTTGGTCAGCGCATTGTCGACGTAGTTCTTTGCGACCGCCGCCTTGCCCTCGAAGCGCCGCCACGAACCCGGCGCGGTGCGCCCCGACCGGTCGAACGGATATTCGACGACCGCGGTGTCGGCGAACAGCGCCAGCGCCGCCGCCCGGTCGCGCGTCTCGAGCGCGGCGATGACGGCGCGGGCGGCTTCGCCCGCGGTGCGGGGCCGCGCCTCGACGGACGAGGTGATGGCTGCGAGCGCGAGGGCGGCGAGGAGGGCGTGCTTCATGGCCGCCTTATAGACGATGCGCGGGGCCGCGGCGACAGATCGCCGCCGTTTCGGACGCGCTAAGGCCGCCTAGGAGGTAAGCGCCTGCTTCACCATCAGGCTGGCGCGGCTCATGTCGATCTGGCCGGCGAGGCGCTGCTTGAGCTCGGCCATCACGCGCCCCATGTCCTTGGGGCCGGAGGCGCCCAGCTCCTCGATGATCTCGCGCACCATCGCCTCGGCCGACGCGGCGTCGATCTGCTGCGGCAGGAAGCCCTCGATGATCGCCAGCTCGGCGCGTTCGGCGTCGGCGAGCTCGGGGCGGTTGCCCGCAACATACATCTCGATCGATTCGCGGCGCTGCTTGGCCATCTTGGTCAGCACCTCGGCGACGACCTGGTCGTCGTCGAGCGTCGTTGCCGCGGTGCGCAGCTCGATGTCCTTGTTCTTGATCGCCGCCTGCACCATGCGCAGCGTGCCGACGCGCTTCTCGTCACGCGCCTTCATCGCGTCGATCGTCGCGGCCTTGATGTCGTCGCGGATCATCGGGAACTCTCTCGATTCGGAAAGCGGACACCCTAGCTGCGCGCTCCGCCAAATAATAGAATTGACCGGGGCGGACCCGCTACCTACCTAGCGGCCGTTTACCCGCCCCCCAGCCTGAAGGAACATCCGCGTGGCCGATCCCGCCGCCCAGCCCCCAGGAGCGACCGGCGTGCTGGCGTTGGCCGACGGCACGTTGATCTGGGGCCATGGCCTCGGTGCCGAAGGCGAGGCGGTCGGCGAGGTGTGCTTCAACACCGCGATGACCGGCTACCAGGAGATCATGACCGATCCGTCCTACGCGGCGCAGATCATCAACTTCACCTTCCCGCACATCGGCAACGTCGGCGCCAACCTCGAGGACGTCGAGGCGACCAACCCCTATGCGCTCGGCGCGATCATCCGCGAGACCATCACCGAGCCGCAGAGCTGGCGCGCGACGCGCAGCTTCGACGACTGGCTGAAGAGCTTCGACCGCATCGGCCTCGCCGGCGTCGACACCCGCGCGCTCACCCGCCGCATCCGCATCATGGGCGCGCCCAACGCCGTCATCGCGCACCACAAGGAGGGCGTGTTCGATACCGCGGCGCTGATCGCCCGCGCGCGCGGCTGGCCCGGCCTCGAAGGCATGGACCTCGCCAAGGAGGTGTCGAGCCGCCAGTCGTACAAATGGGACGACGGCCTGTGGACGCTGGGGCAGGGCTACGCCACGCACAGCGCCAACCCGGACGGACCGCACGTCGTCGCGATCGACTATGGCATCAAGCGCAACATCCTCAGGAACCTCGTCGCCGCCGGCGCGCGCGTCACCGTCGTGCCCGCGACCGCGAGCTATGACGAGATCATGGCGCATGCGCCCGACGGCATCTTCCTGTCGAACGGCCCCGGCGATCCGGCGGCGACCGGCGACTATGCCGTCCCAGTGATCCAGCAGCTGCTCGCCGCCTCGACACCGATCTTCGGTATCTGCCTCGGCCACCAGCTGCTCGGCCTCGCCGTCGGCGCGAAGACCTCGAAGATGCACCAGGGCCACCGCGGCGCCAACCATCCGGTCAAGCGCCTCGACGACGGCCGCGTCGAGATCACCAGCATGAACCACGGCTTCGCGGTCGAGGTCGACACGCTGCCGGCGAACGCGCGTCCGACGCACGTCAGCCTGTTCGACGGCTCGCTGGCGGGGCTGGAGCTGACGGATCGGCCGGCGTTCAGCGTGCAATATCATCCGGAGGCGAGCCCGGGACCGCAGGACAGCCATTATCTGTTCGAACGCTTCGTCGCTCAGCTCCGGAGATCGTCGTGAACTCCCTCCCCCCCGCGGGGGGAGGGTCGGGGAGAGGGGGTCTCGCAGCGCCGCAAGGCGTCGAGTATGTGCAGCGCTACGCCCTCGATATTCGTCATGACGTCACGGTTGGTCACACGGATCACCCGGTAGCCGAGTGCTTCGAGCGACCGCGTGCGCGATGCGTCGGCAGCCTCACGGCCATCATGCGTATCGCCATCGACTTCGACGATCAGTCGTTCCCGCCGCGCGGCGAAGTCCGCGATGTAACGGCCGATAGGGACCTGGCGGCTGAACTTCGTCCCGTCGAGCCGCCACGCGCGCAGCACAGCCCACAAGCGGCGCTCGGGCTCCGGCATTTCGCGGCGCATGGCTCTCGCGCGCGTCACCAGCGTCGCGTTCCGCTCGGCCACGCTGTTCCCCTCTCCCCAACCCTCCCCCCGGCGGGGGGAGGGAGCAACGCTGCGAGCCTAACATAAGATGCCCAAACGCACCGACATCTCCTCCATCCTCATCATCGGCGCCGGCCCGATCATCATCGGGCAGGCGGCCGAGTTCGACTATTCGGGGACGCAGGCCTGCAAGGTCCTGAAGGAGGAGGGCTACCGGATCATCCTGGTCAATTCGAACCCCGCCACGATCATGACCGACCCGGACATGGCCGACGCCACCTATGTCGAGCCGATCACCCCCGAGATCGTCGCCAAGATCATCGAAAAGGAGCGGCCCGACGCGGTGCTGCCGACGATGGGCGGGCAGACCGCGCTCAACACCGCGCTGGCACTGGCCAGGGACGGCACGCTGGAGAAGTACGGCGTGCAGCTGATCGGCGCCGACGCCGAGGCGATCGACAAGGC
>JASBUR010000003.1 GCA_030147805.1 Sphingomonadaceae bacterium
GTGGTGTCGTAGGACGGGTTGCCCGGCGCCTGCACCTGATAGTCGGAGTAGCGGATGCCCGCCTCGAGGCTGAGGCTTTCGAAGAAGGGCTTGTCCTCGACCAGCGGCGCGATGAGCTCGCCGAACACTTCCTTGACGTTGAACGAGCCGTCGATGTTGGGCGCCGCGCCGCCGGCGCCGCCGAGTTCGCCCGCCTGCTGCGACAGCGTGTCGGCGCGCTGCGTCGCGACATAGTCGCGATATTCGGCGCCGACCGCGATACCGAGCGTCTCCTCGGCCCAGGGCGAGGTGAAGCCGAGGTCGGCGTTGACCGTGCCCTTCACCTGCGCGAGCGAGGTGAAGTTGGTGGTGGTCGCCTCCGCCGACAGGAAATTGACCGCCGCCTGGGTGATCGCGCCTTCGGGCCCGAAGAAGTTGGTCGGCACGCAGCCGCCCGCCGCGTTGAGACAGGTGTTGGCGTTGGTGGCGAGCAGCGACTGGCGGGTGCGCGACGTCAGGATATAGCCCTGAAGTGTCTGGCGATTCTCGCTTTCACCGTAAGCGCCGGCGACGTCATAGCCGATCGACTCGCTGAGATCGCCGCGAATGCCGACCATGTAGTCGAAGATCGTCGTCTGATAGTCGCTGATGCGCGGGCCGGCCTCCGTCGTGCGCCGGCTGAGGTTGGCGGTGAAGGTGCGGTAGGCCGGATCCGCCGGCGTGAGCGCCAGCGCCGCGGCCGCGCACTCGGCGGGGGTGATCGTCTGGATTCCCGGGGTGTTGAGGTTGCCGACCGCGCCGGCGTTGGCACCCGAATTGTTCGCGCCGTTGTGCTGGAAATCGTTGTTGGCGCAGAACTGGGCACGCAGACCGGCCGGCAGGAAGGGGTTCGAGACCGGGATCGTCACGTTGGTCGCGAACACGCCCGACGGCGCGATGATCGTCTTGACGACGTTCTTCGAGAACAGGCCGCGCGTGTAGATCTCGACGCCGTCGGCCACTTCGTAATTGGCCTGGCCGAAGATGTTGAAGCGCTCGAACGGCGTCTGGAAGATGTTGTACGGGTTGAAGTTGAACGGCGCATAGACGCCGACCTGCCCCGGGAGCGCGGTCGTGCCGTCGGCGCCGAACTGCGGGCGAACCGCGCCGCCGAGCGCCGGATCGACCTGACGGTTGCCGGTGAGGCGCGCTGTGCCGGTGCCGCCGCCGGCGAAGGAGAAGGACGACGGAACCGCGGTGCCGGATCCGCCGCCGATGGCGCCGGTGAACGAGTCGACGTTGAGGAACGAGATGTCGCGCGCGCCCTGGTAGACCGGATCGGTCTCCTGATAGCCGATCGAGAACACCGCGTTGCCGCGGCCGTCGTCGAAGTTGGCACCGAGCGTCAGGTCGGCGCGGAAGCGGTTGCCGTCACCCTCTTCGGTGATCTGCTCCGAGACGTTGATCTCGGCGCCGGCGAAGTCCTTGCGGGTGATGAAGTTGACGACGCCCGACACCGCGTCGGCGCCATAGGTCGTCGAGGCGCCGCCGGTCAGCACCTCGGTGCGCTGGATCAGCGCCAGCGGGATGTTGTTGAGGTCGACGCGGCCGACGAAGTTCGACGGCGCGATGCGCTGGCCGTCGAGCAGCACGATGTTGCGGTTCGAACCCATGTTGCGCAGGTTGACGAACGAGGCACCGCCGTTGCCGTTGTTGACGGCCGAGCCGATCGACGGCGTGGCGCCGGGCAGCTCGCGCAGCAGCTCTTCGGCGACGTTGGCCTGCTGCAGTTCGATCTCTTCCTGGCCGATGACGGCGACGGGGCTCGACGCCTCGAGGTTCGGGTTGCGGATCAGCGAGCCGGTGACGACGATCTCTTCCGGCGCCGCGGTCTCGTCGACCGCCTCGGCGGTGACCGCCTGCGCGAACGCCGGCATGGTGTAAACGGCCGCGCCGACGAGAATCGTCGAGCGGAGCAAAGTATTCTTTAGGAGGCTGTTCGACATGTCGGTCCTCTGTCCCCTTTGGTGGTCCATTATCGTTTGCTCGCCATGCGCCCCCTCCCAGGGACGAGTTACGGCGGCATACGAGCCGTCTATGAAAGCGGGAGGGGGTGTCCGCAACCGCGTTTGCAGGTTGGGACACTAGTCTGGGGGCGATTGTTGCAGAATCGACACATCCCGGTCATCGAGCCGATGTGAGAGATAGGGCGACGATTCTTGAGGGGGTTAGGATAGAGACATGAAGCAGCTGATCGGTCCCGTCGCGGCGCTGGCCGCCCTCGTAGCCACGCCCGCGGCCGCCGCCGAGCCGCAGACCTCGCCGATCGTCGCCGAGCTGGTGAAATGCCGCGCCGAGAGCGACGACGCCCTTCGCCTCGCCTGCTTCGACAAGGCGGCGGGGACGCTCGCCAAGGCGACCGAGGAAGGGTCGATCGCGGTCGTCAGTCGCGAGGACGTCCGCAAGACACGGCGCTCGCTGTTCGGTTTCAGCCTGCCCAAGCTGCCGTTCTTCGCAGGCGACGACAGCGACAAGGACGAGGCGCCCGACGAGATCGAGACCACGGTGAAGTCGGCACGCCCGGCGCGCGACGGCAATTTCACCGTGGTGATGGCCGACGACGCGGTGTGGCGGACGACCGAGCCGCTGCGCAAGACACCCAAGCCGGGCGACAAGGTGAAGATCAAGAAGGCGGCGCTCGGTAGCTACTTCCTCAGCGTCGGCGGGCTGCGCGGCGTGCGCGCGATGCGCGTCGGCTGAGCATGGCGTCGACGGGGGGGTCGGCGCAGACCGCGCAACAGCTGAATGCCGACGGCGTCCGGGCGCTCGACGCCGGCGATGCCGCGCGCGCGGCCGAGCTGTTCCGCCGCGCCATCGGCGCCGACGGGCATGCACCCGCGCTCTGGCTCAATCTCGCGAAGGCCTGCCGCCTGCTGCGCGATGCAGAAGGCGAGCGCGCCGCGCTCGAAGGCGCGCTGGCGATCGACGCGCGGCATTTCATGGCGCTGCTGCGGCGCGCCGAGCTCGAACAGCGGCTGGGCGAACTCGCCCAGGCGACGGTCACCTGGGCTGCGGTGCTGCAGGTGGCGCCGCCGCCCGAACAGCGTGCGCCGGCGCTCGCGCGGTTGCTTGCCGACGCCGAGGCGTTCCTCGCCGAGCAGAGCGCCGCGCTCGGCGCGGCGATCGACGCGGGGCTGGCCGCGGCGCGCGCGGCGGCAGGCGATGCCGAGCTTCGCCGCGTCGATGCGGCGATCGATGCCGCGGTCGGGCGGCGGCGGATCTACGCCAATGAATGCGCCGGGCTGCATTTTCCCTTTCTCCCCGCCGACGAATTCTTTCCGCGCCGTCATTTTCCCTGGCTGCCGACGCTCGAAGCCGCCACCGACGCGATCCGCGCCGAGCTTGTCGACCTTCTGACGAACGGCGCCGCCGGCTTCGTCCCCTATGTGTCGATGCCCGCCGGCGCGCCGCCGACCAAATGGGCCCCCCTCGACAATTCGCTGTCCTGGGGCGCCTATTATCTGTGGAAATATGGCGAGCCGGTCGACGCGGCGCTCGAGCGCTGCCCCGCGACCGCGGCGGCGCTCGCGGCGGTCCCGCAGGCCGCCCTGCCCGGCCGCGCGCCCACCGCCTTCTTCTCGATCCTCCGGCCGCGCACGCATATTCCGCCGCATACCGGCGTCACCAACGTGCGGACGATCGTCCACCTGCCGTTGATCGTGCCGCCGGGCTGCGGTTTCCGCGTCGGCGGCGAGACGCGCGAATGGAAGGTCGGCGAGGCGTTCGCCTTCGACGACACCATCGAGCATGAGGCGTGGAACGACAGCGACGAGCTCCGCGCCGTGCTCATTCTCGACGTGTGGAACCCGCACATCACCGAAGCCGAGCGCGAACTGCTGCAGACATTCTTCCGCGTCGCCGACAGCAGCGGCCACGCGCCCGAGCGGCGCGAGGACTACGCCAGCTAGAGCGCGTTTGGTTTAGTTGCACGCGTACCCGGCGTGGCGAAGATAGTTTGCGCACTCGGTTGGTGAGAAGCGATCGAGAAGATCGCCGATGCGTCGCCATGTGTCGTGGATGGTTCGCTCGTCGGCCTTGCGCAG
>JASBUR010000013.1 GCA_030147805.1 Sphingomonadaceae bacterium
GGGCGCGGCCATGGCCACCACTTCCGCCGCCGCCCGCCCGGACCGGCGCACCTTCGCGATCATCTCGCACCCCGACGCCGGCAAGACCACGCTCACCGAGAAGCTGCTGCTGCACGGCGGCGCGATCCATCTCGCCGGCGAAGTGAAGGCGCGCGGCCAGAACCGGCGCGCGCGCTCCGACTGGATGAAGATCGAGCAGCAGCGCGGCATCTCGGTGACCAGCTCGGTGATGACCTTCGAGCGCGGCGCCACGACCTTCAACCTGCTCGACACGCCGGGCCATGAGGATTTCTCCGAGGACACCTACCGCACGCTGACCGCGGTCGATTCGGCGGTGATGGTGATCGACGCCGCGCGCGGCATCGAGGCGCAGACGCGCAAATTGTTCGAGGTCTGTCGGCTGCGCGACGTGCCGATCATGACCTTCGTCAACAAGGTCGACCGCGAGGGCCGCTCGCCGTTCGAGCTGCTCGACGAGATCGCCGACAAGCTGGCGCTCGACGTCTGCCCGATGGTCTGGCCGATGGGCATGGGCAACGAGTTCGTCGGCCTCTACGACCTGATGACGCACCGCGTGCTGCTGCCGAGCGGCGAGGCGCGGCAGATGAGCGGCTTCGACGACCCGCAGCTCGATGCGCTGCTGCCGCACGGCCGCGCCGACGCCTTCCGCGAGGAGGCCGAGCTGGCGAGCGCCGGCTACGCCGCGTTCGACGTCGAGAGCTATCGCGCCGGGAACCTCACCCCGGTCTATTTCGGCTCGGCGCTGCGCGAGTTCGGCGTCGAGGCGCTGATCGACGCGCTCGACGCGCATGCGCCGTCGCCGCGGCCGCAGCCCGCCAGTCCGCGCACCGTCATGCCCGACGAGCCGACCGTCGCCGGCTTCGTGTTCAAGGTGCAGGCGAACATGGACCCACAGCACCGCGACCGCGTCGCGTTCATGCGGCTGTGCTCGGGCAAGTTCAAACGCGGCATGAAGCTGAAGCAGATCTCCACCGGCAAGGTGATCGCGGTGCACAGCCCGATCTTCTTCTTCGCGCGCGAACGCGAGCTCGCCGAGGAGGCCTTCCCCGGCGACATCATCGGCATCCCCAACCATGGCGCGCTGCGCGTCGGCGACACGCTCACCGAGGGCGAGGCGCTGACCTTCACCGGCATCCCCAATTTCGCGCCCGAGATCCTGCGCCGCGTCAAGCTCGGCGACCCGACCAAGACCAAGCAGTTGAGGAACGCGCTCAACGACATGGCCGAGGAGGGCGTCACGCAGATCTTCCGGCCGCTGATCGGCTCCAACTGGATCGTCGGCGTCGTCGGCCAGCTGCAATTGGAGGTGCTGATCTCGCGGCTGCAGGCCGAGTACAAGGTCGACGCCGGCTTCGAGCCGTCGCCGTGGGAGACGGCGCGCTGGCTGTCGGCCGACGATCCGGCCAAGCTCGAGGCGTTCATGGCCGATCACAGGAGCGCGCTCGCCGAGGACCGCGACGGATCGCCGGTCTATATGGCGCGCGACGGCTGGGAACTGAACTATACCTCGCAGCGGAATCCGGACATCCGGTTCACGGCGACGCGCGAGCGGCACTGATTTCCCTCGCCCGCTCGCGGGAGAGTGAGGGCCCCGAGGCGAAGCGGTGGGAGGGTGAGGGTGTCTGTCGGACGATGGCTCGCTGACGCTCGCACCCCCTCACCTAACCTCTCCCGCAAGGCGGGAGAGGGATTCGGGCCGGTGCGGTCCCACCCTCCGCGCTCGACCCTGAGCTTGTCGAAGGGCGAGCTTGCCCTGCAGGCACAGCGCGCCAAACCTGCTTCGACAGGCTCAGCATGAGCGCTGTGGGTGTAGCGGAGTGATCTGCAGCGGCTGCCACGCTACCCGGCCGCAAACATAATCTCCGCCGCCACCGCGTAGCGCTCGCGCGGATCAGTCGCTATAGGGCGGGCGTCATGCGCAGCGCCCAGAACATCCGCAACACCAACGAGACGAAGATTTCCGTCGAGATCAACCTCGACGGCACCGGCGTCTATGAGGTGTCGACCGGCATCGGCTTCCTCGACCACATGCTCGAGCAGCTCAGCCGGCATTCGCTCATCGATATCCGGCTGAAGGCCGAGGGCGACCTGCATATCGATGCGCACCACACCACCGAGGACAGCGGCATCGCGCTCGGCGAGGCGGTGCTGAAGGCGCTCGGCGACCGGCGCGGCATCACGCGATACGGCCATGCCTATGTGCCGATGGACGAGACGCTGACGCGCGTGTCGCTCGACATCTCGGGGCGGCCCTATCTCGTGTGGAAGGTCGAGTTCACCCGCGACAAGCTCGGCGACATGGACACCGAGCTGTTCAAGGAGTGGTTCCACGCCTTTGCAGGCAGCGCGGGCATTACGCTGCACGTCGAGAACCTCTACGGGGCCAATTCGCACCATATCGTCGAGAGCTGCTTCAAGGGCCTCGCCCGCGCGCTGCGCGCCGCGGTGACGCTCGACCCGCGCAAGCTCGACAGCGTGCCGTCGACCAAAGGGACGCTCGGCGGCGTGACCGCCTGATGGCCGAGCGGCTGGCGATCGTCGATTATGGCGCCGGCAATCTGCGCTCGGTCGCTAAGGCGATCGAGACGGTGGCGCGTGACCTGGGCCGCGAGCTGCAGGTCATCGTCACCGCCTCGGCCGATACCGTCGCCACCGCCGACCGCCTCATCCTGCCCGGCGTCGGCGCCTTCGGCCAATGCGCCGCGGCGCTGCGCGCGCTGCCCGGCATGGAGGAAGCGCTCGAACGGCGCGTGCTCGAGGACAAGGCGCCCTTCCTCGGCGTCTGCGTCGGCATGCAGCTGCTGGCGCGACGCGGCAGCGAGCATGGCTCGCACCGCGGGCTCGGCTGGATCGCCGGCGACGTCGTGCGGCTCGAACCCGCCGACGCCAAGCTGAAGGTGCCGCACATGGCGTGGAGCCCGGTGCGGCTGACCCCCGCCGGCGGCGCGCATCCGGCGCTGCGCCCCCTCGACGACGGCGGCCAGGCCTATTTCGTCCACAGCTTCCACTTCGTGCCGGCCGACCGCGCGCAGCTGCTGGCCACCTGCGAGTACGGCGGCGAGGTTGCGGCGGTCGTCGGGCGCGACAATATCCTCGGGGTTCAATTTCACCCCGAGAAGAGCCAGGCCTATGGGCTGGCCTTTCTGAGATCATTCCTGGAGTGGAAGCCGTGATCATCTTCCCGGCCATCGATCTGAAGGGCGGCCAGGTCGTCCGCCTCGCCGAAGGCGATATGGCGCGCGCCACCGTCTATGCCGACGATCCCGCGGCGCAGGCACGTCAGTTTGCCGACCTCGGCGCCCGGTGGCTGCACGTCGTCGATCTCGACGGCGCGTTCGCCGGCGAGGGGCGCAACGTCGCGGCGGTCGAGGCGATCGTCGCCGGCTTCCCCGGCAAGGTACAGCTCGGCGGCGGCATCCGCAGCCGCGACAGCATCGAGCGCTGGATATCGCTCGGCGTCGAGCGCGTGGTGATGGGCACCGCGGCGCTCGAGGACCCGGCGCTGGTGCGCGCCGCCGCCGCCGCACATCCCGGACGCATCGTCGTCGCGGTCGATGCCAAGGGCGGGATGGTGGCGACGCGCGGCTGGGCCGACGTCTCGACGCTCGCGGTCGCCGATCTGGCCCGGCAGTTCGAGGATGCCGGCGTCGCGGCGCTGCTGTTCACCGACGTCGGCCGCGACGGCATGCTCAGGGGCGTCAACCTCGAGGCGACCGTCGCGCTGGCGCAGGCGACGACCTTGCCGGTGATCGCCAGCGGCGGCGTTGCCGACACACGGGATATCGAAGCGCTCAAGGCCAACGCGCATCACGGCATCGAAGGCGTGATCTGCGGCCGCGCGATCTACGACGGGCGGCTGACGCTCGGCGAGGCGCTGAGGCTCGCGGCATGAGCGCGCCCAACGTCCGCGTCATCCCCTGCCTCGACGTCGCCGACGGCCGCGTGGTGAAGGGCGTCAACTTCGTCGACCTCGTCGATGCCGGCGACCCCGTCGAGATCGCGCGCGCCTATGACGCCGCCGGCGCCGACGAATTGTGCTTCCTCGACATCGCCGCGACGCACGAGAACCGCGGCACGCTGATCGACGTGGTCAGCCGCACCGCCGAGGCCTGCTTCATGCCGCTGACCGTCGGCGGCGGGGTGCGGACGGCGGACGACGTGCGAACCTTGCTGCTCGCCGGCGCCGACAAGGTGTCGGTCAATTCGGCGGCGGTCGCCAACCCCGGGCTCATCAACGACCTCGCGCAGCGCTTCGGCGACCAGTGCATCGTCGTTGCGATCGACGCCAAGCGCGTCGCGCCGGGGCAATGGCAGATCTTCACGCACGGCGGCCGCCGCGAGACCGGCATCGACGCGATCGGCTTCGCGCGGCAGGTCGCCTCGCTCGGCGCCGGCGAGATCCTGCTGACCAGCATGGACCGCGACGGCACGCGCCGCGGCTTCGACCTCGAACTGGTCCGCCGCGTCTCCGACGCGGTGCCGATCCCGGTGATCGCGAGCGGCGGCGTCGGCCATCTCGACGATCTCGTCGACGGCGTTCAGCTCGGCGGCGCCAGCGCGGTGCTCGCCGCCTCGATCTTCCATTTCGGCCAGGCGACGGTTGCACAGGCCAAGGCGCATATGGCGGCGGCTGGCGTGGCGGTGCGGCTGTGACGCTCGACGAGCTCTTCGCGATCGTCGAGCAACGGCGCGCCGGCGACCCGTCCACCTCCTACGTCGCGAAGAGCTTTGCCAAGGGGCGTGCCAAATTGGCACAAAAGGTCGGAGAAGAATCGGTCGAAACGGTTATCGCGGCGGTCGCCGGCGACCGCGAGGCGGTGATCGCCGAATCCGCCGACCTGCTGTTCCACCTGACGATGCTGTGGGCGGAGGCCGGCATCGCCCCCGCCGAGGTGATGGCGGCGCTCGAAGGCCGGCGCGGCACCTCGGGGATCGACGAGAAGGCCAGCCGCCGGGAGACCTGACCATGCCGATCGACGCGACGCTTCCCTACGACGACAGCAACATCTTCGCGCGCATCCTGCGCGGCGAGCTGCCGTGCCGGAAGGTCTTCGAGGACGAATTCGCGCTCGCCTTCCACGACATCAACCCGCAGGCGCCGGTGCATGTGCTGGTGATCCCCAAGGGACGCTACGTGTCGTGGGCCGATTTCACCGCCACGGCGTCCGACGCCGAGATCGCCGGCTTCGTCCGCGCCATCGGCACCGTCGCCGCCGACCTCGGGCTGGTCGCGCCCGGCTACCGGCTGCTCGCCAATGTCGGCCAGCACGGCCATCAGGAGGTGCCGCATCTGCACGTCCATCTGTTCGGCGGGCGTCAGTTCGGCGCGATGTTGCCGCGCTAGCGCTTGACCGCAGCGGCCGATAAAGGCCACGTAACGACATAGTCATCTAGGCGGTGAGGGCCGCCTTTCCTCGGGAGGGTTCATGTTCGGGCGCGTAAAGCCACTCGATCAAATTTTGGCGACCGCTGAGAAGAAGAGTCTCACGCGGACGCTCGGGGCGTTCCAGCTGACGATGCTCGGCATCGGCGCGGTCATCGGCACCGGCATTTTCGTGCTGACCGCCGAAGCGGCGCAGAAGGCCGGCCCCGGCATGATGATCTCGTTCATCATCGCCGGCGTCGTCTGCGCGGTCGCCGCGCTCTGCTATGCCGAGATGGCGTCGATGGTGCCGGTGTCGGGCTCGGCCTACACCTACAGCTATGCGGTGATGGGCGAGATGCTGGCCTGGATGGTCGGCTGGGCGCTGATCCTCGAATATGCCGTCGCCGCCGGCGCGGTGTCGGTCGGCTGGTCGGGCTATGTCGTCGGGCTGATCGAGAATGCCTTCGGCCTCGACATCCCCGACACGCTGGTGCTCGGGCCGTTCGACGGCGGCATGATCAACCTGCCGGCGATGGCGATCGCCGGGCTCGTCACCTGGCTGCTGGTCATCGGCACCAAGGAATCGGCGACGGTCAACGCCATCCTCGTCGCGATCAAGGTGGCGGCGCTCACCCTGTTCATCGTGCTGGCGGTGCCGGTGATGAACATGGAGAATTTCGAGCCCTTCTCGCCGCTCGGCTTCGGCGGCATCTCGGCGGCGGCGGCGTCGATCTTCTTCGCCTATGTCGGCTTCGACGCGGTTTCGACCGCGGCCGAGGAGACCAAGAACCCGCAGCGCAACATGCCGATCGGCCTGATCGGCTCGCTCGCCATCTGCACGATCTTCTACCTGCTCGTCGCGGCGGGCGTCATCGGCTCGGTCGGCGCGCAGCCGGTGATCGTCGACGGCGTCGCGCTCGATCCGGGCAGCCGCGAACTGGCGGCGCAATGCGCCGCGGTCGGCGACCAGGCGGTGGTCTGCTCGAAGGAGGCGCTGGCGTGGACGCTGCGCGAGATCGGCTGGCCGCAGATCGGCAATCTGCTCGGCCTCGCCGCGGGTCTCGCGCTGCCGTCGGTGATCCTGATGATGATGTTCGGCCAGACGCGCATCTTCTTCGTGATGAGCCGCGACGGGCTGCTGCCGCAGGCCTTCTCGAAGATCCACCCCAAGTACAACACGCCGCACGTCATCACCAT
>JASBUR010000015.1 GCA_030147805.1 Sphingomonadaceae bacterium
CGAGGCCGAGGGCGGCTTCGACTTGAGCGGCCTGGTGAAGTTGACGCCCCAGCGCAGCTCGTCGCGCGCCGCCGAATCGAAGTTGACCGGCCGCAGGTCGACGCGGATCAGCGTGCCGGCCGCATCGCGCGTGAAGCGCTCGGGGAAAGCGGCTTCGATCGCCGCGGTCGGCCCGGGAAAGCGCGCGAGCAGATCGTCGGTGCGGCTGCGGACATAGTCGGTGCGGAATTCGAGGTCGGTCCCGTCGAACGGCTTGAAGGTGCCGCCGAGCTTTGACACCCGGCGCGTGTCCGAGCGCAGCGCCGGGTTGCCGCCCGTCACGCTGTCGACCAGCACGGTCTCGCCCAGCCGGAAATCGAAGATGCGGCTGGCCGGCGTGACGAGCGTCGGCTCGCCGAGCTGTTGCAGCCCCGGCGCGCCCTGCTCGCGCGTGTAGGACGCGATCAGGTTGAGCGTTGCCGCCGGCGACCAGAACAGCCCGCCGCCGATCGTCGCCAGCGTGCCGAAATCGGAGAGTTCCTCGACCTCGGCATTGGCATTGAGCGTCAGATTGCCGATCGCGCTCCAGGCGCCGTTGCGCTTGGCGACGGGGAGGTCGACGTTGAGCGACGAGCTCAGCCGGTCGCGACCGAGGTCGATCGCGGTGGCGCCGGCGGCGCGCCGCGTGCGGCTCTCGATGTCGCGCGTGTCGCCGGCGAGCTTGACCGTGACCGACGCGCGGCCGGCCGGCAGCTCGGCGAGCGGGCCGCTGGCGACGACATCGATCGCACCGCTCGAGCTGGAGGAGCGCGCGCGATCGCGGGTCAGCAGTGTGCCGGTCGCGTCCTCGCGGTCGGTGAGCGTCAGGTTGCGGGCGATGTCGTAGGCGCCGGTCATCGACCAGCGCCACCGGCCGCGATCGCCGTTGAGCGCCAGTCCGAGCCGCCCCGACGGCGCGTCGGTATCGCGTTCGAGCGCGGTGCCCGGGCTGACGATCGACGGGCCGAGCAGCGAGCGGCCGTCGGAAGCCTCGATCTGGCCGTCGAGCGTCGCCGAGACGTCGCCGAGGACGGTGCGATTGACCGTTCCGCCCGCGCGTGCGAGCCGGCGGGCGCCGAGCAATGTGCGAAAGCGCCGCGGATCGACCGCGCCCGTGGCCGGCGCGGCGATGTCGCGCTCGTCCTCGGTGAGCGGCGTGACGTCCTCGAGATGAAGGTTGAGCGTGGTGCGGCCGTTCTCGCCGAGCAGCAGCCGCGTGACGTCGACCTCGCCCTCGCGGCGTCCGCCCTCGGTCGCGGCCTCGCCCTCGATCCGCGCGGTCGTCGAGCGGAAGCGCGGCCGCAGCACGATGTTCACCACGCGCTGGTCGGCGCGGTAGCCGTATTTCAGTGCCACTTCCTCGGGGAGGATGTCGACGCGCAGGATCGCCTCGGGCGGCAGGTCGCGGACTTCGCGAAAGCCCGAGGTGCGCCGTCCGTTGAGCAGCACCACCGGTCCGCCGCCGCCCTCGCGGCCGCGCGCGCTGCTGGTTTGCGGCGCGATCGCCTCGAGCAGCTCGGCGACGGTCGTGGCGCCGGTGGCGCGGATATCGCGCGCATCGAGCTGGTTTTCGGGCGGGATGTCGCCGATCACCGCGCCGCGCTGCCGCTGGACTCCGCCGACGACGACGATCTCCTCGGCGTCGGCATAGGGGTCGTCGGCCGCATCGGCGGGCGCCGACGATGGCGGCATTTCCTGCGCGGCGAGCCGGACCGAAAGGACGGAGAGGGTGGCGGCGAGCAGCGGCAGCGCGGCCGCCGCGCTTCGGGAAATGAGGGTCACGCAGGGCCTTACGCTGGGGAGGGCGACGATCCCTCGGCCGATCGCCGAGATGGCGCGATGCCGCCCCCCTGGCTTCGAACCGAGCCGCGGGCGCTACCACCCTGGCCGCGCGGTCGCAACTCACTTGCAATAGCAGGGCTCAATCTCTATCGGGCTGCGAATGGTTCTCAATTCCGTCGATCAGCAGCCGTGACGCGCGGGGCCATCCGCGCCTGGTACCTCGTCCACAAGTGGACGAGCCTGGTCTGCACGGCGTTCCTGCTGATGCTGTGTCTCACCGGCTTGCCGCTGATCTTCCACCACGAGATCGACATCCTGTCGGGCGACCCGGCGGCGCTGGCCGAGACCGGCATCGCCTCGTCGGGGACCGACGCGCGGCTGCAGTCGCTCGATGCGATGCTGGCGAAGGCGCTGGCGGCGCGGCCCGGCGAGGTGCCGGTGTTCATGGCGTTCGACAACGAGCGACCGCAGATGACGATCACCACCGCGCCGGCGCCCGATTCGCCCGCCGAGGCGATGACGATCCAGCTGTGGGACCGGCTGACCGGCGAACCGATCGGCCAGGTCGACGAGGACGGGGTGATGCACTTCATTCTGCAGCTTCACGCCGACATGTTCCTCGGGCTGCCGGGGATGCTGTTCCTGGGGCTGATGGGCCTGCTCTTCGTCGCGGCGATCGTCTCGGGCGTGGTGCTCTATGCGCCGTTCATGCGCAGGCTCGCCTTCGGCACGCTGCGCACCTCGCGCAGCCCGCGGCTCAAGTGGTTCGACTATCACAATCTGCTCGGCATCGTCGCCGCGGCCTGGATGCTGGTGGTCGGGCTGACCGGCGTCATCAACGCGCTGGCGACGCCGATCATGCAGCTGTGGCAGCAGACCGAGCTCGCCGAGATGACGCGCACCTATGCCGGGCAGGGGGCGGTGCCGCCGTCGCGCTACGGCTCGCTCGACCGCGCGATGGCCGAGGCGCGACAGGCGCTGCCCGGCAACAACCCGCAGTTCATCGCCTTTCCCGGCGGCGCCTTCAGCAGCAAGCATCATTATGCCGTGTTCTTCCAGGGCGACACGCCGCTGACCGAGCGGCTGCTGACGCCGGCGCTGGTCGACGCCGAGACCGGCGCCTTCACCGACGCCCGGCCGATGCCCTGGTACACGCAGGCGCTGTCGCTGTCGCAGCCGCTGCACTTCGGCGACTATGGCGGGCTGCCGCTCAAGATCTTGTGGGCGCTGCTCACGCTGTTCACGATCGTCGTCCTCGGCAGCGGCCTCTACCTGTGGCTGGGCAAGCGCCATGCCCCGCTCGACGCGCGAGTCCGCGAGGTCGAAAGCGGCGGCCAGCTGGTGCCCGCCGAATGAAGCGGCCGCCGCAGCGCCCGCGCACGATCTTCGCCGCACCGCTGGCGATCGGCCTGTTGAGCCTCGTCGGACTGGTCGGCGCGCTGACCGGCGACGGCGTGCGCGACGCGCTGTCGTGGGCGACGCTCGCGGTGCCCGTCGCCGTCGTCGGCTGGGCGCTGCGCGTCCGCCGCTCGTGAGAATCGTCGACATGACCATCCAAGGGGGAATTGAAGTGACCAACCGCCTGCCTGCCTGCCTGCGCCTGACGGCTGCAATTTCGGCGCTCGCCATGGCCCTGCCGGCGCATGCGCAGCAGGCGGCCGACGAGGAGATCATCGTCACCGCACAGCGCGGCAACCAGAGCCAGGTGACGCTCGGCGGCAGCGTCGGCGTGCTCGGCGACAAGCCGGCCGAGGACGTGCCCTTCACCATCAAGAGCTACAACGCCGCGCTGATCCTCAACCAGCAGCCGCAGACGCTCGGCCAGCTGCTCGAGAACGACCCCTCGGTGCGCACCACCTACGGCTTCGGCAACGCCGCCGAGCAGTTCGTCATTCGCGGCTTCGTGCTGGCGGGCGACGACGTCGCCTACGACGGGCTCTACGGCGTCGCACCCCGCCAGATCGTCGCGCCCGAGCTTTATGAATCGGTGCAGGTGCTCAACGGCGCCAGCGCCTTTCTGAACGGCGCGGCGCCCGGCGGCTCCGGGCTCGGCGGCAGCGTCAACCTCATCCCCAAGCGCGCCGGCGCCGACGACCTGCAGCGTCTCACGCTCAACTACACCTCCGACGCGCATATCGGCGGCGCCTTCGATGTGGCGCGCCGCTTCGGCGACGCGAGGCAGACCGGCCTTCGCCTCAACGGTGCCGCGCGCCGCGGCGACGTCTCGATCGACGACGAATTCCGCAGCACCTACGTCATCGGCGGCGCGCTCGACCATCAGGCTGGCGACCTGCGGCTGTCGCTCGACCTCGCCTACCAGCGCGTCAAGGTCCGCCAGCTCCGCCACAAGGTGACGCTCGGCGCCGGGCTCACCAGCGTGCCGCGCGTGCCGGGCGCCGATCATAACTTCGCGCAGCCTTTCACCTTCTCGACGCTCCGCGACGTCTTCGGCATGCTCAAGGCCGAATATGACATCGCCGACAATATGCTCGCCTATGCGTCGATCGGGGCGCGCGACGGGTCGGAGGACGGCATCTACGGCGGTCTCACCGTCAACAACGCGCTGACCGGCGCCGCGACCGGGAGCGCGCTGTTCGTGCCGCGCACCGACAACAATGAGGCGGCGAACGCCGGCGTGCGCATCCGGCTCGCCGCGGGCGGCATCAGCCACGAGTTCAACATCGGCGGCTCGGGAATCCGCCAGATCAACCGCAACGCCTATGATTTCCTCGGCGGCTTCGCCGGCTTCGCGACCAACCTCTATTCGACGGTCGACGTGCCGCTTCCCGGCACCGGCTTCGTCGGCGGCGACCTCAACGATCCGAACCCGGTCAGCCGCACGCGGCTGTGGAGCGCGTTCGCGTCGGACACCATCGGCCTGTGGGACGATCGCGTCCTCGCGACCGTCGGCCTGCGGCTGCAGAAGGTGAACAGCAAGGGCTACGACTATTTCACCACGCTGCAGAGCAGCGAATATGACGAGAGCGCGGTGACGCCGGTGGTCGGCCTGGTCGTGAAGCCCGTCGACGGGATCTCGCTGTTCGCCAATCGCATCGAGGGGCTGTCGCAGGGGCCGACCGCGCCCAACGATCCTGCGATCATCAATCCCGGCGAGGTGTTCCCGCCGACGAAGTCGACGCAATATGAAATCGGCGGCAAGTTCGCGCTGGGCGCGCTCAACCTCGGCGTCGCCGCCTTCCAGACCGAGCAGCCGAGCGGCTATGCCGTCGGCGGCGTCTTCGGGCTGTTCGGCGAGCAGCGCAACCGCGGCATCGAGCTCAACCTCGAGGGCGAGCTGGTCGCGGGGCTGCGCCTGATCGCCGGCGGCTCGCTCAACGACGCGACGCTGCGCGACACCGGCATCGCGGCGATCGACGGCAACGAGGCGCCCGGCGTTCCCGATTATCTGGTCAACGCCAACCTCGAATGGGATGTGTTGCCGGCGCTGACGCTCACCGGCCGCGTCGTGCGCACCGGCGAACAGTGGATCGACCGCGCCAACACGCTCGAACTGTCGGGCTGGACGCGCTTCGATCTCGGCGCGCGCTATGTGGCGCTGGTCGGCGACAAGCCGGTCACGCTGCGCGTCAACGTCGATAACGTCGCCAACAAGCGCTACTGGGCCTCGGCGTTCGACATCTTCAGCCCGCAGCTGCTGCAGGGCGCGCCGCGCACCTTCAAGCTGTCGGCGTCGGTCGACTTCTAACGTCCGGCCGCGTCGTCGAGGGCGAGGCAGGCGTCGAGCCCCTCGTCCTTCACGACGCGGATCCAGCGTTCGACGTTGCGCGCATAGCGCCGGACCTGCCCTTTCGGGTTCTTGCCCGACCGCTTCTGCGGCGAGGGGAGGACGGCGGCGATCTGCGCCGCCTCGCGCCGGCTGAGCGTGTCGGCGCCGTGGCCGAAGTAGCGCTTGGCGCCTTCCTCGACGCCATAGGTGTTGATGCCGGTCTCGGCGATGTTGAGATAGACCTCCATGATCCGCCGCTTCCCCCAGATCTGTTCGATCAGGAAGGTGAAATAGGCTTCGAGCCCCTTGCGCACCCACGAGCGCTCGACCCAGAGGAAGGCGTTCTTGGCGGTCTGCTGGCTGATCGTCGAGCCGCCGCGCAGCGTACCGCCTTCCTGGTTGCGCTCGAAGGCATCGCGGATCGCGTCCATGTCGAAACCATTGTGCGCGCAGAAATCGCGGTCCTCGGCGGTGATGACCGCGCGCGGCATGTTGGGATCGATCCGGTCGAGATCGCGCCAGCTGTAGGCGACGCTGTGCCCCTCGAGCGTGTCGCGCAGCATCAGGCTCGTCGTCGGCGGATCGACATATTTATAGGCGACCACCCAGCCGACCGAGAGCAGCAGCGCCGCGACGACGAGAAGGATCAGCCAGCGCAGCAGGCGCCGGATGATCCCGCGGGGGCGGCCTCGTTGGGGACGGGTGAACGACATGGAATTCGCGGGCGGCCCCTGAACGACGACCGCGTCATTGTCGGGGATGCGGCCGGTGCGTCAATCCCCTCCCGGTCCGGGAGGGGATCGATCAGGCCGGTTCGGGCAGCATGTGCCGCTCGCCGGCGAGACGGCGCATCGCGCGCTGCAGCTTCTCGAAAGCGCGAACCTCGATCTGGCGGACGCGCTCGCGCGAGATGCTGTACTCCTGGCTCAGCTCCTCGAGCGTCTTGGGCTCGTCGGCGAGGCGGCGCTCGGCGAGGATGTGCCGCTCGCGCTCGTTGAGATCGCCCATCGCTTCCTCGAGCAGCGCATGACGGACGTCGCGCTCCTGGCGGTCGGCGACGATCTGGTCCTGCAGTGGACCCTCGTCGGTCAGCCAGTCCTGCCATTCGCCTTCGCCATCTTCCGACATACGCAGGTTGAGGCTGGTATCGCCGCCCTTCGACATGCGGCGGTTCATGCTGACGACCTCTTCCTCCGACACGTTGAGGTCGGTGGCGATCTTGGTGACCTGCTCCGGACGCAGGTCGCCGTCCTCGAGCGCGTCGATCTGGCCCTTCATGCGGCGCAGGTTGAAGAACAGCTTCTTCTGCGCGGCGGTGGTGCCGATCTTCACCAGGCTCCACGACCGCAGGATGAATTCCTGGATCGAGGCGCGGATCCACCACATCGCATAGGTGGCGAGGCGGAAGCCCTTGTCGGCATCGAACTTCTTGACGCCCTGCATCAGCCCGATGTTGCCTTCGGAGATCAGTTCGGACACCGGCAGGCCATAGCCGCGGTAGCCCATCGCGATCTTCGCAACGAGGCGGAGGTGCGAGGTGACGAGCTTGGCCGCCGCCTCGGTATCCTGATGCTCCTCCCAGCGTTTGGCGAGCATATATTCCTCCTCGGGCTTGAGGAGCGGGAATTTGCGAATCTCCGACAGGTAGCGGTTGAGCGAGGCCTCGCCGCCGAGCGCCGGAATCGTCGCGGGTACGTTTGCAGCCATGTCGTTCTCCCTGTCTGAGCCTACGGTTCGCGCGGGCTGAATCCCGCGTCATGGCCGCGCCACGGGCGCGGCGGGACGAACCGATTTATACGGAAAGCAAGCTGATCAGTTCCTGAATATCAGGTGGAATGGGGCTTTCGAAAGTTAGTTTATCTTTATTAACGGGATGAAAAAATCCGAGCGTGCGGGCGTGGAGCGCCTGCCGCCTGAAGTTGAGCTCGTGCAGGACGTCGCGGTGGCTCGGTCGCGTCCGTCCATAGACGGGATCGCCGAGCAGCGGATGGCCGATCGACATCATGTGGACGCGCACCTGGTGCGTGCGCCCGGTCTCGAGCCGGCATTCGACCGTCGCCGCGTCCTTCAACGGCTGCAGCGTCCGGAAATGCGTGACGGCGTGCTTGCCGCGGCCGTCGGCGACGATCGCCATCTTCTGCCGGTTCGCCGACGAGCGCGCGAGCGCCCCCTCGATGCGTCCGGCGAGCGGCATCGGACGGCCCGCGACGACGGCAAGATAGGCGCGCTCGACGCTGTGCGCGGCGAACTGACCGGCCAGTCCCTCATGCGCGCGGTCGGTCTTGGCGACCACCAGCAGCCCCGAGGTGTCCTTGTCGATGCGATGGACGATGCCGGGACGCGCGACGCCGCCGATGCCCGACAGGCGGCCGGCACAATGGTGGAGCAGCGCGTTGACCAGCGTGCCGTCGAGATTTCCGGCGGCCGGATGCACCACCAGCCCGGCAGGCTTGTCGACGACCAGCAGATGCTCGTCCTCGAAGACGATCTGCAGCGGAATGTCCTGCGCCTGCGCCGTGGCGGGGGTGGGGGCGGGGACGGCGACCGCCACGACCTCGCCGCCGGCGACCTTTCGCGACGGATCGCGCACCGTCGTGCCGGCCACCGCCACGTCGCCAGCGGAAATCAGCGCCTTCAACCGCTCGCGCGACAGCGTCGGCAGCGCCGTCGCCAGCGCGCGGTCGAACCGCCAGCCGGCCATGTCGCCGGACAGCGTCACCTGATGTACTGTCGCTTCGCAAGCCCCCATCGCCTAGTAAATATAGCAATGGGTTTCCGGATTTTCAGTGCGACCGCCGAACAAATCGCCGTGCATGCCGCAGGCGAGCATCCGGGCGAGGCGTGCGGACTGCTGCTCGGCACCGACGGGCGGGTCGACCGCGCGGTCGCGGCGCGCAACGTCGCCGCCGATCCCCTGCAGGCGTTCGAGATCGATCCGGCGCTGCTGCTGCGCTGCCACCGCGAGGCGCGCGGCGGCGGGCCGGCGATCGTCGGCTGTTATCATTCGCACCCCAGCGGCCGCCCGACGCCTTCGGCCGCCGACGCAGCGCGCGTCGCCGAATGGGGCTGGCTGTGGCTCATCGCTACGGGCGCCGGGCTCCACGGCTTCATGACCGTGCCCGACGGGCCGATCGCGGGGCGATTCGCCGCTGTGGACCTGATCATCCTTCCCCCCGACGCGGACGAGTGACATAAACCCGTCATGGCGACCGGCGAGGTCAAATGGTTCAATCGCAAGAAGGGGTTCGGCTTCATCAAGCCGGACCTCGGTCCGCGTGACGTGTTCGTCCACGTCTCGGCGGTGCAGCGCGCCGGCATGGCGCCGCTCGAGGACGGGCAGCGGCTCGAGTTCGAGCTGACGCAGCTGGCCGACGGCCGCATCGCCGCGCTCGGCCTGCGCGCCATCGACGGCGGGCGTGATGCCGAGGTGCAGGCACAGGAAAAGCGCGAATGAGCAACGTCGATTTCGCCAGCCTGCTCTGCTCGCGGCTCTGTCATGATCTCGTGGGCCCCGTCGGCTCGATCTACAACGGCGTCGAGCTGCTCGTCGACGAGGACGATCCCGAGATGCGGGCGAAATGCCTCGACCTGCTCGCCGACAGCGCGCGGCAGACCGCCAACAAGCTCAAGTTCTTCCGCATCGCGTTCGGCGCCGCCGGCGGCTTTGGCGCGCAGATCGACGCGCGCGAGGCGAAGACCGCGCTCGAGGGCCTGTTCGGCGACAAGCGGATCGCGCTCGACTGGCTGGTCGGGCCGGCGGCGCTGCCCAAGGATGCGATGAAGATCCTGCTCAACCTCGCGATGACCGCGGGCGACGCGCTGCTGCGCGGCGGGCGGCTCAACGTCGCCGCCGAGCAGCGCGGCGCAACGATCGAGCTGGCGGTGCGCGCGGAGGGCGACCGCATTCTGCTCGATCCCGAGCTGAAGGCGGCGCTCGAGGGGCGCACCGCCTTTGCCGACCTCGCACCGCGCGCCGCCGCGGCCTTCCTCGTCCATACGCTGGTGCGCGAGGCGGCGGCGCAGGTCCTCGTGTCTGAGCAGGAAGGCGCGCTGGTCTTCGGCGTCGCGCTCGCGTCGCCCCCGCGACAGCCTTAGGCCCGCCTTAACCATTCGCCGCCCAAGGTCCGCGCGCCAATTCGCGAGGCGCCGGGACGATGGACGAACTGCTGGTCGATTTCCTCACCGAGACTGCCGAAAATATCGGCGTCGTCGACAATGAGCTCGTGCGCTGGGAGCAGAACCCCACCGACCGCGCGTTGCTCGACAATATTTTCCGGCTCGTCCACACGATCAAGGGCACCTGCGGCTTCCTCAACCTGCCGCGGCTCGAAGCGCTCGCGCATGCCGGCGAGACCGTGCTCGGCCGGGTGCGCGACGGCAAGCTGACCGTCTCGACGCCGGTGATCACCGCGGTGCTCGCCGGGCTCGACGGCATCAAGGCGATCCTGAGGGTCCTCGAGGCGACCGGCCGCGAGCCCGAGGGCGGCGACGCCGACCTCATCGCCCGGCTCGAGCGCGTCGCCGCCGGCGAGGCGACGGCGGCCGGCCCCGCCGCCGCCGAGCCCGAGGGGACCGCGGCCCGCGCCCCGCAGAGCATCCGCGTGTCGGTCGAGCTGCTCGAGCAGCTGATGACGACGGTTTCCGAACTGGTGCTCACGCGCAACCAGCTGATGCAGATCGCGCGGCAGGCGGGCGAGGGCGACGCCTATACCGCGGCGCTGCAGCGGCTGTCGCAATGCGTCGCCGAGATCCAGGACGGCGTCATGCAGACGCGCATGCAGCCGGTCAGCAACGCCTGGGCGGCGCTGCCGCGCATGGTGCGCAACCTGGCGCTCGATCTCGGCAAGAAGATCGAACTCGAGATGGTCGGCGGGGACACCGAGCTCGACCGCCAGCTGCTCGAACTGATCAAGGACCCCCTGGCGCACATGGTACGCAACGCCTGCGACCACGGACTGGAGGATCCGGCGGGGCGCGCCGCCGCCGGCAAGCGCGCGGCGGGACGCCTGCGCCTCAACGCCTTCCAGGAGGGCGGCCACATCGTCATCGAACTTGCCGACGACGGGCGCGGCCTCAACCTCGCGCGGCTGAAGGCCAAGGCGGTCGAGGCGGGGCTGCTCCGCGAGCGCGAGGCTGCGGAGCTGAGCTACGCCCAGGCGGCCAAGCTGATGTTCCACGCCGGGCTGTCGACCGCCGAGACCGTGACCGCGGTGTCGGGCCGTGGCGTCGGCATGGACGTCGTGAAGGCGAACATCGAGAAGATCGGCGGCACGATCGAGGTCGACTCGACGCCGGGGCGCGGGACGCGCTTCACGTTGCGCATTCCGCTGACGCTGGCGATCATCCCCGTGCTCGTCGTCGCCGCCGGCGGCGAGCGCTTCGCGGTGCCGCAGATCGCGGTGCGCGAACTCGTCGGCGCCGGCAGCGAGGGCGAAACCCGGATCGAGCGGCTGCACGACGCCCAGGTGCTGCGGCTGCGCGATCGGCTGCTGCCGGTCGTGGGGCTCGCGACGCTGCTGGGCCTCCCCGAAAGCGCGGGCGAGGAAAGCTATGTGGTCGTCGCGCAAGCGGGCAGCTTCAGCTTCGGGATCGTCGTCGACGACGTCTTCGACACCGAGGAGATCGTCGTGAAGCCCGTCGCGCCGATCCTCGCCGGCGTGACGCTCTATTCGGGCAACGCCATCCTCGGCGACGGCAGCGTGATCATGATTCTCGACGTCAACGGCATCGCCGCGGTCGGCGGTGCGGCAGGCGAGCGTTTCGAATCCGACCTTGCGGCCGACGCCGACGAACAGGGGGCCGCCGCCGCCGAGCGCGATGCGATGCTGGTGTTCCGGGCCGGCTCGCCGCATCCCAAGGCGGTGCCGCTGTCGCTGGTTTCGCGCATCGAGGAGATCGCCGTCGACCGCCTCGAATGGAGCGACGGCGGGCCCGTCGTCCAATATCGCGACGACATCATGCCGATCCTCACCGTCGACGCCGCAGCCGGCCTCAGGCCGGCCGGCCGGCAGCCGGTGCTGGTGTTCAACGACGGCGGCCGCTCGGTCGGCCTCGCTGTCGACGAGGTCGTCGACATCGTCGAGGATATCATCGACATCCGGTTGTCGGGCGAGATCGGCGGACGTCTCGGCAGCGCGGTGATCGGCGGCCGGGTCACCGAGGTGCTCGACGCCGGCCATTATCTCGCGCTCGGGCTGCGGCCCGCCGCCCGTCCGCTGGCGGCGCCGGCGGCCGGCACCGCGGGCGCGGCAATTCTCGTCGTCGACGACAGCGCCTTCTTTCGCAACATGCTGCGGCCGCTGCTGTCGGCCGCCGGCTATCGGGTGACGACCGCCGCCAGCGCCGAGGAGGCGCTGCGCCTGCGCGAGGCCGGGCGCCGCTACGACCTCATCCTGTCCGACGTCGAGATGCCGGGCCTATCGGGCGTCGAGTTCGCGCGCGTCGTGAAGGACGCGGGGGCGTGGGCCGCGACGCCGATGATTGCCCTCTCGTCGACCGCCGGCGATGCGGCGCAGGTCAGCGGGCGTGAGGCGGGCTTCGACGACTATATCGCCAAGTTCGACCGCCTGTCGCTGCTGGCGCTCCTCGAACGGCGGCTGACGAAGGTGGCGGCATGAGCATCGACCTGACGAGGGGCGGCGAATTCGTCACCGTGCAGCTGGGCGGCCAGTGGCTCGGGATCCCGGTGCTCGGCGTCCACGACGTGATGCGGATGGGCGCGCTGACCCGGGTGCCGCGCGCGCCGCCGCGCGTCGCCGGGGTGATGAACCTGCGCGGTCGCATCGTCACCGCGATCGACGTTCGCCGCTGCCTCGGGCTTGCGGCGCGCGACGTCGGCACGCCGCCGATGGGCGTCGTCGTCGAACAGGACGGCCAGCCCTATGCGCTGGTCGTCGACGGCGTCGGCGATGTCGTCAGCGTGCCTG
Source organism: Sphingomonadaceae bacterium (assembly GCA_030147805.1). Taxonomy (GTDB): domain Bacteria; phylum Pseudomonadota; class Alphaproteobacteria; order Sphingomonadales; family Sphingomonadaceae; genus Sphingoaurantiacus. The sequence goes on from JASBUR010000015.1 coordinate 12,454, forward strand.
CCGATCGCTACGAGCCGCACCCCGGCACGCTCTCGCCGGCGTGGCGGGCGGTGACCGGCGGGGTCTATCGCCTCGACGAGCTGTTGCTCGTGCTCGACGTCGGCCGGTTGCTGGTCAGCGACCTCGCCGAGGCCGCCTGAGTTTACACCATCTCAATCTTTGCCTGTGCAGGATCGATCGGGCCTGTCGGCGCCAAGGGGGGAAATGGAATGAAGTCCTGTCTGATCGTCGATGACTCGAAGGTGATCCGCAAGGTTGCGCGGCGCATTCTCGAGGACATGAACTTCCGCATCGACGAGGCCGAGGACGGCCGCATGGCGCTCGAGGCGTGTCAGCGCGCGGCGCCCGACGTCGTGCTGCTCGACTGGAACATGCCGGTGATGAACGGCATGGACTTCCTCGACGCGCTCCGCGACGAGCCGCTCGCCAAGCGCCCGGTCGTCGTGTTCTGCACCACCGAGAACGACATGGCGCACATCCGCGCCGCGATCGAGGCGGGTGCCGACGAATATATCATGAAGCCCTTCGACCGCGAGATCATCGAGGCGAAGTTCGCGCAGGTCGGGCTCGTCTAGCCGTAGCGCTGGGACCGTAGCCATGTCCGCCACGGGCCTGGCCCGCTCGCAGCGCTTCCGCGACCCCGGCGACGGCCCGGCGCGCGTCATGCTCGTCGACGATTCGAGCGTCAGCCGCGCGCTGATGACCCGCTGGATCGAGGAAGGCGGTGCGGGCCAGGTCGTCGCCACCGCCAGCAATGGCCGTGCCGCCGTCGAAGCGCTTGCCAGCCACCGCGTCGACGTCGTGGTGCTCGATATCGAAATGCCCGAGGTCGACGGCCTCACCGCGCTGCCGCGCCTGCTGGCGGCGCAACCCGGCGTCCAGGTGCTGATGGCCTCGAGCCTGTCGCAGAGCGGCGCCGCGGTCACCGTCCGGGCGCTGCGGCTCGGCGCCGCCGACGCGATCGGCAAGCCGCGCGCCGGCTGGGCGATCGGCAGCGGCGCCGATTTTCGCAGCGAGCTCGCCGCCAAGGTGCGGACGCTCGGCGCGGTGGCGCGACGCCTGCCGGGCCAGCCGGCGCCCGAGGAACCGGTGCCGCCGCCCGGCACCCCCGAGCCTACCGCCGCGCGCGCCGCGCCGTCGGCGCAGCGGCCGCGGGCGATCGTCCTCGGCGCCTCGACGGGCGGCCCCAACGCGCTGTTCCGGTTGATGGAGCTGCTGCCGGCGACCGTCGACGTGCCGCTGTTCATCACCCAGCATATGCCCCCGACCTTCACCGCGATCCTCGCCGAGCATCTGGCGCGCCACGCCGGCCGGCCGGCCGTCGAGGCGACGGACGGCATGCCGGCGGTCGCTGGCCAGGTCTATATCGCGCCCGGGGGGCGGCACATGAGCCTCGGCGGCCGGCCCGACCGCGTTCGGCTGGTGGTCAGCGACGAGGAGCCGGAGAATTTCTGCCGGCCGTCGGTCAACCCGCTGATGCGCAGCGCCGCGAGCATCTACGGCGCCGGCGCGCTCGGCATCATGCTCACCGGCATGGGCAGCGACGGGCTCGACGGCGCCCGCGAACTGGTGCGCGCCGGCGGCACGCTGCTCGCGCAGGACCGTACGACATCGGTGGTGTGGGGCATGCCAGGGGCGGTGGTGCGCGCCGGGCTCGCCGCCGAGGTGCTGCCGCTCGACGACATCGCCGCCAGCGTCGCCCGCCAGCTCGGACGCCCGCGGTGAGCATCGGCGAGGGCGCGTTCCACATCCTGGCCGGGCTGCTGAAGAGCCGCTCGGGCGTCGTGCTCGGTCGCGACAAGGCGCACTTCCTCGAGAGCCGGCTGCTGCCGGTGGCGGCGCGCGCGAAGCTTCCCGACATCGACGCGCTCGCGGCGGCGCTGCTGCGACCGGGCAGCGAGGGGCTGGCGGTCGAGACCGTCGAGGCGACGCTCAACAACGAGACCTATTTCTACCGCGATGCCGCGCCGTTCGAGCTGCTGCGAAACAGCGTGCTGCCCGCGCTGCGCCGGGAACGCCGGGCGGCGCGCCATCTTCGCATCTGGTGCGCCGCGGCCTCGACCGGTCAGGAGCCCTATTCGATCGCGATGATGCTCGCCGACGATGCCGACGCCTGGGCGGGGTGGAACGTCGAGATCGTCGCCACCGACCTGTCGCGCCGGGCGCTCGATCGCGCCGAGGCAGGAGTGTATTCGCAGTTCGAGGTGCAGCGCGGCCTGCCGATCCAGGCGCTTCTCCGCCACTTCGACAAGGAGGGCGGGCACTGGCGACTGAGCCGCGACATCCGCCGCCGCGTGCGCTTCCGCCAGGCCAATCTCGCACAGTCCTTCGCGCATCTGGGCGCGTTCGATGTCGTGCTGTGCCGCAACGTGCTCATGTATTTCGATGCGGCGGCGAAAGCCGACATCCTGGCGCGCATGCGGCAGATGATGCCGACCGACGGCTGCCTGCTGCTGGGCGCTGCCGAAACCGTGCTGGGGCTGGGCGTCGATTTCCGCCCGGACTGGGACAACCGCGGCCTCTACCGCGCCGGCGCCGCCGACCTGCCCGCCGTCGCCTCAGCCTGACCTACCAGGGAAGCGGCTTGCCGCTATAGTCGACGAAGACGCCGCTCGCCGTGGCCTCGGCGATCACCCGGCGCATTCCGGCAACCGATTCAGGAGGCTGCAGCGGCGCCTGCGCGCCGCCCATGTCGGTCCGCACCCAGCCGGGGTGGAGCGCGAGAACCTTGATGTCGCGCGGCGTCAACTCGAGCGCCAGGCATGACAGCCCCATGTTGAGTGCCGCCTTCGACATGCGGTAGCTCCAGATCCCGCCGCCATTGTCGGCGATCGATCCCAGCACCGAGCTCAACGCGGCGATCGTGCCGCCCTGCCGCACCTTCTTGCCGAGCGTGCGCGCCACCAGCAGCGGGCCGAGGGCATTGATCGTCATCACGCGCGTCCACGCGGCGGCGTCGATCTCGTCGAGCGTCGGCTCGCGTGCGCCGACCCCGGCGTTGGCGATCAGCAGGTCGAGCGATCCGCCGATCGCCGCGGTCATCGCCGCCAGCGACGCCTCGTCGCCGACGTCGGCGCGATAGGCCATCGCGCCGAGCGCGCGCAGCGATTCGAGGTCGGCGTCCTGGCGCGCCGAGGCATGCACCGTCCAGCCGTCGGCGAGGTACTGGCGAACGAACTCGCGCCCGAGACCGCGGCTGGCTCCGACGACGGCGACGCTCGGCATGGCAGGCCCTTCCAAATTGAACGCTGTGCGCGCCGAAGAAATCGCCTATCAGGCGCGCGAGCAAGGATATTCGTCGATGTCGATCTGGCACATGCTCCTGACCGGTGCGACCGGGGTCGCGGTCAGCGGCCCGCTGGGCGCGCTGGTGCGTGCCTTCACGGCCCGGCGTGCGACGCCGGAGCTGCGGCGCGAGAAGCGCCAGCGCCGCCGCCAGGTCGCCTTCACCGTCGCCGCCATCGCGCTGGCGGCGAAGATGGCGCGCGCCGACGGCTATGCCTCCACCGAGGAGTTCGCTACCTTCCAGCGCCTGTTCCGCGTCCCCGAGAGCGAGCGCGCCAATGCCGAGCGCTTCTACCGGATGGCGCAAGGGTCGACCGCCGGGTTCGAAGCCTATGCCGACCAGGCGGCGAAACTGCTGGGCGAGGGGTCGCCGGTGCTCGAGGACCTGCTCGAGGCGCTGATGCTGATCGCCGCGACCGACGGCGTCCATCCCGACGAGGTGGCCTATCTCGACCAGGTCGCCGACCGCTTCGGTTTCTCCGCCGCCGACTATGCGCGCATCAAGGCGCGGCATATCGAGCCGTCGGCCGACGATCCCTACGTCATCCTGGGCATCGCGCCGGGCGCTCCGCCCGAGGCGGTGCGCGCCGCCTATCGCGGCCTCGTCAAGGCGTACCACCCCGATCGCCACATGGCCGAGGGCACGCCGCCGGAGTTCATCCGCGTCGTCGAGGACCGGATGGCAGCGATAAACGGCGCCTATGCGCGGATCATGAAGGGCAGCGCCTGATGCCCGCAGCGCATCTCGCGCTGGTGGCTCTCATCGACCTGCTGTGGGCGTTCAACATCGTCGCGTTCAAATATGCGGTCGAGGCGCTGCCGCCGATCGCGGTGGTATTCCTGCGCTATCTGATCGTGCTCGCCATCTGCCTGCCGTGGCTGCGCTGGCTGCCCGGGCGGATGGGCACGGTACTGCTCACCGGCCTGGTTGGCGGCGCGCTCTACTTCAGCCTGACCGCGCTCAGCGTCGCGGCCGCCGATAACGTCTCGGCGCTGGCGATCGTCGGGCAGCTGAGCGTGCCGTTCAGCGTCATCCTCGCGGTGATCTTTCTCAAGGAGCGGATCCATTGGCCACGCATCGTCGGCGTCACGCTGGCGTTCGTGGGCATCGTCATCCTCAGCTTCGATCCCGCGATCGTCGACGAGCGCCTCGGCATTCTGCTCACCGTCCTCGCGACCTTCGTCTATGCGGTCAGCTCGTTGCTGATGCGGCGCCTCAAGGGCGTCCATCCGCTGACCATCCACGCCTGGCTTGCCGCGATCAGCCTGCCGCTGCTCCTCGTCGGCTCGCTCGTCTTCGAGCCCGGCGCGCTCGCCGGGGTCGGCGATCTGCGCCTCGCGACCTTCGGATGGATCGTCTATTCGGCGGTCGGCGCATCGGTGATCGGTCACGCGGGCATGTCGTGGCTGCTGCAGCAGCATCCGGTGTCGGTGATCGCGCCGATGACGCTGCCGACGCCGTTGATCAGCGTCGCGCTCGGCGTCATGCTGATGGCGACGCCGATCACGCCGCAGATGCTCGCCGGCGGCGCGGTCGCGCTGGTGGGCGTCGCGATCGTCATCCTGCGCACCGCGCGGGCGCAGGTTCGGGAGACGCCATGATCGACTGTCCGTCGCCCAATCACGACGACCGCGGCGCCACGCCGGTGTCGATGATCGTGCTGCACTATACCGGCATGGAGAGCGCCGATGCCGCGCTGCAGCGGCTGACCGACGCCGAGGCGAAGGTCTCCTCGCATTATATGGTCGCGGAGGACGGCACCGTCATGCGCCTCGTCGACGAGGGGCGGCGGGCCTGGCACGCCGGCCGATCCTACTGGCGCGGCATCACCGACGTGAACGCCGCGAGCGTCGGGATCGAGATCGTCAATCCCGGCCATGAACACGGCTATATACCCTTCGCCGGGCCGCAGATGGGCGCGGTGCTGCGCCTGACCACCGAGATCGCGCGCCGCCATGCCGTCAAGCCGGCAATGGTGGTCGGCCATTCCGACATCGCGCCGACGCGCAAGCAGGATCCAGGCGAGCTGTTCGACTGGGCGCTGCTCGCGAAGAACGGCCTCGCCTACGGGCCGGTAAAGCCGATCGCCGACCCGCACTGGACCGACGGCGGCACGCTGCAGGCGCTCAACCGTTTCGGCTACGACGTCACCGACGCTCCGGCGGCGCTGCGCGCCTTCCAGCGCCGCTTCCGTCCCGGCCGCATCGACGGGCTGATCGACGGCGAGACGCGCGCCATCCTGCTCACCCTGCTGATCAACGAAGAGCGCGACGCGAAGGCGGCACAAGCTTAGCGCTTCGCAACTGCGCCGCGAGCGCCTATATCGGCGGCGGGCCAGAGGATCGGACGGCCGCCGCGCCAGCGCTCGAAAGGGTGGCGGGGAGGAAAGTCCGGGCTCCACGGATCGACGGTGCCGGGTAATGCCCGGCGGGGGCGACCCCAGGGAAAGTGCCACAGAGAGCAGACCGCCCCGCGCGTTCGCGCAACGGGTAAGGGTGAAAGGGTGCGGTAAGAGCGCACCGCGCTTCCAGCAATGGCGGCGGCATGGCAAACCCCACCGGGAGCAAAACCGAATAGGGGCGGCACATGGGCCTGATCCGGCCCGTCGCCCGGGTTGGTTGCTTGAGGCGGCTGGTAACAGCCGTCCTAGAGGAATGGCCGTCCAGGCGGGGCAACCCGCCGGACAGAACCCGGCTTACAGATCCTCTGGCCCCACTTGCGCAGGCGCGCTACGCCGGCTCGACGTGCAGCTTGCTGCCCTCGACCTGGTAGATGCGCGCGCGGGCCCCCACCGGCATGTCGGGGCCGCAGGCGAGCCAGGGGCTGTCGCCGACCTGGACGCGGCCTTCACCGTCATGGATCGCCTCGACGACGATCACCACCTCACCGAGCATCCGCGTGCCGCGGCGATTGAGCAGCTCGTCGGCCGACGGCGTCGGGTGGCGGCGCAGATAGTTGCGGCCGACGACGACCGAGGCGATCGCCAGCAGGGCGAAGGCGACGAGCTGCAGCTGCCAGCCGATACCGAAGACCGTCAGCACGCCGGTCGCCAGCGCGGCGCCGGCGAGCCAGATCATGAAGGCGCCGGGCGCGGCGATCTCGAGCGCGGCAAGTGCCAGCGCCAGGATGAACCATGCCCAGGGCGTGAAGAGCAGTGCGTCGAGCCAGTCCATCGCGTCAGACCGTCTCGACCGGGCCGGGACGGCGGGGCTTGGGCGCCGGCGCGGGCTTGGGCGGCGGCGGGGCGTCGTCGCCGCGCACCGCCTTCACCAGCTCGCCGATGCCGCCGACGGTACCGACCAGCGACGACAGCTCGACGGGCATGAAGATGGTCTTGCTGTTGGGCGAGGTGGCGAACTCGCGCACCGCCTCGACATATTTCTGCGCGACGAAATAGTTGATCGCCTGAGCGTTGCCGCCGGCGATGGCGTTCGAGACCATCTCGGTCGCCTTCGCCTCGGCCTCGGCCTCGCGCTCGCGCGCCTCGGCGTCGCGGAACGCCGCCTCGCGCCGGCCTTCGGCCTCGAGGATCTGCGACTGCTTCTGGCCCTCGGCACGCAGGATTTCGGAGGCGCGCATGCCCTCGGCTTCGAGGATCGAGGCGCGCTTCTCGCGTTCGGCCTTCATCTGCCGGCCCATCGCGTTGACGATGTCGGCGGGCGGGCGGATGTCCTTGACCTCGACGCGGGTGATCTTGACGCCGCAGGCGTGCGTCGCCTGGTCGACGACGAGCAGCAGCCGCGCGTTGATCTCGTCGCGCTTCGACAGCGTCTCGTCGAGGTCCATCGAGCCCATGACGGTGCGCAGGTTGGTCGTCGTCAGCTGCATGATCGCGGTGTAGAGATCGGATACCTCGTAGGCCGCCTTGGCCGCGTCGAGCACCTGGAAGAACACGACGCCGTCGACGGCGATCATCGCATTGTCCTTGGTGATGATCTCCTGTCCGGGGATGTCGAGCACCTGCTCCATCATGTTGACCTTGCGGCCGATGCGATCGACGAAGGGGATGATCAGGCTGAAACCGGGGCGCAGCACGGTGACGAAGCGGCCGAAGCGTTCGAGCGTATATTCATAGCCCTGGCGGACGACCGTTGCGGCGCTGAACACCACGAGCACCGCAAATATCGCAAGCGCGACGACGAACCAGCTGGCGCTCATCATGGCCGACTTCTCCCCGAGGTCCGGGGCTATTGTGCCCGCTCCACCCGACGGGGGCCAGCAAATAGCGCCGGGGCCGCGCTCCCCGGGGTCCGGCCTCAGCCCGCCTCGGCGCCATGCGGTCGTCGCTCGAACTCGTCGACGAGTTCGGCCCTCCGCGCCGCGAAGCGCTCGCCGAGCGCCACCAGAACGAGCCCGGCGTCGCGCGCCTCAGCGAACAGCTCGGTTTCCTCCTCGCGCACGTGATGCTGGAATTCCTTCTGCAGCATCCTGACCTTCATGTCGTAGGTCGGATCGTCCGGCGCCGTCGCGAGGATGCTGTCCAGCGTCCGCTTCGCGGCGGCATGTTCCTCGAACGCCTCATCGACCGCGTCGCCGTCGCAGCCCGCTTCGGCGAGCGCAGGATAGAAGATCTCCTCTTCGGCCTGAGCGTGGGGCAGGAGACTTTCGCTGATCTTGCGCACGATGCGCAATTTGCCGGCGGCATCCGCCGCCGCCGCAAAGTCGGCAAAGAGCGCGTCGATCCGCTGGTGGTCATCATGGACGATCGACAGCATGTCGGGCCCGGCGCTCGGTATCGGTTGAGTGGCCATATCGTCTCCCTGGCATCCGCCTGTTCAACCGAACGCGGCGCCGACAGTTCCCGGAGATCCCCGCCCTTGCCGGCGGCCATGCGGCAGTCGGGTTCGAGCACCATGCTGCGCCGCGGCAAACGGCTCGTCGAATTTTAACGTCGGATGAACGGCGCGGTGGAACCGCCGCCGCGGATAAGCTGTTTACATTGTTGACCTCTCGCCGGGGTCTACGTTCTGCGCTCTTGCCAAAATTTTACCGAATGACGGAGCCCCGATGACCGCGCCGCCGACGCACGCGACCAGTTTGAAGAACAAGAAGCCAATGTTGATCGTGCTTTCGCACCTGCGGTGGGACTTCGTCTTCCAGCGTCCGCAACATTTGTTGAGTCGCGCCGCCAAGTCCTTCGACGTCGTCTTCATGGAGGAGCCCGTCTTCGGCGACGAGACAGTACCGCGGCTCGACATCGGCGATCGGGCCGACGGCGTCCGCGTCGCGCAGCCGAGGCTGCCGCAGGGGAGCGAGGCGCCGGCCATTGTTGCAGCGCAGCGCGCGATGCTCGACGAGATTGCGGCGCAGGCCGAAGGGCCGCTGATCCTCTGGTACTACACGCCGATGGCGGTGCCGTTCAGCCGCCATCTGGACGCCGATCTCGTCGTCTTCGACAAGATGGACGAGCTCTCGGCGTTCAAGAACGCGCCGCCGCTGCTGCTGCAGCTCGAGGAAGAGCTGCTCCGCCGCGCCGACGTGGCGTTCACCGGCGGCGCCTCGATGCACCGCGCGGCCGAACACCGCCACGCCAACATCCATTGCTTCCCCTCGTCGATCGATGCCGGTCACTTCGGTGCCGCCAGGGCGGGGGCGCCGGAGCCGTCCGACCAGGCGGCGATCGGCCGCCCGCGCCTCGGCTTCTTCGGGGTGATCGACGAGCGGATGGACCTCGACCTCGTCGCGCAGGTGGCCGACCTGCGGCCCGACTGGCAGCTGGTGATGATCGGACCGGTCGTGAAGATCGATCCCGCCAGCCTGCCGCAGCGACCCAACATCCACTGGCTCGGCGGCAAGCGATACGAGGAGCTGCCAGCCTATCTCGCCAATTGGGACATCGGCTTCATGCCCTTCGCGATCAACGAATCGACGAAGTTCATCTCGCCGACCAAGACCCCGGAATTCCTCGCCGCGGGCCTGCCCGTGGTGTCGAGCGCCATCACCGACGTGGTGACTCCTTATGGGGACGAGGCGCTCGTCGAGATCGCCTCGACAGCCGACGAGGTTGTCGCGGCGGTCGGGCGGCTGCTTGCTGCCGACCGCGGACCCTGGCTCGCGCGAGTCGACGCCAGGCTTTCGCGGGGGTCCTGGGATCGGACCTGGGCCGCCATGCTCGCGCTGATCACCGAAAAGCTCCCGAGGGCTGCCGACGCGGCGCGGGCCAAGCTGTCCATTCGCGTCGCCGAAACGGAGGAAGTGCGTGTTTGATTGGCTTATCGTAGGTGCAGGATTTGCTGGCGCGACCCTCGCCGAACGCCTCGCGTCGCAACGCGGTGACCGCGTTCTCGTCATCGACAAGCGCCCGCATATCGGCGGCAACGCCTATGACCGATACAATGACGACGGCGTTCTGACCCACCAATATGGCCCGCACATCTTCCACACCAACAGCGAGATGATCTTCAAGCATCTGTCGCAGTTCACCGAGTGGCGGCCGTACGAGCATCGCGTGCTCGGCCGCGTCGACGACATGCTGGTGCCGATTCCGATCAACCTCGACACCGTCAACAAGCTCTATGGCCTCAGCCTCAGTTCCGACGAACTCGAAGGCTGGTTCGCCAGCCGCGCCGAGAAGGTCGCGGACATCAAGACCTCGGAAGACGTCGTCGTCTCGGTGGTCGGGCGCGAGCTCTACGAGAAATTCTTCCAGGGCTACACGCGCAAGCAGTGGGGCATGGACCCGTCGGAGCTCGACCGGTCGGTGACCGCGCGCGTGCCGACGCGCACCAACCGCGACGACCGCTATTTCACCGACGAATATCAGTTCATGCCGAAGCACGGCTACACGCGGATGTTCGAGAAGATGCTCAAGCATCCCAACATCAAGGTGATGACGCAGACCGACTTCCGCGAGGTCCGCGACGAGATCGCCTACAAGCGGCTGATCTTCACCGGTCCGATCGACGAATATTTCGACTTCCGCTACGGCAAGCTGCCCTATCGGTCGCTGCAGTTCCGCCACGAGACGCTCGACCAGCCCTGGTTCCTGCCGACCGGAACGGTCAACTATCCGCAGACCGAGGACTATACCCGGATCAGCGAATACAAGCACATGACGGGGCAGGTGCACCCCAAGACGACGGTTACCTACGAATATCCCTCGGCGGTGGGTGACCCCTATTATCCGATTCCCAAGGCGGAGAATGCCGAGCTGTTCAAGAAATATGAGCGCCTGGCGATGAACACGCCCGACGTCTGGTTCGTCGGGCGCCTCGCCACCTATCGCTATTACAATATGGACCAGGTCACGGGGCAGGCGCTGGCGACGTTCAGGCGCATCCAGGACTCGGTGCCCATCGGCGCCGACGGCCTCGCCGATCGGCCGGCCGCCCGCATCCAGGCGGCGGAGTAGCGGAGGCGGCGGCATGACCGGCTTGTCGAAGCCGCTCGAGCTCTGGGGTGGCGTCGAATGCACCGTGGTGCGCGTCGGCGATCAGTTTCGCAACCAGATCGTCGAGACCGGGCACGACGCCCGGCTCGACGACCTGCGGGCCATCGCGCGCCTGGGAATCAAGGCGATCCGCTACCCGATCGTCTGGGAGACCGTGGCGCCCGACCGGCCTGACGACCTCGACTTCGGCTGGCACGACGAACGGCTTGCGCGGCTTCGCGACCTTGGCGTCGAGGTCATCGCCGGGCTCGTTCATCATGGCTCCGGGCCGCGCTACACGAGCCTCGTCGACCCGGCGTTTCCGCGCCTGCTCGGCGACTATGCCGCCCGCGTCGCCGAGCGCTATCCGTGGATCGACTGGTGGACGCCGGTCAACGAGCCGCTGACCACCGCCCGCTTCGCCTGCCTCTACGGACACTGGTATCCGCATCACCAGAGTTACGCGTCGATGGCGCGCGCGCTCGTCAACGAGTGCCTGGGCACCGTCGAGGCGATGGATGCGATCCGGCGCGTCAATCCCGCTGCGAAGCTCCTTCAGACCGAGGATCTCGGCAAGACCTATGCGACCGAAGCGCTCGGCTATCAGGCCCGGCATGAGAACGAGCGCCGCTGGCTCAGCCTCGATCTTCTCGGCGGGCGCATCCGCCCCGGCGACGAATGGCACGAGCTGCTGCTCGGCTGCGGCATCGGCGCCGATGAGCTGGCGCGCTTCCTCGACGCGCGCGCCACCCCCGACCTCATCGGGGTGAACCACTATCTGACCAGCGAGCGCTATCTCGACGACCGCCTCGACCTTTATCCGGGGATCGCCCCGGGCGGCAACGGCCGCGACAGCTACCTCGACCTCGAAGCGATCCGCATGCCGCATCTCGCCGACGAGACCGGGCCGGCGGCGCGGCTGCGCGAGGCCTGGGCGCGCTACGGCATCCCGATGGTGATCTCGGAGGTGCACCACGGCTGCACCCGCGAGGAGCAGCTGCGCTGGTTCGTCGAGGTGTGGCGCGCCGCCGAGCAGGTGCGCAGCGAGGGCATCGATCTGCGCGCGGTCACCCTGTGGTCGCTGATGGGCGCGATGGACTGGCGCTCGCTGATCACGCGGCGCGACGGCATCTACGACGTCGGCGCCTTCGACATCCGCGGACCCGCGCCCCGGCCGACGCTGATCGCCAAGGCGGCGAAGGCGATCGGCGAGGGGACATCTTTCGACCATCCCGTGCTCGACGTACCGGGCTGGTGGCGCCGTCCGCAGCGCTTCTACATCGGCGGCGACGCGCCGACCGATCTCACCGGCGGGCGGCCGATCCTGATCACCGGTGCCACCGGCACGCTCGGGGGCGCGTTCGCCCGCCTCTGCGAACATCGCGGACTCGCCTTCATCTTGACCGGACGCAGCGAACTCGAGGTGACCGACGCGCGGTCGATCGAAGCGGCGATCGAGCGGTTCGGTCCCTGGGCGATCGTCAACGCCGCCGGCTTCGTGCGGGTCGCCGACGCGGAGCATGAGGTCGACGCCTGCTTTCAGGTCAACACCACGGGTCCGGAGCTGCTCGCGCACGCCTGTGCGCGCCACGGCCTGCCGCTGGTCACCTTTTCGTCGGATCTCGTGTTCGACGGCCAGCTTGGCCGCGCCTATCTCGAACGCGACGAGGCCAATCCCGGCTGCGTCTATGGCGAGAGCAAGGCCCGCGCCGAGCAACGCGTGCTCGAGCTATGGCCCGAGACGCTGGTGGTGCGCACCAGCGCCTTCTTCGGGCCCTGGGACCGGTACAACTTCGCGTGGAGCGCGCTCCAGGCGCTCAGCGGCGGTCAGGACGTCGTGGCGAGCGACGTCGAGCTCGTGTCGCCGACCTATGTCCCCGATCTCGTCCATGCGACGCTTGATCTGCTGCTCGACGGCGAAAAGGGCATCTGGCATCTCGCCAACGAGGGGCAGGTCAGCTGGAACGGCTTCGCGCGCTGGATCGCCGACGGCGCCCGCCTCGACGGCTCTCGCGTCCGCGCGCCGGCAAATGCCGCCCCCGGCAATACCGCGCTGTCGAGCGAACGCGGACTGATCCTGCGACCGCTCGAACGCGCGATCGACGACTATATCGAGTTCTGCACCGTCGATTGGCGCGCGGCCGCCTGATCCCGCGCCGGCGCGGCTACCAGAAGCGCACGCGACCGGTGTCGACGTGGACGAAGTCCTGCGCGGGGTAGTAGCCGACCCCGCCTTCCTTGAGCGAGAGCGCCGCCTTGCGGAGGTGACCGAGGTCGATCCCGGGGATGCGGATGTCGATCGCCTGGCCGAGCTGGTGAAGGCTCTTCTTGGCGACGCCTTTCGACTTCGAGGCGAGCGCGGCATTGGTGTGCGGCGAGCGATAGCCCGAAATGATGTGGATCTGCTTGTTGCCGGCGTCGGTGACGCCGCGCAGGTGCGTCAGCAGATCGAGCAGGCCGCGGTCGATCGGCGCGACGTCGCCGGTGCGCCAGTCGCGCAGGATTTTGTTCACGTCCTGCAGACCCTCGGCGACATATCTGCCGTCGGCCCAGTAGACCGTGTTGATCTTTTCGCTCGTGTGCGTGTTGTACAGGCTGAGGCGCCGTTCGCCTTGCATCGGGATGGCCAGCGCCGCCTTCGGCAGCATCGCTGCACCGATGAGACCTGCACCGGCCGTCATGAACCGACGGCGGCTCGAAACCGCGACATCCAACATAGAAGAGCCTCTAATCCCGCTCGTTACGCACCCGGGGAGAAATCTTGCCCTCCCCGGCGTTCCTCCCTCGAATATTGGGAGTATCGCATGCGTTGTCCATCGAAGGTTGCGTTCGTTTGTCTCACGGCTGCCACGGTCGGTCTTGGAACTGCTCAAATCGCGTCCGCTCAGCAGCAGAAGGCGGAACAAAATGCCGCACCGTCTTTCTCGCCGGCCGCTGTCAACGCGACCGACACGCCCGCGCTGGCGCGAGGCGCGACCGGTCCCGCGGTGCTCCGCGCCCAGGTGATGCTCGACCGTGTCGGCTTCGCGCCGGGCGTGATCGACGGCAGCTTCGGAATGCTGATGGAGCGCGCGATCCGCGCCTATCAGCAGGCCAGGGGCGTTCGCGTTACCGGGCGGCTCGACGCCGCGACCTGGGCGGCGCTGCCGCGCGAGAAGCATCCGCCGCTGGCGCGCCTCGCGATCAGCGCCGAGGACGCGGCCGGGCCGTTCGAGGCCTCGATCCCGCAGGACATGGCCGCGAAGGCCAAGCTCGCCACGCTCAACTATGCGTCGGTCGAGGAGGCGCTCGCCGAGAAGTTTCACACCACGCCGGCGTTTCTCAAGCAGCTCAACCCCGGCGTCGACTTCCGCCGCCCCGGTACCGCGATCCTGGTACCCAATGTGCGCGGTGTCGCCTCGATGCCTGCCGGCGCGGCGGCGCCGGTCGGCAACGCCGCGGCGAACCCGGTTACCTGGGAAGAGATGGTCCACGAGCTGTCGGTCCAGCCGCGCCTGCCCAAGGCGGCCAAGGTGATCGTCGACAAGTCGGACACGTCGGTGCGCGCGGTCGACGCCCAGGGGCGGACGATCGCCTTCTTCCCGGCGACGATCGGCAGCGAGAAGGATCCGCTGCCCATCGGCAACTGGACGATCAAGGGCACCGCCAAGCTGCCGCCGTTCAACTATAATCCCGACCTGTTCTGGGACGCCGAGCCCGGCGACAAGAAGGCGAAGATCCCGCCGGGTCCGAACAACCCCGTCGGCATCGCCTGGCTCGACCTGAGCAAGCCGCATTATGGCATCCACGGCACCCCCGAGCCGTCGACGATCAGCCGCAGCGAGAGCCATGGCTGCATCCGCCTGTCGAACTGGGACGTGGCGCGGCTGGCGGCGATGGTCTCCCCCGGCACGCCCGCCGTCCTCCAGGAATAGCCCCGATGCGCGCCTCGACCGTCGTCGCCGTCGTCCTCACCGCGATCGTCACCGCGGCGGTGACGAGCGCGGTATGGCTGGTGATCTTCAACCTGCAGGCGCGCGACGCCGACCCGCCGGCGACGCCGGCGCGCGACGCAATTCCCGCACCGGTTGCGCGGCCGCCGGCGCCGCCGCCCGCGACGGGGCGGCCGGTGCTGCCGACCGATGCGGCGACCGCCGCGGATTACCGGGCGCTTGCGGCGAAGCGCCTGACGATCCCGGTATCGGGCATCATGTCGACGCATCTGACCGATACCTACGGCGACGATCGCGCCGGCGGCGCGCGGCGTCACGGCGCGCTCGACATCATGGCGCCGCGCGGTACGCCGGTGGTCGCCACCGAGGATGGCCGGATCGAGAAGCTGTTCACCAGCGCCGCCGGCGGGCTGACGATCTACCAGTTCGATCCCAGCCGGTCGTACAGCTATTATTACGCGCATCTCGACCGTTACGCCGACGGGCTCGCCGAAGGGCAGGCGGTGAAGCGCGGCCAGGTCATCGGCTATGTCGGCTTCACCGGCAATGCGTCGCCGGAGGGGCCGCACCTGCACTTCGGCATCTTCCGGCTCGGGGCGGACAAGAAGTGGCACGAGGGCGTTCCGCTCAACCCGTTCCCCGTGCTTGGCGGAACCGCGCCGGCGAGTCATACATTACCCACCCGAAACGAAACCCAGTGAGGACCCTATGACCACCACCAAGAAGACGCCGACGCTCGTCGACAAGGCGAAGAAGCTCGGCGAGAAGCTGTTCACCAGGCGCAACGCGGCGATCGCCGCTCCCGTGGTTGCCGCCGCGGCGGCGCTGAGCTCGAAGCGCGTCCGCGACGCCGTCGGCGAAGCCGCCCGCAACGCCGGCGATGCCGCCAAGAACGCCGGCGGCGCCGTCGCCAAGGCGGCCACGCGCAAGAAGCCCGCCGCCAAGACGTCGGCGGCGAGCGGCGCCGCCGCGAAGCCGGCGGCCAAGAAGCCCGTCGCGAAGAAGGCGGCGCCGAAGAGCGCTGCCGCCAAGCCCGCCGCGCCGAAGGCCGCGAAGCCGGCGGCCAAGCGCAAGCCGGCGGCGCGCAAGGTCGCTCCGGCGAGCGGTGGCACGCCGACCGCCTGACCGACCGCCAGCGTGATCCGCCGCCAATCGGGCGGAGCGCGAGAAGCCTCCAGCGACGCCGGTCGACTCCGAAAGGATCTGCCGGCGTCGCTCCTTCTGCGGCAGTGATCGAGAAGCTCGATGGCTGTGACCGCGAAAAGGCGTTGGACGCCGAGGCCGCGACTTGTCATTTCGGGATCTCAACGATCGCGAAGGAGACCGCCGTGGCCAAGCCAAAGATCGACATCGGCATCCCGGACAAGAAGCGCCGGGCCATCGCGCAGGGGCTCTCCCGCCTGCTCGCCGATACCTATACGCTCTACCTCAAGACGCACAATTTCCATTGGAACGTCACGGGGCCGCAGTTCAATACGCTGCACCTGATGTTCGAGACGCAGTATACCGAGCTGGCGACCGCGGTCGACGAGATCGCCGAACGCATCCGCGCGCTCGGCGAATCTGCCCCCGGCAGCTACGCCGCCTTTTCGCGCCTGTCGTCGATCAAGGAAGCCGAGGACGTTCCGACGGCGGAAGACATGCTCCGCCAGCTCGTCGCCGATCAGGAAGCCGTGGCGCGCACCGCGCGCGAGGTGTTCCCGCTCGCCGACGATGCCAACGACGAGCCGACCGCCGGCCTGCTGTCGGATCGCATGCAGGTGCATGAGAAGACCGCGTGGATGCTTCGGTCGATGCTGGGCTAGGCGCCGCCGCGGCGCGCGAGCGTCGGGGAGGTCGCTAGCGGCCGACCCCGGCGCGCCAGCGCGCGTGCGGCGATCCGAGCCAGCGCGATATCGACCGCATGCCGTCGCTCACCGCCGCGGCGTCGATCGGCCGCGACAGCTGATTGAAGAGCGGAGCGAAATCGCCGGCCGGGCCTGAACCCGTCGGGGCGAACCGCTCCGACGGGTTCGCGAACTTACGCATGGGCTACCTGCTGCGCGCCAGCACATCGGCGCGATCCAGCATCATCTACGCACCAGCCGTCGAGGCGTTCCGCATTCTGGGCGTTTCAGCGTGCGCCCGTGGCGACGGGGCCGAGCGCGACGTCGCTGTCGGCGACCAGCCACGTCATCGCCGCATAGGCAGCGACATTCTGGTCGAGCGCCTTGGGGTCGATCTTGTCGAGCGTGTCGTCGGGGGTGTGGTGCAGGTCGAAATAGTCGCTGCCGTCCTGCTCGGGCGCGAGCGTCGGCACGCCGATCGCGGCGAGCGCGCCGATGTCGGGGCCGCCGCGGTTGCTGTTGGTGGTATCGTGCGTGATGCCGAGCGGCGACAGCACGCGCGCGATCGTCGTCATCAGCGGTTTGGCGGTCTCGGCCACGCGGTAGCCGAACTTCCAGATGCGGCCTGCGCCGAAATCCGATTCGGCCGCCATGATCGTCTTGTCGCGCGCGTGCGCCTCGGCATAGGCGGCCCCGCCGACGAGGCCCACTTCCTCGGCGCCCCACAGCACCACCCGGATGGTGCGGCGCGGGCGCTGCTTCGACTCCATGATCACCTTGGCGGCGGCGGTGGTGATGGCGACGCCGGCGCCGTCGTCGATCGCGCCGGTGCCGAGGTCCCAGCTGTCGAGATGGCCGCCGATGACGACGACCTCGTCGGGCGCCTCGCGGCCGACGATTTCGCCGATCACATTGCCCGACGTGCCCGGGCCGGTGAACCGAGGAGTCATCACCAGCTTGACGCGAACCGGCTTGCCGAGCTTCAGCAGGCGTTCGAGCTGGTCGCTGTCGGGAAGCGAGAGCGCGGCCGCCGGAATCGGGGCCTGGCCCTCCGCCCAGCTGGTGCCCCCGGTATGCGGGTTGCGGTGGTAGTCGGTACCGAGCGAGCGGATGAGCACCGCCACCGCGCCCTTCGACGCGCCGATCGACGGCGCCGAGCGGCGCACCGAGCCGAAATAGCCGTAGGAAGAGCCGTCCTGCGTGCGCCTCATTGCATGCGTCACGAAAGCGATCTTGCCGCGAACCGCCTCGGCGGGCGCCGCCTCGAGCGCCTCGGTGCTGGCGAAATGGACGATTTCCGCCTCGATGCCCGCCGCCGGCGTCGCGCCGCTGCGTCCCAGCGCACTGATCGCCAGCGGCTGCGCATGCTCGCCGACCACCGAGGCGCGCTCGTCGCCGCGCACCCACACCGGCAGGTCGAAGGGCTCGACGTGGACGTTCTGGAAGCCGAGCGCCTTGAGCTTGGCGACCGCCCAGGCGCGCGCCTGGGCTTCCTTGTCGGTGCCCGCGAGCCGCGGTCCGACCTCGGTGGTCAGGCTTTCGACGAGCTCCCACGCCTGGTTGTCGGCCAGCGCCGCGTCGCGAAGCCGTTCGGCGGTGGCGACGCCGTCGTCGGCTTTGGCGCCGATCAGCACGAGGGCGAGCAGGGGGAGGGCGATCAAGCGCATGCGGGGGCCTTTCGGAAGCAAGGCGCGATGCCTATCTGAAGCGGGCGCGGTTTGCCAAGCGGACTTGCCTCGGCTAAACGCCCGCGCCAATCCCCCACTGAATCTGACCTGCGGAGCACCCATGGCCGGCTATCAATATTCGTTCGTGATGAAGGGTCTCACCAAGACCTTCCCCGGCGCGCCGAAGCCGGTGCTCAACAACATCCACCTGCAGTTCCTGCCGACCACCAAGATCGCCATCATCGGCGTCAACGGCGCCGGCAAGTCGACGCTGATGAAGATCATGGCGGGCATGGACAAGGAGTTCCAGGGCGAGGCCTGGGCTGCCGAGGGCGTGCGCGTCGGCTATCTGTCGCAGGAGCCGGCGCTCGATCCCTCGAAGAACGTCCGCGAGAACGTCATGGACGGCGTCCGCCCGGTGGCGACGATGCTCGAGCGTTTCAACGCCATCTCGGCGGAGATGGGCGACCCGCAGCCCGACACCGATTTCGACGCGCTGATGGCGGAGATGGGCGAGCTCCAGGAAAAGATCGACGCCGTCGACGGCTGGACGCTCGACAACCAGGTCGAGATCGCGATGGACGCGCTGCGCTGCCCGCCGGGCGACTGGCCGGTCGACAACCTGTCGGGCGGCGAGAAGCGCCGTATCGCGCTGTGCCGCCTGCTGCTCGAAAAGCCCGAGATCCTGCTGCTCGACGAGCCGACCAACCACCTCGACGCCGAAAGCGTCGCCTGGCTGGAGCGGCACCTCGTCGACTACAAGGGCAACGTCATCCTCGTCACCCACGATCGCTACTTCCTCGACAACGTCGTCGGCTGGGTGCTCGAGCTCGACCGCGGCCGCGGCATTCCCTTCGAGGGCAATTACTCGGCGTGGCTCGAGGCCAAGGCCAAGCGCGTCGAACAGGAGCAGTCGGAGAGCGAGGCCAAGCAGAAGGCGATGGCGCGCGAGCTCGAGTGGATCCGCCAGTCGCCCAAGGCGCGCCAGTCGAAATCGAAGGCGCGCATCAAGGCGTTCGACGAGCTCGTCGAGGCGCAGGCCGACCGCCGCCCCGACGGCGCGCAGATCCTCATCCAGATCCCGCCGCGGCTCGGCGGCACCGTCATCGAGGCGAAGAACCTCACCAAGGCCTATGGCGACAAGCTGCTGTTCGAGAACCTCAGCTTCACCCTGCCGCCGGGCGGAATCGTCGGCGTCATCGGCCCCAACGGCGCCGGCAAGACGACGTTGTTCAAGCTGATCACCGGCGCCGAACAGCCCGACGGCGGCGAGATCAAGATCGGCGAGACGGTCAAGCTCGGCTACGTCGACCAGTCGCGCGACGCGCTCGACGCCAACAAGAACGTCTGGGAAGAGGTCTCGGGCGGCAACGAGCGCTTCTACTTCGGCAAGAACGAAGTGTCGTCGCGCGCCTATGTCGGCGCTTTCAACTTCAAGGGCGGCGACCAGCAGAAGAAGGTCGGCCAGCTGTCGGGCGGCGAGCGCAACCGCGTCCACATGGCGAAGATGCTCGTCCAGGGCGGCAACGTGCTGCTGCTCGACGAACCGACCAACGACCTCGACGTCGAGACGCTGCGCGCGCTCGAGGAAGCGCTCGAGAGCTTCGCCGGCTGCGCCGTGGTCATCAGCCACGACCGCTTCTTCCTCGATCGCCTCGCGACGCACATCCTCGCCTTCGAGGGCGACAGCCACGTCGAATGGTTCGAGGGCAATTTCGAATCCTACGAGGAAGACAAGCGCCGCCGCCTCGGCGACGAGGCCGACCGTCCGCACCGCATGACCTACAAGAAGCTGACGCGGTAGCGGCGCCGTACCAACCTGTCGTCATCCTGACGAAAGTCAGGATCTCGTCGAGAGCGGGTGCGAACCCGGTGGGAGATCCTGGCTTTCGCCAGGATGACAGTTCGTTGTGGGAGGGGGCACGACGTCCGCCTAACTCGACGCCGGGCAGTCGTTCGCCATCGTCTGCCAGGCGCTCGACGGGATGTTCGTGGTGTTGGTAAGCGACGGCAGCGCGATCTCGCGCGCCATGTACGACGATCGGTAGGTGATACGCCGGCTGCCGAAGATCGCATCGAAGAGGGCGTCGGAGTAGATCAGCGGCTGATAGTCGAACGCCGCTTCGGCGACCATGACGTTGTCGCCGGTGTTGAGCATCAGGCCGTCGACGGTGGCGATCGCGGTATCGCTCTGGCCGTCGCCCTGGTCGCCGAGCGCGCTTTCGGCGTCGAGCGCACCCTCGCAGCGCTGCCAGCGGATCCAGTGGCCGTCGTTGCTCTGGTTGCGCGTCACCGAGCTGAGCAGCAGCCGCCCATGCTCGGCGAAATCGATCCCCTCCGCCGACAGCCGCGCGCCGAGGAACAGCTGCTGGACGTCGGCCTCGTCGATGCTCGCGCGGTAGCGCGCCGCGAGATCGGCGGTCGAGTTGGCGACGCGGCTGACCTGCGACTGCGCGAGCGCGAACATCACGATCTCGAGCCCGAGCAGCAGCGTCACCATGAACACCGGGGCGATCAGCGCGAACTCGATCAGCGCGATGCCGCGGCGATCGCGCGCCAGCGCGGTGAGGCGGCTCAGCTGATGCACCGCTCGACCGCCGGTTCGCGCTCGTCGCCGAACGGCTCGTTCTTGATCGTGGTGTTGGCGACGAGCGTCATCCGCCCGTCGGCGGCGCCGAGCGCCTCGCCCATGAACGCGAAGAGGATCGGGTAGGTGGCGGTCACCTCGAAGAACACGATGTCCTCCGAAGCGCCGAGCCCCGTCTCGCTGGCGTCTTCGCTCCATTGTTCGTCGCCGTTCAGATCGATGTAGCAGTCGCCGGCTCCCGGCGTGCCGCCGAGCGGTTCGACATCGGAGCTCAGGGGCTCGGGTTTGTGGACGTCCTCGAAGCTGCCGTAGGCGCGCGTCACGATTGCGATGTCGTCCTCGCCGGCGCCGATCCGCGCCAGCCGCCGGCGCACCTCGACGGTGATCTCGTCGGCGTCATGCTGGCCGGTGCCCGCCATCCGCGACGCTTCCTTGATCGCGCCCTCGAGAACGGTCTTCGAATAGGCGAGGTAGCCGATCTCGATCCCGCCGAGCAGCATCAGCAGCATCGGCGTCAGCATGAAGGCGAATTCGACGACCGCGGCGCCGCGGCGGTCGCGCTTCAGCCGGCGGAGAAGCCTGCGCAGCATCGCTATTCCGACAGCCGCAGATAGCCGATGTTGTTGGCGATCGCCTGGAAAACCGCGATCAGGTCGGTCGAATTCTCCGCCTCATAATATTGGTCGCTCGTGGTCGCGCAGCCCTTGAGCGCCTTTGCGTCGGTCGATCCCATGTTGTCGCCGAACGCCACGGTCGACACGTTGACATTCTGCTGCTTGGCCGCCTCGCACAGCATCTGGAAGCGCTTGCGATGCTCGTCCATGCTGTTGTTGTCGCTGTGGATGCGCTTTTCCCAGCTCTCCTTGCCCCAGGCGGCATAGCTGGTCGGTGGCGACAGCTGGCCGTCGGTCATGAAGACGATGTACTTCTTTACGTCGCGCTTCGACCCGGTGTGGCCGGGCGCGAGATATTCGGTCGCGTTCGGAAAGGGCGCCTGCGGGCTGATCATCACCAGCCCCCAGTACATGCCGACGTCGTGGAGCGTGCTCCCTTCGGCGACGAGACCCTCGACGTAGCTGCTGAGCGACGCCGCGCTGTGCTCGCCGAGCGCCTTGGCCTCGGCCGGGCAATTCTGGTTGGGGTTCGATCCGAAGGTCGAGGCGCTCGACCGCGTCGTTCGCCAGCTGCTGCGGTCGTCGACCTCCCACTTCATCTGGCTCCAGGGCGCGGTGGTCGGCTGCGTGGTGCGCGGACTGGTGCCGTAGCGGTTCTCGAACGACAGCGGCGCGGCGAGATAGGGGCGCCATGCCGGCGCCGTCGCGCCGTTGACGACGGCTCCGGGGGCCGCGTCGATGATGTCCCAGGCCCCCGCCGGGATCGAGCTGGCGCTCGTCGAGGCGCCGATCGTCTGGATCGAGGCGCGCATCTCGACGCAGCCCTTCCACGCATAGGCATCGGCGACGGCAGACCCCGGCGCCCCGCCCGCCGTGACGTAGGCCTCGACGTCGAGCGGGACGGCGCGCGGGTGGTCGTCGTCATCGTCGTTGCGCCAGTTGCAGTCGTCGTCATCGTCGTTGGTGCACGGCCGGTAGGGCGTGCCGATGTCGCTCCAATAGTCCTGCCCTGCCGTCGCGATATAGGCGGCGTTCTCCTCCCTCAGCAGGCGGCCGATGTTGACCGCCTGCGAATAGGGCACGATCCCGACGCGGACGCGCAGCCCCGATACCGCCAGCTGCGTGCGCGTATCGTCGAGCGTCTCGAGGAAATCGGTCGTCGCGGTCTTGAGCGCGGCGAGGCGTGTACCCGCCATCGATCCGGTCACGTCGAGCACCAGTACCACGTCGATGTTGGTTCCCGAGCGTCGGGCGCAGGATTCGGCGCCGATGGTGATCGATCGCTTGCCGAACGCCCCCATCACCAGCGTCGGCACCGCCGCCTGCGCCGTCACACACAGCGCGCCCTGGTCGCTGATCGTCGATTCCACCTCGACGGCGCCCGACTGGAAGATCGGATCGGCGATGGTCAGCCCCGAACCGTCCGACATGTTGGCGGGATAGTTGTTCTGCAGGAACTTGACGATCTCGGGATCGGCGGTGTCGAGGCTGCCGTCGGTCATCGCCTTGCGGCCGGCGAGCGTCGCGGCGTCGACCGCCTGCTGCAGCCGGGCCTGCGCCATATAGGCGCGCGTGAGGTCGACGCCGCCGCCGACCGCGGCGGTGACGGGGATGACGCCCGCTGCCATGAACAGCATGACGTTGCCGCGCGTGTCGGCGGCCAGGCGCACCAGCCATGGCCAGCGGCCGAGCGTTTTGCGAAGACGATCCCCCAGATGGCTCGTCATGCCCGCTTCCGATCTTACGCAACCCCGGTGCCCCAAGCACCACCGGCGACCATGGCCGGTGCCGGCATAAGGAAAGGTTGAGACACAAGGTTAAGATCGCCTTGAGCGCATTTCCCCGCTAAGCGCGCCGCAGTGAACGATGCCCTCGACCATGTCGTCGCGCAGCTGCGCGAGCGCGACCTCGACCGCTATCTGGCGACGCTCTACGCCGCGCCCGCGGCGCGTGCCGGCCTGTTCGCGCTGCATGCGCTCGATCTCGAACTCGCCGAGGTCGCGCGCACGACCACCGAGCCGATGCTCGGCCAGATCCGGCTGGCGTGGTGGCGCGAGCAGCTCCAGGCGCTCGACGCCGGCGCGCGGCCGGCGCAGCCCGTGCTGGCGGCGCTCGCCGAGCATCTGCTGCCGGCCGGAATCGCCGGCGCCAGCCTCGAGCCGCTCGAGGACGCCTGGCTGGCACTGCTCGACGACGACGTCGCGGCGCATGCGCAGGCGCGCGGGCGGCTGTTCGAGACGGCCGCGGCGCTGCTGTGTCCCGGGGCGGACGCCACCCTTGTCGAACGAGCGGCGCGCATCGGTGGCGGATGGGCGATCGTCGACGTCGCGCGCCAGGGGGGCGCGGTCGGCGACGAACTGCTGGACCGGGCCGGCGCGTGGCTCGCGCCGGCGCCGTTGCCGCCGGCGGCGCGGTCGCTGGCCGGGCTGGCGGCGCTGGCCCGGCGCGATCTCGCGTCGCTTCAGCGGGGGCGCCTTCCCGGGCCGCGCGGCACGCCGGGTCGACAGGCACGGCTGGCCTGGAGCATATTGACCGGACGATAGCGACGGAGGGGTCGATGCGTCAGTGGCTCGCAGGTGGCGTGGCAGTGGTGCTCCTGGCGGCGGCGATCGTCGTCCTGGCGTCGTCGCAGAGCGGGCCGGCGCTTCCCCCGCCCCCTGCCAGCGCCGGGTTCCGTGTCGCGCCCGCGACCGCGCAGACGCTGACTCCGCCCGCGGCCGAGCGTCCCGAGCCCGACCGCGAGGCCAGGCGGCTGGCGCGCTACGACCGCGACAAGGACGGCAGCGTCAGCCGGTCGGAATATCTGAAATCGCGCGAGAAGGCGTTCGCCAGGCTCGACGTCAACGGCGACGGCCGGCTCGACTTCGCCGAATATGCGGTCAAGACCATCGCGAAGTTCGACGGCGCCGACGGCGACGGCAGTGGCGGCCTCACTGCCGCCGAATTCGCGACCACCGCGGTCAAGCGCAAGCCGAAGGCGACGCCCAATTGCCCGCCCGTGGAAGCCGACGACGCCTGAACGGCCGGCGAGGGGATTATTCGGCAGCTTCCTTGCGCCCGATCCAGGCGTCGAGATCGCTCAGCGCACGCGCTGACATCGCCTGCTTGCGCTGGCTCTTGTGGACGCGCTCCGACAACGGTGGGAACAGCCCGAAATTGACGTTCATCGGCTGGAAGCTGTCGGCTTCCGCCCCGCCGGTGATGTGCGCGAGCAGCGCGCCGAGCGCGGTGGTCTCGGGCGGCAGCGACGGCTCGGCGCCGAGCCGCTCGGCCGCGGCGAAACGGCCTGCGAGCAGCCCGACGGCGGCGCTCTCGACATAGCCCTCGCAGCCGGTGATCTGCCCGGCGAAGCGCAGCCGCGTGTCGGCGCGCAGCCGCAGGCTCGCATCGAGCAGCACGGGCGACTTGATGAAGGTGTTGCGGTGCAGCCCGCCGAGGCGCGCGAACTCGGCCCTCTCGAGCCCCGGGATCATCCGGAAGACGCGCGTCTGCTCGCCATGCTTCAGCTTGGTCTGGAATCCGACGATGTTGTAGAGCGTGCCCAGCGCATTGTCCTGGCGCAGCTGGACGACCGCCCACGGCCGCCGCCCGGTGCGCGGATCGCGCAAGCCCACCGGCTTCATCGGCCCGAAGCGCAGTGTCTCGCGCCCGCGCTCCGCCATCACCTCGATCGGCATGCAGCCTTCGAAATAGGGGGTGTTCGCCTCCCACGCCTTGAAGCTGGTCTTCTCGGCGGCGAGCAGCGCGCCGAGGAAGGCCTCATACTGCTCCCTGTCGAGCGGGCAGTTGATGTAATCCTTGCTGTCGCCCTTGTCGTAGCGGCTCTGGAACCAGGCGACGTCGCGGTCGATGCTGTCGAAATGGACGATCGGCGCGATGGCGTCGAAGAAGCCGAGGCTGTCCTCGCCGGTGAACGCCTTGATCGCTTCGGCGAGCGGCTCGGCGGTCAGCGGGCCGGTGGCGATGATGACGCTCGTCCAGTCGGCGGGCGGCAGCCCGTCGACGAGTTCGCGGCGGATCTCGACGAGCGGCTCGGCCTCGAGCGCCGCGGTGACGCGCGCCGAGAAGTCGTCGCGGTCGACCGCGAGCGCCGACCCGGCGGGCACCCGCGCCGCATCGCCGCAGGCGAGGATCAGCGACCCCAGCCGGCGCATCTCCTCGTGCAGCAACCCAACCGCGTTGTTCGCGGCATCGTCCGACCGGAAGCTGTTCGAGCAGACGAGCTCGGCGAGGCCGTCGCCATGGTGCGCGTCGGTGCCGCGCACCGGGCGCATCTCGTGGAGGATGACGGGGACGCCGGCGCGGGCGAGCTGCCACGCGGCTTCCGAGCCGGCGAGGCCGCCGCCGACGACATGGACGGGATCGGGTGTGGTCATGAAGGTCCGTTTAACGTCACACTCTCCCATCGTCATCCCCGCGAAGGCGGGGACGACGAGGCGTCGGATGTCAGAGCAGGCGCGGCATCGTCGCCGCGTCGGCCGCTCGCCTGTACAGCGTGGGCAGCCCCGCGCTCGCAATGTCGGCGACCGGATGCCACGTGCCCTCGATCGTCGGCCGCACGCTGAGCCGCGTCTTCGCCACATCGAGCACCAGATCGAAATGCGTAAAGGCGTGGCGCACCGGTTCCGGCACATGCGTCCAGGCTGCCGTCACCGGCGCGGTCGCGACAAGCCGGT
>JASBUR010000022.1 GCA_030147805.1 Sphingomonadaceae bacterium
GTGACGATGTCGGTCTGCGTGACGGTGAGCTGGTCGCGGGCGCGCTTGGCTTCCTCCTCGGCGCGCATGGCGAGCGCCGAGACGAGGTCGGCGACGACGGCGAAGCCGCGGCCGGCGTCGCCGGCCCGTCCCGCCTCGACCGCGGCGTTCATCGCCAGCACGCGCGTCTGGAAGGCGATCTTGTCGAGACCCTCGATGACCGAGTCGATGCCCTTGGCGCTGTCGGACACCCGGCCCATCGCCTGCACCGCCTCCTCGGCGATCGCCCGGCCGCCGCCGACGGTGGCGATCGCCTGGTCGGCGCGCGCCACCGTGCTCATCGATGCCGAGGCGCTCGCCTTCAGCCGGCCGTCGATCTGGACGAGTGCCGCCGAGGTCTGCTCGAGGCTCGCGGCATTGCTCTCGGTGCGCCGCGCCAGATCCTCCGACGCCGACGCGATCTCGGTCGAGCCGGTGCGGATCGCCTCCGCGCCGCTGCCGACTGCCCCGATCAGCGTGCGAAGGCTCGCCAGCGCATCGTTGAAGTTGGTCTTGAGGCGCATGAACGCCGGAGGGAGGTCGGCATCGACCCGCGCCGTCAGATCGCCGGCGGCCACTGCTTCGAGCGCGGTGCCGATGCTTTCGACGATGAGCTGGCTTTGCTGGGTCGTGGCGCGATCGGCGGCTTCGCGGCCCGATCTGAGCTGGTCGCGAAACGCGTCCATCGCTCGCGCCAGCTGGCCGAGCTCGTCGCGGCGCTCGGCGACCGGTATCGAGACCGCGAGATTGCCACTCGCCATTTCGCGGATTGCAGCGACGAGCGCCACGAGCGGCGAAATGAGAAAGCGACGTCCGGCATAGCCCATGAGAAGCGCAGCCAGGGCGGAGCCGACGAGGCAGACTGCGAGCAGCCATCGCGCGGAGCGCGACGCGGCATCCGCCTGCTGGCTAATCTCCGCTGCGTGCTCGGCGATCGCGTCCGACACGTCGCCCATGCTGGTTTCCAGCGCATGGAACTGGTCAAGAAAGCGGGGGAGTGACGCGAGAGCTGTACCCGAACTGCGCTCGGCCAGCGCGGCGACGCGCTGGGCTTCGCGTTCATAATCCCGCACTTCACCCACCACCGTCCGGGTCTTGCGGCTGATGCTGGGCGAGCCGGTATAGGCGCTGTCGATCGCAATATTGCGCTTGAGCGTCTCGAGGTGCTCGGCAAGCTCGCGGCGACCTTCGGCCGCGTCGACGGCACCCCCGGTACGCGAAGCGATGAGCAGACCGAGCACGTCGGCGCGTACCGCATCGTGCATCATGTCGGCTTCCATGTGGTTCTGGAGCAGCGTCGTGGCGGCCGCCATCTGGTCGCGGGCCTGCTTCTGCCGGGCGCTGGCGACCAGCCCCGTGACGCCCGAGAGCGAGACCAGCAGGAGCACGACGATGATCATCAGCGTGGAGGATCGTTGCAACGATGCGAACATGCGCGGGCCTCGAAGTCTGTCTTCGAACGCCGACGGACGGCGATCGGCGGGTGACTGACCCGGCAAAGGGTCGACGAGCCAAAGGAAACCGCTTCGGCAAGCTTCAATCATAGGTCGATTTGGGCCGGCACGGCGGCGTCCGGGAGAATATGTCCGGCGCCATGCGGGTTTATGCGTAGGCGCCCGCCGCCGCCGACGGTCGGCGCATGTCGCCATCTATCATGGGTGTGGACCCCGGCATCCGTGGCGAGCTTTCCCGCTCCACCGGCACTGGCGCAGGCCATCGGGATTGCCCCCATGCCTCATCGACTTCGCTCTGCGACGCTCGGCATCGTCGCCCTCTCGGCGGCCCTTCTCAGCGCTCCCGCGCGGGCGGACGGCGCGAACCCGCCCCAACCGCTGTCGCTGAGCGCGTCGCTCGTCACCGACGTCGTCGGCGTCGCGAGCGGCACGACGTGGCGCGGCGCACGGCATCTTCAGCTCCTCCAGGCCGTGGCCGATGCCGATTTTGGCGGCACCGGCCTGATGCCGGGGACTCGGGCCAGGATCAGCATACTCGGCACGCGCGGCGGCCGCCCGAACGACCTGGCCGAGACGCTTCAGGGCATCGACAATGGCGAAGCCGCCGACGAGCGGCTGAAACTCTATGAGGCGTGGATCGAGCGCGGCTTCGCCGCCGATCGCGCCCAGTTGCTGGTCGGGCTGCGCGATCTCAACGCTGACTTCTACCAGAATGACTCGGCCGGGCTGCTGATGGCGCCGGCGTTCGGGATCGGCTCCGAACTGGCGGCGACGGGCCCAAACGGGCCGTCGGTGTTCCCGTCGACCGCGCTCACCGCCCGCCTCCGCCTGGTACCGCAGGCGGGATTCTACGTGCAGGCGGCGGTCGTCAACGCCCGGGCGGGAACGCTCGGCGATCCGGGCGGCATCGACTTCGCGATGCGCAGCGGCGCGCTGCTGATCGCCGAGGCAGGGGCGACCGAGGGCAAGCTCGCGGTCGGCTACTGGCGCTACACCCAGCGTCAGCCGGACGTCGCCGACGAGGCGGCGCGGCGCCAGGCGCAGGGCGTCTACCTTCTGGCCGACCATGTGCTCCGCCACCGATCCGAGGCGGCGGCCGGCATCAGCCTGTTCAGCCGCGTCGGCCTCTCCGATGGCGACACCACGCCCTATCGTGGCGGCTGGCAGGCCGGCGTCCTCATCGAGGGAGCGATCGCCGGCCGGCCCGAAAGTCGCTTCTCGTTCGGCGTCAACCAGGCGTTCCTGAGCGGCGGCTACCGCCGCGCGTCGCTGGCGCAAGGCGAACGGTTGTCGCGCACCGAGACGGGGGTCGAAGCCACCTATTCGGACCAGTTGCTCCGCGGCCTCACCATCCAGCCGGACCTGCAGTTCGTCCGCCGACCGTTCAGCCGGGCGTCGTCGCGCGGGGTGATCGTCGTCGGGCTTCGGGTGACGCTCAGCCTTCCCGCCGATTGAATGGTGATTTCCGCCAGCGACCCCGGCGCATACCGCAGTTTCGTGGGTAAACTCGGCCAAGTGGCTTAGATTGCCGGCTACGGGATCGGGCGCTTCCGCTGAAGCGGGCTCGAAGCGCTGTTGCGCGTCGATTATCAGCGGATCGGCAAGACCTGGTTCGACGTCGCCAATTCGACGGTGCGCAAGCCGCTCGACCTGATCGATGCCCGGGTCGGCGTCGATGGCGGCAGCTGGTCGTTGACGGCCTTCTCGCAGAACCTCAACAACGAGAAATACAACGCCGAATTCTCGCCCGGCGGCTTCGTCTTCAAGGCCAAGCCGCGCGTCTATGGGCTCGAGTTCGTCAAGCGCTTCTAGGGCCGGCGACTGCGCGCGGCCCGATCAGGGAGACGATCGTGACCAAGCTGCTGGTTCTCTATTATTCGAGCTACGGCCATACCGAGACGATGGCGAACGCCGTTGCCGAGGGCGCGCGCGAGGTCGCGGGCGTCGAGGTCAGCGTCAAGCGCGTGCCCGAGCTGGTGCCCGCCGACGTGGCGGCGAAGGCCGGGATCAAGCTCGAGCAGGACGCGCCCTTCGCCGTTCCCGGCGAGCTTGCCGACTATGACGCGATCATCTTCGGCACGCCTACTCGCTTCGGCAACATGACGGCGCAGATGCGCAATTTCCTCGACCAGACCGGGCCGCTGTGGGCGAAGGGCGCGCTGATCGGCAAGGTCGGCAGCGTGTTCACCTCGACCGCCAGCCAGCATGGCGGGCAGGAGACGACGATCACCTCGTTCCACACCACCTTGCTTCACCACGGCATGATCATCGTCGGGCTGCCCTATTCGTGGGCCGGCAACGCGCAGATGGCCGAGATCAGCGGCGGCACCCCCTATGGCGCCTCGACGCTCGCGGGCGACGGCTCGCGGCAGCCGAGCGCCAACGAACTCGAGGGCGCGCGCTTCCAGGGGCGCCACGTCGCCGAGATCACGAGCCGCCTGACCCGCTAGCGGCGGCGGCTGCGGAGCCTAGGCCAGCCGCCGCAGCGCATCGGCGAGCCGGGCGGCGATCTCGTCGATCTGCGCCTCGCTCACGATCAGCGGCGGGGACAGCGCGATGGTGTCGCCGGTGGCGCGGACCAGCATGCCGGTTTCGAAACAGTCGACGAACAGTTCGTAGGCGCGCACGCCCGGCGCGCCGGCGCGCGGCGCGAGATCGATCCCCGCCATCAGCCCGATCGTCCGGATGTCGACGACATGCGGCAGGCCGGCCAGGCTATGGACCGCATCCTCCCAACGCGCCGCGAGCGCGGCGCCGCGGGTGAGCAGCGCCTCGTCGGCGTAGATGTCGAGCGTGGCGAGCCCCGCGGCGCAGGCCGCCGGATGCCCCGAATAGGTGTAGCCGTGGAACAGCTCGATGCCGGCGGGCCCGTCGATCACCGCGTCGTGCACGCGCCGGTCGACGAACACCGCGCCCATCGGCAGCGCGCCGTTGGTCAGCGCCTTGGCGGTGGTGACCAGATCGGCGCGGACGCCGAAATAGTCGACGCCGAACGGCGCGCCGAGCCGGCCGAAGCCGGTAATGACCTCGTCGAAGATCAGCAGGATGCCGTGCGCATCGCAGATCGCGCGCAGCCGCTCGAGATAGCCGGTGGGCGGCACCAGCACGCCCGCCGATCCGGCGACGGGCTCGACGATCACCGCGGCGATCGTCTCGGCGCCGTGCAGTGCGATCAGCCGCTCGAGGTCGTCGGCGAGTTCGGCGCCGTGCTCGGGGAGGCCGCGCGTGAAGCCGTTGCGCCCCGGGTCATGCGTATGGCGGAGATGATCGGTGCCGGGCAGCAGCGGGAACATGCGCCGGTTGTTGACGAGGCCGCCGACCGAAATGCCGCCGAAGCCGACGCCATGATAGCCCTTCTCGCGCCCGATCAGCCGCGTGCGCGTGCCCTGGCCGATGGCGCGCTGGTAGGCGAGGGCGATCTTGAGCGCGGTGTCGACCGACTCCGACCCGGAGTTGGTGAAGAAGATCCGGTCGAGCGTGCTGCCGGGGCCGCCCGGCGCGACCTCGGCGAGCCGCTCGGCGAACGCGAAGGCGACCGGATGGCCCATCTGGAAGGGGGGCGCATAGTCGAGCGTCCCGAGCTGGCGGGCGACCGCCTCGGCGATCTGCGGCCGGCCGTGGCCGGCGGCGACGCACCACAGGCCCGCGGTGGCGTCGAGCACCTCGCGTCCCTCGGTATCGCGATAATGCATGCCGCTCGCCGAGGCGAGCAGCCGCGGCGCCGCCTTGAACTGCCGGTTGGCGGTAAACGGCATCCAGAATTCGTCGAGGCTGCGCTCGTTGACGGCGCGCATGGTCATCGGTCCCCTGGGTCGTGCATTGCGCCATCATGTCAGGTGCTGCGCCGCGTCCAAGCGAAATCACTCAGTCTCAGGAGCGGCCTGCCGGCGGCGCCGTCGAGGCGGCGCCCAATCGTCATTTGACGCGCGAGTCGCGACTATGCGATTCTCGGGCCATGGAGCGGACGCGGGGAGCAATCGCACGAGCCGTGGCGCTGGCAGCGCTGCTGGCGCTCGCGGCCTGCGCGGGCAAGCCCGAACGCGCGCAGCTCGCCAAGCCGGCCGAGCTCAAGCAGTGCCTGCGCCAGCTCGATCGGCTCGACGGGCTCGACTACCGGCGGCTTGCCGACAAGCAGGCCGGGCCGAGCTGCGGGCTGCGCGGCGCGATCGACGTCCGCAACATCGGCGTGGTGGTCAAGGGCATCGGACCGCTGTCCTGCCCGATGACGGCGGGGCTGCACGAATGGATCCGCAAGGGCCTGCAGCCGGCGGCGCGCAAGCGTCTGGGCAGCGAAGTGGTGCAGATCGAGAGCTACGGCACTTATGCCTGTCGCCCGCGCAACAACATGGCAGGCGCGCAGCCGTCCGAACATAGCTGGGCCAACGCCATCGACATCGCCGGAGTGCGGCTCGCCGACGGGCGGCGCATCACCGTGCTCCGCGACTGGGACGGCAAGGACAAGGCGACGCGCAAATTCCTGCGCGACCTGCGCGACGAAGGCTGCAAGGCGTTCAACCTCGTGCTCGGTCCCGACGACAACGCCCAGCACCGCGACCATCTGCATTTCGACATGGGCCGCTGGGACAATTGCAAGTAGGCGCCGCGGGAGGTTTCGGCTAAAGACCGCGCCCCCAAAAAGTAGAATCGAGATGCGAGAATGAACGCCACGCCGAAGGTCCCCGACCGCATGTTCCCGTCGGCGAGCGAAGAGGCGCAGGTCGCCGCGCACCCGACCGCGGTACCGCAGACCGAGCATCCGGCGTACCGGCTGGCGTTCCAGGACAATGATTTCCTGCTGCGGCAGGACCTGCGCGCGGTGCGCTTCCAGCTCGAGCTGCTGAAGCCCGAGCTGCTGCTCAACGAGGCGAACATCGCCTCGACCTTCGTGATGTACGGCTCGGCGCGCATCCCGTCGCCCGAAGAGGTCGAGAGCGTGCTGGCCGCCGCGACCACCGGCCCGCAGAAGCGTATCGCCGAACGGCTGGTCGCCAAGACGCGCTATTATGAGGAAGCGCGCAAGCTCGCGCAGCTCACCTCGCAGGTCGAGTGCGATTCCGACGGCGGCCGCCACTTCGTCGTCTGTTCGGGCGGCGGCCCCTCGATCATGGAAGCCGCCAACCGCGGCGCCGCCGACGTCGGCGCGCCGAGCATCGGCCTCAACATCGTGCTGCCGTTCGAGCAGGTGCCCAACCCCTATGTCACGCCGGGCTTAAGCTTCCAGTTCCACTATTTCGCGCTCCGCAAGATGCACTTCCTGCTGCGGGCGCGCGCCGTTGCCGCCTTCCCGGGCGGCTTCGGCACCTTCGACGAGCTGTTCGAACTGCTGACGCTCGTCCAGACCGGCAAGGTCAAGCCGGTGCCGATCCTGCTCTTCGGCCGCGACTTCTGGGGCAAGGTCGTCGACTTCGAGGCGCTCGCCGACGAAGGCGTGATCTCGCACAACGACCTCAAGCTGTTCCACATCGTCGAGACGGCTGAAGAGGCCTGGGCGATCGTTCAGGAGGCCTACGACCTGGCGTAGGCCGCCGATGACGGCGGGTGGGGGCAGGCGACGCCTCGCCTACTTCCGCAGATCCCCCGGCAGCGTCGGCTCGGACAGCAGCTTCTCCATCGCCTGCCAGCGCGCCGCCTGGCTCGGGCCGGCGCTCTCGACATGCGCCTGGACGAGGTCGCGGCCGAGCCCATAGTTGATGATGTAGCTGCGGTAGGTGTCGATGAACTTCATCCGCTGCTCGGCGCGGGCGGGCGAGGAGAGTTCGTAGCGCTGGACGAGCGCCTTGGCGTCGTCGCGGCTGATCCGGCCCGCCAGATAGTCGTCGGCGATCGTATAGCTCGCCGACGCGAGCGAGCGCGTCGCGCGGTTGAGGTCGACCAGCGCTTTCGCCATCGCCGGGTCGAGACCGGCAATCGGGTAGATCGTCGACGTCTCGAAGGCGACCTGCTGCTCCTTCGGGAACGCCAGATCGATGCCGTAGTTGGCCGAGCCCTCGGCGATCAGCGACTGCGGGCTGTAGAGCGGGTAGACGCTGAACTCGGTCCAGCCGCGGCCCCTGACCAGCTCGCGCTCGAGCAGCGCATTGTAGACATGGTGGCCGGGATAGCCCTCGTGGCAGCCGAGATCGACGGCGCGGCTGACCGCGGTCGGCAGGTCGGTGTTGATCTGGATGAGGCTGTGGTAGCCGCCCTTGTACCAATTGTAGCCGCTCCACGGCTTGTCCGACACGAATTCGAGATCGAACTCCTCGCCCTCGGGCAGCGCGAAATGCTTTGCGGTGCGCGCCTTGCACTCGGCGATCGCCGCTTCCATCGCCGGCTTGAGCCGGTCGGAGGGGATCTCGTAACGCTTGCGGAAGTCGTCGACGCGCTGCCAGAGCGGCCC
This sequence comes from Sphingomonadaceae bacterium, assembly GCA_030147805.1. GTDB lineage: Bacteria > Pseudomonadota > Alphaproteobacteria > Sphingomonadales > Sphingomonadaceae > Sphingoaurantiacus. The sequence goes on from JASBUR010000022.1 coordinate 7,852, forward strand.
GGGGCCGGGGACCAGCCGGTCGATGCGCGCCAGCACCGCGTCGTAGCTCTTCAGCGGCCTGAGCACCGGCCGGACGCCGAACAGCTCCTCGGCCTCGCTGGCGAAATCGAGCCGCAGGCCCTGCCGCATGGCCACCCGGGCGGCCAGCGCGCGCAGCTGCGCGGCGAGATAGCTGCGCCGCGCCGCGCCGATGCCCGTGGCATTTTCGGCCGCGACGCGCTTGCGCAGCGCCGCGGTGTCGGCCGTCAGCCGGCCGAGGCTGCGCTTGTTGGCGCGTGCCGCCGCCGCCCATTCGGGCGGGCCGTAGTAGGCGTCGACATAGCCTTCCTCATGCTCGCCGAACTCGAGCACGAGCGCGACATAGTCGCGGGCGATGACGTCGAGCGGCGCCGCCGCCGCCGGCGCGGCGGCGGCGATCCCGAGCGCGGCGAGCGCGACCGTCAGCCGGCGCATGCTCATTTCGCCCGATATTTGTCGAACCAGTCGATCGGCATCAGGATCGACGTCAGCCACTGGCTCGGCCGGCCCATGCCGTGGTTGGCCTCGGGCAGCCGCACCTTGATCGCGTCGACGCCGCGCATCTTGAGCGCCTGATAATACATCTCGGTCTGTGCGATCGGGGTGCGATAGTCGGCCTCGCCGGTGATCAGCATCGTCGGCGTCTTGACGCTGCCGACGAGGCTCAGCGGCGACTGCTGCCAGTAGAGCTCGTGGTTCTCCCAGGGCATTGCGCCGAGCCAATATTTGGCGGTGGTCGACTGGATGTCCGAGGCGAGCGCCTGCACCGTCCAGTCGGTCACCGGGCGCAGCGCCACCGCGGCGCGGAAGCGGTCGGGCGCCTTGGCGATGCCCCACAAGGTCAGCACGCCGCCGCCCGAGCCGCCGCCGATGAACAGGTTGTTGGCGTCGACATAGGGCCGCGCCACCATCGCATCGACGCCCGACATCAGGTCGTCATGATCCTGGCTCGGATAGGGCTTGCCGTAGAAATTGGCGAATTCGGCGCCATAGCCGATCGAGCCGCGCGGGTTGGTGAACAGCACGATGTAGCCGGCGGCGGCATAGAGCTGGTGCGTGACCGAGAACATCGGGCCGTAGTCGGTGTTGGGGCCGCCGTGGATGTCGAGAATCAGCGGATATTTCTTCGCCGGATCGAAGTCGGGCGGATATTGCACCCAGCCCTGGATGTCGCGGCCGTCGGCGGAGGATTTGTAGCGGATCTCCTCGAGCCGGCCGATCTGCTTGCCGCGGCGCCAGTCGGCGTTGAAGTCGAGGCTGGCGATCGTCTTGCCGCCGCGGTTGATCGCGAGCCCCGCCGGCCGGTCGGCGAACAGCGAGGTATAGGCGATGACGCCGCTTTCGGCGCTGAAGCTGCCGCCCGACGACGGCAGGTAGAGGCGCGTGCCGCCGACCTCGCGCACCACGGTCCGCGGCGTCCCGCCGTTGACCGGGATCGAGGCGACGCGCGTGACGCCTTCCTCGTTGTACAGCGCATAGACGCTCCTGCCGTCGGCCGACCACGCGGGGTTGGCGACCGGGCGATCGAAAGCGGCGGTGAGGTTGCGCGCCGCGCCGCCGCCGGCCGGCATCACCCACAGGTCGTCCTGCACGTAGAAGCCCGGCGTCTCGGGATAGCCGGTGAAGGCGATCCACTTGCCGTCGGGCGACACCGTCGGTTCGGATTCATTGCCGAGCCGGTCGGTGAGCTGGCGCGGTTCGCCGCCGGCGACGGGGAGCAGCCACAGGTCGGCCTCGCGCGCCTGCAGGTCGCGTTCGGGGCGGCGGTTGCCGACCGCGATCAGCGACTGGCCGTCGGGCATCCAGGTGACGCCGCCGCCGCCGTCGACATGGTCGAAATCGCCCTTGGTGATCTGCCGCGCGGGGCCGCCGGCGGCGGGGACAATGAAGACGTGGCGATAGCCGGGCGTCAGATAGCCGCTCTCGTTGAGGCGGTAGCGATAGGTGGTGACGACGCGCGCGTCGGGCGCCCAGGTCGCGCCCTCGGGTTTCGCCGGCATCCCGGAAACCTTGACCGGGTCGCTGTTGACCTGCGCGGTGAAGGCGATCGACTGGCCATCGGGCGACCATTCGATGCCGCCGGGCGGCGTCTTGCTGCTGGTGATCGGCCGGCCGATGCCTTCGGACAGCGTCATCACATGGACCTGCGGTTTGCCCGCGAAGGGCGCGACATAGGCGATGCGGCGGCCGTCGGGCGACCAGGTGACGCCGCTGGCGCGCGTGCCCGCGCCGATCAGCAGGCGGCGGTTGAGGTCCTTCGCGCCGATGTCGCCGATCCAGATCTCGCCCATCCGCGAATCGCTGCCGAGGTCGAAATAGGTGCGCGTGAAGATCACCTGCTTGCCGTCGGGCGAGACGACGGGATCGGTGACCATCGAGAATTTGTAGAGGTCGGCCGCCTCGAAGCGGGTCGGCGTCTGCGCCAGGGCAGGGGCGGCCAGCGCGAGGGCGAGCGCTGGCAGGATGGCGAGCTTCATGGCGACTCCCGTTTGTGCTTGTCTGACCCGTACAAACCATAACCGCCATGCCGGCGAAAGGCGGAACCGGGCCGAGCGCCCAAACTGGGTTTCAGCCTTTGCCGGGGTGACGCAAGCCTGAGGGGCGGGATCGATGACGATGTTCGACGAATGGCGCGCGCGATCGCCCTATTATGACGAGAGCCACGAGGCGGTCGCGCAGTCGGTGCGCCGCTTCGTCGAACGCGAGGTGGCGCCGCACATCGACGCCTGGGAAGACGCGCGCGAACTGCCGCGCGCGCTTCACCGGAAGGCGGCCGAGGCGGGCATCCTCGGGCTCGGCTATCCCGAGGAATATGGCGGCCATTCCGCAGGCTTCGACATCTTCCATTCGCTGGTGCAGTCGGAGGAGCTGGCGCGGCCCGGCGCCGGCGGGCTGACCGCGTCGCTGATGACGCACGGCATCGGCCTGCCGCCGATCCTGCGAATGGGTTCGGACGAGATGAAGCGCCGCGTCGCGCCCGAGGTTCTCGCCGGCGACAAGATCATCGCGCTCGCGATCACCGAGCCGTCGGGCGGCTCCGACGTCGCGCAGTTGAAGACGCGCGCCGAGAAGGTCGGCAACAAATATGTCGTCAACGGCTCGAAGATGTTCATCACCAGCGGGATGCGCGCCGACTATTATACCGTCGCGGTGCGCACCGGCGGGCTCGGCATGGCCGGCATCTCGCTGATGCTCATCGAGAAGGGAATGCCGGGGTTCACGCAGACGCCGCTCGAGAAGATGGGCTGGCACTGCTCCGACACCGCCGCGCTCTACTTCGACAATGTCGAGGTGCCGCCCGAGAACCTCATCGGGCCCGAGAACGCCGGCTTCATGGGCATCATGCAGAATTTCAACGGCGAACGGCTCGGCATGGCGCATGGCTGCTGCGCCTTCGCGCGCGTCTGCCTCGAAGAGGCGGTCGCCTGGGCGACGACGCGCGAGACCTTCGGCAAGCGGCTGGCGCAGCACCAGTCGATCCGCATCAAGCTCGCCGACATGGCGCGGCAGATCGAGGCCACGCAGGCCTGGGTCGACCTCTGCGCCTGGCAGAATCGCGAAGGAAAGGCCAGGCCCGCCGACTTCGCGATGCTCAAGGTCCAGGCGACGCGCATGCTCGAGGCGGTGGCGCGCGAGGCGGCGCAGGTGCTCGGCGGCGCCAGCTACCTGAAGGGCAGCAAGGTCGAGCGCATCTACCGCGAGGTGCGCGTCAATGCGATCGGCGGCGGCAGCGAGGAGATCATGCTCGACCTCGCGGGGCGCCAGCTCGGGTACAATTAGCGTTCGCCGCAGCGCGCCGGGCGTTCGTCGAAGCCGCATGGCCGCAGGTCGCGGGCCAGCTAGGTCTCCGTCTCCAACCCTGTCGCGGAGAAGACCATGCTGTCATTGCTGTCGGCGGCGCTAGCCGCAGCCTCGCTCGAGGCAGGCTGTACCGAGCTGCCGGGCGCGCGCGAGATGCTGACGGCACCGGGCGTCGACTATGTCCTGGTGGGCGAATACCACGGCACCGTCGAAATGCCCGCCGTGGCTCGCGACATCGCCTGTGCGGCTGCCGAGACCGGCCGGCCGCTGGCCTTTGGCGTCGAGCTCGGCTCCGCCGACCAGCCTGCGCTCGACCGCTTCATGGCGTCGAACGGCGATCAGGCGGCGCGCGCGGCGCTACTGGCCTCGCCGGGCTGGGCGGAGAAGGGCGGGCGAACGACGGCGGCGATCGCCGAACTGCTCAATTCGGTACGCCGCATCGGCACGCATCACCCGACGACGCTGATCGCCTTCGATACCGCGCCCGAAGCCTCGGGGACTTCCGCGAGGCGAGAGGCGGCGATGGCGGCCGCCCTGGCTGCAGCGCGGACGCGGCGCGATACGCTGGTCGTGGCGCTGACCGGGCTCGGCCACGCCGACAAGACCGCCTGGACGTCGCCGGTGCCCCCCTATCCGTCGGCGGGGAGGCTGCTGCCGGGCGATCGCACCGTCTCGCTCGCCTTCGCACGTCCGGGCGGACGCTACTGGGGCTGTGCCGCGCCGAATGGCGATGCGGTGCGCGGCTGCACCGCCTACGACATGCCGGTGCGCGAGCCTGTGGCGCCGCGCGCTATCCAGCTCGACGGGGCGCTGCGCGAGGGCTTCGATGGTGTCTATGCACCGGGCACGGCCTATACCGCCTCGCGGCCGGCCAGACCGCGGCCGTGATCGATCCCTCGACCGCGTCGTAACCGCGCCGGCCAAAGCGTCGCGACAGGCCTGCCTTTCACGCCGCCGCGCGGAGACCGGCGGGATGCCGGCCCTCAGCGCGACCAGCCCTGGCGCCGGCGACGAAGGCTGGCGATGCCGGGCAGCCCCAGCGCCATCAGGCCGGGCGTCGCCGGGGCCGGAACGGGGCTGACGTCGAGCAGATCGAGCGGGAACCAGCTCACGTTGCGGTCCGACCGCAGCTCGATGAAGCTGATGCCGGTGAACCCGACGTTGATGTCCTGCATGGTGGTGGTCAGCGGGATGATCGCCGAGGAGAACAGCTCATTGCCGAGTTCGTCGTAGCCGAACAGTTGCAGGGTGTTGGAATTGAGGACCCACCCCGCGCCGCCGGCGAGGCCGGCGACATCCACGGCGTTGACGTTCGCCTCGCCCTTGAAGTCGATCACAGGCTCTGCACGCCGTAGAAGCTCCAGGCGTGGACGTCGCCGGTAACGCCTGTCGGTGCGGGCGCCGGGACATGCATCGTCCCGGGCATCGCGACGGTGCTGGCGCCCCAGCCCGCGATGGCGTCGACGAAGGTGCGATTGGCCCAGCCGTCGGTATTGCCATAGCCCCATTCATAGCCCTGGTAGCTGTTCACGATGCCCAGGCTGGAAAAGCTGGCCTCGTTCACGTTCGTTCGATCCGGGCGTATCGACGTCTTCGAAGCCGATGACGACGGCCTGCGCCGGGGCGGCGACGGCGAACGTCGCCAGCGCAGCCGCTTTCAGAATTCCGGATTTCATGGGTCCCTCGCTGGATTCCCCTCACCAGCGCCAGGCGACATCAACTTTCGGGCGACAGGCAAATCATGCGCCAGGCACGATGAGCGGCGGGTTTCAACATTATGCGGCGCCCGAATTCGGGGAGCCGACACGGTATGCAGAAATTTCCGACACCCTGCGCCGTCGGACGGACCGCCGCGGCCTTGGCAGGCGGCCTCTTCGTCGGTAGCGGGTGAGCATGCGCACGATCGGATTGCTCGCCGGCATGAGCTGGGAAAGCTCTGCCATCTATTACCGCCGCCTCAACGAGATGGTGCGCGAGCGGCTCGGCGGGCTTCATTCGGCCGAGCTGCTGATGCGCTCGGTCGACTTCGCGCCGGTCGCCGCGCTCCAGGCAGAAGGCGATTGGGACCGGCTAACGGGCCTGATGGTAGCGGCAGCCCGGCGGCTCGAGGCGGGGGGAGCCCAGGGCATCATGATCTGCAGCAACACGATGCACCGCATGGCCGACGAGGTCGCGGCATCGATCGACGTGCCACTGCTCCACATCGGCGACGCAACCGCAACCGCGGTAAAGGCGGCGGGCAGCCGTCAGCCGCTGCTGCTCGGGACGCGCTTCACGATGGAGGGCGATTTCTACCGGGCCCGGCTGCGCGACCGCCACGGGCTCGAGGTGCTGCTGCCCGACTCCCACGGGCGGGCGCTGGTTGATCGCGTCATCTACGACGAATTATGTCTCGGCCGCGTCACCGACGCCTCGCGCGCCGCCTATCTCGATATCGTCGCGCAGGCAAAGCGCGACGGGGCCGACGGCGTGATCTTCGGCTGTACCGAAGTGGGGCTGCTGATCGGCGGCATCGACCTCGGAGTCGCCGCCTTCGATACCGCCGAGCTTCATTGTGCGGCCGGCGTCGACTTCATGCTGAGCTGACCGTCTGGCTGCAGCCTGCGACGTCGCCGAGCGACGCCGCCAGCGGCAGCAGCCGCGCGGCCCGCGGCTCGCCGCAGACCTGAACCAGCGCGGCACGCGCCGACTCGGGTTCGCGCCGCGCCATCCGCAGCGCGAACAGAATGGCATTCTCGTCGGCGAGCAGTCGCGAGCAGGTCGGGTCACCGACCTTGAGCGTCCGCGCCGAATAGGCGCCGAGCGCGGTCAGCAGGCAGCGCAGCAGATGCTCGACGCCCAGCGCCTCGTCGCCATAGGCCTGGTGCAGCGCGCTGCGCACCGAGCCGCAGCTCGGCCAGCACACCAGCATGTGGCGTATCGACCAGAGCAGCAGCTGCTCGGCAGGGGGCAGGGCAGTCCAGCTCATGTCGCTCGTCAGCGGCGGCTGCTCGGCAGCGTCGTACCAGTCGATCGGCAAGGCGGCGTTCATGGCAGCTCCCTCGAATGAGACGAGGCTAGCTCATAATGAGAGTCGATTGCAATACGAGTCTGTCAACGGGTTCAGACCCTATTCACCGCCAGTGCGTTGTTATGCGACACATGCCTATGAAAGTCGGTGCCATGCGTCTGAATATTCGTCGAATTCGTAACCTCGCGCTCCTCGTCGGCGCCCCCGTGCTGCTCGGCGGCTGCATGTACAACCCGTACGGAAGCGACGGCGGCGACTATGGCTATGACGACGGCTATTACGGCAACCCCGGCGGCGGCTATTATGGCGGCGCCAGCGTCGGCTACGGCTGGTACGACAATTATTATTACCCCGGTAACGGCTATTATGTGTACGACCGCGCCGGCACCCGCCACCGCATGCGCGACCAGGACCGCCGCCATTGGCTCGAGCGCCGCGAACAGCGTGCCGAGCGGCGCGAGGATCGTCGCGAGGTTCGTGATGACCGGCGCGACGATCGGCGCGAGATCCGCGGCGAACGTCGCGAGGACCGCGTCGAGCGGCGGCAGGAGCGGGTCGAGCGTCGCGCCGCCCGCCCGGCACCCGATCCCGCCACGGTCCAACGCCGCGAGCAGCGGCGCGAGGCGCGTCAGGAGGCGCGCCAGGGCGGCGGCGTCTTCAACCGCGAGGCGCGGCAGGCGGTGCGCGATGCGGTGCGGTCGCGGCGCAGCGGCGAGGGCCCGGTTCGCGACAATTAGCCCAGGCGCATGATCCCGCGGCGCGGCGCGTCGCCGGCGTAGCTGACCTCGGCGATGGTCTCGCCGAGCGCGGCGAGACCGGCGCGCTGCTGCGCCGGCGGCGTTTTCAGGCACAGCGTCTCATAGCGTTCGAGCGCCTTGAACGCCGGAAGCGCCAGCGTGCGCGCGACGAGCCCGGCGGTGCGCGGCCAGCGCGTCGCATCGGGGCGCCAGCGCACGAACATCGCGTTCTTGAACGGGCAGGCGAGCGCGATGTCGGCCAGCGACGGCGCGACGCCGAACAGAAAGCCGTCGGCGGGCGCCTGCGTCTCGAGATAGTCCATCGCCGCGGGCAGGTCGGTGGCGAGCGTCTGCGCGACGCGGTCGCTGTCGCTCGCCTCGCCGAGCACGCTTGGGCGGACCGCCTGCTCGAAGAACAGCGACCAGATCAGCAGGTCGCAGAGGCGCGTGTCGGCGAACTCCTCGAGCCAGCGCGCCCGCGCCCGCTCGGCCGGAGCGGCGGGCATCAGCGGTGGCGCCGGATAGCACTCGTCGAGATATTCGCCGATCACCGTCGAATCGAACAGCGTCACCTGATCGTCGATGAGCACCGGGATGCGGCGCAGCGGGCTCAGCTTCTCGAACTCGTCGTTGCCGAAGAACGGCACCAGCGGGTCGATCGCGTAGGGCACGCCCTTGAGGCCGAGCACCACCAGCACCTTGCGGACATAGGGCGAGACATGGTTGCCGACGATCGTCGTGGTCATCGCGCCGCCTCGCGGGGCGCCGCGGCGCGGCGCAGCCGGTCGTTGATCGCGACGCCGAGCCCCTGTTCGGGGACCGGTGCCACCGCGATTCCGCGGCGGCCGCTCGCCTGCGCGTCGTGCAACACGTCGAACAGCGCGGCGGCGGCTTCGGTGAGATCGCCCGACGGCGACAGCGAGCGATCGCCGGCAACGGCGCCGAAGCCGATATGGAATTCGTCGGCGCCGGCGGTGACCGCCGCGAGCCGTACCGGCTGCGCCGGCGCATAGTGGCTCGCCAGCTGCCCCGGCGCGATGATCCGCGCCTCGGCGGCGTCGAGACGGACGCCGAGGCGTTCGGCGGGAATGGCGCCGGGCCGCAGCAGCCGGATGCGCTCGCCCTCGACCGCGACGATCGTCGATTCCACCCCGGCGCGCGTCGGGCCACCGTCGAGCAGCAGCGGGATGCGCCCCGCAAGACTGTCGAGCACATGCGCCGGCCGCGTCGGGCTGATCCGTCCCGAGGCGTTGGCGCTCGGCGCGGCGATCGGCCGGCCGAGCGACTCGATGACCGCCTGCATGACCGGATGGTCGGGGCAGCGGATGGCGAGCGTATCGAGCCCGGCGGTGACGAGGCTGGCGACCGGCGCCTCGCGGCGCAGCGGCAGCACCAGCGTGAGCGGGCCCGGCCAGAAGCGCGCCATCAGGTCGAGCGCCGCGCGCGGCACCTCGACCAGCTGCTGCGCCATCGACAGCCCCGAGACATGGACAATCAGCGGGTTGAAGCTCGGCCGCCCCTTGGCGTCGTAGATCCGCGCCACGGCGGCAGCGTTGCTCGCGTCGGCGGCGAGGCCGTAGACCGTCTCCGTCGGCAGCGCGACGATCGCGCCGGCGCGCAGCAGATCGACCGCGCGCGCGACGCCGGCGGCGTCGGCACCTAGGACTTCGGTGGTTTGTGCGCTCACAGCGCCCCCGCTATACGCTCAGGTCTCGATCGCCAAGGGACAGAGATGACCTACACCGCCCCCGTTGCCGAGCAGGCCTTCGTCCTCGATACCATCGCCGACCTGGCGGGTCTCAACCGGCTGCCGGCGTTCGCGGCGGCGACGCCCGATCTGGTGCAGCCGATCCTCGAGGAGGCGGCGAAGCTCAGCGGCAACGTCTTCGCGCCGCTCAATCGCAAGGGCGACACCGAGGGCGCGCGCTGGAACGACGGCGCGGTGACGCTGCCCGCAGGCTTTGCCGAGGCCTATCGCCAATATGTCGAGGGCGGCTGGGGCTCGCTCGGCGCCGATCCGGCGCACGGCGGGCAGGGCATGCCCTTCGTGCTGGCGAGCGCGGTGCAGGAGCAGCTGACCTCGGCCAACATGGCGTTCAGCCTGTGCATGATGCTGAGCCAGGGGGCGATCGAGGCGCTCGCAGTGCACGGCTCGCCCGAGCAGCAGGCGGCCTACCTGACCAAGCTGGTCAGCGGCGAGTGGACGGGGACGATGAACCTGACCGAGCCGCAGGCCGGCTCGGACGTCGGCGCGCTACGCAGCCGCGCCGAACCGCATGCCGACGGCAGCTACCGCATCAAGGGCAGCAAGATCTTCATCACCTGGGGCGAGCACGACGTCGCCGACAACATCATCCACCTCGTGCTGGCGCGGCTTCCCGATGCGCCGCCGGGCACCAAGGGCATCTCGCTGTTCATCGTGCCGAAGTTCCTCGCCGACGGCCGCCGCAACGACCTGCGCTGCGTGTCGATCGAGCACAAGCTCGGCATCCACGCCTCGCCGACCTGCACGATGAGCTTCGGCGACAACGATGGCTGCGTCGGCTATCTCGTCGGCGCCGAAAATGCCGGCATGCGCGCGATGTTCACGATGATGAACCATGCGCGCATCAACGTCGGGCTGCAGGGCGTCGCCATCGCCGAGCGCGCCTATCAGGGCGCGCTCGGCTTCGCGAAGGAGCGCGTCCAGGGCAAGCGCATCATCGAGCATCCCGACGTCCGCCGCATGCTGCTGACGATGAAGGCGACGACCGAGGCGATCCGCGCGCTGACCTATCTCAACGCCGCCGCGGTCGACTTCGCGCATGGCGAGACCGATGCCGAGGCGAAGCGCGACTGGCAGGCGCTCGCCGACCTGCTGACCCCGGTCACCAAGGCCTATGCCACCGACATGGGGGTCGAGCTGTCGAGCCTTGCGGTGCAGGTGTTCGGCGGCATGGGCTTCATCGAGGAAACCGGCGCGGCGCAGCATCTGCGCGACGCGCGCATCGCGCCGATCTACGAAGGCACCAACGGCATCCAGGCGCTCGATCTGGTCAACCGCAAGCTGCCGCAGGGCCGCTGGAAGGACCTCTTCGCCGAGATGCGCGCCACGCTCCGCGCGCTGCCCGGCGACGGCGACCTCGGCGCCATCGCGCCCTACCTCGACGACGGCCTCGCCGCGCTCGAGAATGCCACCGTCTGGATGGTCGGCAACCATGGCGACGGCTTCGCCGACGCCGCGGCGGGCGCTACGCCCTATCTGCGCATGTTCGGAATCGTCGCCGGCGGCTGGCTGCTGGCGAAGCAGGCGATCGTCGCCGCCGAACGGCTGGCGGCCGGCGAGGGCGACCCGGCCTTCCTCAAGGCGAAGATCGTCACGGCGCGCTTCTTCGCCGAGCAGATCGTGCCGCAGGCGACCGCGCTGCTCGGTCCGGTGACGCGCGGCGGATCGCTGCTGTTCGCGCTCGACGAGGCGCAGTTCGCGGCGTGACCACCACCAACTACGCCGACGCCTTCATCGCCGTGTCGCCCGACAGCAGCGCGACGATCGGCGACACGGCGCCGAAGCCCGGTTCGGTCGCCGCGATCCAGCTCGAGTTGCTGCAGGCCCGGCCCTACGGCCTGACCAGCGACGACCTGCTGTTCGAGACCCACGCCCGCCGCAACGACCTCGCCGAGACCGACCGTGCCGAGGCCCGCGCCGCCTTCTTCGCCAAACCGCAGGCCTGCCTGCGCGCCTCGACCCTGGTGAAGAAGCATGGCTGGGGGATTCACCATGACGCCGAGAGCCGAATTGCGGCGGTGGCGGTCGAAAGCGCGGAATACGCAACGCTGAAGGCGCGCGCGGATCTGAAGCAGACCGTCGGAATGCGCAGCAAGCGCTGACCTTCACGTAGGCCGTCATCCTGACGAAAGTCAGGATCTCCACGATCGAGGGCGCAAGTCTCCCGAGATCCTGACTTACCTCAGGATGACGGGCTTGACCGAGGCTGAATATCCATCAGCGGCGGCAGCTTTTCGACCGCCGAAGGATCCCCCACCGCCAGGAACGGCCCGTTCAGAAACTCCGGCTTCCCATAGCCGAAGACGCGCCCGTCGGGATGCCGCACGATCCCGCCCGCCGCGCGCAGCACCGCGTCGCCCGCCGCCGTGTCCCATTCGCTGGTCGGGCCGAAGCGCGGATAGACGTCGGCCGAGCCTTCGGCGAGCAGGCAGAATTTGAGCGACGAGCCGCTGGGCTGCGTCTGTGCATTGGGGATCGCCGCGCAATAGGCGCGCGTGGCGTCGTCGAGGTGCGAGCGGCTGGTGACGACGACCGGCGCCGCGCCCATCGCGCGCGTCGCGATCGGCTCGCGGGGACCGCTTACCACCTGCCGGTAGGCGCCGACGCCGAGGGCGCCGGCCCACAGCGTGCCGCTCCGCGGCGCGAGCACCAGCCCCAGCACCGGCACGCCGCCGTCGATGAGCGCGACGTTGACCGAATAGTCGGGGCCGCCGGCGATGAAGTCCTTGGTGCCGTCGACCGGATCGATCAGCCAGAAGCGCGCGCACGGGTCGGGCCGGATGCCCGCGGCGCAGGCTTCCTCGCCGACGATCAGCGCGCCCGGATCGGCGGCGGCGATCGCCGCGGTCAGCAGGACCTCCGCCTGCTCGTCGGCTTCGGTGACCGGCGAGGCGTCGGCCTTGTCGCGCGACACGATGCCGGCGAGGCGGATTCGCTCGACGAGCTCTCCGGCTTCGCGGACCGCCGGGGCGAGCGCGTCGATCAATCGGCTATGCATGCGGGCTTCCTAGGCGCTGGCGGCGCCCTCGGGAAGCGGGATCAGGCGAGTTCGCGCGCGAACAGGTCGCTGGCGGTCAGCCCGAGCCGGTCGATATGGCGGCGAATCCGCGGCCAATCCTCGGCGATGAAGGTGGCGCGCTCGTTCTTGAGCAGCTTTTCCTTGGCACCCGCCTCGACGAACAGCCCCAGCCCGCGCCGCGCCGCGATCAGCCCCTGGCCCTGCAGCTCCTGATAGGCCTTCGACACCGTCAGCGGGTTGACCTCGCGGTCGGCGGCGAGCGCCCGCACCGACGGCAGCGAGTCACCGGGCGCATAGGTGCCGTCGATGATCCCGCCGACGATGAGGTCGCGAATCTGCAGGTAGATCGGTCGAGCGTCTTGCCACATGACTGTAGTATGGACCTATCACGGCAGCACGGTCAAGCGAGCGGCGGCCGCGTACCGCAGCCCCGGCTCGCTTTGCCGCAGCCGGCTCAGCCGTTCCAGACGCGCACGACGTCGTCGAGCGCCGGGCGCGGCCGCTCGTCGAGCTCCTTCGTCGGCGTGCCGATGAACAAGAAGCCCGCGACGATCTCGCCCGGCTCGCCCAGCGCATCGCGCACCGCGGCGGAATAATTGGCCCACCCGGTCAGCCAGTTGGCGACGAAGCCCTGCGCATGCGCGGCAAGCAGCAGGTTGAGGCAGGCGGCACCGACGCTCAGCTGCTGTTCCCACAGCGGGATGTGGCTGGACGGATGCGGGTGGCTCATCACCGCGACGAGCGTCGGGGCTTGCGTGGCGAAATCGCGCATCGCCTTCAGCTCGAGCTTACCCGCCGCCGGCTTCTCCGCGCGATAGGCACCCTCGAGGAGCTCGGCGAAGCGCTCGCGCGCGGCGTCGGCGATCACCACGAAGCGCCAGGGCGCCAGCTTGCCATGATCGGGGACCCGGCTGGCGACGCGCAGGATCTGCGTCAGCTGGTCGGCATCGGGACCGGGGGCGATCATGTCGCGCGCCTTGCCCGAGCGACGGGTGAGCAGCAGGTCGAGCGGCGTGGAGCGGTCGTTGAACATCGTCATGCGCTGCGGGTAGCCGATCCGCGCCCGCGCGTCACCCCGCTCCTGCGCCAAACGCCCGCACCGCCGGGGCTGTACGCTCCGGTACGCCGCCGCTATCGTGCGCGCCATCATGGGCCGGCTCGAACCGGCTCTCCGGGAGATTAGGGGAGTTTTTCCTATGGTTCAGCCCAACGCTGCGGCACCGGCGGCGCTGCCGCCGGCCGACGACGGTGGCACCTTCTTCGGACATCCCAAGGGCCTGTTCGTTCTGTTCTTCGCCGAGATGTGGGAGCGTTTTTCCTACTATGGCATGCGCGCGCTGCTGATCTTCTACCTGACGCAGCACTGGCTGTTCTCCGACGAAGCCTCCTCGATCATCTACGGCGCCTACACCGCGCTGGTGTACATCACCCCGGTGATCGGCGGCTATCTTGCCGACCGCTATCTCGGACAGCGCAAGGCGGTGACCTTCGGCGCCGTCCTGCTGACCTTCGGTCATTTCCTGATGGCCTTCGAAGGCGACGGCGGGCAGGGCTCGGCCTATCTCAACATCTTCTGGCTGGCGCTGTCGTTCATCATCGTCGGCTCGGGCTTCCTCAAGGCCAACATCTCGGTGATCGTCGGGCAGCTCTATCCGCGCGCCGACGTACGCCGCGACGGCGCCTATACGATCTTCTACATGGGCATCAACGTCGGCGCCTTCATCGGTACGATCATCGCCGGCTATCTCGGCCAGACCTATGGCTGGGCCTATGGTTTCGGGTCGGCGGGCCTCGGCATGCTGCTCGGCCTCATCGTCTTCGTCTGGGGCAAGCCGCTGCTGATGGGACGCGGTGAATCGCGCGATCCGCAACGGCTGCAGTCGAAGGTCGGCGGTATCAGCTTCGAATGGCTGCTCTATGCGATCGGCGTTGCCGCCGTCGCCATCGTCTGGGTGCTCATCCAGTATCAGGAGCTCGTCGGCAGCCTGCTCGGCATCGCCGGCGCGTTGCTGGTGCTCTACGTGCTCTATACCGCGGTGGCCAAGCTGCCGTCGGAGGATCGCGACCGCATCTTCGCCGCGATGTTCCTGATCCTCGGATCGATCCTGTTCTGGGCGCTGTTCGAGCAGGCGGGCTCGTCGCTCAACCTGTTCGCCGACCGCCATGTTGATCGCGAGGTGCTCGGCACCGTGGTTCCGGCCTCGGTGTTCCAGTCGGTCAACCCGGCCTACATCATCCTGTTCGCGCCGGTGTTCGCCTGGTTGTGGACGGCGCTCGGCCGTCGCGGCCTCGAGCCGTCGGCCCCGGCGAAGTTCGGGCTGGCGCTCATCCAGCTCGGCGCGGGCTTCCTGGTGCTGGTATTCGGCGCCACGGCGGTCGGCGTCGAAAACGCCACGCCGCTGGTGTTCATCTTCCTCATCTACCTGCTCCACACCACCGGCGAGCTCTGCCTGTCGCCGGTCGGCCTGTCGGCGATGAACCGGCTGGCGCCGGGGCACATGGCCAGCCTGATCATGGGCACCTGGTTCTTCGCCTCGGCGACCGGCAATTTCGCCGCCGGCCTGATCGCGGCGGCGACCGGTGCCGAGAGCGCCGGCGGCGAGGGCGCCGCCAAGACGGTGGTGCTCGACGTCTACTCGACCGTCGGCTGGGTCGCGGTGGGCGTCGGGGTCGCCGTCATCATCATCGCGCCGCTGTTCAAGCGGCTGATGCATCTCGACACGTTGCGCGACGAGGTCGTCGCCAACTGATCCGCACGGCGGCTGCCGCCCGGCCATCGGGCGGCAGCCGCCGGCTTCAGACGAATGGGGAAACATGCGCACCAAGCTCAGCCTCGCCGCCCTGCTGCTCACGGCGGCATGCACGACGGGCCAGACCAACGCGGCCCGATCGGCGTCGGACAAGCCGGCGAAGTCCGCCGACGTCGTCCGCATCAACGAGGATCCGTTCCCGTCGACCTACAAGCCCTATGGCGCGGTCGCGACGGTGATCCAGAACGTCAACATCTATGACGGCCGCGGCGGCAAGATCGTCGGCGGCATGGTGGCGCTCGCCGACGGCAAGGTCGTCGGCATCGGGCAGAGCGTCGAGGTTCCCGCCGGCGCCACCGTCGTCGACGGCCAGGGCAAGTGGGTGACCCCGGGGATCATCGACATCCACAGCCACCTCGGCGACTATCCGAGCCCCGGCGTCCAGGCACATTCGGACGGCAACGAGGTCACCGGCCCGGTTCGACCCGAGGTGTGGGCCGAACATTCGATCTGGCCGCAGGATCCGGGCTTCAGCCGGGCGCTGACCAACGGCGGCGTCACCGCGCTGCACGTGCTGCCGGGCTCGGCGAACCTGTTCGGCGGCCGCGGCGTCACCTTGAAGAACGTCTACGGCCGCACGCAGCAGGACATGAAGTTCCCGGGCGCGCCCTACACGCTCAAGATGGCGTGCGGCGAGAACCCCAAGCGCGTCTACGGCAACCGCAACCAGATGCCCGGCAGCCGGATGGCGAACATCGCGCTCGACCGGCAGACCTGGGCGAAGGCGCAGGAATATCGCCGCAAGTGGGCGGACTATAACCGCAAGGTCGACGACGGCTCCGCCAAGGCCAGCGACGCGCCGTCGCGCGACCTGGCGATGGACACGCTCGCCGGCGTGCTCGACGGCAAGATCCTCGTGCAGAACCACTGCTACCGCGCCGACGAGATGGCCAACGTCATCGATATGTCGAAGGAGTTCGGCTACAAGGTCACGACCTTCCACCACGCGGTCGAAAGCTACAAGATCGCCGACATCCTGGCGCGCGAGGGCATCTGCTCGGCGATGTGGGCCGACTGGTACGGCTTCAAGATGGAGTCGAACGACGGCATCCGCGAGAACATCCCCTTCGTCCACGCCGCTGGCGCCTGCGCGATCGTCCATTCGGACGACGCCAACGGAATCCAGCGGCTCAACCAGGAAGCCGCCAAGGCGATGGGCGACGGCCGCCGCGTCGGCATCGACATCGCGCCCGAGGTGGCCTGGACCTGGCTCAGCTACAATCCGGCCAAGGCACTCGGCATCGGCGACCGGACCGGCAGCCTCGAAGCGGGCAAGATGGCCGACGTCGTGCTGTGGAACGGCGATCCGTTCAGCGTCTACACGCGGCCCGAGAAGGTCTGGATCGACGGCGCGCTGATGTTCGATTCGTCGAACCCGCGCCTCCGCCCCGTCAGCGATTTCGAGCTCGGCCAGCCGGGCGAGGGAGATGTGAAGTGAAGCGTCTGAAGACATTGCTCGGCGTCGCGGCGATCGCGCTCGCCGCCCCGCTCGCGGCGCAGACCGTCGCGATCACCAACGCCAAGGTCGCGACCGGCACCGGCGCCGCGCCGATCGACGGCGGCACCGTCGTGATCAGCAACGGGCGCATCGTCTCGGTCGGCCGCACCGGCGCGCCCGCCGGCGCGCAGATCGTTGACGCGCAGGGACGCTGGGTCACCCCCGGCATCATCGGCGGCTTCTCGCGGCTCGGCCTGCTCGAGGTCGACGCGGTCGGCGAGAGCAACGACAGCTCGGCGGGCGACGACGCGAATCCGTTCAACGCCTCGCTCGACGTGACGCCGGGCCTCAACCCGCGCTCGGTCAACATCCCGATCAACCGCATCGAGGGCATCACCCGCGCCGTCGTCGCACCGAACGCCGGCAACAGCATCTTTGCGGGGCAGGGCGCGATCGTCAGCCTCGGCGATGCCGACGACATCGCGATGCGTCCGCGCGCCTTCCAGTTCGTCGAGCTCGGCGAAGAGGGCGCCGACCTGTCGGGCGGCTCGCGCAGCGCCGCGCATGCGGTGTTCCGCAACGGCCTGCGCGAGGCGCTGGCCTATGCGCGCAACCCGGCGGGCTACGAGGGCGGCAAGGACCGCGGCGCGATCCTGACCGCGCTCGACGCCGCGGCGCTCGTTCCCGTGGTGCAGGGCCGCATGCCGGTGCTGATCCACGTCGAGCGCGCCAGCGACATCCAGCGCGTACTCGACATCAAGCGCGAGTTCCCGAACCTGAAGCCGATCCTCGTCGGCGTCACCGAGGGCTGGATCGTCGCCGACAAGATCGCCGCCGCCGGCGTCCCGGTCATTGCGTCGGCGCTCAACGACCTGCCGGCACGCTTCGAGATGCTCGGCGCCACCCAGTCGAACGTCGGCCGCATGGTCAAGGCGGGGGTCAAGGTCGCGCTCGGCATGATCGATGACGAGGATGGCCGCCAGATCCGGCTGCTGCCGCAGCATGCGGGCAATCTCGTCGCGCTCGGCCGCGTGCCGGGCGCCAGCGGCGTCACCCCCGAGCAGGCGCTGATGCTGATGACCAAGGCGCCCGCCGAGATCTTCGGGCTGACCGACACCGGGACGCTCGAGGCCGGCAAGCGCGCCGATGTGGTGATCTGGGACGGCGATCCGCTCGAGCTGGCGAGCGCACCGGTCGCGGTGATGATCGACGGCCGCCAGGTGTCGATGACCTCGCGGCAGACCAAGCTGCGCGATCGCTACATGCCAAACCGGCCCGACGACATGCCGGTGCAATATCGGAGGTAGCTGCCATGGTGGGCTTGTCGCTCGCGGTGCTGAGTTTCGTCGGTAGTCACGAGTTGCTTTCCCACCCGCTGCGCCGGCCGCTGGTCGACCGTCTCGGCGAAAAGGGCTTCATGGGGCTCTATTCGCTGGTGGCGTTCGCGACCTTCGGCTGGGTCGTCTTCGAATTCCTCCGCGCGCCCGACGACCTGCTGTGGGTGGCGCCCGGCTGGGCCTGGGCCGCCGGCAGCGCGCTGATGTTCGTCGCCTCGATTCTGTTCGTCGGCAGCATGACCGCGCCGAATCCGGCGCTGACGATGGCGAGCGGCGTGCTCGCGACGCATCCCGAACCGCAGGGCGCGTTACGCGTGACGCGTCACCCGATGCTCTGGTCGTTCGCGATCTGGGCCATCGTCCATGCCGGCGTATCGGGGCGCACGCCGGCGGTCATCCTCGCTGCCGGCATCGGCTTTCTCGCGCTGTTCGGCGCGGCGATGCAGGACCGCAAGAAGCGCGCCGCGCTCGGCGAACGCTGGGCCGCCTGGCAGGCGAAGACCAGCTTCGTGCCGTTCGCGACCGGCCGCGTCTGGCCCGGCTGGATCGCCGTCGTCGGCGGCGCCCTCCTGTTCCTCGTGGCGACCTGGGCGCACCCGCGGCTCGGCGCGCCGATCGTCGGACCCTGGAGCTATTGATGGACGTGAACGGCAGGACCGTCTGGATCACCGGCGCGAGCAGCGGGATCGGCGAAGGACTGGCGAAGGCGATGCGCGCTGCCGGTGCCGCCGTCGTCCTGTCGGGGCGACGGACCGCCGAGCTTGAGCGCGTCGCCGGCGAGATCGGCGGCGAAACGCTGGTGCTGCCGTTCGAGGCGACCGACTATGACGCGCTGCCGGGCCTCGTCGCCGAGGCGCAGGCCTGGCGTGGCGGCATCGACATGCTCGTCAACAACGCCGGCATCTCGCAGCGTAGCCTGGGGCTCGAGACCGGCTTCGACGTCTACCGCCGGCTGATGGAGATCGACTTCTTCGCGCCGCTGCGGCTGACGCAGCTGGTGCTGCCCGCGATGGTCGAGCGCGGCGTCGGCCACCTGATGGCGATCAGCTCGGTCGCCGGCAAGGCAGGCTCGCCGCTGCGCACCGGCTATTGCGCCGCCAAGCATGCCGTCGTCGGCTATTTCGACGCGCTGCGCGCCGAGATCGATCGCTACGGCATCGGCGTCACCGTGGTGACGCCGGGCTTCGTGCGGACCGGGATCGCCGCCAGCGCGGTGCAGGGCGACGGCTCGACGCGCGGTCATTCGGACGACGACATCGACGCCGGAATCGGCGCCGACGAGGCCGCGGCGCAGATCATGGCCGGCCTCGCCGCGGGGCAGCGCGAAATCCCGGTCGGCAAGCCGGGCGGCATGGAAATGGCGCTGCTCGAGCTGAAGCGCCATGACCCCGACAAGGTGTTCGACCTGATGGCGAGCGCCGCCCGCCGCCTCTGATCGCGGCGCGCCGCTATTTCTGGTCGAGGCGCGACACGCCGGCCCAGTCGGTCGGCGCCCTGCCACCGGCGGCGTCGATGCGCGCCAGCATGAGCCGCGCCGGACCGTCGTCGGGATCGAGCGCCAGCACGGCGGCGAAGCCAGCGCGCGCGGCGCCCCAGTCGCCGGCGCGATAGGCGGGCAGCGCCGCCTCGTAGCGATCGAACAGCGCGCGGCGCTCGGCGGTCAGGCCGCCGGCCATCGCCGCCAGCTCGTAGACGCGCAGCGGCTCGCGGCGACCGACGACGGTCACCAGATCGACCTCGCGAACCTCGACGGCGTCGCCGGCACCGTCGCGCGTCGCGGCGTCGATCAGCACGCGCGTGCCATAGACCTTGTTCGCGCCTTCGAGCCGCGAGCCGAAATTGACCGTGTCGCCCATCACCGTGAAGCTGCGGGCGTGCTCCGAGCCGATGCTGCCGACGACCACCTCGCCGGTGGCGATGCCGATGCGGATGTCGATCGACGGAATGTCGCGCCGCATGCCGATCAGGTCGGGGATGCGCACCGCGAAGGCGTCGAGCCGGGCATACTGCTCGATCGCCGCGGCGCAGGCCGCCGCCGCCTGCGTCGTCGCCTCGGCGAACGGCGGCACCCAGAAGGCCATGATCGCGTCGCCGATATATTTGTCGATCACCCCCTGCCGGTCGCGGATCGGCGCCGACATCTCGGAGAAATAGGCGTTGATCAGATTGACCAGCGTCGTCGGCGCCAGCCGCTCCGACAGCGCGGTGAAGCCGGCGATGTCGGAGAAGAACAGCGTCGCGACCTGCTTCTCGCCGCTCGTCGAGCGGTCCGAGCCGGCGGCGACCAGCCCGGCGACCACGCGCGGGTCGACATATTGGCCGAACGTCTCCTTGATGCGCTCCTTCTCGCGCAGCTCGGCGACCATCACGTTGAAGGCGCGCGTGACGTCGCCGATCTCGTCGCGGCTCGTCACCGGGACCTGCGTTTCGAGCCGGCCTTCGCCGACCGCCAGCGCCCCGGCCTGCAGGCGGGCGATCGGCCGCGTCATGCCGCGGGCGATCACCCAGGCGAGCATGAGGCCCACGAGCCCCGCCGCGCCGATCATCGCCAGCGTGGCGCGCATCGCCTGCGCCTGATGCGCGCCGACGATCTGCGCGCCCTCGACGACGAAGCCGTCGATCTCGCGGTTGATCGCCTCGGCGCGGCGCGCGACGTCGCGGGCCTGCGCGCGCGCCGCTGCCGCCGAGGCGTCGGAGACGCAGCCGGCGCGCAGCAGCACCGCCAGCCGCGCGTGCTGCGCCGCGAGCTCGGCGAGCATCGGGTCGAGGCGCGCGAGCTCGATGCGGTTGCGTTCGAGCACCGCGAGGCGGGCGCCTGTGGCCCGCAGCGCCTGCGCCTCGCCGATCAGCGCCTCGGTGCGTTCCGTCAGCCCGCGGACGCGCCGCCGGCAGGCGGCACCGCGCGCCGCGATCGGCACCGATTCGACGATGACCAGCGCTCGAAGCTCGGCGATGCGCAGCGTCATCGGGAACAGCGCGTCGTTGAAGGTGCGGAGCTGCAGATGCACCTGCTGCGTCAGCGTCCCCGCCCAGAGTGCCGCCGCCGCCATGATGACCAGCAGCCCGGCCGCGACGCCGAAGATCTTGAGGCTGATCGACCTGAGGAGTGTCGCCATGCCGCCATCAATGCGGGCACGCAACGATGGCGGTCAAGCGGCGCCGTCCGCGACCCGGCCCGCCGCGACCTCAACCGAAGCCGGGCGGCAGGTCGTCGGCGAGGCGATAGCCGATGCCTGCCTCGGTGAGGATCAGCCGCGGTTCGGCCGGGTCCTCCTCGAGCTTCTGGCGCAGCAGCCCCATGTAGACGCGCAGATACTGGGTGTCGGCGGCGCCGTCGCCCCAGCCGGCGGCGAGCAGCCGCCGGTGCGTGACCACCTGGCCGGCGCTTTCGGCGAGCGTCGTCAGCAGCGCATATTCCTTGGGCGACAGCTTGATCGTCTCGCCGGCGATCGTCACGCGCCGCGTCGCCACGTCGATCGTCAGCGGTCCGGCGTGAAAGGCGGCGGGCCGGCGGGCGGCGTTCTGGCGGCGTCGCAGCGCGGCGCGCACCCGCGCCATCAGTTCGCCGATCTCGAACGGCTTGTTGACGAAATCGTCGGCGCCCTTGTCGAGCGCGGCGATCTTCTCGCCTTCCTGGTGCCGCGCCGACACGACGATGATCGGGACGTCGCTCGTCCGTCGCAGCCGCGCGATCACCTCCTTGCCGTCGATGTCGGGGAGGCCGAGGTCGAGCAGCACGACGTCGGCGCCGAACAGCGCGACCGCCCCGAGCGCGCCAGCGCCGTCGACCGCGACGCGAACCTCGTAGCCCTGCGCCTCGAGCACCGGCTTGAGCACCGCGACGAGCGACGGTTCGTCGTCGACGACGAGAATGCGCGAGCGGCCGGCGGCGGTCATGCGGCCTCGGCCTGCGGCGCGGCGGCGGGAAGCCGGATCGCGATGCGCGTGCCGCGACCGTCGAGACCCGGCGTCTCGGCCCAGATGCGGCCCTCGAATGCCTCGACGAACCCCTTGGCGATGGCCAGCCCGAGGCCGCTGCCCTTGGGGGCCGCCTCGTAGCGCGCGACGCGCTGGAAGCGTTCGAAGACGCGGTCGAGATCGCCCGGCGGGATGCCGAAGCCGGCATCGCTGATGTCGATCGCCGCTTCGCCGCCCGCCTGCGCGACGCTGACCATGATCCGCGCACCGTCATCGCTGTAGGCGATCGCGTTCGCCAGGATGTTGACGAGCGCCAGCTCGAACAGCGCCGCGTCGGCGCGCACCAGCAGCGGCGCGGCGGGGAGGTGGCGTTCGAGCTGGCGCGACCCGAGCTTGCCGCGCACCTGCTTGAGCGCCGCGCCGACCGCCTCGACGACGTCGACGAGCGATCCGGTCGGCGACAGGCCGGCCTGCAGCTTGCTCATCTCGAGCAGGTTGGCGGTATAGCGGTTCAGCCGCTCGCATTCGTTGACGATGCTGCGCAGCAGCTGCTCGCGCGCGCCGGCGTCGAGCTGGGCGCCATAGTCGCGCAGGCTCGAGGCCGACGCGCTGATCGCCGCGAGCGGCGTGCGGAAATCGTGGCTGACCGACGACAGCAGCGCGGTCTTCAGCTCCTCCGACCGCGCCAGCGCCGAGGCTTCGGCGATCCGTGACGACAGCGCGGCGCGCTCGAGCGCCAGCGCGAGCATGCCGGCGAGCGCGCTGAGGAAGGCGGCATCGACGACGTCGGTGGCGTGGTCGCCGATCGCGACGAGGACTCCGAACGGGCCCTGCGCGGCATGGAGCGGCACCGCGACGATATGGTCGAGCTGCGTCGCCGTCCCCGATGTCCACACCTGCTGCGCGACCGCCGCGACGCCGGCCGGGACGGCGCCACCGCCCAGCATCGCCAGACCGCCGCCGTCGTGCTGGAACACGTGCAGCGCCAGCCCGAGCCGCGCCGGCGCGCTGGCGTCGAGCGTGGTCAGCACCTCGGTCTCGCGCACCGCCGCCTGCAGCTGCTGGCTGGTCTCGAGCAGGCTGGCGAGCTGGAGGTTGGCGCGCTGCGCCGCCTTGGCGCGATCCTGCAGGCGTCCGGCGAGCACCCCGGCGATCAGCGCCACGACGTTGAACGCCACGAAGGGGGCGGCGTCGGTGGTGGTCGACAGGCGGAAGGTCAGGAAGGGCTCGGTGAGGAAGAAATTATAGATCATGAAGGCGACGAAGGCGGCGAGCAGCGCCGCGGCGAGGCCATGCAGCGCGCCGACGATCATCACGCCGAGCACGAACAGCAGCGCGGCCGAAACGAGGCCGACGGTGGGTTCGCTCCACACCGCCAGGCTCGACGATATCGCCACGATCATGACGCTGGAGAGAAGTTCGCGCCCGCTCAGGTGCAGGCGCAGGTCGCGGATCGTCGATCGGCCGAGGTCGCGGTAGCTGCTCACGAGGCCCTTATAGCGGCGTTCGCTCGGGAAAGGAGGCCACGGCGGCCAGCGCAGGGGGACTGGCTTGCGCCGCCGTGGCCAGGTTGCGAGCGCAGGTTCAGGGTGATCTTCCCGCGACGCCGAGGGGCGGCGCGAAGAGCTCATCGACGCTCG
Source organism: Sphingomonadaceae bacterium (assembly GCA_030147805.1). Lineage (GTDB taxonomy): Bacteria > Pseudomonadota > Alphaproteobacteria > Sphingomonadales > Sphingomonadaceae > Sphingoaurantiacus. Next base: position 31,345 of record JASBUR010000022.1, read on the forward strand.
CGGGAGAGGCTAGGCAAGGCGCCGCCCACCGACAATGCATATAAATCCTATAATAACGGCGCGTTGGCCGAGCGCTTATGCCGGACGTCGAACCAACCGAAGGGGCGATCCATGCGTATGATGACGACGACCGCCGCGATCGGCGTGCTGCTCGCCACCGCGGCGTGCTCGAAGGGCGACCGGGCGGCCGACCTGCCGCCGCCCGTCGACGCGCCGGCGGCGGCGAGCCGCGCCGCCGCCCCCGCGGCCAGCGGCGAGATCGCTACCGCGACCCCCGGCAGCCAGGCCGACCTCGTCGCCAGCGCCGGCAGCGATCGCGTGCTGTTCGACTATGATTCGGTCGAACTGTCGGACACCGCGCGTCTCACGCTCCAGCGCCAGGCCGACTGGCTGCGCCGCTACCCCTCGGTTACCTTCACCATCGAGGGCCATGCCGACGAGCGCGGCACGCGCGAGTACAACCTCGCGCTCGGCGACCGCCGCGCCAATGCCGCCAAGAACTTCCTCGCCGCGCAGGGCGTCGCCACCGCGCGGCTGCGGACGATCTCCTACGGCAAGGAACGGCCGGAAGTGCAGGGCTCCGACGAGGGAGGCTATGCGCAGAACCGCCGCGCGGTGTCGGTGGTTGGCCCGGCAAGCTGAGCCGCTCGGCGCGGCGCTGGCGTCGCAGATGGCCACCGACGAGCTGCGCGAGCTGCTCGAGCGCTATCCCGAGATCGACGCGGTCGAGCTGCGCCGGTTGCGGCAGCTCTATCGCGAGGCAAGCGCCACCGAGGTGATGGCGATCCTGTCGAGCCCCGATCTCGCGCCGAAGGCGCGGCGCATCGAACGCCCGAGCGATTCGACCTGGGACCGGTGGATCGCGGCATCGGCCGCCGTCGCTGCGCTGCTGCTCGCCCTCTATCTGCTGCTGCAGCGCTGGGGCGTCAGCGCCTGACCATCGCCATCATCGCCGGATTGCCGTAACGCGCGCCGGCGGTGCCGCCGACCGGTGCCGCGGCCTCGAGCTCGGCGAGGTCGCCGGCGGTCAGGCGCAGCTCGGCGGCCCGGGCATTCTCCGCGAGCCGCGTGCGGCGCTTGGTGCCGGGGATCGGCACGATGTCGTCGCCCTGGTGCAGCAGCCAGGCGAGCGCCACCTGCGCCGGAACGGCGCCATGGCGCTCCGCCACCGCCGTCACCACTGCCACCGCCCGCATGTTGGCGTCGAAGTTCTCGCCCTGATAGCGCGGGTCGTTGCGTCGATAGTCGCCCTCGGCATAGTCCTCCGCCCGCTGCACCTGGCCGGTGAGGAAGCCGCGGCCGAGCGGCGAATAGGGGACGAAGCCGATGCCGAGTTCACGGCAGGTCGGCAGGATGTCGGGTTCGACGGTCCGCTCCCAGAGCGAATATTCCGACTGCAGCGCGCTGATCGGATGCACCATATGCGCGCGCCGGATCGTCTCGGGCGCCGCCTCCGACAGGCCGAGGAAGCGCACCTTGCCCGCCTGCACCAGCTCGGCCATCGCGCCGACCGTCTCCTCGACCGGCACGTCCGGGTCGACGCGATGCTGATAGAACAGGTCGATCACCTCGATGCCGAGACGCCTGAGGCTGTCGTCGCAGACCTTGCGGACGTTGGCCGGCGTGCTGTCGGTCCCCTGCGGGCGGCCGTCGACGATCCGGAAGCCGAATTTGGTGGCGATCGTCACCCGGTCGCGCTTGCCGCGCAGCGCCCGGCCGACCAGTTCCTCGTTGGCATAGGGGCCGTAGACCTCGGCGGTGTCGAAGAAGTCGATGCCAAGATCGATCGCGTGGTGCAGCGTGGCGACGGCTTCGTCGAGGTCGACCGCGCCGTACATCGCCTTCATCCCGGCGACGCCCGCCATCCCCATGCAGCCGAGGCCGATCGCCGATACTTCGAGGCCCTGCGTTCCAAGCTTGCGACGCTGCATGGCGGCTTCCCTAGCTGTTCGCGACATCTTCTTCGGGGGTGAGCGGCCCGTCGGTCCGCGCCGAGACGGTGGTGGTGGCTGCAACGTCCCAGGTGACGTTGCCGAGCGTCCGCATGATGTCGGGGAGCGTCTCGACCGCGACGAGCAGGCCGAGCGGCTCGACCGGAACGCCGAGCGCGAGGCCGATCGGCGCGATCGAGGTGTAGAAGCTGACCTGCCCGGGCAGGCTGACCGCGCCCATCGTGGTGATCGCCGCCGCGGCGACGCCGGCCGCGAGCTGCGCCGGCCCGAGTTCGACTCCGTACCAATGCGCGACGTAGAGCGCGACGGCGAAGTTCATCACCGGCCCCGTGGCGCGGAACAGCGCGACGGCGAGCGGCAGCACCACTTCCGAGGTGGCGGCCGGAACCCCGAGCTTCTGCGTGGCCTTGAGCATCGCCGGCAGCGACGCCAGCGACGAGCGCGTCGAGATGGCGACCGCCTGCGACGGCAGCACCGCGCGCGTGAAGCGTCCCAGTGGGATCTTCGCGCCGAACACCGCGACCGGATAGGCGGCGAGCCAGACGATGGTGCCAATCGCCGACACCACGATCACATAGTGGAGCAAGGCGCCGAGCGCCGAGCTGCCGGCGCGCGCGCCGACCACGAAGGCGAGCGCGGTGACGCCGATCGGCGCGAGCGCCAGCACCCAGTTGATGATGATCAGCATCGTGTCGGTGACGGCGCTGAAGAAGTCGCTGAGCAGCCGACGCGGCCCGTCGGGCAGGCGCATCAGCGCGAAGGCGAAGACGGTGACGAAGATGATCAGCTGGATGAAATTGTCCGACGCCGCCGCCTGGATCGGGTTGGTCGGAATGAGCGAGCGGAGGAACTCGCCGATGCCCGGTACCGTGCCCGACGCCTCGTTGCCGCTGAGCGCCGCTTTCAGCGCCGCGGCCGATCCGGTCGGCAGCGGCCAGACGTCGAGCATCAGCGGCATCAGCAGCGCCGCGGTCAGCGACGAGCACCACAGGATGACGATGAAGGTGAAGATCGCGCGCCCCGCCAGCCGCCCGGCGCGCGCCGCGGCGCCTGCCGCGGTAATGCCGGTGATGACCAGCGCGATGATCAGCGGCGCGATCGTCATCTGCAGCGCGCGCAGCCAGATGTCGCCGACCGGCTCGACGGTGGCGATCGCGGTTGCGACCCAGTCGCCGCCGATCGCCGCCGCGCCGATCCCGGCGGCAAGGCCGACCGCGAGCGCCAGCAGCATGAGGGGAGCGCTGAAGCCGGGAGCGGCGGGGGTTTCGGGGGTCGGTCGTGCCTCGGTGGAGCTCATCCGGCTTGGGCTTCCGTGCGTCTATTAGGGGGTCCATAGAGCCGACGAAGTCGCTATAAGCAAGCGATTGGGTCATTTGCGTAAGAGGGGGAGAGGATGGCTCGCAGATATTTCGGTACCGACGGCATTCGCGGACTGACCAACAGCGGCCCGATGACTGCCGAAATGGCGATGAAGGTCGGGCAGGCGGCCGGCGCCTATTTCCTGCGCGGCGATCACAAGCATCGCGTCGTGGTCGGCAAGGACACGCGGCTGTCGGGCTACATGATGGAATCGGCGCTGGTGTCGGGCTTCGCCTCGGTCGGGATGGACGTCGTGATGGTCGGTCCGATGCCGACGCCGGCGGTGGCGATGCTCACCCGGTCGATGCGTGCCGATCTCGGCGTCATGATCTCGGCGAGCCACAATCCCTATCACGACAATGGCATCAAGCTGTTCGGCCCCGACGGCTACAAGCTGTCCGACGAGGCCGAGATGTCGATCGAGGCGCTGCTCGACCGGACGCCGATGCTGGCGCAGCCCGACCATATCGGGCGGGCGCGCAAGATCGAGGACGCGCGCGGGCGTTACATCCATTTCGCGAAGTCGTCGTTTCCCGACCACCTGCGCCTCGACGGCCTCAAGATCGTTATCGATTGCGCCAATGGCGCGGCCTACAACGTCGCACCGACCGCGCTGTGGGAGCTCGGCGCCGACGTCATCGCCATCGGCGTCGAGCCCAACGGCTTCAACATCAACGACCGCTGCGGCTCGACTCATCCCGAGGCACTGCAGGAGCGCGTCGTCGCGTCGGGCGCCGACATCGGCATCGCGCTCGATGGCGACGCCGACCGGCTGATCGTCGTCGACGAACAGGGCCGGATCATCGACGGCGACCAGCTGATGGCGCTCGTCACCACCAGCTGGGCGAGGAACGGCCTGCTGCGCGGCGGCGGACTCGTCACAACGGTGATGTCGAACCTCGGCCTCGAACGCTATCTCGCCGGTGCCGGCCTGACGCTCGAACGCACCAAGGTGGGCGATCGCTACGTGCTCGAGGCGATGCGCGCCAAGGGCTTCAACGTCGGCGGCGAGCAATCGGGGCACATCATCCTGTCCGACTATGCTACCACCGGCGACGGCCTCGTCGCGGCGCTGCAGGTGCTCTCCTGCCTGGTCGAAAGCGGCAAGCCGGCGTCGGAGATGCTCAACCTGTTCGAGCCGCTGCCGCAGATCCTCAAGAACGTCCGCTTTGCGGCCGGCACGACGCCGCTCGACCAGGCGCCGGTTCAGCGCGCGATTGCCGACGGCGAGGCGCGCCTCAACGGATCGGGCCGGGTGCTCATCCGCAAATCGGGAACCGAGCCGCTGATCCGCGTCATGGCCGAAGGCGAGGACCCGGCGATGGTCGAGGAGGTCGTCGACAGCATCTGCGAGGCGGTCAAGCAGGCGGCGTGATCGGGCGCGTTCTCATCGTCGCCGGCTCCGACAGTGGCGGCGGGGCCGGAATCCAGGCCGACATCAAGACGGTGACGATGCTCGGCGGCTACGCCGCCACCGCGATCGCGGCGCTGACCGTGCAGAACACGCGCGGGGTCAGCGCCGTACATGCGGTGCCGCCGGCGTTCGTCCAGGCGCAGATGCGTGCGGTGCTCGACGACATCGGCGCCGACGCGATCAAGACCGGCATGCTCGGCGACGCGGCGATGGTCGCGGCGGTGGCCGACGTGATCGAGGTGCTGGCCGTGCCGCCGCCGCTCGTCGTCGATCCGGTGATGGTGGCGAAGGGCGGCGCGCGGCTGCTCGATGCGGACGCCATCGGTGCGGTCAAGGCGCGGCTGCTGCCGCTCGCGGCGCTGGTCACGCCCAATACGCCCGAGCTCGAAGCGCTGACCGGGCGGGTCGTCACCGACGAGGCGAGCGGCGTCGAGGCGGGCCGGGCGCTACTCGCGGCGGGGGCGCGTGCGGTGCTGGTCAAGGGCGGCCACCTCGAAGGCGGCGAGGTCGCCGACTGGCTGCTGACGGCGGACGATGAACGGCGCTTCGCGTCGCCCCGGATCCGGACGCGCCATACGCATGGCACCGGCTGCACGCTGGCCAGCGCCATCGCCTGCGGGCTGGCGAAAGGCAACTCGCTGGCGAGCGCAGTCGAGAGCGCGCGCGACTATGTGCAGTCTGCCCTTCGCGCGGCGCCGGGGCTGGGGCAGGGGCACGGGCCGCTCGGCCATAATTTCGCGGTGCTCGGATGAAGGTCGTTCCCACTTACAAGCGCGAACGCGCGCATGGCGGCGTCGTCGCCGGCGTCGACGAGGCCGGGCGGGGGCCACTGGCCGGGCCGGTCGTTGCCGCGGCGGTCATCCTCAACCGGCGATGCATCCCAAAGGGGCTCGCCGATTCGAAGATGCTCACCGCCAGGAGCCGCGAGCGGCTGCATGACGAGCTGTTGGGCTGCGCCGACGTTGGCGTCGGCGAGGCGAGCGTCGACGAGATCGACCGGATCAACATCCTGCGCGCCAGCCATCTCGCGATGGAGCGTGCGGTGGCGGCGCTGGCGACACCGCCCGAACTGGTGATCGTCGACGGCAATATCGCGCCGAAATGGTCGTGGCGCTGCGAGACGCTGATTGGCGGCGACGCGCTGTGCGTGTCGATCGCCGCCGCCAGCATCGTCGCCAAGGTCGTCCGCGATCGGCAGATGCGGGCGCTGCACGAGGCGCATCCCGAATATGAGTGGGCGTCGAACATGGGGTACGGCACGCTGATGCATCGCACCGCGCTGATGCGGTTCGGGCCGACGCCGCACCATCGCCGGACCTTCGCACCGGTCGCTCAACTCATATCGGTGCCCGCCTGAGTCGTTTCGGCAACACCGCTATCTGTAGCGTTTGGTTGAGTCGCCGACTCAACAACTAGCGATTTCGGCGGCGAAACGCCGACACAATCTCAACACAATCGCTTAAAGTCCTGATTCAGCCATATTTCAGCCCGTTGACGGATTCCGCCTTCCTGACTCACTCTCGCGCAAGAACGAGAGATTTGGGGGCGTTTCGCACATGGCCGGGTTGCCGATTGACCGTATTATCGAAGACGATTGCATCGCCGCGATGGAGGCGCTGCCCGCCAAGTCGGTCGACATGATCTTTGCCGATCCGCCTTATAATCTCCAGCTCGGCGGCGACCTGTTCCGCCCCGAAGGGGGGCGCGTCGACGCGGTCGACGACGACTGGGACAAGTTCGACGACTTTGCGGCCTATGACCGCTTTACGCGTCGCTGGCTGGCCGCGGCGCGCCGCGTGCTCAAGGACGACGGCACGATCTGGGTGATCGGCAGCTACCACAATATCTTCCGCGTCGGCGCCTCGCTGCAGGACCTGGGCTATTGGGTGCTCAACGACATCGTGTGGCGCAAGGCCAACCCGATGCCCAATTTCAAGGGTACGCGCTTCACCAACGCGCACGAGACGATGATCTGGTGCTCGAAGTCCGAGGACGCGCGCTACACCTTCAACTACCAGGCGATGAAGGCGCTCAACGAGGATCTGCAGATGCGCTCCGACTGGGTGCTGCCGATCTGCAGCGGCGGCGAGCGCGTCAAGGTCGACGGCATCAAGGCGCATCCGACGCAGAAGCCCGAGGCGCTGCTCTACCGCGTGCTGCTCGCCTGCACCGATCCCGGTGCCGTCGTGCTCGACCCCTTCTTCGGCACCGGCACCACCGGCGCGGTCGCCAAGCTGCTCGGCCGGCATTTCATCGGCATCGAGCGCGAGCCGCGCTACATCCGCGTCGCCAAGGAGCGCATCGCCCAGGTGCAGCCGATGTCGAACGAGGCGATCGCGACGATGCAGTCGAAGCGGGCGCAGCCGCGCATCCCGTTCGGCGCGCTCGTCGAAACCGGCATGGTCAAGCCGGGAAGCGTGCTCACCGACCTGTCGCGCCGCTACCGCGCCTCGGTGCGTGCCGACGGTTCGCTGCTGATGAACGACGACAGCGGCTCGATCCACCAATTGGGCGCGCGCGCGCAGGGCGCCCCGAGCTGCAACGGCTGGACCTTCTGGCACATCGAGAAGGCGGGAAAGCTCGTGCCGATCGACATGATGCGCCAGCGCTACCGCGCCGAGCACGGCACGGCCTGATCGACGCCATCGCCGCCCGCGCGGGGCGGCTGTCAGGACCTCCCGGTGGGCCAGCGTATCCGGCTCCGGCGTCCGTGCCCCCACGCAGACGGGAGGTCCTGACCTTTGTCGCCGGCTTTCGCGTCCGCGGCGCGGCTGGCATAGCGCAGGTCGATGATCGATCTTCCTGCCGATGCGCGCCTCTATGTGCGCCCGACCGCCTTCGTCGACGCGCCCCTCGGCCACGATGGCCAGACGGCGCGGCTTGCCGGGGGGCTCACCTGGTTTTCGGCCGTCGAGGTGATCGCGCGCCACGGTGCGCGACGCGTCATGCAGCGGCTGGTGCCGATCGACCGGCTCGACGAACTGCGCAGCGACCTGCCGTCCGCGCACGGCGCCCGCTTCGGCGAGCTGTGGCAGCGGCTGGTCGCCACCCGGCCGCCGCTCGAGCTGGGGTCGCGGGTACTGCGCTTCGACGCGCCCTCGGTGATGGGCATTCTCAACCTCACCCCCGACAGCTTCTCGGACGGCGGTCGTCTCGCCAACCCCGAAGAACAGGTGGCCGCGGCGGTGGACATGGCCGCAGCCGGTGCCGCGATCATCGACGTCGGCGGCGAGTCGACGCGCCCCGGCGCCCGTCCGGTCTGGGAGGGCGACGAGATTGCCCGGCTCGAACCGTTGCTGTCGCGCCTCGCCGCCGCCGATCTCCTGGTCTCGGTCGACACGCGCAAGGCCGAGGTCATGCGCCGCGCGTTGGCGCTGGGGGCGCGCATCGTCAACGACGTATCGGCGCTGACCTACGACGACCGCGCCGCCGACGTCGTCGCGGCGGCCGCGTGCCCGGTGGTGCTGATGCACCATCGCGGCGATCCGCAGACGATGCAGGACGACCCGCGCTACGACGATGTCCTGCTCGATGTCTTCGACTGGCTGTCGGCGCGGATCGAGGCATGCGTGGCGGCCGGGATCGCCCGCGACCGTCTCATCGTCGATCCCGGCATCGGCTTCGGCAAGCGCCTGCGGCACAATCTCGATCTGCTCAACGGCCTCTCGCTGTTCCACGCCCTCGGCTGCCCGGTGCTCCTCGGCGCCAGCCGCAAGCGCTTGATCGGCGCGCTGTCGAACGAGGCCGCGGTCGACAGGCGGCTCGGCGGATCGATCGCGATCCTGACTGCGGCGCTCGCGCAGGGCGTCCAGCTCGTGCGCGTTCATGACGTCGCCGAGAGCGTTCAGGCGATACGCGTCTGGCGCGGCCTGCGCGACGCCGCGCTGACCCCTTAGTCCGCGCGACAGAAAAAGACCGCCGGATTGCTCCGGCGGCCTTGATCTGTTCAGCTGGGCTGGTCGCTTACTTGGCGACGTCCGACACGGCCTCGCCCACCGACTCGACATCGCGGCCGGCGCCCTCGACGGTATTGCAGGCGGCGAGCGCCAGGCCAGAGACGACGGCGGCGATCGTGACGATCTTCTTGATGAGCATGTTGGGCTCCCTCGGTTTGAACTAACCCGGCAGAAACCGCCTGCTCGGAACGATTGTTCCGCCAGCGGTCGGGAAATCTCGATCGGATGGAAATGAATGAGCCCGGACGCGGTCGGGGGGAGCGCGTCCGGGCTCGGATCAGGCTCGCGAGAGCGGGGGGCAAGATCGCGGTCCTGCAGGTGAAACGCGCGCCCGCGGGCGCGGTTCCGCGCCGCGCAAAAATTTTCTGCGGAACGGTGACGCGGCGCGCGCCGTTGGGAGAAGGAACCCAACAGTCGAGGAACACATGCCCAAGCCCCCCGAAACCCCGCCGTCGTCGGACATCGATGGCGTTCACGAGGATCGCGTCGACCGGCGCGCCGGCCGCAATTTCGACGCGAAGGCGAAGGCGCAGATGGAGGCCGATGAGCGCGAGGCGGTGGGCCGGCCCAAGCGCGGCGACACCGCGCCGCCGCCGCGCGCTCCCGCCACCGATTCCGACGGCTGATCGATCCGAAACCAGGAGAAGAATGATGACCGATACGCGCTATCCCGAAGCCAAGCTGTGGGAGATGATCGAGGATATTCGCGTCGCGATGCTGACCACGCGCCGGGGAGACCGGCTCGAAAGCCGACCGATGCATGCCTATGTCGACCCGGGAGAGAATTGCCTGTGGTTCCTGACCGAGCTCGGCAGCGAGAAGACGCTCGAGATCGCCGAGGGCGAATCGGTCAATCTCGCCTTCGTCGACAAGGACGACCAGAGCTACATCTCCGTCACCGGACGGGCCCGTGTCGTTCGCGACCTCGCCAAGCAGCGGCAGCTGTGGAACGCCTTCGCCCAGGCCTGGATGCCCGAAGGGCCGGAGGGCGAGGACGTCGGCCTGATCCGCGTCGACCCCATCGATGCGACCTATTGGGATTCGCCATCGAGCAAGCTGGCGGTCCTGTGGGAGGTCGCGAAGGCCAACCTGACCAAGGAGCCGCCGTCCAATTCGGAGGTCCGCAAGGTCAACCTCGGTTGATCGGTTGACCGGCTACGCGATCGGCGCCGGCGGCGTCGGCGGGAAGTCGATCGCGTAACTGCCGATCTCGGCGTCGTGCGTCAGCTTGCTGCGCATCTGACGTGCCATGCCCTGGATGATGCGGGCGGACGGGTCGCCGCTGCCCACGGCGAACAGGTCGCTGCCGCGAAAGCTCGGCGCCTGCACCGTCAGCGTCGCGCGCGCGTCGCCTGCCTTTGCGCTCACCCCGACGGTCAGCGTACCCGGGCCCGCGACGCGCGCGGCGGCGGTCACCAGTTCGGTAATCAGGAAGGCGAGCGGCACCGCGGTGTCCTGGCCGACATAAAGGCGGTCGACATCGGCCGCGATGGCGATGGTGCTGCCATCGCCGAGCGTGACGCTCTGCTCCAGCCCTGCGCACAGATCCTGCGCCAGGCTCCGCAGGTCGACGCCGCGCATCGCTTCGTCGTCGTAGAGCCAGCGATGGACCAGTGCGAGCGCGTTCACGCGCTTCTGGATCGTCGCATAGGCATAGGCGACCTCGGGGCTCGCGGCATCGCGCGACTGCAGGCTGAGCAGGCTCGAGACGATCTGCAGGTTGTTCTTGACCCGGTGGTGGACCTCGCGGGTTAGCTTCTTCTGCGTGGCGAGGCCGGCGCGCAGATCGTCCTCGTGGCGGCTGATCTGGTCGGCCATGCGGTCGAAGGCATCGCCGAGATCGCGAATCTCCTGCGTCCTGAAGCGTCCTTCGCCCAGCCGGACGCCGACGTCGCCGGCCGCGTAGCGGTCGAGCGAGGCGCGGACCTGCGCCAACGGCGCCACCACGAGCCAGCGGATCGCCAGCCAGCCGATCGCGACTGCGCCGAGCCACATCAGCACCGGCAAGGCGACGTTCACCGCCTGCGGAACGCTCAACTCGTTCGACTGGCGTACCGCCAGAACGCGCAAGCCGCCGCTGCCGATCGCCTGCATGCCATATTGCCACTGGCGGCCGTCGCTCGTCGTGTAGCGGTCGACCACGTCGTCGGTCAGGGCATCGACGTCGGGAAGGGCCTCGAGCCGCTTCGCGCCCCAAGAGGCGAGAACGCTGCCGTCGCGCAACAGCCGTACATGGTCCTGCGCGTCGATATCGGAGGGGGCGAAGATGTCCTGCAGCGACGCGCGGCCGATCCGGCCGAAAACCGCGTGGCCGGTCTGCGGATCGCGCACGGCGAGGATGAGGTCGCGGCTCGGCGTCGTCTCGTCGATCATCGTGGCGCGCGGCAGCCGGCCGCGCGCGGCCGATTGCCATACGATACCGAGGCCCGGCAGGCGCGCGAGCGGCGCGCCCGCCGACGCGCAGGCCAGTCCGCCGTTGGCGTCGACACGAACCACCGAATCGATCGCCGGGTCGAGCGCCGCCAGGCGCGTGAGCCGCGCGGCGCACTGCTCCCGGCCCTCCGGCGTCGATGCGTCGCTCAGAATTTCGGACCGCAACAGCGCGAAATCCTCGTCGAGCCGACCCTGGACGGCGCGGGTGAAGGCGGTCAGCCGGCTCGAGACGAGCTCAGCCTCGGCGGCGCGCACGTTGCGGTAGTTGCCGGTCGCGGCGAGCACCGCGAGGACGCCGAGCGGGAGGAGCGCGATCGCGAGCGCCAGCATCACCTGCGCCGACAGCGGCCAGGCCCTTACCCGCAGCGTCCGCGGCACACCGATCCGGCGCGCCGCCGTATGAGGGGGAATCGATGCCATGCGCCGATAGCTAGACCATTGCCGGCGAGCGCGCCATGTCACTCGAGCCGGCGGAGCAGGTCGGCGAAGGCCGCGGGAACGGGTTCGGCGAGTGCGTCGTCATAGGCCCTGCGAAGTACCTCGCCGACCCGCGCGCGCTGCTCTTCGGGGAAGCGCAGGCGCCGTCTCTCGCGAATTTGCTCCTCGCCGTCAGATTCCGGCCCTCGCGCCATACTGGTGTTCGTTCTCCGCGGAATAGCGCCGCGTTTATGCTGCCTGCGGAGGCAGAGGAAACAAAAAATGCGGTGAGAAGTTCCGGGATTTGGGGTTGGTGACGCGGGGTTGACGCGGCATCGGCATCGTACCAAAGCCTCCCGGGTCGTTCGGGGGGCGTTTCGACACGCAGGATAGGGAAACCAGGAATGTCGCTTGCCACCGATATCGCGCCGCATCTGCCATATCTGCGCCGCTACGCCCGCGCGCTGACGGGCAGTCAGAGCCATGGCGACGCTTTCGTCCGGGCGGCGCTCGAAGCGATCGTCAGCGCGCCGGACTCGTTCCCGCGCGACGTCGATCCGCGTCTCGGCCTCTACAAGACCTTTCATGCGATCTGGTCCTCCGCCAACCTCGAGGTCGAGGGCGAGCAGGGCGATGCGAGCAGCGATTTCGAGCGTATCGCGCAGAACCGGCTCGCCTCGATCACCCCGCTGTCGCGCCAGGCACTGCTGCTGACCGCGATGGAGGGCTTCACCAACGAGGATGCCGCCTATCTGATCGATGCCAAGCCCGCCGACGTGACGAGCCTCGTCAACGAAGCGCTCGCCGAGATCGAGCGGCAGACGGCGACGCGCGTGCTGATCATCGAGGACGAGCCGATCATCGCGATGGATATCGAGGGCATCGTGCGCGATCTCGGGCATGACGTCGTCGGCGTCGCCGTCACGCGCGACGAGGCGGTGCAGATGGCGACCGACGAACGGCCCGGCCTCGTTCTCGCCGACATCCAGCTCGCCGACGATTCGTCGGGGATCGACGCGGTGAAGGACATCCTGCAGAATTTCTCGGTCCCGGTGATCTTCATCACCGCCTTCCCCGAGCGTCTGCTCACCGGCGAGCGTCCCGAACCGACCTTCCTGATCACCAAGCCGTTCCAGCGATCGACCGTCAAGGCGGCGATCAGCCAGGCGCTGTTCTTCAACTCGACGGCGTCGTTCGGCTGACGCCAACTGCCTGAAACAGCTTGTCGCATCGCGGCCCGTCGCTGGAACAGCGGCGGGCCGTATTCGTTCGGAACCGTGAACGAACATCAGGGGTACGGCGACATGGAAAATCAGGAACGATTGACGAGCACCGAAGCGCGGGCCGGGGCGACGCCGCACGTCGCCCGCTACGTGCTGGTGATCTCATTGGTGCTGCTCGTGGTGGCCTTTGCCGCGCTGCTGATGATCTGGGCCTGATCGGCCGGTCGCGCCGCCGGCGGGGCAGCCGCGGCGCCATGCTCTTGTTACGGGTTGGAACGATATGATGACGAATGCCAAGGCCCCGGCGACGCGCGACGTCGGCGCCTATCTGCGATCCGCCTTCGCCGACGTATGTGCGCAGCCGCTGCCAAGCATCTTCGACGACCTGCTCGCCAAGCTCGGCACCGAAGACGCCGAAGAGGACGAGGATGAGGCGGTCGAGCCGCCGCTCGAGCCGCAACCGCTCTCGGACGACGCGTTCAAGACCGAGCTTGCGCAGGTCATTCCGCATCTGCGCGCCTTCGGCCGTTCGCTGTCGGGCAGCCGCGATCTCGCGGACGATCTGGTTCAGGAGACGCTCCTGAAGGCCTGGGCGGCACGGGCGCGCGTCCAGGCCGGGACGAACATGCGCGCCTGGACCTTCATCATCCTGCGCAACCTGTTCCTCAGCCAGATGCGCCGCGCGCGCTTCAAGGGCGAGTGGGACGATTTCACCGCTGCCAAGCTGCTCGCCGCACCGGCCGGGCAGGATCGTCAGGTCGAACTCTCCGACCTCCAGCGCGCGCTGCTCCAGCTCCCGCAGGCGCAGCGCGAGGCGCTGATCCTCGTCGGAGCCGGCGGCTTCGCCTATGAGGAGGCGGCGGCGATCTGCAATTGCGCGGTCGGTACGATCAAGAGCCGCGTCGCGCGCGGGCGTTCGGCGCTCGAGACCATTCTCAACGAGGGGCTGATGCCGTCGCGTCGCGACAGCGAGCCGGGCGACGGCCAATCGCCGCTGGTCAGCATCATGAACCAGGTCGACGCTCTAGCCCGCGGCTAGGGCGCGCCGAGGCCGAAAGCAGAAAAAAAGCCCCGCCGGAAGGCGGGGCTTTTCTTCGTCTGCGAAAGGGGGAGCCTCGATCCGGTGTTCGGGGGGTTGGGCGGGTACCGGATCGAGGCTCGGGGCAGGGCAGATGTGAAAGCCGCATGTCTTGCGCGGGAGTGCTTCCACCGCGAATTAACGAACGCTCTCGGCCAGCGTTCCCGGGAAAATCCAGTTAATACACCCCCATAACGACCGTTGGTTCAGCTGCGTGCACCGGGGTCGGCGCCAAGCAATGCTTTCGATCGCCGGTGCGAAAAGCTAAGCCGTGGCGATGCCCGACTTCAGCCTGCCGCCATTGACCGACGCGCGCCTCCCCGATGATGTGCTTCGCCTGCTCGATGGCGTTCCTCCCGCGGGCGCGCTCGGCAACGCCATCGGTCATGGCTGGCACTATTCGCCGTTCCTGCGCGGAATGATGCGCACGCGCGACGCCACGCTTCGCACGCTGGCTGGCGATGGCGTCGATGCCGCCGTGGCGGCCGCCTATGCCCAACTGACCGGCGACGCGGCGCCCGCCGCGCGCATGCGTCGGGCGAAGGCCGATATCGCTCTGGTCGCGGCGCTGGCCGACCTTGCCGGGCTCTGGTCGCTCGAACAGGTCACGGCGGCGCTGTCGGACATCGCCGACCGCACGCTCGATCTCGCGGTCACGACGGCGGTCGCCGAGCGCGCGCCCGACGCCGATCCGGCCGGCTTCGCGGTACTGGCGCTCGGCAAGCTCGGCTCGCACGAGCTCAACTACTCGAGCGACGTCGATCTGATCTTCCTGCACGATCGCGCCAGCTTGCCGCGCCGCGAGCGCGACGATCCCGACGAGGCGGCGGTACGCGTTGCGCGCCGCGTCGTCGAACTGATGCAGATGCGCGACGGCGACGGTTACGTGTTCCGCGTCGACCTGCGGTTGCGGCCGTCGTCGGAGGCGACGCCGATCACGCTGCCGTTCGAGGCAGCGGAAAGCTATTATCAGTCGGAAGCGCTGCCGTGGGAGCGCGCGGCGTTCATCCGCGCGCGCGCCTGCGCCGGCGACGTCGCGCTCGGCGGGCAATTCCTCGACGCGATCCGGCCCTTCGTGTGGCGGCGCTCGCTCGACTATTCGGCGATCCGCGACATCGAGGAGATATCGCTGCGGATCCGCGACCATTTCGACGAGGGGCAGAAGGTCGGGCCGGGGTTCGACCTGAAGCGGGGACGCGGCGGGATCCGCGAAGTGGAGTTCTTCGCACAGATCCACCAGATGATCTTCGGCGGCCGCGAGCCGGCGCTGCGCGCGCCCGCGACGCTCGATGCGCTGGCCGCGCTTGCCGCCGCCGGCCGCATCGAGGCCGCCGACGCCGCGCAGCTCGGCGATGCCTATCGGCTGTTCCGCACCGTAGAGCATCGCATCCAGATGCGCGCCGACGAGCAGACGCATGCGGTGCCGACGGCGGCGCCGGCCCGCACCGCGCTCGCCAGGGCGTGCGGACTCGACGGCTGGCGCGCGCTCGAGCGCCTGCTCGTCGCGGCCACGCGCGCCGTCGCGACGCGCTATGACGGGCTCATTGCGCGGACCGAAGCCGACCGGTTGCCGCGCGATGCCGAGGCGCTCGCCAGGACCTTCAAGGCGCAGAAGCTGCCCGACCCGGCGGGGCTGGCCGACATGGTCGTCCGCTGGCGATCAGGCGGCTATCGCGCGCTGCGCTCGCCCGATGCGCAGCATGCGCTCGAAGCGGTGATGCCGCCGCTGATCGAGGCGTTGGGCGAGCAGCCCGATCCGCGCACCGCGGCGAACCGTCTCGACGCCTTTCTCGAGCAATTGCCGGCGGGCGTTCAGTTCCTCGGATTTCTCGATGCCAATCCCAAGCTGATCGGGCTGCTCGCGCGGCTGCTCGGGGTCACCCCGGTGCTGGCCGATGCGCTGGCACGCACGCCCGACCTGTTCGACGTGCTGCTCGATCCCGAAGCGTTCGCGCCGCTGCCCGATGGCGATTCGCTGGCCGAGGAGCTGCGGCTCTTCGTGGGGACGGTCCATCTCGAGGATCGGCTCGACCGGGTGCGGCGCTGGACCGCCGAGCGGCGGTTCCAGATTGGGGCGCAGCTGATCGAAGGGCTCACCGATCCGCTCGATGCGGCGACCGCATATGCCGGACTCGCCGACGCGGCGTTCGCGGTGCTCGCGCCGGCGGTGAGCGAGGCCTTTGCCGAAGCGCATGGCCATGTCGGCGACAGCGAATTGCTGGTGCTCGCCTTCGGCCGCTTCGGCGGGCGGGCGCTGACGGCGCGCTCGGATCTCGACATCGTTTTCCTGTTCAGCGGTGACCATGAGGCGCAGTCGGACGGCGCCAAGCCGCTGCCCGCGACGCTCTACTTCAACCGCCTCGCGCAGCGGCTCACCGCGGCGCTGTCGGTTCCGACCGCGGCGGGCGCGCTCTACGAAGTCGACACGCGGCTGCGTCCGTCGGGTGCGCAGGGCCTGCTCGCCGTGACGATCGACACGTTCGCTGCCTATCAGCAGCAGGAGGCCTGGACGTGGGAGCATATGGCGCTGACGCGGGCGCGCGTCGTCGTCGGTGCGCCCGAAGCGCGCGCGGCGACGATGGCGGCGATCGACGCCGCGCTGCACATGGATCGCGACGCCGCGGCGCTTCGTGCCGACGTCGTCAAGATGCGCGACGAGATGGAGGCGCACAAGCCCGGCGCCGGACTGTGGGACGTCAAGCTCGGCGCCGGCGGCCTCGTCGATCTCGAGTTCGTCATCCACTATCTGCAGCTGCGCGATCGCACCGCTTTCACGCCCGATCTGCGCGAGGCGTGCCGCCAGCTGATCGAGGCCGGCGAACTGGCGCCGGCGCTGCTCGATGCCCATGACCTCCAGACCCGACTGCTGGTGATGCTGCGGCTGGTCGGTCCGCAAGCCGGGTCGGCCGTCAAATTCTCGGCCGACGTCGGCAAGCGTCTCGCGCAGTCGACGGGTCACGCCGATTTCGCGGCGCTCGAATCCGCCTTGAAGCTGGCCAAGGCCGAGGTGCTTGGGGCATGGGAGGCGGCACTCGGCAGCAAGCGACGGGGAAAATGATGGCCAGCCTGGATGTCGGCGCTGCAGCGCCTGAATTCGATCTCGCGAGCGAGGAGGGCCCGCTCCGGCTCGCCGACCTCAGAGGGCGCAAGCTCGTGCTCTATTTCTATCCCAAGGACGACACCACCGGGTGTACGCGGGAGGCGGTCGACTTCACCGGTCTCGCCGCCGAGTTCGCGAAGGCGGATACCGTGGTGATCGGCGTGTCGAAGGACAGCGTCGCCAAGCATGCCAAGTTCCGGGCCAAATATGAGCTTGGCGTGAAGCTCGCCTCCGATCCGGAGGGCGAGGTGATCGAGCGCTACGGCAGCTGGGTCGAGAAGACGCTCTACGGCCGCAAATATATGGGGATCGACCGCTCGACCTTCCTGATCGGCCGCGACGGCACGATCGCGCGGATCTGGCGCAAGGTGAAGGTGCCGGGCCACGCGCAGACGGTGCTGGAGGCGGCCCAGGGCCTGTCCTAGGCCGCATGACCAGTATCGCGCTCGCCGCCCGCACCGTCCTGCTGACCGCCGACGCGCGCGCCAAGGCCGCCGCATCACGCGCGATGGCGGCGGCGTGGGGCGCGGGGGCGATCGACCTGGCTTTTGACGTCGCGATGCCCGACGCGCCGGCGCGCCCCTCGCGCCCCGAACTGCTGCCGCCCAACCGCATGCCCAAGCGCGGCCGGGCGGGCTCGCCGCGCTCGCGCTTCGCGTTGCTGCACGCGGTGGCGCATATCGAACTCAACGCCATCGACCTCGCCTGGGACATCGTGGGGCGTTTCGGCGGCGGGCTGCCGCGCGCCTTCGTCGACGACTGGGTGCGCGTCGCCGACGACGAGGCGCGGCACTTCCTGCTGATCGACGACCGGCTCGCCGAGCTGGGCGGCGGCTACGGCGATCTCGGCGCGCACGACGGTCTGTGGCAGGCGTCGGCGGCGACCGCGCACGACCTGCCGGCGCGACTGGCGGTCGTTCCGCAGGTGCTCGAGGCGCGCGGGCTCGACGTGACCCCGACGATGACGGCGCGACTCAGGGCAGCCGGCGACGATCGCAGCGCCGACATCCTCGAGGTCATCTACCGTGACGAGATAACGCATGTCGCGGCTGGGAACCGCTGGTTCCGTTGGGCGTGCGACTCGAACGGCTCGTCGCCCGCGGAGACGTTTCGAGCACTGGTTTCGACCCATTTCCGGGGCGAATTAAAGCCTCCCTTCAATGACTTGGCGCGCCTTCAGGCAGGTCTTTCGCCCGACTTCTACCGGCCTCTTGCCACGGACGACGCCGCCTGATTAGACATGGGGCGTGCCGCGACGGGGAGAGTCGCGGCGCTTGTATCCATGGTAGTGGACGAATCCCGGCAAGCCGCCGGTGCCGTATGCGTACGACCCGGGGGGATCTCAACGGTGCAACAACTCACGACCGCGATTCACAGGGCGCGATCCCTGACTCTGCGGTACTTTCCCGAGCACCAGATTTACTTGCGCAGCGGCGGGACCGTCCGACTCATCAAGATCGGGACTCGCGTACAACTTATGGCAGCTGCAACCACCGCGCTCGTCGCCCTGTTCATGGGCACGGCGACCGTCAACATGGTCGCCACGTCCGACCAGGACGCCGTCATCGCCGCCAAGCAGGCCGAACTGGCCCGTATGCAGCGGCAGGTCGCGGTCATGAAGGCCGACGTCAGCAACCTGAAGGGCGACGTGCTCACCACCGCGCAGCGCATCGAGCAGCGGCAGGCGTTCCTCGTCAACCTGCTGTCGGGCAAGGCGAACCTCGAACAGCTGGCGGCGATGATGCCCAAGGCCGGGCCCGCGGTAGCCGCCCAGGGTGACCGGCAGCACGCATCGGTGCTGGCGCCGTTCGCCAAGATCGAGCGCGAGCAGCTGGCGTTCGTCGACCAGGCGACCGCCGCTGCCGAAGCGCGCTACAAGGACACGCAGGCGCTCATCCGCCGCCTCGGGCTCGAGCCCGGGCGTTTCGTCCACCAGTCGAACTTCGCGATGGGCGGTCCGTTGGAGGCTGCCGACGGCGAGCCCAAGTTCCAGGAGCTGTTCCTGAGCTGGAAGAAGGTCGAGCAGCTCGAGAGCGCGCTGAGCTCGCTGCCCTCGGTGCATCCGGTGAAGAACGTCAACTACACCAGCAGCTACGGCGTGCGCTACGATCCGTTCACCGGTCGCACCGCAATGCACGCCGGGCTCGACCTCGCCGGGCCGACCGGCTCGCCGATCTACGCGACCGCCGACGGCGTCGTGCACCGCGCCGGCTGGGGCGGTGCCTATGGCAAGATGGTCGACATCGGCCACGGCAAGGGGATCGCCACGCGCTACGGCCACATGTCGCGCCTCATGGTGCGCGCCGGCGACCGCGTGAAGAAGGGCGAGATCATCGGGCGCATGGGCTCGACCGGACGTTCGACGGGTAGCCACCTCCACTACGAGGTTCGCGTCGACGGCCGCGCGGTCAATCCGACGCCCTACCTGCGCGCCTCCAACCTCGTGCTCGCCATCCAGACGCGCGTCGACGATGCGGCGCAGGGCGGTCCCGAGGTTCCCGCCGCCGATTGACGATGCGATCGACGCTGCGATTGAAGGCGGCGGCGCTTCGGCCTATCTGGGGAGCATGAATGCTCCCGTCCGTCTGTCTCCTGCCGCTGCGAAGCGCGTCGCGCTCATCGCGCAGCGCCAGGGCGATCCGAGCCTGAAGCTGCGCCTGTCGGTCGACGGCGGCGGCTGCGCGGGCTTCCAGTACAAGTTCGGCCTCGAAAGCGAGGTCGCCGCCGACGACGTCGTCACCGAGACCGACGGCGTCCAGCTGGTGATCGACGCGACCAGCCTGCCGTTCATCGACGGCTCCGAGGTCGACTATGTCGAAAGCCTCGGCGGCGCTGCCTTCCAGGTGCGCAATCCCAACGCCACCTCGGGCTGCGGCTGCGGCACCAGCTTTTCCGTCTAGCCCGCGGTGAAGATCGCCACCTTCAACATCAACGGCATCGGCGCGCGCCTGCCGCGGCTGCTCGACTGGCTCGCCGAAGCGCAGCCCGACGTCGCCTGCCTGCAGGAAATCAAGTGCCAGAACGGCAACTTCCCCGTGCCGGCGCTCGAGGAAGCGGGCTATCATGTGCTCGTTCACGGGCAGAAGGGCTTCAACGGCGTCGCGATCCTGTCCAAAGCGCCCGCGGTGGAGGTCCGTGTCGGCCTTCCGGGCGACGATAGCGACGAGCAGTCGCGCTATCTCGAGGCCGAGATCGACGGTGTCCGCGTCGCCAGCATCTACCTGCCCAACGGCAATCCGCAGCCCGGTCCCAAGTTCGACTACAAGCTCGCGTGGATGGCGCGTCTCGACGCGCATGCGCGCGCGCTGTGGGCGCTCGAGCGTCCGGTCGTGCTGTGCGGCGACTACAACGTCATCCCGACCGACGAGGACGTCTATTCGGTCCGCGCGATGCAGGACGACGCGCTGATGCAGCCCGAATCGCGCGCCGCCTTTCGCCGGCTGGTCAACGCCGGCTGGACCGACGCGATCCGCAGCCGCTTCCCGACCGGGCCGATGTACACCTTCTGGGACTATCAGGCCGGCGCCTGGCAGCGCGACGCCGGCTTCCGCATCGACCATCTGCTGCTGTCGCCCGCCGCGGCGGACCGGCTGCTCAACGCCGGCATCGACCGGCACGTGCGCGGGCAGGAGCGGGCGAGCGACCATGTGCCCGTGTGGGTCGAGCTGCGCTGAACGCGCCGGCAGGCAGTCCAGATCGTCATCCCCGCGAAGGCGGGGACCCAGTCCGACAGTCAACACGCCCGCTATGGCGGGCTCCTTTTTTCGTGCTGGGTTCCCGCCTTCGCGGGAATGACGAGGGAATCTGGCCCGGCAGTCTCCGGTCGCAAGAATGGAATAGGCCCGGG
Organism: Sphingomonadaceae bacterium; assembly: GCA_030147805.1. Classification (GTDB taxonomy): domain Bacteria; phylum Pseudomonadota; class Alphaproteobacteria; order Sphingomonadales; family Sphingomonadaceae; genus Sphingoaurantiacus. Next base: position 52,124 of record JASBUR010000022.1, read on the forward strand.
CGTCGCCCGGGCCTTCGTCATTCGGCCGTCGGCGGCGCGGCTCAGGGCTTCTCGCCGGGGAACAGCGCCACCCAGTCGGCCTCGGCCTGGATGCGCGCGAAGAAGCTCCAGGCGTCGACCGCCATGGCGCGTTTGAGCCAGTTCTTGGCCTCGTCGCGGTTGCCCATCAGCAGGTGATAGTTGGCGAGGCTGTAGGCCGTCGACGCCGCGGTCGCGTCGGCGGTGGCGAAGGCGCGGCCGCTGTCCTTGTCGCTGAAGAAGCTGTTGGCGGCGCGGTTGCCCTTGAACAGCTGGATCGCGTCGAAATAGACGTCGGAGCCGCCCTTGGGGTGCAGGTGGAACAGCCGCACGTCGAAGTCGTCGATCAGCCTGGTCGCCTCGATCATCTCGCCGCCGCGCGCCAGCGACAGGTAGCGCCAGTAGGTGCTCGCCGTCTGGTTCGACAGGTCGCGGTCGAACATCGACGTCTCGCCCGACTTGGTGAACCACTTGGCGGCGTTGGCGAAGTCGTGCTTGGCGAAATAGGCCTGGCCGAGGTGATAGTAGAGATAGAATTGCACGATGTCGGGATCGGCCGGGAAATAGTCGGGGCCGAGCTTCTCGCGCTCGAGCGGCTGGCCTTCATAAAGCTTCGCCGCCTTCAGGCCGGCCTCGATCGACTTGTCGAACTGGCGCAGCGAGAACAGCCGGTGCGCCTGGTGGCGCAGCAGCTTGGGCGAATTGGGGAAGCGCTTGAGCGCGGCGTCGTACACCGCGAGCGATTCCTTGGTGTAGCCCTGATAGAACAGGATGCGGCCGTACCAGGTGGCGTTGTCGACGGTCATGCCGGCGTCGAACGCCGCCTTGGCGTCGCGCGCGGCGCGCGCTAGCGTCTCGACCGGCGCGACGTTGGCGTTGCGGTTGGGCGAGGTGACGAGCGGCTGGCCGAGCAGCGAGGTGCCCTGCACGCTCTCGCCGGTCGGCTGCGCGGCGAGCGGGGCAGCGAGCACCAGCGCGCCGGCCAGCAGCATCGCCTTCAGGCTATGGTTCGACATCAATTCCCTCCCTGTTGGGGCGCATCGGCCCGGTCGTCCTCGATCACGTCGAAGCGCACGCCCTGCGCCAGGGTCAGCGCGCTCGAATAATTGACCGTCGCGGTGGCGCGGCGGACATAGTTCTTCCAGCTGTCCGATCCCGAGACGCGGCCGCCGCCGGTCTGCTTCTCGCCGCCGAACGCCCCGCCGATCTCGGCGCCGCTGGTGCCGATGTTAACGTTGACGATGCCGCAGTCGCTGCCGAGCGCCGACTGGAAATATTCCGCCTCGCGCATGTCCATCGTGAAGATGCTCGACGACAGGCCCTGCGGCACGCCGTTCTGCAGCGCGATCGCCTCGTCGAGCGTGCGATAGGTCATGACATAGAGGATCGGCGCGAAGGTCTCCTCGCAGACGATCGGCGTCTGGCCGGGCATCTCGACGATCGCCGGACGAACATAATGGCCGTTCGCCGGGACGCCGTCGTCGATCCGCTCGCCGCCATGGACGGTCCCGCCCTCGGCGCGGGCGCGGTCGAGCGCCGCCTGCATCCGGCGATAGGCGGCGCCATCGATCAGCGGTCCGACCTGGACGCCGGGGCGCAGCGGGTTGCCCGTCTCGAGCCGGCCCATCACCGGGATCAGCCGGGCGAGCAGCTCGGCCTTGCGGTCGGCATGGACGATCAGCCGGCGCAGCGTGGTGCAGCGCTGGCCGGCGGTGCCGGCGGCGGCGAAGGTGATGGCGGGAATCGCGAGATCGAGCTCGGCGCTCGGCGTCACGATCATCGCGTTGTTGCCGCCGAGTTCGAGAATCGAGCGTGCGAAGCGGCGCGCGGTGCGCTCGGCGACATCGCGGCCCATCGTCGTACTTCCCGTCGCGCTCAGGATGTCGATGCCGGGATGGTCGGCGAGGCAGCGGCCGAGATCGGCGCCGCCGATCGCCAGCTGGACGAGGTGCGCGGGTGCCGAATCGAAGTCGCGCATCGCGCGCTGCAGCAGGCCGACGAAGGCGAGCGCCGTGGTCGGCGTCTTTTCCGAGGGTTTCCAGATCGCGCTGTCGCCGCAGACCAGCGCCACCGTCGTCCCCCACGCCCATACCGCGGCGGGGAAGTTGAAGGCCGAGATCAGCCCGAGGACGCCGACCGGGTGCCAATATTCGGTCAGCCGGTGCTGCGGGCGCTCGGAGGCGATGCTGAGGCCGTAGAGCTGGCGCGACAGGCCGACCGCGAACTCGCAGATGTCGACCACCTCCTGGACCTCGCCGCGCGCTTCCTCGAGGATCTTGCCGTTCTCGGCCGACAGCAGCGCGGCGAGCGGCTCGATATTCTCGCGTACGAGATTGCCGAAGCGGCGCACCAGCTCGCCGCGGCGCGGCGCCGGGACGGTGCGCCAGGCGAGGAAGGCGGTGCGGGCGCGCGCGACCATCGCTTCGACGTCGGCGGTGCCGTGAACGCTGAGCGTCGCCAGCAGCGCGCCGTCGATCGGCGAGCGGACGGCGAGATCCTCGCCGCGATGCGAATCGAGCGACAGGCCGAGCGCCTGGAAGGCGTTCGCATGCGTCTGCGCGGGATCGGCGGCTCGGTCGATGGTGAAGGCGGATTGGGCGGCGGGCGACAGCATGTTCATGCCGCGTCTTCAACACCAAAGCCCCAATCCGCGCAAGCTGATGCGAAAATATATTTCCGATAGTATAGTGGAGCCATCGGGCGATTCAGCGTTGGGCGGCAGCGATTTGGGGCCGACCCGAAGCTGATTCCCCGCAGGAGCGGGGCCCTGCGCGCATTTCGGGCGCTATGGCGCGGCCGCGCGCCGATTGGCGATGCAAAATAAAACATCTTCACGATCGGAAATTTTATGATAGGAAAATAACATTCGAGGGCTCTGGGGTCCGGGCGGAAACAAGGGGAATGACATGAAGAGCTGGATTTCGCGCATCGTGCTGCCATCGGTGCTGACCATCGTCGGCGTCGCCGAAGCGCGGGCGCAGGCGGTGATGACCGATGCCGACCCCGAGACGCAGGTCGCGATGACCGATGCCGACGCCGAGGACATCGTCGTGCTCGGGTCGCGCCGCCGCGACCGGACCATCGCCGACAGCCCCGTCGCGATCGACGTCTTCGAGCCCGAGGTGGTCTCGACCACCGGCTACACCGACGTCAACGACGCGCTCCGCACGCTCGTCCCGGCGTTCAACGCGCAGCGCCTGCCGCTCAACGACGGCTCGTCGTTCGTCCGTCCGATCACGCTGCGCGCCTCGCCGTCGGACCATGTGCTGCTGCTGCTCAACAAGAAGCGCCGCCACCGGTCGGCGATCGTCCAGATCGGCACCGGCCACGCCACGACCTCGGGCTCGCAGGGCCAGGACTTCAACGTCATCCCGACGATCGCGCTGTCGCGGATCGAGGTGCTGCGCGACGGCGCCTCGGCGCAATATGGTTCGGACGCGATCGCCGGCGTGATCAACCTCGAGCTCAAGGAAGACACCGAGGGCGGCTCGGTCACCGCGCACATCGGCCAATATTACAAGAACGACGGCGACACCTACGACATCCAGGGCAATTTCGGCCTGCCGCTCGGCGATGGCGGCTTCATGAACGTCAGCGCGCAGTACACCGACCAGGCGAAGACCTTCCGCGGCGGCCAGCCGGTCGGCGCGGTGGCGCTGCGCGCGCTCGGCCAGCCGGGCGTGCCCGAGCACCCGCTCGAGCTCGGCGAGCCCGACTATCGCTCGTTCAAGACCGTGCTCAACGCCGGCAAGGATCTCGGTGCCGACGTCGAGGCCTATTTCTTCGCCAACTACATGATGACCGACAGCACGGTGGGCTTCTCCTACCGGCAGTCGCGCGCCGCCGGCGGCTTTCCGGCGCATGCCAGCTTCGGCAATTCGGCGCTCGACGGCACCGCCGCGCACCCGGAAATCTTCGACCTGACGACGATCTACCCGGGCGGCTACGTCCCGCAGTTCAGCGGCGACCTCACCGACCTCGGGCTGGTCGGCGGCCTGCGCAAGGAGCAGGGCGCCTTCGCCTGGGACGTGTCGGCGCGCCTCGGCAAGAGCAAGGTCGATTATACGATCTCGAACACGATCAATCCGTCGCTGGGCGTCCGCTCGCCGACGACCTTCAAGCCGGGTTCGCTCGAGCAGAAGGAAGTCCAGCTCGACGCCGAGGGGTCGTACACCGTCGCCACCGACGCCTTCGCCAGCGACCTGCTGGTGTTCGGCGGCGTCAGCTATCGCAAGGAAACCTATACGATCGGCCAGGGCGACGTGGCGTCCTATGCGGTCGGCCCGTTGCGCGACCTGCCCGTCGGTTCGAACGGCTTCCAGGGCTTCAGCCCCGACATCGCCGGCGCCTTCGATTCGAGCAGCTATGCGGTGTTCGCCGAGGCCGATACCGATCCGCTCGAGGGCTGGAACGTCGCGATCGCCGGCCGCTACGAGGATTACAAGGAGTTCGGCGACAACTTCAGCTTCAAGGCGGCCAGCCGCTACGAGCTGAGCGACGCCTTCGCGGTTCGCGGCTCGGTGAGCACCGGCTTCCGTGCCCCGGCCGCCGGCCAGGTGTTCGGCACCAGCCAGACCTCGCAGATCGACCGCATTACCAACAACTTCATCCTCGATGCCGTGCTGGTGCCGGGCTCGCCCGCGGCGCAGGTGTTCGGCTCGGCGCCGCTGATCCCCGAGACCTCGTTCAACAAGTCGGCGGGCATCGTCTTCTCGCCCGACAATGGCTTCCTCGCGACGCTCGACTTCTACCAGATCGACGTCGACGATCGCCTGCTGCTCACCCCGTCGGTCAACACGACGGCGGCGCAGCGGGCGGCGCTCGCGGCGCTCGGCTTCCCCAACGGCGCCTCGGTGCAGCAGGTGCGCTATTTCCAGAACAAGCTCGATACGCGGGTGCGCGGCGTCGACTTCGTCGGCACCTACAAGCTCGGCTGGGGCGGCGGCAACGAGACCGACTTCAGCCTCGCGGTTAACTACAATGAGCAGCATCTGAAGAGCGACCCGACCGGCTTCTACACCCCGGCGCAGGTCATCGAGTTCGAGGAGGGCACGCCCAACTGGCGCGGCAACGCCTCGATCACCAACCGCATCGGTGATTTCAGCCTGATGACGCGCGGCACCTATTACGGCGCCTGGAAGCGCCTGAGCGGCGCGGCCGACTTCCTGCCGCGCAAGGCGGTGGTGCTGTTCGACGTCGAGGCGAGCTACGACTTCACCGAGCAGTTCGGGCTCGCGGTCGGCGCGCGCAACCTGTTCGACAAATATCCGCCGGGCCGCGGTCCGGGCCTCGCGGCGAACGGGATCATCTATGACAACCACAGCGTCTTCGGCGTCAGCGGCGGCTATTATTACTTGAGCGGCCGTCTCAACTTCTAGCGTCCCCCCCCCGGGCGGCACCCACCTCCCGGGTGCCGCCCGCCACGCCCGCATCAATCTCGTGGCGTATCGGAAAAGCCGGCATTATGATTCCATCCGGCGCGCCCTCACGCGTCGGATGGAAACCCGATCGGAGACCGCCGAGTGGCACGACCCAAAGCCGAGGCGCCGGACATCCTCAAGACGGTGCGCAACCGCCCTGCCGGCGGCACGGCGCTGATCCGGCCCGGCGAGCGGCTGCGGCAGCTGCGTCACGATCGCGGGCTCACGCTCGAGGAGGCGGGGCGGATGACCGGGCTGGCGCCCTCGACGCTGTCGAAGATCGAGAACGACCAGATGTCGCCGACCTTCGATGTCGTCCAGAAGCTCGCCTCGGGCTTCGATATCGACATCACCGAGCTGTTCGCGAGCAACCGCGGCGAGGTGGCGAGCGGGCGGCGCAGCATCACGCTGGCGAATGCCGGCCGGCTGATGGAGACGCCGGTCTATGCCCACCGGCTGCTCGCCGTCGAACTGACGCACAAGAAGATCCTGCCCTTCGTCACGCGCATCAAGGCGCGCGACCTCGAGAGCTTCACCAGCTGGTCGAAGCATGGCGGCGAGGAATTCCTCTACGTGCTCGAGGGCAAGCTCTGCTTCCACACCGAGCATTACGAGCCGGCGATCCTCGGGCCGGGCGACAGCGTCTACATCGACAGCTCGATGCGCCATGCGGCCTACAGCGTCAGCGAGGAGGACGCCGTCGTCCTCTGGATCAACACGGGCTGAGCTGCTTTACTTCCCTTCCGATCCGCTATAATTTTCGGATAGGAAATAAGGGGAGGTCAGGATGAACCGGCGACAGTTCGTAATCGGCGGCACCGCCATCGGCGCGGCGATGCTCGCGGGCAAGGCCGCCGTTGCGGCGGCGGCGGACCGCCCGCTGACCTTCGATGCGATGGGCGAGGTGCGCCCCGAATATGATGCGGCGCTGGTCCGCGCGATGCACGCCAGCGGGCTCGACGCCATCACCATCACGCTCTGCGATCCCAAGAGCTACGAGCAGGCGGCCTATGAGGAAGCGGTCGCCGCGGTACGCGCGCACGACGCCTATTTCGCCGCGCATCCCGCGCTGTACCGCAAGGCGACGAGCGTCGCCGACATCGACAAGGCGCGCGCCGCCGGCCAGATCGCGGTCTTCTACCTGTTCCAGAATTCGACGCAGTTCGGCCACGACCTCGAGCGCGTCGACGAATTCTACGATATGGGTGTCCGCTCGGCGCAGCTGACCTACAACCACCAGAACTGGGCCGGCGCCGGCTGCAAGGAGCTGGGCGCCAACGGCCTCACCGTTTTCGGCCGCGAACTCGTCGAGCGCATGAACGCCAAGGGCATGCTGATCGATCTGTCGCATGCCAATATGAAGACGATGGCCGACGCCATCGAAGCCTCGGCCAGGCCGGTGGTGGTGTCGCATACCGCCTGCCGGGCGCTGTTCGACAATGTGCGCAACACCACCGATGCCAATCTGAAGGCGCTCGCCGACAAGGGCGGCGTCGTCGGCCTCTGCCAGATGCGGCCGTTCATGACGCATGCGCGCAAGGGCGCGCTCGCGGTCTACTTCCAGCACATCGCGCATGCGGTGAAGGTCGCCGGCGCCGAGCATGTGGCGATCGGCAGCGACCGCGACCACCGCGTCATCGAGATGACGCCCGAATATATGGCCGAGCTCAAGCGCGAGGAGGGTGCGAACTTCAATCCCGACGAATGGCCGCTGTTCATCGACGAGCTCAACGGGCCGCGCCGCATGGAGGTGGTCTGGGACGGCGTGCGCAAGCTCGGGCTCAAGTCGGGCGACGCCGAAAAGATCATGGGCGGCAATCTGCGCCGCCTCTACGCCGAGGTGGTCGGATGAGGCGCGCGATCTGCGCGCTGCTGCTCGCCACCGCAGCGCCCGCCGCCGCGGAGCTTCCGGCGAATGCCGTCGAGGCCGGTTCTTGCGACCGGTCGCTGATCGGCACGCCGCTGCGCCTTCCCCAATTCTCGGCGGCGACGCAGAAGCGGCTCGAGCAGGATCTCGAGGGCGCGCGCGCCATGCTGCGCATCGCCCCCGACCGGCCCGAGTCGCATTTCTGGGTGGCGCGCCGCCTGTCCTATCTCGGGCGCTTCTGCGAATCGGTCGACGTGCTGACCGCGGCGATCGCGCAATTTCCCGAAAGCTACGAGCTGCGCCGCTACCGCGGGCGCAAGCTCGCCCGCTCGCGCCAGTTCGAGGCGGCGCTCGCCGACTATCGCGAAGGGCTGCGGCTGATGGCGGGCAAGCCCGACCATTTCGAGCCCGACGGCATCGCCAACCGCGTCGGCATCACGCTCGGCACCTATCGCGGCAACATGATCTACTATCATGCGCAGACCAGTTTCGCGGTCGGCGACTATCGGACGATGCTCGCCGGGCTGCGGACCGCGTTCGACATGACCTGGCCATTCGCGAAGAACGACTTGGTGCCGCCGATCGCCTACTGGACCTATCTGGCGCATCGCAAGCTCGGCGAGCATGACGCGGCGCGCGCGGCGATCGCCCAGGTGCCGGCCGAGCTCGATCTGATCGAGAACGCCGCCTACCATCAGGCGGTGAAGGTGATGCAGGGCCGCATCCCGCTCGCCGAGGCGGCGGCGTCGAAGGACCCCAACGTCAAGTTCGCCGCGGCGATGGAGCATCGCTTCGCCGGCCGCGAGGCCGAGGCCACGCGGCTGCTGCGCGAGATCGTCGTCGAGAACGCACAGGGCCACTGGCCCGCCGAGGTCGAGCTAGTGGCGCCGGATCGGCGCGCCGCCCAGGCGCCGCCGCTGCCCGACGTGCCCGCCGAACGCTGAGCTGCCGGCTCAGGCCGCCAGCGCGCGCTCGTAGATCCGGTAGGTCTTGCTGACCTTGGCGTCGATGACGTCGGCAATGCTGCGCATCGGACCATTGTCCTCGAGAACCCAGCCGAAGTCGCCGCGCACCGCGCCGAAGACCGCGGTGGCGTCGCGGCGGATATGTTCGACGAGCATCAGCGCCATCATCGAGGCGAAGCGCGACCCCTGCTGCGACTTGCGCACGCCCATCAGCGGCACGCGCATCCGCGTGACCCGGGGCTTGCGCAGCCGCCACAGCAGCTTCGCCCAGCCGAACGGGAAGAGCTTGCCGTCGAGATCGGCGGTCAGTTCGTTGAGATCGGGGAGGGTGATCATGAACGCCACCGGCTCGCCGTCGAGTTCGGCGACGCGCACCAGGTCCTCGAACACGATGGGCTTGAGCTTCTTGCCGACATAGGCGACCTCGGCCGGGGTGAGGGGGATGAAGCCCCAATTGTCCGACCAGGCGTCGTTGAGGATGTCGAGGATCAGCGCTGCTTCCTCGGTGAAGCGCGACTTGTCGACCTTGCGGATGCGGATCCGCTCGTTGCGCTCGCCGAGCGCGACGATGCGGTTGAACTTCTCGGGGAAGCCCGCCGCGATCGGCAGGTCGTAGTTGAGCAGGTCCTTGACGCCGCGATAGCCGTGCGCCTCGATGAGGCGGGCGTAATAGGGGAGGTGATGCCCGAGCATCACGGTCGGCGATTCGTCGAAGCCGTCGACGAGCAGGCCAGGCTCGTCCCAGATCGACAGGCTGAACGGCCCGAGCGACCGCGTCATGCCCTGATCGCGCAGCCAGGCCTCGGCGGTGTCGAGCAGCGCCGCGGCGACCCCCGCGTCATCGACCGCCTCGAACATTCCCCATTGGCCGGTGCCGGCACCCATGTGCGCGAGCACCAGTTCGTCGACCTGCGCCGAGATGCGGCCGACGACCTCGCCGTTGCGCTCGGCGAGCCATAGCCGCGCGCGCGCGTGCTCGAACCACGGGTTGGACTTCGGACCGCCGATCAGGCCGTGGACCTCGGCCTTGAGCGGCGGTCGCCACATCGGATCGTTGCGGTAGAGGCGGAAGGGCAGCTCGACGAAGCGCTTCCGGTCGGCCGCGGTTTCGACCGGCCGGATCACGATGTCCCCCGTCATGCGGACCTAGGCGGCCTTGCGGTCGTCGTCGCCGCCATTCGCGCCGCGCCGGCGCGGATGGCTGGTCTCGACGCCGCCCGATTCGCGCGCGACCCACGGATAGATCTTCGCGATCTCGGGCGTGTAGCCGAGGTTGAACACCGTCTCGCTCTTCTCGGGGCGCTCGGGCCGGTCGTAATAGGTGCCGAACAGCTTGTCCCAGGTGAAGCTGGTGATGCCGAAATTGCCCGATTCGTCGTGGAAATGGTGCGCCATGTGACGCGCCTTCATGTCGGCGAGCCACGGCGATTTCGGCTTGTACGACAGGTGCTGGATGCAGTGCGCGAACTCGTAGAAGCAGGTCATCAGCAGGCCAGCGGCGAACGCCGCCGCACCGCCGCCGACGCCGCCGATCAGATAGCCGACCGGAATCGTGACGAGCGCGATCGTCGGCAGCGTCGTGTAGAGCGCACCGAACAGAATCTCGAGATGGTTGGGATCCTGGTGGTGGTCATAATGGATGCGCTTCCACACCTTGGCGGTCAGCGGCGACTTGAACATCCATCGGCCGTGCAGGACGTAGCGGTGGAGCATGTACCAGGCGAACGGATAGGCGGCGATCGCCACTGCCACCGCGGCCAGCGCGCGCAGCGGCGTCGTCGGATAGGCGATCGCCACATAGGTGGAGATCGCCGCGAACAGCAGATAGGCCTGAATCGCATAATATTGGAAATAGGCGACGACCAGCTCCCCCAGGGTCATCTTGTTGAGATGATGGGTCCGGTTCCAGATTCCGAGACGCGGCGTGATGACTTTCACCAGGCGATCCTAACAATGGGCTCGGGCTTCAGGATGCCCGTCTATCCTTGGGCATATGTGAACGCTTTGCGGCAGTTTTAGGACGCCTCTGCCGTCCTGGTGACCCCCAGGATGCGTTCGGCCGCCCGGAGAGCGGCGCCCTGGCTGACGCCAAATGACGCAGCCACCGCTGCCCTCTGTGCGTCGATATAGTGACGATGGCGCGCGGGTGCATCGGCCACGGCGGCAATGACGTTGCCCGGCGAGCACACGTCGCCGAGATTCCAGAAGGCATAGCTCGGGTCATCCCGCCACGCGGCGCGGTGCGCGTCGACGAAGACGCAGGGGCGCGGCTCGGCGAGGAACTCGTAGACCTGGCTGCTGACGTCGCCGAGATAGATGTCGGCGCCGATCGTGTAGCTCATGTCGATCAGCCGATCGCTGCCGAGGTCGATGACGATCCGGCCCTCGACCGCCAGCGCTTCCCACGACCGCCGCTCGGCGACGCTCGCATCCTCGAAGGCGCGGATGTGCGGCGCGAAGACGAGATTGAAGCGGTCCTCGGCCGCAAACGCCGCGATGACCTCGCGCGCTACCGGCAGTGACGACAGCTCGCGCTTGAAATGCGGATTGTACAGGACCGTCGGCCGGCCGTTGGCGAACAGCGGCTCGCGCTGGCCGCGCAGCCGCGGCATCAGGTCGAGCTTGAGATAGCCGACCTCGCTGCAGCGGTCGGGGGCGACGACGCCTTCGGCGATCATGCGCTCGGCATTCTTGGGGCCGGCGACGAGCACCTCGTCGAACAGCGCCATGCGGGGCTCGACCGAGATGGCACGGTCGCCGGCGCCATGCGGGATGAGCACCATTCGGCTGTCGGCGAGCCCCATGCGCCGCAGGATGCTCGACGAGCATTCGGCGGTGACGATCGCGTCGAAAGCCGCGAGTTCGCGGCGATGGCTGAACAGCGACGGGAGCTTGCGCGCGCTGGCGCGGCCGCTGATCGTCGCGGCGACCTCCCCCCACCAGGGCGGGTCGAACGGCCGGATGTCGGGCGCGGGCGCGTCATAGGCGGCGTAGACGCGCCGGATCAGTTCGGCCGATCGCCCGCCCGCCGCATAGTTGACGACCCGAACGTCGGGATGCGTCCGCGCCAGCGCGGCGGCGGCCGGGGCGGCATGGAACACCTGGTGCGGCCCGCCGACGTACAGGAAGGCGACCGCCGTCATCGGCTGAGCCGCAGGCGCCGACCGACCGTGCCGAGCGCCTCGCGGTCGGTGCGCGTGAGCCCGAAGCGCAGCCCCAGCCACGTGGCGGCGACGAACAGCAGCAGCACCACCGCCGCCTCGACGCGATCGCCCCACGCCGCCGCCGCGCGATCGGCGCCCCACATGACGGCGCCCGTTGCCGCCGATATCGCCAGCCCGGCCCAGAGCCGACCCGAGAAGGTGCGCAGCCCGTTGGCGAGGCGCACCTCGGCGATCGCAAGCAGCGCGGCGAGGCTCCAGCCGGCGCTGACCGCGATCGCCATGCCGGCGCCGCGCAGCGACGGGACGAGCAGGAACGACAGCGCCCCCCAGGCGGCGAGCCCGATCAGGCTGTTGAGCAGCGGCAGCCCGCGGTGGCCGGTCGTCTCGATCACCGGGCCCGCCGCGCCGAGCACGGTTTCGACGGCGCGACCGATGACCAGCGCGACGAGGATCGGCAGCGCCGCCTGCGCGCCCGGGCCGAACAGGTCGAGAATCTGGTCGCCGAGCAGGATCAGCGCGACCGCGAGCGGCAGCACCAGCACGGTCGAGAGACGCGTCGCGAAGGCATAGAGCGGCTGGATCGCGCGCCGGTCGACGACGGCCTGCGCCGACGCGAGCGGCGCCATGACGTAGAGGAAGGTCAGGCGGATGATCTGCGGCACGCTGGCGATCTTGCGGGCGATGCCGTAGAGGCCCGCCGCGGTCGCGCCGCCCGACCCGGGCACCATGAGGTTGAGCAGGATCGGCGGCCCGTCCTGGAAGATGCGGCGGGTGATGTTCGACGGCAGCACCGACAGGCCCGACAGCATCAGTTCGCGCAGCGCGGTGCGGTCGAACGGCGCACGAAGCGTGGCGCCCAGGTCATAGTAGCGGCCGAGCAGCCGCAGCGACAGGCCGGCGGTGACGAACAGCGAGCCGAGATGCGCGATCAGCAGCCCCAGCGTGCGGAAGCCCGCCGCGAACAGCAGCACGGCGAGCGCCAGCCGCACCACCTGCTCCCAGAAGATGCGCAGCCGGATCTCGGGCCCGAAGGCGCGCCGGGCGCGCAGCGCCGCGGTGGCGATCTCGACAAAGGTCCACAGCGGCAACGCCCAGGCGAAGAGCATGATGCCGGTGGCGAGCGCCGGCCGGTCGGCGGGCGCGACGTTGACCAGCGCCGCGAGCGGCTGCGCGGCGAGGCTCGCGCCGATCGCCAGCGCCACGCTGGGCAGCACGCCGACGACGAGCGCCAGCTTCAGCGTCGCCTGCGCGCGCGCTTCGCCGTCGGCCTGCGGGATCACGCGTTGCAGCGCGCTGGTGAAGCCCATGTCGACGCAGTTCGACACCAGGTTCACCCACGCCCAGAGCACGGTGTAGAGCCCGTAGGTCGCGATTCCGAACAGCCAGGTATAGATCGGCTGGGTGATCGCCTCGATCAGCGCACCCATCCGCGACAGCGCCACCGAGCCGGCGCCGCGCGCGATGTCTTGCTTGCCGATCGCCGCGGGCGGCTCGGTCATTCCTCGGTGCGGAAGAGGACCGCTTCCCCGACCAGGAAGAACAGCAGGAACGGCGCCCAGGCGGCGAGGACCGGGGGGGCGGCGCCGAACTGGCCCATCGCCAGCATGAAGTTGTCGGCGACGAAATAGGCGAAGCCGAGGCCCATTCCGACGACCGCGCGCACGAACAGCTTGCCCGAGCGGGCGAGGCCGAAGGCGGCGACGGCGCCGAGCAGCGGCATGAGCACCGCCGACAAGGGGCCCGAAATCTTGTGGTGCAGGCCGGCGATCAGCGTGTCGACGGGGCGGCCCGCCGCGCTTACCTCGCGGATGGCGCCGCGCAGCTCCCAGAACGGCGTCTGCTCGGGATCGACCGAGGTGGCGGTGAAGCGCGCGGCGTCGATGTCGGACTTGACGTCGAGCACGGCAAGCCGCTCCTGTACGCCGCGCGCCACGTCGAAGCGGCGGACGTTCTCGAGCCGCCAGCCGTCGGCGGTGGGACGGGCGGTCTCGGCGCGCACGATTTCCTTCAACGGCCCGCCGGTGCGGTCGTACGCGGTGAGGTCGCGCAGCAGCGTCGCCGTGCCGAGGCCGGTGACCGTCTGCGCGTGGAACAGCCGGCCCCCCTCGCGCACCCAGGCCTCGCGGCCGACCGGCGTATCGGGGGGAATCGCGCCATATTCGACGCGCTCCCACGCTGCGAGCTGGCGGTTGGTGTTGACGAGCACAGCTTCGCTGAACGCGAAATGCAGCGCGGCGATGCCGAAGGCGGCGGCGATCAGCGGCGCCAGAATCTGGTGCGCGGAGATTCCCGACGCCTTGAAGATGACGATCTCGCTGTTCTGGTTGAGCGTCGCCAGCGTCACCAGCGTGCCCAGCAGCACCGAGAAGGGCAGGAACTGATTGATCAGTTGCGGGATGCGCAGCGTCACATAGTGCCAGAGTTCGGCATTGCCGTTGCCCGGCGCGGCGAGGATCTTCGAGCTTTCGGTCAGCAGGTCGAGCGTCTGGAGAATGACGGTGAGCGCCACCAGGAAGGCGAAGACGCGCATGAGGAACAGCCGCGCGGTATAGCCGGCGATGATCCGCGAGGGGAGCGAGAAGGCCATGACGGTCGCGCCCCCTAGCCGGCCGACAGCGCATCGTCGCGCCAGTTCTGGCGACGACGGACGAGCCGCACGAGCCGGCCGGCGAGATCGGTGAAGACCTTGTCGAGCGATCCGATCGGCTGGCCGCCCGGCTTGAAGGCGAGGACATAGTAGAGCCAGCCGCAGAGCGCGGCGAAGACTGCGAACGGTCCCCATTGCGACAGGAAGGGGTCGGCCTTGCCGGCGGCGCCGAGCCGCTCGGCATATTCCGAAATCTCGTTGTAGACGATGACGATCACCAGGCTGACGAACACGCCGAGCGCCGACGACGAGCGTTTGGGCGGCACCGCCAGCGCGACGGCGAGCAGCGGCAGCACCGCGACCACCATCACCTGCACGAGCCGCCGGTGGAAATTGGCGATGCTTTCGGCGCGGGTCATCGCGCTGGCGCTGGGATCGGCGCCGACGCGTGCCAGCTCGGGAAGCGTGCGCTCATCGTCGTCGAGGTCGCCGCGGGCGCGGAAGGCGTCGATCTGCGGCAGGTCGATCGGCAGGTCGTGGACGGCGAAGCCGAGGACGCGCGGTGCGGTGTAGGATGGCGCGTCGTGGACGAGCACGCCGTCGGTGAGGCGCAGCAGGATGACGTCGGGATCGTCGGTGGCGAGGAAGGTGCCGCGTTCGGCGCTCACCGCCAGCGTCTTGCCCGACTTCGATTCGGCCCGAACGAAGATGCCGTGCAGATCCTGCCCCTGGTTGTGGCTCTCCTCGACGCGCAGCGTCATGCGCTTGCCGAGCGTCGCGAACTCGCCGACCTTGATGCTGGCGCCGAGCGCGCCCGACCGCAGCTCGAACTGCAGCCCCTCATAGGCGTAGCGAGTGTAGGGCTGGACGAAGCCGACGATCAGCAGCGTCAGCAGTCCCAGCGCGGCGGCGTAGAGGTAGGGGACGAACAGCAGCCGGTTGTAGGAAATGCCGACCGCGCGCAGCGCGTCGAGCTCGCTCGACAGGGCGAGCTTGCGGAAGGCGAGCAGCACGCCGAGCAGCAGGCCGATCGGGATGCCGAGTCCCAGATATTGCGGGATCAGGTTGCCGAGCATCGCCCAGACGACCGACACCGGCCCGCCTTCGTTGACCACGAAGTCGAACAGCTTGAGCATCTTCTCGAGCAGGAGCAGCATCGCCGAGATCATCAGCGTCGCCAGCAGCGGCAGGGCGATCAGCCGCGCGAGATAGCGATCGAAGCGCGTGAACAGACGCAAGTTTTCGTCGCCCTCTCGTCAAACTTTGGCCTCATCCGGCCACCATATGCCGTGATCAACAGCGATATGCTGAGCGGGCAGGGTATAGCCCGCTGGAGGTTACAGGTCATGAAGAAATCGTTCGAACGCGGCGCGCAGACGCTAGCTGCCGCGATGCTCGCCCTGACGGCCGTTTCCGCCGCCGCCCCCGCTTATGCGCAGGAGATCCTCGGACCCGATGCGGCGGCCTGCCGCGCCGGCGCGCCGGGCCCGGCGGCGCTGGTTCGCATCTACGGCTTCAAGGATCGCGGCGGCATGCTCCGCGTCCAGCTCTACGGCAACAACCCCGACGAGTTCCTCGCCAAGGGGACCAAGCTCAAGCGCATCGAACTGCCGGTGGCGGCGTCGGGCGACATGAACATCTGCGTCGAGCTGCCGAACTACGGCGACTATGCGATCGCCGTTCGCCACGATCGCGACGGCAACGGCAAGAGCGGCTGGAACGACGGCGGCGGATTCTCGGGAAACCCGCGGCTTTCGCTCACCAACCTCAAGCCGGAATATGAGGATGCGTCGTTCGCGGCGCGCGAGGGGGTATCGGTGGTCGACGTGGTGATGAACTACCGGAGCGGCTTGTCGATCAAGCCGCTCGTGGCGAAGCGCGATTGATGGCGATCGTCGCGCTTCTCTCGAACCCGCGCTCGACCGGCAACCGCGCGATGCTGCCGCGGGTCCGCGACTTCGTCGCCGCCCATCCCAACATCTTCCACTTCGAGGTGGAGGACGTCGCCGAAATCCCCGAGGCGCTCGAGACGATCGCGCGGGTGAAGCCCGTCGTGCTCGTCATCAACGGCGGTGACGGCACCGTGCAGGCAGCGCTGACCGAACTCTATCACGGCGGCCACTTCGCCGGCTCGCCGCCCCCCGTCGCGGTGCTGCCCAACGGCAAGACCAACCTGATCGCGCTCGATCTCGGCGTCTCGGGCGACCCGCTGCGGGCGCTCGCGCAGATCATGGCGATCGTCGAGGCGGACGTGCTGCCGCATGTCGTCTCGCGGCAGCTCATCGCGCTCTCGGATGGTCACAACACGCGCCCGGTCCTCGGCATGTTCCTCGGCGGTGCCGGGCTCGCCGACGGCATCCTGTTCTGCCGCAACAAAATCTATCCGCTCGGCCTGCCCAACTGGCTGAGCCACCTGATCACCGTGGTGGCGCTGATCGTCGGCTTGTTGATCGGCAATCGCTTCTCGCCGATGCGGCTGAAGCCGGTGCGGGTGTCGGTGCAGCGCGAAGGCGAGCTGTCCGGGCGCTTCTTCCTGTTGATGGTGACGACGCTCGAGCGGCTGCTGCTCAACATGCGCTCGCACGGCGCCGACCGCTCGGGATCGCTGAAACTGATGGCGATCGAACAACAGCGCGGGACGGTCTTCCGCACTGCGGTCAACGCCATTCTCGGCCGGCTCGACAAGAGCCGCTTCGAGGGTTTCCACCTGAAGCGCGGCGACGAGATCCGCATCGAGGGCGATCGCCCGAGCGTCATCCTCGACGGCGAGATCTTCCAGGCGACCGCCGGGCGCGCGATCGTGCTGACCCCCACCGCGCCGGTGCCCTTCCTCAGCCTCGCGGCGTGACCGACCTCCGCGATCTCGTCGCGGCCGAGCTCGAGGCGCCGGTCGCCGCGGAGGTGCGGGCGTTCGCCGCCGACGTCGCGGCGCGCTACGGCGCGGCGTCGCAGGCGGTGCTGTTCTACGGCTCCTGCCTGTGGTCGAAGCAGCTCGACGGGCTGATGCTCGACTTCTACCTGCTCGTTGACGACTACGACCGCGCCTATGGCAAGCGCTGGCTGGCCGCCGCCAACCGGCTGATCCCGCCCAACGTCTTCTACGCCGAGCGCGGATCGCTGCGCGCCAAATATGCGGTGCTGAGCGTTGCCGATTTCGCGCGGCTGGCCTCAGCGCGCACGCGCAACGTCTCGGTCTGGGCGCGCTTCGCGCAGCCTGCGGCGCTCGTCTGGGCGCGCAACGACCGGGCGCGCGACGCGGCCATCGATGCCGTGGCCGACGCGGCGCCGGCGCTGCTGGCGGCGGCGCGCCCCATGCTGCCGCAGACGCTGGAGATCCGCGACCTGTGGACGCGTGCCTTCGCGCTCACCTACGATGCCGAACTGCGCTCGGAAAAGCAGGGCAGGGGCGTCACGCTCTACGACACCGCGCCCGACCGCTACCGTCGGATCACCGCGCCCGCGCTGGCTGCGGCATGCCTTGCCGCTGACCTGTCGGGCGACACGGTGATTTTTCGCGACGCGGTCGATTCCGTCGCCGGCGAACGCGCCTGGTCGCGGCGTCGCCTCGAAGGGAAGATTCTGTCGGCGGTCCGTCTGATCAAGGCCAGCCTGACCTTCGACGGCGGCATCGACTATCTGGCGTGGAAGATCACCCGCCATTCGGGTGTCGAGATCGCCATCACGCCGTGGCAGCGCCGGCATCCGATCATCGCGGGACTGTTGCTGCTCCCCCAGTTGAAGCGCAAGGGCGCGGTGCGGTGACTTTCATACCGCGTCCGGCATGATAGGATGCGGCATGATCGTTCGGGCCTCGTTGCTGTTGATGCCGGCGCTGCTGCTGGCGATGCCGCTGGCCGCCGAAGATTCGATGCAGACCTATCGGGAGCTCACGCGCACCGTGCAGAAGCGGTCGGACTGCCTCGCCGCGCCGAACCCCGACGAGATCGTCGTCTGCGGCCGGAAACAGCAGAATCTTCGCTACCGCCTGCCGCGCGCCGCCCAGCCGGCGGTCAACGCGCGCGGCGCGCTGAGCGTCAACGGCGAGCGCTTCGCCTACCAGCAATATCGCGCCGAAGGCGGCAGCGGTTCGTGCAGCACCGTCGGTCCCAACGGGCTGTTCGGGTGCACCACGCATGAACTGCGCGAACGCGAGGAGCAGAATGCCGGGCGCGGGCAGGGCCTCATCGCCTCGGCGCTGACCTATCTCGACCCCGACGAGTGAAGGCCACCGCGCCGGCGCAGTCTATCCCGCCAGCCGGTCCTTGCGCAGGCGCAAGGTGACGACGACGCCGGTCGGCTGCCAGTCATAATCGATGGCGCCGCCCAGTTGGCGTTCGACGCTGCGCGCGATCATCTTGCTGCCGAACCCGCGCAGCTCGGGGGGGCGATCGACCGCCGGCCCGCCGGTTTCGGCCCAGACGACCAGCAGGTCGTCGTCGACGCCGCGGCTCGAGATGTCGAGCGTCCCGGTCTCGGCCGAAAGCGCGCCATGCTTCAGCGAGTTGGTGGCCAGCTCGTGGATGACCATCGCCAGCGTGGTTGCGGTGGCCTCGCCGATGCCCATCCGCGGCACCGCGACGCGGATCCGGCCGGAGAAGGCGGCGGAATCGTCATAGGGAGCGAGCAGGACCGACAGCAGGTCGCCGAGCAGCGCCGCCTTGCCGTCCTTGCCCTGGAGCGGGCGGATCAGATCGTGCGCGCGGCCGAGCGCGGTCAGCCGCTGCGTCAGCTCGCGCGTCATGTCGGCCGTCGTCGCGGTCGACCGTGAGGTCAGCTCGGTCAGCCCGGTGGCGATCGCCAGCAGATTCTTGACGCGATGGCTCATCTCGCCGGCGAGCAGCTCGTTGCCCTCTTCGGCCTGCTTGCGCCCAGTCACGTCGAGGAAGATGCCGAACATCACGCCATCGACGATCCCGGCGTCGGCGCCCTGGCCCCGCGCCGAGATCCAGCGAATCTCGTCGCGCAAGATGATGCGAAAGTCGATTTCGTAGGAGCCGGCGACCGAACGGGTCGCTTCGAACGCGGCGCGGACCCGGTTGCGATAGGCAGGGTGGATGTGCGCCGACAGCGCGTCGAATCCGACCTCGCCGGCCCATGGCAGTCCCCAGAGCTCGAACCCGCGTTCGTCCATCCGGAAACCGCCGGACTCGACGGTCCATGACCACAGCGCCACGCACGCCGCATCGATCGCAAGACGGAGATGCTCCGTCCGCCAGACTGGTCTTGCAGTGATGCTCACGGAGCGGGGCTCGTGACTCTTGGCGCTGGCGATGCGGACGCGCAGGCAGGTCTAGACCTTTGCCGTCGCCAAAGCGAGCGGTGGCGCGATCAGGCGGCCTTGAGCTGGCAGTCGGTCGCCGCCGCGGCCTTCTTGAAGCGATCGATGATCGCGTCGATCTGCGCCGCCGTATGCTCGGCGCAGATCGAGCAGCGCAGCAGGTAGATGCCCGTCGGCGTCGCCGGCGGGCGCGCCATGTTGACGTAGACGCCGAGCTCGATCAGCGCCGACCACATCATCGCGGTCGTCTGCTGGTCGGGCATCAGGACTGCGATGATCGCGCTCTCGGGCGTGGCGGTCGCCAGCGTGAAGCCCGCCTGCGTCAGCCCGCCGTGAAGGTGACGCGTATTTTCCCACAGCCGCTCGCGCTTGGCGTCGCTGTGCATCAGCTTGCGGATCGAGGTGGCCGCGCAGGCGACGACCGCCGGCGGCAGCGACGCGGTGAAGGTATAGGGGCGGCAGACCAGCCGCAGAATCTCGAACTTCGGATGGTTCGACACGCAGAAGCCGCCGACGGTGCCGACCGACTTGGAAAAGGTGCCGACGACGAAATCGACGTCGGCCTCGACGCCCGCCGCTTCGTAGACGCCGCGGCCGTGCGCGCCGAAGAAGCCCATGCCGTGCGCCTCGTCGACGAGGATCATGACGTTGGGGTGCGCCTTCGCCGCGGCGACCATCTCCTTGAGCGGCGCGATGTCGCCGAGCATCGAGTAGACGCCCTCGAGCACGACGAGCTTGTTCGCCTCGGGCGGCAGGCGGCCGAGCCGCTTCGACAGATCCTCGACCGAATTGTGGCGGAAGCGGATGATGTCGGCGTTGCCCATCGCGCAGCCGTCATAGATCGAGGCGTGGCTGTCGGCGTCGAGCACGACATAGTCGCCGCGCCCCGCGAGCGTCGCCACCATGCCGAGATTGGCCTGGTAGCCGGTCGAGAACACCATCGCATGTTCGGTGCCGTAGAAGTCGCGCAGCGCCTCCTCGACTTCCTTGTGACCCTGGTAGGTGCCGTTGAGCACGCGGCTTCCCGTGGTGCCCGCGCCGAAGCGGCGCAGCGCGTCCTCGCCTGCGGCAATGACGTCGGGGTCGAAGGTCATGCCCATGTAGTTGTAGGTGCCGACGAGGATCGTGTCCTTGCCGTTGATCACCGCCTCGGTCGGCGACTTCACCTCGGACATCACGATCGCGAACGGATCGCTGACGCCGCTGTCGAGCAGCGCCTGGCGCTCGGCGATCAGGCCGTCGAACTTGGAAAGCAGGTCGGTCACGATCTTACTTGTCCGTCATGCGCGCGACGGCATCGGCGACCTGGCCGACCGTCTCGAGCTCGGGCAACAGGTTGAGCGGGATCACGATATCCCATTCGTCCTCGATGTTGGCGACGAGGTCCATCACCGTCAGCGAGTCGAGTTCGAGATCGTTCGCGAAGTTCGTGTCCTCGGCGATCGCGATCTCCTTCTTGTTCAAAGGGGCGATCAGCTCGGCGAGGCGAGCGAAGATGGCGGCGCGGTCGGGTGTAGGGTCGGACATGGGCCGGCTCCTTATGGATTGAAGGCGCGGATGCCAAGACTTTGTGGCGACGCCGCGGCAGGATGAGGACACATGACGATCGCTTGCCGATTGTTGCGTGGCCGTGTCATGTACGCGGCGTGACCTACGCCCCGCACGACCCGGTTGCCGCGTCGAACGCGATCCACCTGCTCCGCACGACGCAGCAGCATCATATGCAATTGTCGTCGATGGCTGATCAGAAGGCGAGCATCCTCATCGGCGCGACGTTCGTCGTCTTCACCATCATTCTGCGCGACGGCATGGACCGGGCGCTGTCGCCGCCGCTCGTCGTGCTCGCCGTCTCCGCCTTCGTCTCGGCGGCGCTGGGGGTCATGGCCATCCTGCCGTCGGTTCAAACGCGGCCGGGCCAGAACCCCAACTATCTGTTCTTCGGGGCTTTCACCCATCTGAGCGAAGCCGAGTTCATCGAGGTGATGAGGCCCAAGCTCGAGGATTTCGACGAGCTCGCGAATGCGATGATCCGCGACGTCTACCAGCTCGGGCTCGTCCTCCAGAACAAGAAATATCGTTACCTCGGCTATGCCTATCGGGTGTTCTTCGTCGGGCTGGTGTCGACCTTCCTGGCGTTCATCGCCGAAACCGGGCTCAAGCAGCTGGGCTAGGGCCGGAGCGCATTCAGGCTTTCAGCCAGCCCGCCTCGCGGTACCAGCCTGCGGTCGCGGCAAGGCCTTCGGGCGCCGCGATCTGCGGCGTCCAGCCCGGAATGGCTGGCCCGCGCGATACCCAGTCGGGATGAGCGAAATAGCGGGCGCGGTCGAAGCTGAGCTTGGGCAGCCGGCCGCGCAATCGCGAGAGCGCGGTATCGACGGCGGCGCCCGCCAGCATGCCGGCGCGCGGCACGCGCAGCACGAGCGGCTGCCGATTCACCGCGGCGCCGATCAGCCGGGCGAAGTCGCCGTGATCATAGCCCTCGTGATGGCCGTCGTCGGGCTCGAACACGCCCGACGCGCTGCCCGTTGCCAGCGCGAGCAGCGCGGCGGCGAGGTCGTCGGCGTGGATGAACGACGCCCGCCCGCGCATCGGGACGAGCGCGATGCCCTGCGCCGCCAGCCGGAACAGCTCGAACGTCTCCCGGTCGCCCGGTCCGTAGACCGCGGGCGGCCGCAGGATTGCCCAGTCGATCCCGGCCGCCGGGATCAGCGCTTCCGACGCGGCCTTGCTCGCGCCGTAGCCCGAGAGCTGCGGCTCGCGCGCGGCGAGCGACGACACATGGACGAAGCGCCCGACGTTGGCCGCTCTCGCCGCGTCCAGCACGACGCGTGTGCCCTCGAAATTGCCGGCGTGGAATTCGGCCGGCGTGCGCGCGTTGATGACGCCGGCGACATGGATCACCGCATCGACGCCGTCGCACAGCCCCCCGCAGGCGCCGAGATCGCCGGCGATCCAGTCGATACCGCGTTGCTGGGTCTGCGGACGGCGCGTCAGCGCGCGGACGCGATGGCCGCGCTCGACGGCAAGCTTGAGCAGGCGCTGGCCGACGAAACCGGTCCCGCCGGTGACGGCGAGGGTGGCCACGCTACGCGGCGACGTCGAACGGCTGGATTTCGCCCGACAGGTAGAGCGTGCGCGCCTTCGAGCGGCTGAGCTTGCCGGAGCTGGTGCGCGGCAGCGTGCGCGGCGGGACCAGCTCGACGACGCAGTTCATGCCGGTGATCGTGCGCACCTTCGACTTGATCGCCTCGCGAAGCGCGGCGCGCTCGGCCGGGTCGCTGGTGCGGCACTGGACGAGCACTGCCGGCGCTTCCTCGCCCGACGGCGTGGTGATCGAGAAGGCGGCGATGTCGCCCGCCTTGAAGCCGGGCAATTGCTCGATCGCCCACTCGATGTCCTGCGGCCAGTGGTTCTTGCCGTTGATGATGATCATGTCCTTGGCGCGGCCCACGATGTAGACGTAGCCGTCGACGAGGTAACCCATGTCGCCGGTATCGAGCCAGCCGTCCTTCAGGCAGGCGGCGGTCGACACCTCGTCGCGGAAATAGCCGACCATCACCGACGGTCCCGACACGAAGACGCGGCCGATGTTGCGGTCGGCAAGCGGCGCCCCGGCGTCGTCACGCACCTCGATGATGTGGCCCGGAACCGCCTTGCCGCAGTTGACGATCGAGCGGTAGCGGATCGGCCGGCCCCGGTTCGCCTCGGCGCTTTCATCGGCGGCCTCGGCATGGCCTTCGCCGGCCAGCAGCCGCTCGTCGACGAGATCGATGACGATACCTTCACCCGGCGGCATGATCGACGCGGCGAGCGTGACCTCGGCGAGGCCGTAGCTCGGCAGGAAGGCGCTGGCCTTGAAGCCCGCCGGCGCGAAGGCGTCGACGAACGCCTGCATGACGTCGGGGCGGATCATGTCGGCGCCGTTGCCGGCGACGCGCCAGCGCGACAGGTCGAACTTGCCGGCGGCATCGGTCTGGCTCGACACGCGGCGCGCGCAGATGTCGTAGCCGAAGGTCGGGCTGTACGACATGGTGTGGCCGTCGGCGCGGCTGATCAGCGTCAGCCACGACAGCGGGCGGCGCGCGAAATCCTCGGTCGCGAGATAGTCGACCGACATCTGGTTGGCGACCGGCGACAGGAAGCAGCCGACGAGGCCCATGTCGTGATACCAGGGCAGCCACGACACGAGCCGATCGTCGTCCTGCACCTTCATGCAGCTCGAATGGCAGAACAGGTTGTTGAGCAGCGCGGCATGCGTGACCGCAACGCCATGCGGGAAGCGCGTCGAGCCGCTCGAATATTGCAGATAGGCGATATCTTCGGGCTTGGCCTGCGGCAGCGCCACCTCGGGGGCCGGCTTCGCCGCGAAGCTCGCCCAGTCGTCGGCGCGCGCGCGCGGCAGCGCCGCAGCGGCTTCGGCGACCATCGGCAGCAGCCCGGGCGGGCTCAGCACCAGCGCGGGATCGCAGCTGATCAGCTGGTTGCGGATCTGTTCGATATAGCCCTCGCGGCCGCCGAACGAGGTCGGCAGCGGCAGCGGTACCGGCCAGGCGCCGGCATAAACCACGCCGAAGAACAGCGCGGCGAACTCGGCGCCGGTCTCGGCGATCAGCGCGACGCGATCGCCGACGCCGATGCCGTCGGCGATCAGGCGGCGGGCCTGGACCAGCGCATCGGCGCGCAGCGCGCTGAACGGATAGGTGCGGACCAGGCTGGCGCGCGCGTCGAAGAAATTGAAGCCGCGCTGCCCCTGCGCGGCATAGTCCAGCGCCTCGCCCAGCGTGCCGAAGTCGGCCAGGCGGCGAGGGAGGTCGTCGCGCGTGGGCGTGACGGCGTCGTCGCGGATGATGGGCTGCAGCAAACCGGCTCTCCCTTTCGATTCCGGCGCTGGCTCCGGTGCCAAGCGCCGAACGACCCTGTTCGCAGGGTTATCGTTTTCACGCAGGTTGCCATCTGACGATGCGGCGCGTTCAAAATCCGGCCCGACTATGGCAGGAACGTGGCACAGCGCATGGATAAGGACAGCCCCTCAGCGCGCCGCGAGCGCAAACCGAAGAAGCCGCTCACCGCGGAATCGCTCAACTGGTTCGCGCTGCGCTATGTCGAACGGTATGCGACGACGCGCGAAAAGCTGCGCAAATATTTGAACGGCAAGCTCTACGAGCGCGGCTGGGCGGGAGAGGGGGCGGCACCGATCGATGCGCTCGTCGACCGTTTCGCCGAGCTTCGCTACGTCGACGATCGCAGCTACGGCGAGACCAAGGCGCGGAGTCTCGAACGGCGCGGCTACGGCCTGCGGCGCGTCGACCAGGCGTTGATGGCCGCCGGCATCGAGCCCGAATTGCGCGAGGACATCCGCGGCGAGGTCGACGAAGCCGAGGCGGCGCTGGCCTATGCCCGCCGCAAGCGCATCGGCCCGTTCGCCGCGGAGAAGGCGAGCCCGGAACGGCGGCAGAAGCAGTTCGCCGCGATGGTTCGCGCCGGGCACGGTTTCGATCGGGTCAAGGCGATCCTCGGTGCCGAAACCGAGGAGGATCTCGATCAATATCCCTGACGCTGCCGCGCCGCGGCGAGCGCGTCGGGCGTGTCGATGTCGGCGAGGATCGCATCGGTCTCGACCTCGATCTCGATGACATGTTCGGCGAACTCGGCCAGCAGCGCCTTGCCGCCAACGTCGCCGTCGAGCGCCGCGAGCCGCGCGAAATGCGCGCGCGGCCACAGCACCGGATTGCCGCGCTTGCCCTGCCAGGTCGGCACGACGATGTTCTGCGGTTCGCGCGCCGCGGCTGCCAGCCCGGTCAGGACCGCCGGCGGCACGTGCGGCATGTCGCCGAGACAGACGATCGCGGCGCGCCAGCCGGCGGGCACCGCGGCGATTCCCGCCCGCAGCGAGCGGCTCACGCCTTCGGCGAAATCGGGCGCTTCGACGACCTGCGCGCGATCGCCGATCGCCGCGGCGACCTCGGCCGCCATGTTACCGGTCACCACGATCGCGGGGAGGCCGGCCGCCTCGATCGCCCCCATGGCATGCGCGACCACCGGGCGCCCGCCGAGGTCGGCGAGCAGCTTGTTGGCGCCGCCCATCCGCGAGGATCTGCCCGCCGCCATGAGGAGCGCGCCCACCACGCCCGCCGCCGCCGGCCTGGCCGCGCGCGGCTCGGGACGCTCGACCTCGGCGAGGACGCCGCCGACGCCCAGGCGCGCGATCGCGGCGCTGTCGACCGCGATGCCGGCGAGCCATCGTTCGATGACGAGGTCGACGCCGTTGCGCTTGGGCGAACGTGCGCAGCCGGGCAGGCCGAGCACGGGAACCGCGCCGAGGAAACCGAGGCAGAGGAGGTTGCCCGGATCGACCGGCATCCCGAGCCGCTCGATCCGTCCGCCGGCGGCCTCGACCGCGGCGGGGACGACGTCGCGGCGATCGGCGGTTGCCGAGGCGCCGGCGACGAGGATCATCGCGACCCGCTCCAGCGTGCGGAGCCGGTCGGCCAGCGCCGCTTGGTCGTGGGCGCATTGCACCGAGACCGAAAGCCGGCCGCCGAGCGCGACGATGCGGTCGCGCGTCACTCGTTCGGTCTTCACGAAGAGCTTGTCGGGCTGGCCGGGGAGGCGGGTCTGGATGAGTGCGACCTCGGCGGCGCGGAACGGCGGCACCGCGATCGTCGGCGCCGTCGCCAGCGCGGCCTCGAGCGCGCGCCCGGGAACGGCGTAGGGGATGATCTTGATCGTCGCGACGATGTCGCCCGCCACGACGCGCGCGAGCGGCGGCAGCACGCCGAGCGTCAGGCTTTCGTCGACCGCGTTGAGCGCGTCGACCGCCGCGGCGTCGACCCTGACCAGCCCGTCGGTCACGGCGACGAGGTTGACCCGGCCGTGAACGGGCTTCTGCGCGGCGACGCCGCCGCCCGCGATCGCCGTCCCGAGACGCGCGGCCGCCTCGTCTTCGCGGACGTCGCCCGCTTCGAGCCGCGCGACGATCAGCTCGGCGACACCCTCAGCGCGCGCGTCGTCGAGATCGGCGGCGGTGAGCGGGCGGCCCTTGGCCAGGCGCCGCCCGCCGATCATCTGCGAATGGGCGAGGATGGCGCCTTCGCAATCGTGGATCGGCGCCGGACCGAATTTCACAGCCTGCCCCGCCAGGCGGCGGTCATCTGGGCGGCGACCGACAGTGCGATCTCGGCGGGGCCGGCGGCCCCCAGGTCGAGCCCCGCCGGGCCGTGGATGCGGGCGAGCTGGTCGGGCGCAACGCCCGCCGCCGCCAGCCGCTCGAGCCGTGCCGCCTGCGTGCGGCGCGATCCGAGCGCCCCGATGTAGAAGGCGGGCGAGGCCAGCGCCGCGACGAGCGCCGGATCGTCGAGCTTGGGATCGTGCGTCAGCGTCACCACCGCGCTCGCCGCATTGGGCCGCCACTCGGCGAGCGCCTCGTCGGGCCAGCGCGCATCGATGGCGACATCGTCGAAGCGCGCCGCGGCGGCGAACATGCCGCGCGGATCGATCACCACCACATCATAGCCGATCAGCCGTGCCATCGGCACCAGCGCCTGCGCGATGTGCACCGCGCCCACGATCGCCAGCCGCAGCGGCGGCGCGTAGCGATTGACGAAATCGCCTTCGATCTCGCCCTCGCGCGTCCGTCCATCGCCATCGGTCGACAGGGCGATCGCCTGGCCGTCGCGCCGCGCCGCGATCAGCCGGTCGAGCAGCGCCGGCGGGAACCGGTCGGCATGGAGCGCCTGGACGAGAATGGCGATGCGCCCGCCGCAGGCGAGCCCCACTTCCCAGGCGGTGGCGTCGGCGACGCCATAGTCGAGCCGCCGGGAGCCGCCCTCGCCGATCACCTCGAGCGCGTTGGCGATGACGTCGCCCTCTACGCAGCCCCCGCTCACCGAGCCTTCGAACAGCCCGTCGTCGCGCACGACGAGATGGCTTCCGACGCGGCGCGGCGCCGAACCCCAGGTCTCGACGACGGTGGCGATCGCCGTGCCGTGGCCGTCGGCGAGCCAGTCGTGCGCGGCGCCGAGCAGCCGGTCGAGGTCGTCGCCCGCGCCGCTCACGTCGCCAGCATCAGCCAGGCGGCGGCGAGCAGCAGCAGCAGGCCGCCGCCCCAGAGCAGCGGCGAGACACGGCGGCCGCCAGCGGCTTCGTCGACGGGCGCCGCAGGTCCGGCATCATTTGCAGGCACCGCTGTCGAGCTTGCTTCGTCGGCGCCGCCGACGCCGTCGGGCAGCGGCGCGTCGCCGCCTTCGACCTCGGCCTTCAGCTTGGCGAAGAAGCTCTCGGCGTAGCCGCGCGCGGTGCCCTCGATCAGCCGCGCGCCCAGCTGTGCCAGCTTGCCGCCAACCGTCGAGCGCGCGACGTAGCTCAGCAAGGTGCCGTTGCTGCCGTCGGGCAGCGCCGCGTCGGCGAGCCTGACGTCGGCCGATCCCTTGGCAAACCCGGCGACGCCGCCCTTGCCTTCGCCGGCGATGGTGTAGCCGTTCGGCGGATCGAGATCGAGCAGGTCGACGCCGCCGGTGAAGCTGGCGCGCACCGGGCCGACCCTGGCGTTGAGCTTGCCCTCGAAGCGGCTGTCGCCGACCTTCTCGAGCGACTCGACGCCGTCGATGCAGCGCGCGAGCACCGCGGGGTCGTTGAGCGCCGCCCATACCCGCTCGCGCGGGGCGGCGATCAGTGTCTCGCCTTGCAATTCCATGACCTGGGTCCTTTTCTCAGTAACTTGCGTGAGGTGACCCCCGGAATTTCACCCTATTGCGGAACCCGCTTCGGGTCCGCAACAAAGATGGTTTTCGTCCGTGCAAGCTTTGTGTTAGCGTCCGCGGCGGGGCAAATAAACGGTTGCGTGGGAGGCCTCATGAGCGAGGCACTGTTGAAGCAGGATATCGACGATACCGAAAGCGCGGACGATGTTCGCGTTTGCGGCAAGGTCAAATGGTTTGATGCCGTGCGCGGCTATGGATTCGTCGTTCCCGACGATGAGAGCAGCGACGTTCTCGTCCATTTCACCGTATTGCGCGAGGTCGGGCGGCGGACGCTGCCCGAAGGCGCGACGGTTACCTGTCTCGCCGTCCAGCGCGATCGCGGGCGGCAAGCGCGCAAGATCCTTGATCTCGACCTGTCGACGTCGATCGGGCCCGATCCCGAGGCGGCGCTGCAACGTGCCGCCAGCCGGGTCGATCCGCTCGACCTGCTCGAGAGCGCCGGACCGTTCGAGCCGGTAACGGTCAAATGGTTCAATCGCCTCAAGGGCTATGGCTTCGTCTCGCGCGGTGGCAGCTCGTCGGACATCTTCGTCCATATGGAGACGGTACGCCGGGCAGGCGTTGCCGAACTGATCCCCGGCCAGGAACTGCGGGCGCGCATCGCCAGCGGCGAAAAGGGCCCGCTCGCGGTCACCATCGAAATCGTCGAATAATGCAGCTTCGCCTCCTGCGGCGGCTGGCCCGGCTCGGGCTCGCCGCCCTGTTCGCCATCGCGCCACTCGCCGCGTGCAGCGATTCCTTCGTCGACGAGGCCGTCGCCGCGACCCCGGCGCAGCTCGACGTCGTCACCGTGCGGATCGATACCGGCAAGAAGGTCCACAGCTACA
The DNA here is from genome assembly GCA_030147805.1 of Sphingomonadaceae bacterium. GTDB lineage: Bacteria > Pseudomonadota > Alphaproteobacteria > Sphingomonadales > Sphingomonadaceae > Sphingoaurantiacus. Next base: position 81,009 of record JASBUR010000022.1, read on the forward strand.
GGACCGAGGTGGCGCGCACCCCCGAGCAGCAGGGTCGCGGCATGATGTACCGCAAGGCGATGGCGCGCGATACCGCGATGCTGTTTCCTTTCCCCGAGCCGCGCATGGCGTCGTTCTGGATGGCGAACACCTACGTGCCGCTCGACATCATCTTCATCTCCTCGGAGGGGCGGGTCATCAACGTCGGCGAGGGCGTTCCGCTGAGCACCGCGACGGTCGAATCGACCGGCCCCGCCGCCGCCGTCCTCGAACTCTATCGCGGCGAGGCGGCGCGCATCGGCCTCGAGCCGGGCGACAGGATCAGCTGGCCGACGCGCTGACCGGCTTCAACGGCCAGCCCCGCTATGCTAATCAGGGCCTGCCAACGGGAGACCTTCGATGCGTTTGAACAGCTTGATCCTTCTTCCCCTGGCGGCCGGGCTGCTGGCCGCGCCCGCCGTTGCCCAGACCGCCGCGCCTGCCACGCAGACCGCTGCCACCGCGGATCCGATGGACAAGGTGGTCTGCAAGCGCGAGGAGGAAACCGGTTCGCTGGTCAAGAAGAAGAAAAAGGTCTGCGCGACGCGGCGCCAATGGGAAGCGCTGGCCGCGAAGACGCGCGAGGCGATGGACCAGGGCCAGATGAGCGGCAGCGCCTCGGGGCAGTAGGCCGCTGACCCGTCACCTCTTTTGGGTCGTTGCCGCGGCGACGCTCGCGGCATGCTCGTCGGCGGACGATCCCGATGCGTCGGGGCTCAACGCGCAGCAGAAGACCCAGCTCGTCGAGCGCTATTATGCCTGCGCCCGGCAACAGGATGCGCGCTGCGTGACGGCGACGCTTCACCCCGATTTTCGCGCCGCAGCGGAGGCCGCTGGCGCCGATGCGCGGAACGGTCATGGCGAAGCGATGACGCGGCGCCTGCGAACCGCCCGCATCGAACCGCGCATCCTGCCCCGTGAGCCGGGCGAGGGCGAGGACGTGTGGGTCGTCGAAGTGTGGAACGACGAGCACGGCCGAACGACGAGCCTGCTGCGCGCGTTCGGCTTCGCCGATCGGCTGATCGTTCGGAAGACCGTGCTGGGCACCTGAGCTTGCGGCGACGGCGTCCCGGCCCGATGATCGTCCGATGCTCGAACGCACGCTGATCGATACGCTGCTGCGCCCGCTGGCCCGTCACCCGGCGGCGCGCGGGCTCGGCGACGATGCCGCGATCCTTACGCCGCCGCTCGGCCGCGACCTCGTGCTGACGCACGACGTGCTGGCCTGCGGCGTCCACTATCTGCCGGCCGATCCGCCGTCCGACGTCGCGTGGAAGCTGCTCGCGGTGAACCTGTCCGATCTCGCGGCGATGGGCGCGCGGCCGATCGGCGTGTTGATGGGCCTCGGGCTCAGCAGCGCCGAGGACGACGCCTGGCTCACGGCCTTCACCGATGGCCTGGGTCGCGCACTCGAGAAGTGGGAGGTCGCGCTGCTCGGTGGCGATACCGTCGCCGGCCTCGACCGCGCCGTGCTCGGGCTGACGGCGATCGGCGAGGTGGCGCACGGTCGGGCGCTGACGCGCAGGGCGGCTCAGCCCGGCGACGAGCTCTTCGTGACCGGCACGATCGGTGACGCCGGCCTCGGGCTGGCGATCGCGCGGGGCGACGCCGACCCCGATCGGTATCTGCTCAACCGGTTCCGGCGGCCCGAGCCGCGGCTGGCGATGGGACAGGGGCTGCTCGGCGTGGCCAGCGCTGCAATGGACGTCTCCGACGGGCTGCTGATCGATGCGCAGCGGCTGGCGGCGGCGAGCGGCCTGCGGCTCGCGGTCGACCTCACGCAACTGCCGCTGTCCGACGCGGCCGCGGCGCGCACGCCGCGTGCTGACGACGCGCTGATCGAGCGCGCGACGGCGGGCGACGACTATGAACTGCTGTTCACCGCGCCGCCGGCAGCGGCGGCGGCGGTGGCGGCGCTCGCGGCGGCGTGTCGGGTACGGGTGACGCGCATCGGCAGCGTCGGCGAGGGCGACGGGCTCTCGATTACCGGTGTGGGCGGGCGCGCGCTCCGCCCGGCCCGGCTTGGCTATGAGCACGGGGGCGGCGGGTCCACCTAGAGGTTGCCCTTTGTCGCGCCATTTGCCACAACCCCCGACAACCATAACGACGTCCACGGCGGCGAGCGCCGGGGCCACAATCAGGGGTTTAGGGCAACATGGATAGTTCAACCGTTGTGTTGATCTCGATCCTGTGCGGCTTCGCAGCCGTGCTGTACGGGATTCTCACGGCTGGGCAGGTGCTCCGCGCGCCGGCCGGCAATTCGCGTATGCAGGAGGTCGCCGCCGCCATCCAGGAGGGCGCGCAGGCCTACCTCGGCAAGCAATATTCGACGATTGCCATCGTTGGCGTCATCGTCGCGGCCGTCGTGCTGCTGACGCTCGGCGTCTACACCGCGATCGGCTTCGTGATCGGCGCGGTGCTCTCGGGCGTGACCGGCTACATCGGCATGTACATCTCGGTGCGCGCCAACGTCCGCACCGCCGAGGCGGCGCGCACCAGCCTGCAGAGCGGCCTGACCATGGCGTTCCGCTCGGGCGCCGTGACCGGCCTGCTGGTCGCCGGCCTCGCGCTGATCGCCATCGCGGGCTATTATTATTATCTGACCGCGCTCGCCGGCTACGACCTCGGCGAGGTGGCCGAGCGTCGCGAGATCATCAAGGCGCTGACCGGTCTCGCCTTCGGCGCGTCGCTGATCTCGATCTTCGCGCGTCTCGGCGGCGGCATCTTCACCAAGGCCGCCGACGTCGGCGCCGACATGGTCGGCAAGAACGAGCTCGGCTTCGACGAGGACGACGACCGCAACCCGGGCGTCATCGCCGACAACGTCGGCGACAATGTCGGCGACTGCGCCGGCATGGCCGCCGATCTGTTCGAAACCTATGTCGTCACCGTCGGCGCGACGATGATCCTCGTCGCGCTGCTCGTCGCCGGCGCCGATGCCGTGAGCCTCGTCGCGCTGCCGCTGCTCGCGGGCGGCGTCTGCATCCTCACGTCGATCATCGGCACCTATTTCGTCCGCCTTGGCGGCAGCGGCTCGATCATGGGCGCGCTGTACAAGGGCTTCATCGTCTCGGCGGTGCTGTCGATCCCGGCGCTGTTCTTCGCGACGCAGTTCCTGTTCCCCGACATGAACGCCGTCATCGGCGCGTCGGCCGAAGCGACCAGCGTCGACGTGGCGCCGGCCGTCGCGGCGGGAACCTCCTTCACCGGCATGGACCTGTTCTGGTGCATGGTCGTCGGCCTCGGCGTCACCGGGCTCATCGTCTGGATCACCGAATATTATACCGGCACCAACTATCGTCCGGTGCAGTCGATCGCCAAGGCGTCCAATTCGGGCCACGGCACCAACGTGATCCAGGGCCTCGCCGTATCGATGGAGTCGACGGCGCTGCCGACGCTCGTCATCGTCGCCGGCATCATCGTCAGCTACCAGCTGGCGGGCCTGATCGGCATCGCCTTCGCCGCAACCGCGATGCTGGCGCTGGCCGGCATGGTCGTGGCGCTCGACGCCTATGGACCGGTCACCGACAACGCCGGCGGCATCGCCGAAATGTCGGGCCTCGACCACGAGGTGCGCCAGCGGACCGACGCGCTCGATGCGGTCGGCAACACGACGAAGGCGGTCACCAAGGGCTATGCGATCGGCTCGGCCGGCCTCGCGGCGCTGGTGCTGTTCGCGACCTACACCGAGGATCTGTCGCAGTTCTTCAGCGACGTTCCGGTGAACTTCTCGCTGTCGAACCCCTATGTCGTCGTCGGGCTGCTGCTCGGCGCGCTGCTGCCGTATCTGTTCGGTGGCATGGCGATGACCGCAGTCGGCCGCACCGCCTCGGCGGTGGCGCTCGACATCCGCGCGCAGTTCGCCGAGAACCGCGACGCGATCATCAGCCGCCAGATCCGCCCGAACTACGCGCGGACCGTCAGCCTCGTCACCGCCGGCGCGATCAAGGAGATGATCATTCCGTCGCTGCTGCCGGTGCTGGCGCCGATCGTCGTCTACTTCGCAGTCACCGCGGTGGCGGGGCAGGGCAACGGCTTCGCCGCGCTCGGCGCCTTGCTGATGGGCGTCATCGTCTCGGGCCTGTTCGTCGCCATCTCGATGACCTCGGGCGGCGGCGCGTGGGACAACGCCAAGAAGGTGATCGAGCTCGGTGCCTATGGCGGCAAGGGTTCGCCCGCGCACCAGGCGGCGGTCACCGGCGATACCGTCGGCGATCCGTACAAGGATACTGCGGGTCCCGCGGTCAACCCGATGATCAAGATCACCAACATCGTGGCGCTGCTGCTGCTCGCAGCGCTCGCCTAGGCATCGCAACGACGACATCGAAGACCCGTCCGGGAAACCGGGCGGGTCTTTTTCTTGGTTATCGGTCGATAAGCCACGGTTCTTGGTCGACCGCCGGCCCTCGCCGAGTCTACAAGCGCTACGGCTGAGGGGCCGTTGGAGACCGCGATGACCGATTCAGCCCCCCTCGACCGATCCTTCCTCGGACATCCCAAAGGCCTAGCCTACCTCGCCTTCACCGAGGCCTGGGAGCGTTTCTCCTACTACGGCATGCAGGCGCTGCTGGTCCTCTACCTCGTCAACCACCTGTTGCTGCCCGAGAATGCCGGCAACGTCGCGCTGCTCGAGCCGCTGCGCACGCTCTACGGCGGCATCGACGGCCAGCCCTTCGCCTCGGCGATCGTCGGCACCTATTTCGCGCTGGTCTATTTCACGCCGATCGCCGGCGGTTTCGTCGCCGACCGCTGGCTCGGCAAGCGGCGAACCGTGCTGCTCGGCGCGATCGTCATGACGCTCGGCCATTTCCTGATGGCGATCGAGGCGGCCTTCCTGTTCGCGCTGCTCTGCCTGATCGTCGGGTCGGGGCTGCTGAAGGGCAACATCGCCGCGCAGGTCGGCGCGCTCTACAAGCCCGGCGACCTGCGCCGCGCCGACGCCTTCCAGATCTTCTATCTCGGCATCAACGCCGGGGTGATCGCGGCGCCGCTCGTCGTCGGCACGCTCGGTGAGAAGGTGGGCTGGCACTGGGGCTTCGGCGCCGCCGGCATCGGCATGCTGATCGCGCTCGCCATCTATCTCGATGGCCAGCGCTACCTGCCCGCCGATCATCTCGAGCCGCGCCGCAAGGATCCGGCGGCGCCGCCGCGTCCGCCGCTGACGCGCGCCGAAGGCCTGTCGCTGCTGGCGATCCTGCTGCTCATCCCGGTGCTGGCGGTGGCGATCGTTCCCAACAACCAGATCTTCAACGCCTATCTGACCTGGGGCGACCAGGCGTTCGACCTGAGCTTCGACGGCGACCGGCTGCCCACCACCTGGCTGGTGACGCTCGACGCGGTGGTGTCGGTGAGCCTGCTCGCCGGCGTGGCGCTCTTCTATCGCTGGTACGGCAAGCATTGGCGCGAACCCGACGAGGCGACCAAGCTGGTGATCGGCTCGATCTTCTCGGTCGGCGGCATGCTCTGCCTGTTCGCCGCCGCCGCCACCACGCCGCCGGGCGACAAGATCGGGCTGTTCTGGCCGGTGCTGTTCCACATCGTGAACAGCATCGGTTTCGCGCACATCCTGCCGGTCAGCCTCGCCTTCTTCGCGCGGCTCGCGCCGCCGTCGATCAACTCGACGGCGCTCGGCCTCTATTATCTGGCGTTCTTCATCGCCAATTCGCTGGTCGGCTGGATCGGCGGATTCCTGTCGACGATGCCGGCGACGAGCTTCTGGCTGCTCCACGCCGGGCTGGCCGGCGGCGCCGGCATCGTGTTCCTGCTGTTCAAGCTGGTGCTGATGGAGCGGCTCGCGCCCCGAGCCTAGCCACCGGCGTGCAAGACGGCCTAGAGCTGTCGGCCAGTCAAGGATATCGTCGCAGCGCCCTGCGGCTTGTCATCGAGGGTGGACGTGCAATGAACGTCTTGCTGACTGGTTCGTCCGGCTGGCTCGGGGCCTGCCTCTCGCCGATGCTCAAAAGCGCCGGTCACACGCCGATCGGACTGGATATCGTGCCGGGGCCGACCACGAACGTCGTCGGCTCGATCGCAGACGATGAAGACGTCGCGACCGTCTTTCGTGATGCCAGGATCGACGCCGTCATCCACGCGGGCGCGCTGCACAAGCCTGACATCCGACGCAGTTCCACGCAGGACTTCATCGACAGCAATGTCTCCGGCACGCTCAACCTTCTTGCTGCGGCGGCCGCGCACGGAGTCGACCGCTTCGTCATGACGTCGACGACCTCGCTCATGGTGACGGCCGCTGTGCGCGATGAGACGGGTTCGTCGGCAATCTGGATGGACGAGTCGTTCGGACCGCTTGCGCCGCGCAATATTTACGGTGTCAGCAAGCTTGCCGCTGAGGGGCTCTGCCGTCTCTATCATCGCGAAGCCGGCCTCAACTCCATCGTCCTTCGGACGTCGCGGTTCTTCCCGGAGAGCGATGACAGCGTCATCGATATCGATGGCGAGAATCTCAAGGCAAATGAGTTTCTGCACCGCCGTTTGACACGCGAGGATGCAGCCCGCGCCCACCTCTTCGCCCTCGAAGTTGCGGCCGATCTCGGGCATGAGATCTTCGTGGTGTCGGCGCCGACGCCCTTTGTTCGCGAGGATTGCGCCGACCTGAAGCGCGACGCAGCTGCCGTCATCCAGCGCCTGTTCCCGGATGCTGCCGACCTTTATCGCGCGCGCGGCTGGGTTCTGCCGTCAACGATCGGACGGGTCTATGATGGGCGAAAGTTCAGTCAGGCGACGGGGTTCGAATATCAAACGAGCTTCGGGTCGATCCTCGATGCTCTGCGCGGCGACGGCGAATTGCCGTTTACCCACGATCCTGCCTGGGCGCCCGTCAGACCGACAGAAGCGGTGCGCGCATAGCGGCAGAGCCGGTGCTGCGTCGGGCGAACCACGATCTCAGGCGGCGCGCATCGCCGCGATCGCGGCATTGGCGAGGGCGTCGCAGCGCTCGTTCCCGTCATGGCCGGCGTGACCCTTGACCCATTTCCACTCGATCTTGTGCGGCCGCGCCGCCTCGATCAGCTCCATCCACAGGTCGCCGTTCTTCACCGGCTTCTTGTCGGCGGTGCGCCAGCCGTTGCGCTGCCAGCCGAATACCCACTTGGTGATGCCGTCCATCACGTACTTGCTGTCGGTCGACAGCCTGACCTGGCACGGCTTCTTGAGCGCGCGCAGCGCCATGATCGCCGCGGTCAGCTCCATGCGGTTGTTGGTGGTCTGTGCCGCATGGCCCGACAGTTCGAGCTCCTTGTCGCCCTGGCGCAGCACCGCGCCCCAGCCGCCGGGGCCCGGGTTGCCCTTGCAGGCGCCGTCAGTCGCGATCTCGACGAAGGGAAGTTCGCTCATAGCGCGCGGTAGTGATCGAGGCGGCGGCGGTAGGCGAGCGGATCCTTGCGCGTCACCAGCGCGTCGGCGGGCGTGTTGAGCCAGTCGTAGGTGCGCGTCAGCAGGAAGCGCAGGCAGGCGCCGCGGCACAGGATGGTCATCGCCGCCTGCTCGTCGTCCGACAGCCCGTGGCTCATTGCATAGCCGGCATCGAGCGCGGCGGCGCGTTCGGCGAAATGCGTCGCCCCGTCGGCGCTGAACGCCCACGAGGTGTGCATCACCGCGAGATCGTAGGCGCGAATGTCGGTGCAGGCGAAATAGAAGTCGATGAGACCGGTGACCTTGCTGCCGCGGACGAGGACGTTGTCGGGGAAGAGGTCGGCGTGAATCGTCGAATGCGGCAGATCGACCGGCCAGCCGCTCTCCAGGAAGGCCAGCTCCTCGGCGATCGTGTCGGCGAGCCCGGGCGACACCTCGTCGGCGCGCGCGCCGCAGGCGTCGGCGAGCCGCTGCCAGCCGGCGAGGTTGAGCGAATTCGGCCGCACCATCTCGAAGTCGCGGAGCGCGACGTGCATACGCCCGAGCGCGTCGCCCGCCGAGCGGCAGTGCGCCGGCGTCGGTTCGGTGAGCGAGATGCCGGGAAGGAATTCGATCAGGCACGCCGGGCGGCCGCGCAGCGTCTGCAGCGCGACGCCCTCACGGTCGCGGATCGGACGCGGCACCGCGAGCCCGCGGTCGGCGAGATGCGTCTTCAGCGCCAGGAAATAGGGCAGGTCGGCTTCGGCGACGCGCTTTTCATAGAGCGTCAGGATGAAGCGGTCCTGTGTCGTCTCGACGAGATAGTTGGAATTCTCGACGCCCTCGGCGATGCCCTTGGCGCTGACCAGCGTGCCGACGTCGTAGCGCGAGAGGAAGGCGTCGAGCGCTTCCGCGGGAACCTGCGTATAGACGGCCATCGGAGCTAGGCGAGCCCGCGCGGCAGCTTGAAGACGATATCCTCGGACGCGGTGCGGACCTCGTCGAGCCGCACCTCGTAGCGTTCGCGCAGCGCGCCCAGCAGCTCCTGGACGAGCTCTTCGGGCGCCGACGCGCCGGCGGTGATGCCGAGCGTCGAGATGCCGTCGAACCAGCGCCAGTCGACGTCGGCGGCGCGCTGGATGAGCTGCGCGCAGGCGCCGCTGCGGTCGGCGACCTCGACGAGACGCAGCGAGTTCGACGACTTGGGCGAGCCGAGCACCAGCACCAGTTCGACCTGCGTCGCCAGCGCCTTGACCGCGTCCTGGCGATTCGAGGTCGCGTAGCAGATGTCCTCGCCCTTCGGGCCGACCAGGTCGGGGAAGCGCGCCTGCAGCGTCGTCAGGATATCGCGCGTATCGTCGACCGACAGCGTCGTCTGCGTCAGGAAGCCGAGCGGTCCCGGCGGCGGCTGGACGCTGCGCGCATCCTCGACGGTCTCGATCAGCGTCATCGCACCCTCGGCGACCTGGCCGAAGGTGCCGATCACCTCGGGATGGCGTGCGTGGCCGACGAAGAGGATGTGGCGGCCCTGGTCGACGAAGCGCTCGGCCTGGCGGTGCACCTTCGACACCAGCGGGCAGGTCGCGTCGATATAGTCGAGCCCGCGTGCCTCGGCATTGGCCGGCACGACCTTCGGCACGCCGTGCGCCGAAAAGATCACCGGCACCCCGTCGGGCACCTCGGTCAGCTCCTCGACGAACACCGCGCCCTTGGCGCGAAGGCTGTCGACGACGAACTTGTTGTGGACGATCTCGTGGCGGACATAGACCGGCGCGCCATGTTTCTCGATCGCCAGCTCGACGATGCGGATGGCGCGGTCGACGCCGGCGCAGAAGCCGCGCGGCGCGGCGATGACGACGCCGAGCGGGGGCTTGGTCGCAGCCGGAGTGTCGAGGACGGGGATGGACGCCATGTCGCGCTCCTACGCGATTGCTTGTGCGCGCGGAACCCGGAACCTATAACGACGCGACATTTGGACCGGGGTGATTTTCGCGTGCTCAGACAGCTTGGCTTCACCATTCTCGCCGCGACGGCGCTCTCGGCCTGCGGCGGCGGCGACCCGCTGCGCATCACCCGCTCCGCCTGTCCGGCCGTCGCCGTGATGCAGCATACCGGCGACGTCACGCTGTTCACGCCGCCCGCCAGCCGCGATGCCGACGCCATCGACGTCACCGCGACGATGACCAACGTGCGCGGCGCCTGCAGCGAGGCCGGCGACCGCATCACCACCGGCGCGAGCTTCACCGTGCTCGGCCAGCGCACCAACACCAGCGGCGCTCGCGACGTGACGCTGCCGTTCTTCGTCGCGGTGGTGCAGGGCGGCGACAAGCTCGTTGCCAAGCAGGCGGGCAGCGTCGTGCTGCGCTTCGCCGAGGGCGAGCGGCGCGCGCAGGCGGAAGCGACCGCGCAGGCGCAGGTCAGCCGCGACGCCGCCTCGCTGTCCAGCGAGATCCGCGAGCGCATCACCCGCAAGCGCGAGCCCGGCGATGCCGACGCCGCGATCGACCCGCTGGCCGATCCCGAGGTGCGGACCGCGGTTCGCGCCGCCACCTTCGAGGTGCTCGTCGGCTTCCAGCTCGACGAGGCGGGGCTCGCCTACAACGTCACCAAATAGCCGGCTGTTGCGGCTTTTGCGCGTGACTCGCGAATAGGCTTCTCCTACAGCTCGCGACGCCGTCGGGGCTCGCCCCGGCACGCGCGCGGGAGAGTGTGGCTTCGGGCCACCGCCGAAGGAGCAACCGCCCCCGGAATCTCTCAGGCCCCAGGACCGCGCGGGTGCATCAGCGGCGATCTGGAAAGCGAGCCGTCGCACAGGCGGCTCCACCGAAGGGGTAAGTGCCGCATCGCCGGCACGAAAGCTCTCAGGTTCCGTGACAGACAGGGGGCAGGGCTGGTGGCGCTGGGCTGCCGGTCGACGTCTGTCGATGGAGCTGCGCATGGCCGATACGGTCGAAACCCTCGAAGTTCTGCCGCTCGACGTGCTCCACCGCGAACTCGGCGCCCGCATGGTGCCGTTCGCCGGTTATTCGATGCCGATCCAATATGAAGGCATCATCGCCGAGCATCAGTGGACGCGCGCCAGCGCCGGGCTGTTCGACGTCTCTCACATGGGACAGATTCTGTTCGATCCCGACGCCGACGCCGCGCTCGAAACGATCCTCCCCGGCGACATCACCGGTCTTGCCGTCAATGCGATCCGCTATTCGATGCTGCTGAACGACCAGGGCGGCATCCTCGACGACCTGATGGTGACGCGCCGCGCGAACGACCTCTACATGGTGGTCAACGGCGCGACCAAGCACGACGACATCGCCGACATGGCGGCGCGGCTGCCCGCCGGCACGCGCATCGAGTGCCGGCCCGACTGGGCGTTGCTCGCGCTGCAGGGGCCGAAAGCGGTCGAGGTGCTCGAGCGGCTGGCGCCGGGCGTCGCCGCGCTGTCGTTCATGCGCGCTGGCGGCTTCACCGTCGGCGGAGTCGAAGCCTGGGTCAGCCGCTCGGGCTATACCGGCGAGGACGGCTATGAAATCTCGATCCCGGCCGCCGACGCGGCGCGGGTGGCCCGGCTGCTGCTGGCGCAGCCCGAGGTGAAGCCGATCGGTCTCGGCGCGCGCGATTCGCTCCGTCTCGAAGCCGGGCTGCCGCTCTATGGCCACGACCTCACGCCCGACGTCACGCCGGTGGAGGCCGGGCTGTCGTTCGCGATTTCGAAGCGCCGAAAGATCGAGGGCGGCTTCGCCGGCGCCGACCGCGTGCTCGGTCAGCTGCTGAACGGCGCCGATCGTCGGCGCGTCGGGCTGCGCATCGACGGGCGGCAGCCGGTGCGCGAGGGCGCGCCGGTCGTCGTGGACGGCGCGGCCGTCGGCCTGGTGACGAGCGGCGGGCACGGCCCGGCGCTCAACGCGCCGATCGCCATGGCCTATGTGCCGATCGCGCTCGCCGCCGACGGCACGCGATTGCAGGTCGAGGTGCGCGGTCGGCTGCTCGACGCCACCGTCGTCCCGATGCCCTTCTTTCCAAAGAATTACGTTCGCCAGGGAGGCAAAGCATGAAGCGCTATTTCACCAAGGATCACGAATGGCTGCGCATCGACGGCGGCATCGCCACCGTCGGCATCACCGACTATGCGCAGGCGCAGCTCGGCGACGTGGTGTTCGTCGAGATCCCGCCGGTCGGCTCGCCGCTGACCAAGGGCAAGGAAGCCGCGGTGGTCGAATCGGTGAAGGCGGCGTCGGAGGTCTATGCGCCGATTTCGGGCAAGGTCACCGAGGCGAACGCCGATCTGGAAAGCGATCCGGCGCTGGCGAACAGCGCGCCCGAGGATGCCGGCTGGTTCTTCAAGATGACCGTCGCCGACGAGGGCGAGCTCGAGGGGCTGATGGATGAGGCGAGCTACCGCGCCTATACCGAGGACCTCTAGGCGCGATGAGCGGCAGCCACGGACATAGTTGGGACCCCGCCGCCTACGCCGCGCACGCCAGCTTCGTGCCGGCGCTCGGCGCGCCGGCGCTCGACCTGCTCGCGCCGAAGCCCGGCGAGCGCATCCTCGATCTCGGCTGCGGCGACGGCGCGCTGACCGTCAGGATCGTCGAGGCCGGGGCCGAGGTGGTCGGGGTCGACGCCGATCGCGCGATGGTCGCCGCCGCGGTGGAGCGCGGGCTCGATGCACGGCGCATCGACGGCCGCCAGCTCGAGTTCGACGCCGAGTTCGACGCAGTGTTCAGCAACGCGGCGATCCACTGGATGCCGCCCGTCGCGCGCGTGGCCGAGGGGGTGTTCCGTGCGCTCAAGCCCGGCGGCCGCTTCGTCGGCGAGTTCGGCGGCCACGGCAACGTCGCGGCGATCCGCGCCGCGCTGCGCGGCGTGCTGATGGCGCGCGGCTATCGCGTGCCGGCGATGGAAGACAGCTACTATCCCACGTCGGAGGAATATCGCGCGCTCCTCGAGGCCGCCGGCTTCGTCGTCGACCGTGCCGACCTCATCGCGCGCCCGACGCCGTTGCCGACCGGCATGGCCGCCTGGCTCAACACCTTCCGCGGCGGCTTCATCGATGCCGCCGGGGTTCCCGAATCGGAGCGTGCGCAGGTCATCGAGGACACGCGTTCGCTGCTTCGCCCGGTGCTCGCCGACCAGGCAGGCAACTGGATGGCCGACTATGTGCGGATGCGGTTCGCCGCCCGCAAACCGGAGTGACATGATGCGATACCTGCCGCTCACCGCCGCCGACCGACGCGACATGCTCGCGACGATCGGTGCCTCGTCGATCGACGATCTGTTCAGCGACGTGCCCGCCGCGGCGCGTCTCGCCGGGCCGATCGCGGGCCTGTCCAACCATATGTCGGAGATGGAGGTCGAGCGCCTGCTGACCGGCCTGTCGCGGCAGAATCTCCCCGCGTCGGAGATGCCGTTCTTTGTCGGCTGCGGCGCCTACAAGCACCATGTCCCCGCGAGTGTCGATCATCTGATCCAGCGCGGCGAGTTCCTGACCAGCTACACGCCCTATCAGCCCGAGATCGCGCAGGGCACGCTGCAGGTGCTGTTCGAGTTCCAGACGCAGGTCGCGCGGCTGACCGGCATGGATGTCGCCAACGCCTCGATGTACGACGGTTCGACCGCGACGACCGAGGCCATCTTCATGGCGCGCCGCATCACCCGGCGCACCAAGGCGATCGTGTCGGCGGGCCTTCATCCGCATTATGTCTCGGCGGCGAAGACGCTGACGCGCTTCACCGAGGACGAGCTGGTCTGCGGCGAGCCGAAGCTCACCGCCGGCGCGCCGGGCGACGATCTCGACTGGATCCTGTCGCAGCTCGACGAACAGACCTCGTGCGTCGTCGTCCAGAACCCCAATCTCTTCGGCCATGTCGCCGACCTGACCGACCTTGCCGCCGCCTGCCACGCCAAGGGCGCGCTGCTCGTCGTCGCCTTCACCGAGGTGGTGTCGCTCGGCGCGATCCGGTCGCCCGGCGAGATGGGCGCCGACATCGTCGTCGGCGAGGGCCAGTCGATCGGCAACGGCCTTAATTTCGGCGGGCCCTACCTCGGGCTGTTCGCGACGCGCGACAAATATGTCCGCCAGATGCCGGGTCGTCTGTGCGGCGAGACGGTCGATGCCGAAGGGCGCCGCGGCTTCGTGCTGACGCTGTCGACGCGCGAGCAGCATATCCGTCGCGAGAAGGCGACGTCGAACATCTGCACCAATTCCGGGCTGTGCGCGCTCGCCTTCACCATCCATATGACGCTTCTCGGCGAGGAGGGGCTGCGGCGGCTCGCGGCGCTCAACCATGCCCGCGCGGTCCAGACCGCCGAACGGCTGGCGCAGGTGCCGGGCATCGAGGTGCTGAACGGCGCCTTCTTCAACGAATTCACCATCCGCCTGTCCAAGCAGGCGCGCCCCGTGGTGCGCGAACTGGCCGAACGCAAGCTGCTCGCGGGCGTGTCGCTCGGACGCCTCTATCCCGGGGTGCCCGAGCTCGAGAACGGGCTCGTCCTGGCGGCGACAGAAACGGTGAGCGACGACGATATCGAAGCGTTGGCGCGTGGCTTTGCGGAGGTGCTGGCATGAGCATGAATCGTCAGGGACGCGAGAGCGGGGTCGGCGACGGCGCCGCGGCTGAGGGTTTCGAGACCTACACCGGCAACCGCGGGCTCCAGCTCGAGGAGCCGCTGATCTTCGAAAAGGGCGCGCCCGACCGCTTCGGAGTCGACCTGCCGGCAGGCCCCAAGATTGCGAGCCGGCTCGGCGGGCTCGACCGCCACAAGCCGATCGGCCTCTACGGCCTGTCGGAGCCCGAGACGGTGCGCCATTACACGCGGCTCAGCCGCCAGAACTACGCGATCGACATGGGGCTGTTCCCGCTCGGCTCGTGCACGATGAAGCACAACCCGCGGCTGAACGAGAAGATGGCGCGGCTTCCCGGCTTCGGCGACATCCATCCGCTGCAGCCCGTCGACACGGTGCAGGGTGCGCTGGCGCTCATCCACCTCGTCGGCGAATGGCTGTGCAAGCTGACCGGCATGCCGGGAGTCGCGATAAGCCCCAAGGCCGGCGCGCATGGCGAGCTGTGCGGCATGCTGGCGATCCGCGCCGCGCACGACGCGCGCGGCGAGAGCCGCAAGCTGGTGCTGGTGCCGGAGTCGGCGCACGGCACCAACCCGGCCACCGCCGCCTTCTGCGGCTATGAGGTCGTCGGCATACCCGCCAACGAGCGCGGGCGCGTCGATCTCGAAGCACTGAAGGCCAAGCTCGGTCCCGATGTTGCCGCGGTGATGATCACCAATCCCAACACCTGCGGGCTGTTCGAGCCCGACATGATCGAGATTTCGGAAGCCGTGCATGCGGCGGGCGCGTTCGTCTATTGCGACGGCGCCAATTTCAACGCCATCGTCGGCCGCGTGCGGCCCGGCGACCTCGGCGTCGACGCGATGCACATCAACCTGCACAAGACCTTCTCGACCCCGCACGGCGGCGGCGGGCCGGGCTCGGGGCCGGTGGTGTTCTCCGAGGCGCTGATGCCGTTCGCCCCGCTGCCCTTCGTCAGGAAGACCGGCGAGCATTTCGAGCTGGTCGAGGAGGAGCAGGCGCATGCCTCGACCGACCATAACGAGAGCTTCGGCCGCATGGTCGCCTTCCATGGCCAGATGGGCATGTTCGTCCGCGCCGCCGCCTACATGCTCAGCCACGGCGCCGACGGACTGCGGCAGGTGGCGGAGGACGCCGTCCTCAACGCCAACTACCTCCTCGCCAGCCTCAAGGACGTCATGTCGGCGCCGTTCGGCGACACCGGCCCGTGCATGCACGAGGCGCTGTTCTCCGACGACTTCCTCGGCGGCACCGGCATCACCACGCTCGACATCGCCAAGGCGCTGATCGACGAGGGCTATCATCCGATGACGATGTATTTCCCGCTCGTCGTCCACGGCGCGATGCTCGTCGAGCCGACCGAGACCGAATCGAAGTCGACGCTCGACCAGTTCATCAATTCGCTGCGCGGCCTCGCGCTGCTCGCGAAGTCGGGCGACGACCGCCGCTTCAAGGGCGCGCCCTTCCTCGCGCCGCGGCGGCGGCTCGACGAGACCGCGGCGGCGCGCAAGCCGGTGCTGAGCTGGCGCGAGCCCGCGCAGCGCCAGGCGGCGGAATGATCGCCAACGAGGACTGGAGCGGCACCGACCGCCGCGCCAGTCCTTCGGCCGCGCGCAATCGCGAGCCGATCCTCGCGGTGCTGCGGCGCGTGCTGCCCGCCGAGGGCAGGGTGCTGGAGATCGCCGCCGGGACGGGCGAGCATGCGGTGCATTTCGCCGCGGCGCTGCCCGATCTGATCTGGCAGCCGACCGATCCCGACGCGATGAGCCGCAAGTCGATCGCGGCATGGCGAGGCGAAGCCGGACTGGACAACCTGCTGCCGCCGCTCGAACTCGACGTTACGCGCGACTGGCCGGTGGACGAACTCGATGCGATCGTCTGCATCAACATGCTGCATATCAGCCCCTGGGCCGCGACGACGGCGTTGATGGCCGGGGCGGGTGGCCACCTCCGTGAGGGGGGCATCCTGTTCGTCTATGGCCCGTTCCGGCGGCTTGGCGTCCCGACCGCGCCGAGCAACGAGTCGTTCGACCAGTCGCTGCGCAGCCGCGATCCTGCCTGGGGGCTTCGCGACCTCGATGCCGTCGAGGCCGAGGGGCGCGGGCGGGGCCTGGTGCTGCGCGAAGTGGTCGAGATGCCGGCGAACAACCTGTCGCTGGTCTTCGCGCGCTCGGCTTGAGCCGCTGATCATTCCCGCCTGCGCGGGGGATGACGATAATAAAATGGCGAGGCTAGTTGCCGAGCTGGCACCCATCGCGCGCCTTCACCGCGACCCCCGGATTATCACTGAACACCCCGTCAACACCCGCCTTCAGGAACGCGCAGACCTCGCCCGCCAGATCCCCCGCCGCCCGCGGGTCGGCACCGACCTTGAAGTCGTTCGGCAGGAAGTAATTTTCCTTCCGGAAGGTGTAGGGGTGGACCAGCAACCCGGCGGCATGGGCATCGGCGACGAGGCCTGTGGGCGCCGCCAGCTTGCCGTCGGCGTCGCGCGGGATCACCGCCGACTTTTCCGGGCCGATGCCGTCGGCATAGGCGGCGATCGCCTTCAGCCCCTGCGGCGTCACCATCGCCGCATAGCCGATGCCGCTGCGATCCGCCGGACCGCTGGCGGGGTCGCCGATCAGCTGGACCAGCCGCAGCTCGGTCATGCCGTCGAGCCGGCGGAGATTGTCGATCTCGAACGACTGGATGAACACCGGGTCGGTCTGGCGATGATAGCCCGCGGCGGCCAGCGTGGCGACCAGCGGCTCTTCGAGCGGCAGGCCGATCGCGGCGAAATAGCTCGGGTGCTTGGTCTCCGGGTAGAGACCGATCCGGCGCCCGGTCGCGGCCTCCTTGCGCTTCACCAGCGCGAGGATCTCCTCGAGCGTCGGCACCTCGAACTGGCCGTCGAGGGCGGTCGCGCGGAGCTGCGGAATGCGCTCCTTCGCGCGGAGCCTTTTCAGCTCGGCGAGGGTAAAATCTTCGGTGAACCAGCCCGTCATCGGCGCGCCATCGATGGTCCGGGTCCTCTTTCGCGCCGCGAACTCGGGGCGCGTCGCGACGTCGGTGGTCCCCGAAATCTCGTTCTCGTGGCGCGCGACGAGGATGCCGTCCTTCGTCGGCACCAGGTCGGGCTCGATGAAGTCGGCGCCCTGGTCGATCGCCAGCTCATAGGCGGCGAGCGTGTGCTCGGGGCGATCGCCCGAGGCGCCGCGGTGCGCGATGACGATCGGTTGAGCGCCGAGCATGGCGGCGGCAAGCGCAATGAGCGTGGACATCGCCGGATGTTGCGGAGCCGCCGCCGAGCGGTCAAGTTACGGTTCGGCGAAGGGGAGGGCGCATGGCGGCAGGAACCCACGATATCGGCGCGGCGCGACTCGATGCGTTCGTCGACGCCGCCTTCGCCTTTGCGCTGACGCTGCTGGTCATCGGCAGCAGCCGCGCGCCGGAAAGCTATGCCGAGCTGATCGACGCGGTGCGCGACGTGCCCGCCTTCATGATCGGCTTCGCGCTGGTCGGCATGTTCTGGCACGGCCATGTCCGGTGGCGGCGCCACGGCGGCGTCGGGGGCAGCCTGGCGTCGGTGTTTCTCAGCTTTGCGCTGGTCTTCCTCGTGCTGGTTTACGTCTACCCGCTGCGGCTGATGGCGGTATCGCTGGTCGAATATCTGGCGGGAACGCCGGCAATCATCGCCACGCGCGAACAGCTGGCGGGGCTGTTCGCCATCTATGGCCTCGGCTTCGCGGCGATGGCGACGACGATGCTGCTGCTGTTCGTCGATGGCCGCCGACGGGCGCCCGACGCGTCGCGCGAAGCGATGACGGTGGAGATCCATATCTGGGGCATGCTGATCGCCGCCGGGCTGATCTCTACCGTGGTCACGCGCATCCCGGCGATCGCCGCCTATGCCGGCTTTGCTTATGCCCCGCTGGGGCTGGTCATCCCGCTCTATGCGATGTGGTCCGCGCGCCGCGCAGAGCGTTGAAAGCCGGGCAGATCGGCCTCATCTAGACGCCACAACCCGAGGAGATGACGATGGCGACCGAGATTGCGACCTTCGCGGCTGGCTGCTTCTGGTGCTACGAGGCGATCTACGACGACCTCAAGGGCGTGACCTCGGTCGAGAGCGGCTATATCGGCGGGCATGTCGCCAACCCGAGCTACAAGCAGATCTGCAACGGTGACACCGGCCATGCCGAGGCGATCCGCATCGAGTTCGATCCCGAGCAGGTCTCCTACGCCGAGCTGCTCGACATCCTGTTCCACGTCCACGACCCGACGACGCTCAACCGTCAGGGCAACGACGTCGGGACGCAGTATCGCTCGGCGATCTTCCCGCATTCGGCCGCGCAGCGCGCGGCGGCCGAGGCGGCGATCGAAGCGGCCGCCGCCGAATGGCCGGCACCGATCGTCACGACGATCGAGGACGGCGATGCGACCTGGTACCCCGCCGAGGACTACCATCAGGAATATTTCGCCACCAACGGCAATGCGAACCCCTATTGCTCGTTCGTCGTGGCGCCCAAGGTGAAGAAATTCCGCGAGAAATATCGCGACCGGCTCAAGTCGGCCGCCTGACGCCCCAACGAAAACGGCCCCGCACCGCGGGGCCGTTTCATGTCGGCGAAGGCGTGCCGATTACTGCTTTTCGTTCTTCGCCGTGCCGGTGACGTCGGACGCCCCCGGGCCGCCGCGATTGTTCTGCGGCTGTGCCGCGGTCGCGGCGTTGATCTCCGCCTCGGCGACGTCGGGCGCCTTGCCCGGCAGCACCGGCGTCTTCTCGGCGGCCGGGGTCACCGTCCCGCCCGGCGCCGCCGTGTCGGCGGGCGCGGCAGCCGCGGTCTCGGCGGGAACCGCCGGAAGCGGCAGGTTCGAACCCTGGCTGTTGAGATAGGCGATGACGTCGGCGCGGTCCTGCGGCTTGCCGAGGCCCGCGAAGCTCATCTTGTTGCCCGGGATATAGGCCTTGGGCGACTTCAGCCACTCGTTGAGGCCGTCGAAGTCCCAGGTCTTGCCCTTGGTTTCGAGCATGGCGCTCGAATAGGCGAAGCCGGCGACATGCGCGTGCGACTTGCCGACCGTCGCATAGAGGTTCGGGCCGATGCCGTTGGCGCCGCCCGGCGTGATCGTGTGGCAGGCCGCGCACTTCTTGAAGACGTTGGCGCCCTTCTCGAGGTTCGCCGAGGCGAGGTAGAAAGCGATCGGCTTTTCGGCCTCGGCGGCGGGGCCGGCGGCATCGGCCTCGAGCTCGACGCCCTCGACGATGTAGCCGGGCTTCTCGGGGGCGTGCGGCGCATAGATCATGCCGGTGACGATCGACAGGCCGAGCACGGCGATGGCGGCGGTCAGTACCCAACCCGCGATCTTATTCCACTCGAAACTGTCCACCCAGCGTCTCCGGCCTGCCCTGTCAAAGTGCGCCTTCCATAGTCAGGCGACTCGCCGTTGCCAAGGCCCTGTTCGCCGCAGCCTGCTGCGCCGCTTGCCCTTGGGCGAGGGCGCGGCGATAAGCGCCGCCGACATGGAGAATTACCCGAAGCTCGCACGCGACATCATCGTCGGCATGGCGGCGGCCGCCGAAGCCGATCCGGCGCATGCCGTCGCCTTCCAGGGCGCGCCCGGCGCCTATTCGCACCAGGCGACGCGAGAGCTGTTTCCCGACGCGCCGCAGATGCCCTGCTTTTCGTTCGAGGAGGCGATCGAGGCGGTGAAGGCCGGACGCGCCGGCTGCGCGGTGATCCCGATCGAGAATTCGCTGCACGGCCGCGTCGCCGACATCCACTTCCTGCTGCCCGAATCCGGCCTGTCGATCGTCGGCGAGCATTTCGTTCGCGTCCGCCACTGCCTGCTCGGCGTGAAGGGCGCCCGTCGGGACGGCGTCCGCGAGGCGCTGTCGCATCCGCAGGCGCTCGGTCAGGTGCGCAAGCGGCTGCGCGACTGGGGCATCAAGCCGATCGCCTTCGCCGACACCGCCGGCGCCGCCGCCAAGGCCGCCGAGCTGGGCGATCCGGCGATCGCCGCGGTCGCCTCGAAGCTCGCCGGCGAGCTTTACGGACTCGACATCCTCGCCGAGGGCATCGAGGACGCCGACCACAATACGACGCGATTCGTCGTGCTGGCGCGCGAGGCGGTGACGCCGCCCGCCGACGGCCGCGGGCTGATGACGACGGTGATGTTCGAGGTGCGCAGCGTTCCTGCGGCGCTGTTCAAGGCACTCGGCGGTTTCGCCACCAACGGCGTCAACCTCACCAAGCTCGAAAGCTATATGCGCGACGGCAGCTTCCAGGCGGCCGAATTCTATGCCGACATCGTCGGATCGCCCGCGGATCCGGCGATCGCGCGCGCGCTCGACGAGCTGCGCTACCACAGCCGCTGGGTGCGGGTGATCGGCACCTATCCGCAGGCGCGGGCGCGCGACTGACCCGTGCCGGAGGTCAGGCGCGATCGGCGATCATCGCCTCGCGCACCTCGCGGCGCAGCGGATAGGCGTCCTGCGGCATGAACTGCGTCATGACGGTCACCATCGTGCGCCGCGCCGGATCGATCCAGAAGCTGGTGCCGGCGGCGCCGCCCCAGCCGTAGCTGCCGACCGAATCGTTGGCGGCCTTCGTCGTCGCGACGACCACCCGGCCGCCGGCGCCATAGCCCGAACCGTCGCCCATCGCGGTCACGCCCGCGGGGAGGAGGTTGGACCGCATCATCCGCGCCGTTTCGGGCTTCAGCACGCGCACGGTCCCGAGCGCGCCATCGCCGAGCAGCATCAGCCCGAAGCGCGCATAGTCGCGCGATGACGAGACGAGGCCCGAGCCGCCATAGGCGACCGCCGGGGGCGACAGGAACACGCCCTTGGCGGCGCTGTCGACGGGCAGCAGCCCCTTGGGAGTGATGAAGTAATTGGTCGACAGCCGCGTCGCGTCGAGCGCGTGGAAGGCGGTCGACGCCATGTCGAGCGGCGCGAAGAAGCGCGTGCGCAGGAAGGCGTCGAACGGCATGCCGCTCGCCTTCTCGATCACCGCGCCCAGCAGGTCGAGCGCGACCGAATAATGGTAAGTGGTTCCCGGCTCGGCGATGAGCGGCACCGTCGCCAGCCGCTCGGCGAACTCGGCGAGCGAGGCCGGCAGCGTGCCGTCGCCGGGGGCGGGCGGCGTGCCATAGGCGCCGAACAGCCCCTTGGCGCGATAGGCCTTCTGCACCGCGCCGGTACCCATGATCGTGTAGGTCAGCCCGGCGGTGTGGGTGAGCAGGTGGCGAATGGTGATCGGGGTCTTCGCCGGCCGCGCCTCGAGGCTCGTCGCCGGATCGATCGCGACGCCGATTCCGGCAAAGGCCGGGAAGAAGTCGCTGACCGGCTGATCGAGCGCCAGCTTGCCTTCCTCGATCAGCAGCATCGCGGCGGCGCCGGTGACCGGCTTGGTCATCGAATAGATGCGCCACAGCGTGTCCTCGTTCGCCGCCGCCGCCGATTCGAGCGCCAGCGTGCCGGCGTTGGCATAGGCGAGCGGCGCGTCGGCGCTCGTCAGCGCGACCGACAGGCCGGCGACCTTCTTCTCGGCAACGTAGCGCTCGAGCAGCGCCTGGACGCGCGGCCAGCGGTCGCCACTGCGCGCCCAGGCCGGGCTGGCGACGAGCGCGCCGAGACCGGCGAGAAACTGGCGGCGTTCGAGCATCAGCGTCATGATAGTCCCCCCGTCTAGATCGTCGCGCCCTGCGGCGCCGTATAATGGTCGTCGATGACGTTCCCGGTGTTGCGCACCTCGGCAGGCTCGAAGATCAGCACTTCGGCCTCGTCCTCGGCGGCGGTGCGATGCTCGACGCCGCGCGGCACGACGACGAGCTCGCCGGGCCCCATCTCGACGACATGGTCGCGGAACTCGACGCGGAAGCGGCCGCGCCACACCAGGAACATCTCGTCCTCGGTCTCATGATGGTGCCAGGGGAAGACGCCCTGCACCTTGACCATCTTCACTTCCTGGCCGTTGGGCGCGGCGACGACCTTCGGCCGCCACTGCTCGCTGAATCTCGCGAACTTGTCGGGAAGGCTGATCTTTTCCATCAGGCGCGCGCCAGCGCCTCATAATCGATCGGCTGGTGGCGATCGAGGCGGAGGTCGGCGGGCGGCAGCGGATATTTGAGGCCGGTGGCGCAGTTGTAGAGCACGACGCGGTCGGCGGCGGTGATGCGGCCGTCGGCGAGCGCCTGGCGGTAGGCGACATAGGTCGCGGCGCCCTCGGGGCACATCAGGAAGCCTTCCTCGCGGCCGACCCTCACCACAGCCGCCTCGATATCGGAATCCTCGACCGCTTCGGCCCAGCCGTTCGATTCGCGGACCGCGCGCAGGATGAGGAAGTCACCGATGGCGGCCGGCACGCGGATGCCGCTCGCGACGGTATGCGCATTTTCCCACAGTGCCGCATGCTCGTCGCCATTCTGCCAGGCGCGGACGATCGGCGCGCAGCCGGTCGACTGCACCGCGATCATCTTGGGGCGCTTCGATCCGATCCAGCCGAGCTGCTCGAGCTCGTCGAACGCCTTCCACATGCCGATGAGCCCGGTGCCGCCGCCGGTGGGGTAGAAGATCGCGTCGGGCACGTCCCAGCCGAGCTGTTCGGCAAGCTCGATGCCCATCGTCTTCTTGCCCTCGATCCGGTAGGGCTCCTTCAAGGTCGACACGTCGAACCAGCCCATCGCCGCCTTGCCTTCGCCGACGATCTTGCCGCAATCGTTGATCAGGCCGTTGACCCGCCAGACCTTGGCGCCCTGCGCCGCCATCTCGCGGATATTGACCTCGGGGGTATCCTCGGGGGCGAAGCAATAGCTCTCCATGCCGGCACGGCTGGCATAGGCCGCCATCGCGGCGCCGGCGTTGCCGTTGGTCGGGATCGCGACGCGCTTGATGCCGAAGCTGTTCGCCATGGTGACCGCGAGGCACAGGCCGCGCGCCTTGAACGATCCGGTCGGCAGCCGGCCCTCGTCCTTGATCAGCACCTCGCCGGGCTCGCGAACCATGCGCACCAGCGGCGTCGTCACCTCGCCGAGCGACAGCCTATGCGCCTCCTCGCGGACCGGCAGCAGCTCGCGGTAGCGCCACAGGTCGGGCGCGCGGTCGGCGAGATCGGGCTTGGGCATCGCGGCGCGCAGCGCGGCGAGATCGTAGCGCACGAGCAGCGGCTTGCCCGCCGGCGACAGATTGTGGACTTCCTCGATCGAGAAGCGCTCGCCGGTGGCGGAACATTCGAGGTGCGTTGCGAAACTGCGCCACTGACTCATAGATCGATCCAGGCTTTCAACAATGTGTGGGCGATGGCGAGCGGCGGCGGCACCGCGAAGGGTCCGGTGCCGGCGAGCGCCGAGCGGACGTCGTCGCGCGACATCCAGGCGACTTCCTCGAGTTCTTCCTCGTCGATGCGAATCTCGAAACTGGTTGCCTCGGCGAAGGCCCCCATCATCAGGTTCGACGGGAAGGGCCAGGGCTGGCTGGCGACGTAGCGCACGCGGCCGGTCCGGATGCCGGCCTCCTCGTAGAGTTCGCGTGCCACCGCCTCCTCGAAGGTCTCGCCCGCCTCGACGAAGCCGGCGAGCGCCGACAGGAAGCCCTTCGGGAAACGCGGCTGGCGGCCGAGCAGACACAGGTCGCGCTCGAGGTCGATCGCCAGCATGATCGCCACCGGGTCGGTGCGCGGGAAATGTTCGGCGGCGCAGCCCTGGCAGACGCGGGCGTAGCCGCCCTTGTCGGGCCGGGTGGCGGCGCCGCAGGCGGCGCAGAAGCCATGGCGCGCATGCCAGTCGACGAGCGAGCGGGCCTGCGCGACGAGCCCGGCGGTGGCGCCGTCGAGCCGCGACGCCAGGGCCCGTGCGTCCATCGGCTCGCCGTCGTCGAGGTCGCTGGCCGTGCCGGCGACGGCGAAGCGCGGCGCGCCCTCGGCGTCGATGCCGAGAAATACGGCGTCGGCGCGCGGCGCCTCGCTGCGGCGGACCCACAGCAGTTCGGGCGATTCGGTACCGCTGCGGACGACCGGGTTCAGCTGGTCGAGCACCAGCCAGCGCGCCGCGGGGTTCATCGTCATCGCCCACAGCGCTTCGGGGTCGCGACGGATGCGATCGTCGCGGTCGATTCGGTTGCCGGTGAAGCCGAGCGTCAGCGGCGGCAGCGGCGCGGTGAAGGGATCGGGGTGCACGAGCGCGCTTTTGGCACGGCAGCGGCGGCGGGAAAACTCCCAAAGCCGTGCGCGTCTTGCCTTTCGGCCGATCCTCCACCATATGGCCCGCGGGAGCCGGCGGGCAGGCCACTCGCCAACCCGGTCAGGTCCGGAAGGAAGCAGCCGCAACGAATCCGGTCTGGGTCGTTCGGCTCCCACCCTCGCAGCCGCCGCTGTTGCAGCGGCGCACGCGCTGCGCCACTCTCGCCCCATGAGCATCAAAGTCGGAGTCGGCGGCTGGACCTTCGAGCCGTGGCGCGGAGTCTTCTATCCGCCGAAGCACCCGCAGGCGCGCGAGCTGGAATATGCGAGCCGCCAGCTGACGAGCATCGAGGTCAACGGCACCTTCTACAGCTCGATGAAACCACCGACCTTCCGCAAATGGGCGGAGGAGACGCCCGACGATTTCGTCTTCAGCCTGAAGGCCTCGCGCTACGCAGTGAACCGCAAGCTGCTGGCGACCGCCGGTGAATCGATCGAGCGCTTCGTCACCAGCGGCATCGCCGAGCTCAAGTCGAAGCTCGGCCCGATCCTCTGGCAGTTCGCCGGTACCAAGACGTTCGAGCCCGATGATTTCGCCGCCTTTCTCGAGCTGCTTCCCGACGAGGTCGACGGGCTGAAGCTGCGCCATGTCGTCGAGCCGCGCCACGACAGCTTTCGCGTGCCCGGCTTCATCGAGATGGCGCGCGCCCATAATGTCGCGGTCGTGATCGCCGAGTCGGACGATTATCCGATGATCCCCGACCTCACTGCGGATTTCGTCTATGCACGGCTCCAGCGGTCGGTCGAGGAGATCGCGACCGGCTATGACGGCAAGGCGCTCGACCGCTGGGCCGATACCGCGCGCACCTGGGCGAAGGGCGGAGCCCCCGAAGGCCTTCCCTATGTCGATGCCGATCAGCCGGGGGCCGCGTCGCGCGACGTGTTCGTCTACTTCATCAGCGGCGCCAAAGTGCGCAATCCGGCGGCCGCCATGGCACTTATCGAACGGCTCGGCGGCAGGTAGCCGCGTCGGCTTGCGCCCTCGGTGCAAACGCGCCACTTACCGTGTCGATGAGCGAACTGCTGCCCTCCGACGGCGCCTACCGCGTCCTCGCCCGCAAGTACCGGCCGGCGAATTTCGATTCGCTGATCGGCCAGGAAGCGATGGTGAGGACGCTCGGCAACGCCATTGCGCGCGGCGCGCTGGCGCATGCCTGGCTGCTCACCGGCGTGCGCGGCGTCGGCAAGACCTCGACCGCGCGGATCATCGCCAAGGCCTTGAACTGCATCGGCCCGGACGGGCAGGGTGGTCCGACGATCAATCCGTGCGGCGAATGCGAGCCGTGCCAGGCGATCGCCGGCGGTCGGCATATCGACGTCGTCGAGATGGATGCCGCCTCGAACACCGGCGTCGACGACGTGCGCGAGATCATCGATGCGGTGCGCTACGCCGCAGTCTCGGCGCGTTTCAAGATCTACATCATCGACGAAGTCCACATGTTGTCGAAGAACGCGTTCAACGCGTTGCTGAAGACGCTCGAGGAGCCGCCCGCGCATGTGAAGTTCATCTTCGCGACCACCGAGGTCCAGAAGGTGCCGATCACCGTGCTGTCGCGCTGCCAGCGCTTCGACCTGCGCCGCATCCCGCAGGACAAGCTGGTCGCGCATTTCGGCCGGGTGGCCGAGGCCGAGGGCGCGCAGGTCGAACCCGACGCGCTCGAGCTGGTGGCACGCGCCGCCGAGGG
The DNA here is from genome assembly GCA_030147805.1 of Sphingomonadaceae bacterium. Lineage (GTDB taxonomy): Bacteria > Pseudomonadota > Alphaproteobacteria > Sphingomonadales > Sphingomonadaceae > Sphingoaurantiacus. Next base: position 106,865 of record JASBUR010000022.1, read on the forward strand.
CTCGGTGCGCGACGGCTTGTCGATCCTCGACCAGGCCATCTCGCACGGTCAGGGCGCGGTCAGCGCGCAGCAGGTGCGCGACATGCTCGGCCTGTCCGACCGCGGTCGCGTCCGCGAGCTGATGGGCGCGCTGCTCGCCGGCGACGCGCGCGGCGCGCTCGACAATCTGCGCGGCCAGTACGACCTCGGCGTCAACCCCGACATGGTCATGCAGGAGCTGCTCGAGCTGACGCACGGCGTCACCCGCGCAAAGGTCGCCGGCGCTACCGATTCGGTGATGGCGGACGGCGAGCGCGCGGTGGTCACCGACTGGGCCGAGCGCCTGTCGTTCCCGGCGCTGCATCGCCTGTGGCAGCTGTTGCTGAAGGGGCTGGCCGAGGTGCAGTCGGCGCCGTTGCCGATCCAGGCGGCGGAGATGGCGCTGCTGCGCATCGTCCATGCGTCGTCGTTGCCCGACCCTTCCGACCTCGTCCGCAAGCTGACGAGCGCGCGCGAGCCCGATGCGCCGCGCGAGGAGGCGCCGCCGCGCGACGCCGAGGAACCGCAGCTGCAGATGCGCGCCGACCCCGTCGCGCCGCCGCCACCGGCGCCGGTGCCGCTGCGTCCGGAGACTAAGGCCGCCGCAACGGTCGCCGCGCCGGCCAGCTTCGCCGCGCTCGTCGAGCTGTTCGACGAACGGCGCGAGCCGCTGCTCGCGCAGATGCTCCACGATCGCGCCCGGCTGGTGCGCTATGCGCCGCCGCTGCTCGAGCTCAACCTCAGCGGGCAGCGCGCCGACTTCGCGCAGCAGCTGATGCGCAACCTCGAACTGTGGACCGGCGCGCGCTGGACGGTGACCTTGTCCGACAAGGAGGGCGAGCCGACGCTGCTCGAGTCGGAACGGCTTACGCATGCCGCCGAGCGCCAGGCGGTGCTCGACGATCCGGCGGTCCGCAAACTGCTGTCGGTCTTCCCCAATGCCGAACTGATCGACTACGGGCTTGACCCGGAAGCCACGCCCGCCGCACCGGGCGACGACGAAGACATCAAGAGGGCCTGATCCCCATGCAGAACATCAACGACATCATGAAGATGGCGCAGAACGTCCAGCAGCAGCTGGCCGACGCGCAAGGCAAGCTCGACGAGATCGAGGTCGAGGGCGCCGCCGGCGGCGGCATGGTCAAGGTGCGCTGCAGCGCCAAGGGCCGCTTCATCTCGATCGACATCGATCCGTCGCTGCTCAACGTCGGCGACAAGGAAATGCTCGAGGATCTGATCGCCGCCGCCTTCAACGACGCGCGCGCCAAGGCCGACACCGCCTCCAACGAGCAGATGCAGAAGATGACCGCCGGCATGCCGCTGCCGCCAGGCTTCAAGCTGCCCTTTTAGTCGCCAGTCGGCGGCGGCGGCGCGGCCGGCGCCGGCGGCGCGCTTCGCCGGAAGAAGCTGCGCGGCGGCAGGAACAGCTTGCGGAACGACAGGCTGACCGTACGGCCCTGCGCGTCGAGCAGGTCGGGCTGATAGGTGATCGGCGTCATCCCGACGGCGTCGCGCACGCGCTGCTTGGCGTCGAAGACATTGTCGATGCTGAGCCTGACCTGCGTGCCGCGTAGCCACGGATGCTTGAGAACCAGCTCGGGCTTCTCGCCGAGGTTGGCGAACAGCCGCAGGTCGACCTTGGCCAGCGGTGCGAAGGCCAGGTCGCCCGAGGGACCGCCGATCACGTCGGCGCCGCTCTGCCAGTCGCCCGACAGGCGTGCACCGAGGCCGTTGTTGAAATAGCCGGCCTGCACCTCGACTCGGTGCCGCGCCCGGCCGCCGCCGCTGTCGGCCGCCTCGCCGTCGAGATAGTCGACCACGGGCAGGCCGGGCCGGATGACCACCTCGTCGCGCAACAGCAGCGTATGATAGGCGGACAGCGTCAGCCGCCCGCCCTGGCCACCGCCGAACGGGCCGAAGCCCCGTCCGCCGC
>JASBUR010000033.1 GCA_030147805.1 Sphingomonadaceae bacterium
GAGACCGTCGCGTCGAGCTAACCCAGCCGCACCCGCACCGACTCGGCGTGCGCCATCAGCCCCTCGGCCTCGGCGAGCGTGCGCGCCGCCGGGCCGATCGCCGCCAGCGCCGCCGGCGAGCATTCGAGGAAGGTCGTGCGCTTCATGAAGTCGGTGACCGACAGCCCCGAGGCGAAGCGCGCGCGGCGCCCGGTCGGCAGCACATGGTTGGGGCCGCCGACATAGTCGCCGACCGCCTCGGGCGTGTGATGCCCGAGGAAGATCGAGCCGGCGTGGCGGACCGCGGCGAACAGCGGCTGCGGGTCGCCGACCGCCAGCTCGAGATGCTCGGGCGCCAGCCGGTCGACCAGCGCAACGGCGTCGGCGAGCGAGTCGACCAGGATGATCGCCCCCTGCTCGTCCCAGCTCCGGCGCGCGGTCGCGCCGGTCGGCAGCCGGTCGATCAGCGCGTCGACCGCCGCCGCGACCCGGTCGGCCAACGCGGCGCTGTCGGTGATCAGGATCGCCTGCGCCGCCGGATCGTGCTCGGCCTGGCTGAGCAGGTCGGCGGCGAGCCACGCCGGGTCGTTGTCAGCGTCGGCGACGACGACGATTTCCGACGGTCCCGCCACCATGTCGATGCCGACGCGGCCGTAGAGCTGGCGCTTGGCCTCGGCGACATAGGCGTTGCCCGGGCCGACGATCTTGTCGACCGCCGGGATCGACGCGGTGCCGTAGGCGAGCGCCGCGACCGCCTGCGCGCCGCCGATGCGGTAGACGGTGTCGACGCCCGCCAGCCGCGCGGCGGCGAGCACCAGCGGATTGAGCCGCCCGTCGGGGGTCGGCGTCACCATCGCCAGCCGGCCGACGCCCGCGACCTTCGCCGGAATCGCGTTCATCAGCACCGACGAGGGATAGGAGGCGAGCCCGCCGGGCACGTAGAGCCCAACCGAATCGACCGGCGACCAGCGATAGCCGGCGCGCACGCCGGCGGCGTCGGTGCCGTCATGGTCGGCGGGCAGCTGGCGCGCGTGGAAGTCGCGGATGCGTGCCGCAGCGAGCTCGAGCGCCGCCATGAGCGCCGGGTCGATCGCGGCGCAGGCCGCGTCGATCGCCTCGGCGCCGATCTCGAAGCCGCCGCCCGTCGCCTGCGGGTCGATGTTGATCCGGTCGAAACGCAGCGTCAGCGCGATGACCGCGTCGTCGCCGAGCCGCGCCACGTCGGCGATGATCTGCGCGACCGCGCCGGAGACCGCCGCATCGCAGTCGCGCGCCGCCTCGACCAGCCGGTCGAACGCCGCGCCGAAGCCGGCGTCGCGCGAATCAAGCCGCCGCGGCATCGCCCGCCACCTGCCGGAAGCGCTCGACCAGCGCGCCGATCTCGCCGGCGCGCATCTTGAAGGCGGCGCGGTTGACGATCAGCCGCGACGACACGTCGGCGATCTTCTCGACCTCGACGAGGCCGTTTTCGACGAGCGTGCGCCCCGACGACACCAGGTCGACGATTCGCGAGGTGAGGCCGAGCGCCGGCGCCAGCTCCATTGCGCCGTTCAGCTTGACGCATTCGGCCTGCACGCCGCGGCCTGCGAAATGCGCGCGCGTCACGTTGGGATATTTGGTGGCGACGCGGACGTGCGACCAGCTGCGCGGATCGTCGTCCTTCGCCTGCTCGGCGGGCTCGGCGACCGACAGCCGGCAGCGGCCGATGCCGAGATCGACCGGCGAATAGATTTCCGAATAGCCGAATTCCATCAGCACGTCGTTGCCGGCGATGCCGATATGCGCGGCGCCGAACGCCACGAAGGTGGCGGCGTCGAACGAGCGCACGCGGATCAGCGACACCCCGGGAAGGTTGGTGGCGAACTTCAGCGCGCGCGAGCTGTCGTCGAACAGCGCCGCCTCGGGCTCGATGCCGGCGGCGGCGAGCAGCGGCAGCGCCTCGTCGAGGATGCGGCCCTTGGGTAGCGCAATGATCAGTTCGTCTTCCACGGCGGATGGCTGTAGAGAAGCCGTGCCGGCCCCGCAACCGCGGGCGCCGCTCAGGGGTTGCGCCGATGTTCGGAATGATGACGCAGGCGACGAACGACGCCTTTCGCTTCTGGCAGCGCGCCGCCGAGACGGCGACCGCCTCGGCCTATGTGATCGACAGGCGCAGCCGGATGATGGCGTCGGGGCGCGCCCCGACGCCGGCCGACCTCGCCGAGCTCGGCATGATGGTCAGCGAGAAGCTCACCGCCTTCGGCCTCGCCAATCTCGCGATGACGCAGGCGCTGCTCGCCGGCACCGCGGCGAGCTGGGGCGCGGCGGGCGAGGCGCTGGCACCGATCCATGCGCGCGCCACCGCCAACGCCAGGCGGCTGAAACGCAAGCGGTGACCCCGGAAGCCCGCGTCCGCGCCGGCTTCGCCACCCAGGCACGCTGGTGCGAGGCGATGGCCGCGCCGTTCATGTCGCGTCTCTGCACGCTGATTCCCGATGCGCTCGACCGAAGCACCGTCACCGGCGCGCGGATTCTCGACTGGCCCGGCGATCCGATCGCCGACGCGCTGCCGATGCGGCTGACCGGCGGACTCAACGCGCTGGTGCGGCGCGGGCGATTGCCGGCGCTCGCTGCGCACTACCCGCCGCACCGCGCCGGGGGCGATCTCGCCGCAGTGCTGGCCGCGGCGATTCGCGACGCCGATGCCGAGCTGCAGCCCTGGCTCGACGGCCCGCCTCAGACCAACGAGGTGGCGCGCTCGGTCGTGCTGATGGCCGGGTTGCTGGTCATTGCGGCGGAGACCGGCCTGTCGGTCGAGCTGTTCGAGCTCGGCGCCAGCGCCGGGCTGAACCTCCGTCTCGACGCCTATGGCTATCGCCTCGGCGGCACCGTCGTCGATCGGCCGGGCGCGCCCGTCGAGCTGATCCCGCGCTGGCAGGGCGCCTCGCCGCCCGCCGCTCCGGTCGTCGTCGCCGCGCGCCGCGGCGTCGACGTCAACCCGCTCGACGTCACCGATCCGGCGACGCGCGAGCGGCTGCTCGCCTATGTCTGGCCCGAACAGGCCGAGCGTGTCGAGCGGCTGGCGCGCGCGCTCGACGCCGCCGCGGCAGACCCGCCGCCGATCGACCGCGAAGACGCCGCCGGCTGGGTCGAACGCCACGTCGTGCCGCGCCCGGGCCTCACCCGCGTCGTCCTGCACAGCATCGCCTTCCAATATTTTCCGGCCGACACGCAGGCGCGCATCGCCGCGCACCTGGCGGCGCAGGGCGGTCTGGCAACCGCCGAGGCGCCGATCGCATGGCTGCGTTTCGAGCTGGAACCCGGTCACGAGCTGCCGTCGCTGCGGCTGACGTCATGGCCGGGCGGCGCCGACCGGCGGCTCGCCTGGGCGCATCCGCACGGGGCGCGGGTCGACTGGCTGCTATGAGACGCCAGGGTTGATTCGGGCGCGATAACCGGCGCAAACGCGGCCATGGTTTCGCTCGTCCTCGCCTCGTCCAGCCCGCGCCGCCGCGACCTGCTCGCGCAGATCGGCGTCGTCCCGGCGCGCATCGCCTCGCCCGACATCGACGAAAGCGCGCGAAAGGGCGAGCGCCCCGCCGACTATGCGCTCCGGCTTGCCGAGACCAAGGCGCGCGCCGTGGCACGCGGCGACGGCGAGGTGGTGCTCGCCGGCGACACCACCGTCGCGGTCGGCCGCCGCATCCTGCCGCCCGCCGACGACGAGGCCGTCCAGCGCGAGCTGCTCGGGCTGCTGTCGGGGCGGCGCCAGGCCGTGATCACCGCCATCGCCGTCGTCGACGCCACAGGGCGGCTGCGCAGCCGGCTGTCGACCTCGGTCGTCACCTTCAAGCGGCTCGAACCGGCCGAGATCGACGCCTATGTCGCCTGCGGCGAGGGGCTCGGCAAGGCGGGCGGCTACGCGATCCAGGGCCGCGCCGCGGGCTTCATCCGTTTCCTGTCCGGCAGCTATTCGGGCGTCGTCGGCCTGCCGCTGTTCGAGACGCGCGCGCTGCTCAAGACCGCCGGCGTCGATGTCGTCTGAGCACCTCATCGAGCAGGGCATCGGCGAGACCCGCGCGATCCGCATCGAAGACGGCCGCCTCGTCGAGCTGCACATCGAACGCGCCGGCGCCCGGCTGCACGCCGGCGACGTCCGCGAGGGCCGGCTGACGAAGATCCTCGTCCCGGGACGGCGCGGCATCGTCGCCGTCGACGGCGAGGAGACGCTGATCGAGCCGCTGCGCGCCGGCGTCGCCGAGGGCGGCAAGCTGTTCGTCGAGGTGCTGCGCGAGGCGATTCCCGAGGCGGGCCGCGCCAAGCTCGCCAAGGTGCGCGCCACCGACGGCCCGGCGCGCGACGGCCCGGCGCTGGTCGACCGGCTGCGGATCGGCGGCACGCCGCTGCGCCAGCTGACGCCGCACGGCCCCGACCTTCTCGAGGCGGCGGGCTGGTCGGAAGAGATCGACGAGGCGATGAGCGGCGTCGTGCCGTTCGACGGCGGGACGCTGACGATCAGCCCGACGCCGGCGATGACCGTCATCGACGTCGACGGCGCGCTGGCGCCGCCCGATCTCGCGGTCGCCGGCGCGGCGGCGGCGGCGCGCGCCGTCCGGCGGCTCGGAATCACCGGCTCGATCGGCATCGACCTGCCGACCGTCGGCGACAAGACCATCCGCCAGCGCGCCGGCGAGGCGATCGACGCGCTGCTGCCGCAGCCGTTCGAGCGCACCGCGGTCAACGGCTTCGGCTTCGTGCAGATCGTCCGCCCGCGGGCGCGCGCCTCGATCATCGAGCTGGTGCAGGGCGACCCCGCCGCGACCGCGGCGCTGGCGCTGCTGCGCCGCGCCGAACGCGAGCCGGGGGTGGGCGGCCGGACGCTCGTTGCGGCGCCCGGCGTCGTCGACTGGCTCGCCGCGCGCCCGGCGCTGACCGACGAGCTGGCGCGGCGGATCGGCGCGGAAGTCGCCTTGCGGGCCGCGCCGGGTCTCGCCATATCGGGCGGCCATGTCGACGTCCGCCCAAGCTAGATGCCCGCTCTGCCGCCATCCCGCGGCGGCGGCGCACGCCCCCTTCTGTTCGGCGCGCTGTCGCGACCGCGACCTGCTCAACTGGCTCGGCGAGGCCTATGCGGTCCCGGGCCCGCCCGTCGACCCGGAGAGCGAGCTCGGCGAAACGCTGCTGGACAAGGACTGAGGGGCTTTCTATATCGCCGCCCTTGCCGTCGCGCGCTTGGCGACGGCACGAGCGACAAGCTCGATGCCCGGGTAGCTCAGTTGGTAGAGCACGTGACTGAAAATCACGGTGTCGGCGGTTCAATTCCGTCCCCGGGCACCATTTTTCACCGCTGACCCCCCGATCGCCGCGCTGCGCCAGCGGGCGCGCCGCCACCCCCCCCGCGGGATCCGCTTCCGCGAAAGCCGTCGCGCCGGTGAAACAACCCGTCGCCTATGCCGTTGTATCGTCGAGGCCCGTCGGTGATGGGCCCTGCGTCGGCCGGTTGCGGACCGGCCACAGGAACATAACCGGGGCGGCCGTCCTGCCGTGCCAAGGATCATCGCGACGCAGCGCGGCGCGCCCCCAACCCACCAGGGAGTGGACATGAACGCGAACATCTTCGTCGTGGCTTTTGCCGGCCTGCTGCTCGTCGCCTGCGGCGGCGAGGCGCCGGCCGACGACGCCGCCGCGCCCGCCGCGACCGGTACCGAGACCGCCGCCGCCCCGACCGACGCCGCCCCGACCGACGTCGCCGCGCCCGCGGCGAGCGGCACCGCGTCCGCCGCACCGGTGACGCAGGGTGAAAGCGCGACCTATGCGCCGGGCGAGCTGCTGCCGGGTGGCGCGGTCGACGTCCTCCAGCGCGAGGGCTTCCGCCCGCCGGCCTGAGCCGACGGCCGCCCGCGCGGCCGCGAGTCGCCGCGTCTAACGGCGCATCGCCGCGCCGTTCGTCGCGACGAACAGCATTGGCGGATCGGCGACCGCCGCTTGTCGGATCGCCGTGCCGCCTCGCGCCTGCGGGGCCTAGGCTCCCGGGTGGAGGCTGGCATGGAAACGGGCATCATCGCGGAAACCTATCGGCTGGCGCTGCGCCCGCTGGTGCCGGCCGATGCGCCGGCGATCGCAGCGCTGATGACTCCCGCCGTCGCAGCGCGGCTGCTCGAGTGGCCGGCACCGATGAGCGTCGCGCAGGCACGCCAGCGCATCGACGCCGGCCGCGCCGCGCTGGCGGCGGACACCGGCGCCGACCTGGCGATCCTGCGCGGGGGCCGGCCGATCGGCTGGATCGGCGCCCGCCTCGTCGCTGCACCGCGCCGCTTGGCGTCGATCGGCTATTGGCTCGGCACCGACTTCCAGGGACACGGCTACATGGGCGAGGCGGCGCACGCCGCGCTGCCGTGGCTGATCGACCGGCTGGCGCTCGCCGCGGTCGAGGCGGGGGTGCAGGAGCGCAACTTCGCGTCGCAGGCGATCCTCGAGGGGCTCGGCCTCCAGCTCAAGGCGCGCCGCCGGCTGTTCGCGCCGACGCGCGGCACCGAGGAGGACGCCCTCGTCTTCGCCGCGCCCGCCGCCCGGCTCACGCTGTCGCCCGTCGCCCCCGATCGGAGAGCCTATGCGATGAGATAGGCGCGCGCCCCTCGACCCCCGGGCGCCCTGCGGCCGTCCGTCCCGCGCGAGCGCCGTTCGCGCGCATGACAACTTGTTGACAAACGGGGGCCGGTATATGGCTAAGATCGACGGCAGTCGCTGATCGGGGGAAAAGCCATTCCGCGTCGAACGACCAGGAACTCGCTCGGGGACGATCCATCGGATCTCACCGACAACGAGGGCAGCCTCCTCGCCGTCATCCAGCGCCAGCAGCCGGTAACCGCCTATCAGGTGATGCGCATCTACGAGCTGTCGCCGGTGTCGAGCTTCAACACCAGCAAGGGCGGCCTCTACCCGGCGATCAACCGGATGCGCGCGCGCGGGCTGATCAGCGCCGAGGTCATCGAGGGCGACAAGCGCGGCGCCGAGCGGCTGTCGTGCACGCCGACGGGGGTCGCCGCGGTCAAGCAATGGGCCAAGGACCTGCGCGACACGCATTTCCTGCCGATCGACCCGCTGCGCACCAAGGTGATGTCGTTCGACCTCCTTTCGCGCGACGAGCAGATCGAGTGGATCGTCGACGCCAAGGCGCAGCTCGCAGCGAAGCTCGACGAGGTCGAGATCTACGACACCACCGTCGAGATTCCGTTCCAGGCGCTGGTGCGCGACAATGCCGTCACCGCGCTCAGGATGCGCATGCAGTGGCTCGACCGGCTGATGCAATATGTGGTGAAGGGCACCGAGCCCGCCTGAGCGCCGTCCGCACGACGCGCAGACGCGCGAAACCCCGGACGCGTCGACGAGGGAAACCCCGCCGCGTCGCCGCGGCGGGGTGGAAAGTGGAAGCGGTCGGTCGCGTTTAGCGCAGCAGGCTCATCACGCCCTGGGCGCTCTGGTTGGCCTGCGCGAGCATCGCGGTCGAGGCCTGGCTGAGCACCTGCGACTTGGCGAGCTGCGTGGTCTCCTGCGAGAAGTCGGCGTCCTCGATGCGCGAGCGGGCGTCGGACAGGTTGGTGACCGTGCTCGACAGATTGTTGACGACCGATTCGAGGCGGCTCTGGCCGGCGCCGAGCGTAGCGCGGCTGGTGTTGACCGAGGTCAGCATCGTGTCGACGTTGGTGATCGTCGTGCCCGCCGCCGTCGCGGTCGTCACATCGAGGCCCGCGGCGGTCAAATTGGCGCCATCGATGCCCTTCACGGTCAGCGTGACCTTGTCGGCGGCGGCGGTGCCGGTCTGGACGGCGACCGAGACGTCGGTGCCCGCGGTCTTGCTGAACAGCGTCACGCCGTTGAACTTCGAGTTCGTCAGCACGTCGTCGATCTGCAGGCGCAGCTCG
>JASBUR010000034.1 GCA_030147805.1 Sphingomonadaceae bacterium
GCCGATTTCATCCAGACCTATATCTTTCCCGGCGGCATCTTGCCGAGCGAGCCGCGCCTCCGCGCGGCGGCGGAGCGCACCGGCCTGCGCTGGGGCGGCTCGGCGGCGTTCGGCGCCCACTATGCCCGCACCTTGCGTGAATGGCGCGACCGCTATGACGCCGCGCGCACCGAGGGCCGGCTACCGGCGGGCTTCGACGCGCGCTTCGACAAGATCTGGCGCTTCTACCTGATGTACTGCGAAGGCGGCTTCCGCTCGGGCGGCATCGACGTGGTGCAGGCGACGCTCGTCCGCCCGTGAACCCTTGCGCCCGCGCCCGCGTTTGATCCAGCGGGCGACGAGGAGAATCACATGCGCGCGACGATCATCATGCTGGCGGGAGTCGCGCTGCTGGCCGCCTGCGACGGTACCGCCGAGAACGCCGGCGAGATCCAAGATGCCGACAACGGCGAAGCGGTTGCGGTCGGCGCCGGACCGGCCGAGCGCATGGGCGAACGCGTCGACCGGGCCCGCGAGTCGGCCGAACAGGCGGTCGATGCGCAGGCCGATGCGATCCGCGATCGTGCCGACCTCGACGCCGAACGGCTCGAGGCCGAAGCCGATCGCCTCGAGGAGCGGGCCGATGCGGTGCGCGACGAGGCGAAGCGCGCCGCCGAGGCACTCAAGGAGCAGGTCGCCCGCTAGGGGGTCGACGGCTGCCGCTGGAGCGCGCGGATGAGCCGGGTGCGCTGCTGGCGGGCGCGTCGGTCGAGCGGCAGCGCGTACAGCTCGCGCAGAAAGGTCTCGTCGAGCTGCGTGAGACCGGCGGGCGGGGCGTCGCCGAACAGCCCCAGGATCGACCCGTTGACCGGTTGCGACGACGGCGGGGTGACCTCGGCAAGCGCGACATAGGCAGCGTAAGCGGCCACTGCGTCCAGCCGCGCGCCGCTCGACCGTGGCGCGTCGACGACGACCGTGGCGCCGGTCAGCGCGCGGTTCATCTGTGTGCTGATGTGGCTCGAATTATACTGCGACATTGTCACATTGTCGGCGCCGTTGCTCGGCATCGCGGGCCCGGGCACGCCGTCGACCGCCGCGAAAGGCGGATCGGTGGCGATGGCGCGAAGACCGGCCTTGCTGCGCAGCTCGTCGCGATACCACCAGCGAATCGGCGCCGGTCCGTTGAGCAGCGTCTGCCGCGCGTCGCCGGAGACGGCGCCGAGCCGCCGCCGGTTGCCGGCGCTGGCGCGCCGCGTGAAGGCCGCGCCGTCATCGACAAAGTTTATCGTCACGTTGGGGGCGCATCCCGCGGCGGCGAGGGGCGCGCGCGCGGTCGCGGCAACGTCGCGGAACTGCGCTTCGACGATCCGTGCATGGTCGGGCGACAGGCCGGTAATCCGCGGGCACACCTTGTCGATCCAGCGCGCGACCATTTCCTTGCCGGCGACGACGCCCGTCTGCTGCACATAGGCGATGGCGCGCCCGCGCGCGGCCGCGGGCGACAGCCGCTCGCCCTTCACGATGATCTCGTCACTGTCCGATGCTGGCGGCGGGGCTTGCGCCGCGGTCAGCAGCAGCCCCGAAGCTGCCGCTATAATCGCTGTCGCCCGTCGACGTGCGTTCCGGTCGGCCATGACCGCCCTCCCAAAATGCCGTTGCCAGCATCGCACGCCGCGCGCCACCCCGTCAAAGGGCGCCGTGCCTAAGAGACTAGATCGAAGCGGATTTATCGGCTGCGGCGCGAATGGAGCGGGTGACCGGGGTCGAACCGGCGACATCCAGCTTGGGAAGCTGACGTTCTACCACTGAACTACACCCGCTCAGACGCGTGACGCATCAGGCTCGTCTAACCCGAAGGCCCCGGTGTGGCTTCCCGAAGCTCGAGTGCCGGTACGGACGGGGACTCATCGACTCCGTCGCATTCCGGACTTCGTCGCTCATAGCGTGGGCGCCGGTGGTCGTCGAGACCAGATCCTCACGGTCGAGCAGTGGCAAGGCGCGCACCCGTGGCTCCAGCGCTCGAGGCCGCTCGCACGTCAACGACATCGGCACGCCCGGCCGCGCGCTTCCGGCCCGTTACCGGGTGCGGCGGTCAGGGCCCGCAAACCGGATAGGCCTTGCGCGCGCCGGCGTCGGCGGCGCCCGCGTCGGCTGGCGCTTCCGCCGTCGCCGACGCCGCGTCGGCAACCGGCTTCCTGCGACCGAGCAGCGGCCGGAAGAACTTGTCGCTGAACAATTTGTCGACCTTCTTCTGCGAAGCCGTCACCGATGCGTCGACCCGCTGGGCCGCCCTCGCGCCTTCAACCACCGTGTTGGTGATCGCTCTGGTGCCGGGAAGCTGGCCCGGCAGGAATTCGTACGACGGCTTGTCGGGGGTGCCGCGAATGGCGAGCGGCAGGATAGGCGCCGATATCAGCGTCTTGCCCGTCGACACGCGGCTCAGCACCGCGACTTGCCCCTTGACGAGCAGGTCCATCGCCAGCCGCGGCAGCTGCGTCGTGCCGCCGACCGACAGCGAATAGCCCGTCGTCCGGAAGCGTCCGTCGCTGATCTGAAGCAACCCGTCGCGCAGAAGGATGCTGCCGCTGAGTTCGTCGAAGGGGGTCCGCGCGCCGGCGGCGACGCCGCCGTCCGCATCGCCGCCGGCTGTCCGCTGCGTGAGGTCGACGTCGTTCAGCGCGCCGTCGCGGATCGCGATCCGTCCATCGGCCGCGGCGTTGCGCATCAGCGCCTCGACGAGTGAGCCGCTCTCGCCGGCGCGCGCGAACAGCGAAGCCGGCGCGCCGCCGCGCAACTCGGCGTCGAGCCGGCCCGTGCCGAACAAGCGGAAGCCGGCATGGCGGCACGCATCGGCCAGGTTCATGTTGGCGACCGACAGCTCGACTCGGCCGTCGCTCGCCGACGTGCCGGCAAGCGCGAGGCGCAGGTTGACCGTGCCGCCGTAGAGCGACGGATAGACGATCGTGCCCGTCACCCGCTCGCCGGCGTCCGCGCCCTTCAGCACGAGCTCATAGCGCCCCTTGGGCAGGTCGAGCGCCTTCCAGCGGAACGCGTCGATCTCGCCGGCGAGCTGTCCGCGCGCCGCGGCCCAGTCGAAGCTGCCGCCGCGCATCGGCAGGTCGAGCCGGCCCCGCATCCGCACCCGGCCGCTGTCGAGCGCGAGCGAGCGGGCCTCGACGGCGCGGCGCGGATTGACGACGAGATCGGCGGCCAGCGTCTGACGCGCGCCCAGCAGCTCGCGCAGCCACGGCGGCGTGTCGGCGAGGAAGGTGGCGGCGATCGGCCCGGTGATCGCGACCTTCGCGGTCGTGTCGCCAGCGCCGGCGAGGCCGACATCCGACGAGAGTGTCAGCGGACCGAGGCGGGCGCCGGCCACGCGCAATACCAGGCCGCGCGGGCTGCCGCGAAACTCGACCGGCATCACCAGCGCATGACCGAGCATGTCGGGCGGCAACATGCCGAGCACGCTCGGAAACAGCGCCGCGGCCTCGCCCGCGCGCGCCGCGCGGACGGTGAGCGTGCCGGCAAGATCGCTGGCCGACCGTCCGGAAAAGGCGCCGACGAGCTTGAGCGCGCCCACCTCGGCGCGGACGTCCTCGAAGGCGAATCCCGACCTGGCGGGCCGCAGAACGAAGCTCGCCTCGGCGCGCTGGTTGCCGAGCGCGGCGCTCGGGAGCAGCCCGGGGTCGCGGATGAAGTCGCGCAGGCGCCCGGCCAGCGTCACGCGCATCGGCTGGTCGGGGCCGAAGCCGCCGCTGAGCGGCGAGGCGCTCATCTCGACGGACGAGGCGGCGAGGGTCAGGCTCGCCAGCGCGGGTCCCCTGGGGGTGAAGCCGACGCGCGCGCTGCCGGTCACCGCCTCGTCGGGCCAATAGTCGACGCCCGATCCGATCAGCGTCTTCAGCCATGGCGCGTCTGCCGGCTTGCCGAAGGCCAGCCGGAAGGCACCGGTGCCGCGCAGCTGCCGCGGCACGGTCCCCGTCAGCTGGAGCCCCGGCAGCGACACCGCCAGGAGCCCGCCCCGGCTCATGATCTCCGTAAGCTCGCGACCGCCTGCCGGCCGGAAGCTTGCGGTGGCCGGTCCCCACCTGGTCGTGGCGCGAGCCACCAGCGTCGCGCCGGGCTTCAGCGGTAACGGCAGGTCGAGCCTGGCATCGGTCAGCCGCATTTCGCGTCCGGCGACCAAAGCATCGGCGGTGATGCCAAGCGCTTTCGTCGGGTCATAGGCGAGCGTCACGCCGCGGACGAGCTGCCCGCGCAGGCGCAGCTGGCCAATGTCGGCATCGACGACGAGCGCCGGCTCCTTCGCCGCCGGATCGGCGAAGGCGGCGGCGAGCCGCCGTGCCGCCGCCGTGAACAGGGCCTCGCGGGCCGGCGCGGCGAGGTCGATATCGGCGAGCCTGGCCGCCACCTTGAGGCTTCCGCCGCCATGCGCCTCGATCTTGCCGTCGAGCGTCACCGACGCAAGGCGACCCGAGGCCCTGAATGCATCGAAGGTCGTGCCCTCGTCATCGAGCTCGATGGCGCCGGCGAGGGTCAGCGTCGCGTCGTCGCGCTTTTCGAGCAGCGCCAGAAGCGTCAGCGCGTCGGCCAGCGATGCCGGCGCACGCGGCGAGGCGCGCAGCGCGGGCAGATTGCCCGATGCGCTGACCCGGAGCCCGGGGCTGCCGAGCATCGCCTCGGTGAACGCAAGATCGAGTGCCAGCGTCGACGCGGGACCGCCTTGTCCGATGGTTATGCCCAACCCGTCGATCGGGCCCCCGGCACCGCCCCGCAGGCGAACGGCGATCGGGCGGGCCGCCCCGGTCAGCTCGGTGCGGCCGACGAGCGTCAGCCGGTTGTCGCCCGTCCCGGCGCCGAGGCGCGCGTCGAGCAGCGTCAGCGTCGGCGCATCGGGCGCCGCGCGCGACGTCAGCCGCAGTTGGCCAAGGTCATCGCCCGCGCGGCTGGCGGGCCCGGCGCTGCGCAGGCCGATGCCATACTGGGTCGCGCGTCGCCGGGGATCGATCAGCGTCAGGTCGACGTCGCTGCGGATCGCGAAGCGCTGGAGCAGCGACGCGGCCTCGTCGGCGACGAGCGTCAGCTGCTCGCGAGCCGCGCCGATCGCATTTTCCGCCGCGTCGTCGACATCCGCCTGCTGCCACCGCAGCCTGGCGGCATGCGTCACCGAGGCGCGGGCGAGGTCGGCGGCACCGCGCCCGGTCACGAGAAGCTTGGGGCCCTGCAGGCGGTAGTCGACCGCTAGCCGCTGGTCGGCCGTCGGCGACAGCGCCACCTCGATCTCGTCGGGCAGCGCAGCGAGTTCCTGCCCGCGGCGGCCGAGCAGCGCGGCGAGGATCGGTGCAGCGCGCCGCCCGTCGACACGCAGTTCCGGAAGCGCCTGCCGTTTTCCCCGCGCGCGGCCGGCGGTGTAGCGCGCATTGAGCGACGAGGCGCCGCGACCGAGCCGGAGGACGAGCGACTCGAGGCCGCCGTTCAGCCGCTCCGTCTCGACCGAGCCGGGGTAGGCGCCGATCTTGAAGCTGGCGGTCGTGCGGCCATCGCCGAGCGCGGTCCGCCCCTCCAGGCGCGCGATGTGCATCGTGTCGGGCAGCGCGGCATGCTGGAGTTCGATGCCCGCCCCGCTGAACCGGGGCGCGCCCTGCGCCAGCGACAGGAGGTCGAGGCTCAGCTCCTCCGCCGCGGTGATCGCGAGGCCGCTGTCGTCGAGGGCGAAGCGGTTGAGCGACCAGCGCAGGATCTCCGCCTGCATCACCGCGACCCCCGCCGCCGCGCCGACGAGCAGGCCGGCGACGGTCCACCCCTTCCAGCGCGATCCGCGCAGCTCAGCCATCCGACCTCGCGCTCCTGATGCCTGCGGGCCGGCGACGCGTCAGAACGCGTAGCCGAAGCTCAGGACGTAGCGGTTGAAATTGCGTCCGAAGGTGCCGTTGACGCCGAGGCGGAACAGCGAGCCGATCGCTCCTGCGTTGCGCGTCCCGATCGTCAGGCTGACGTCGTGGAACGAGCTCATGTAGAGGTCGGTCCCGCCGAAGTTGGTCATCGCATAGGCGGCCTGGATCGAGGTGCTTTCGCTGCCGAGGAACGAGAAATCGAGCGGCTTTTCGTACATCACGCCATTCTTCGCGACGATGTTCTTGATGCCATAGTCTCCCTTCACGTCGCCGGCCTTGAACGGCACGCTGAAATTGTAGCCGGCCATGTTGGCGAGGGTGAAGCTGCCGATGTCGCCGGCGTCGTAGACATAGCGACTGGTCATCGAGAGGTTGGCGAGGATCGAGGCGGCGCCGGCGTCGGCGGAGCCGACACCGGCGATCGACACGCGCGGCGTCAGATACCATTGGTTTTTCGACTCGACCGAGGTCACCGGGAACTGGAACCCCGCGCCCAGGCCCACCGTCCCCGTCTTGGCGCCCGACTGGTCGAGATAGGAGATCGGCAGCGCGAACTGCAGCTGGTAGCGGGGATCGTCGTCGAAGCGCACGGTATAGGCGAGCGGAAGGTTGACGGTGCGGCCGCGCACGCCCTGCGCCTTGAAGGTGCCCGCCGACAGGCCGATGAACAGCCGATTCTCGGTGTCCGAACTCGAGCTGACGTTGGCGTTGCTGTCGAAGCCGCCGAAGGCAAAGTCCTGCGACACCATCTGCGACTGCAGGCTGTTGGGGTTGCCGGCCGTCGGGTCGTTGGGCGACGAGCGGATCAGTGCGCGCTGGATACGACGCAGGATGTCGCCGGAATTCTCGAGCAGATAGTCGCCGAGCTGCTCGAGGCTGTCGTCGCGGTCGAAGCCCGTGAAGGCGCCCGAAAGGCCGATCTCGGGGATCGAATATTCGACGCGCGAGCCGCCGAGCTGGGGGAAGGCGATGCCGATATCGAGGCCGCGGAAGTTGATGTTGCCGTTGACCGTCGAAAAATCGTCGCGGTAGCCGCTCGCCTCGCGACGGAAGCGTTCGCTCTCGGTGAATTCGATGACGCTGCGCGCATTGTCGAAGCTCACGTCGAAGTTCTGCGTCGGCGCGCCGGCGCCGTTCCCCAGCGTCCCGGTCACCCGGAACAGCTCGTCCGCCGATGCGCTGCCCGATGCCATTGCCGACGCTGCGCCGACCACAACCGCTGCCTTGCGGAAACCCATCTCAACCCCCTGCGATGTCATGAAAGAGGGGCCGGCCGCGTGCCGGCCCCCGCCGCTCTAGAAGCGGTAGCCGACCGACAGCTGCACCACCGGATAGACCTTGAAATTGTCGATATCGTCCTCGATCTCGCGCTCTTCGGCCTCGAGGCTCGCCTGGAACGCGGCGTTGGTCGCCAGCGTGCCGGTCGCGCGCAGCGCGTTGATCTCGGGCGAGCCCTGGAACATCGCACCCGCTTCGATGCCGACGCTGAAGCCCGGCGACAGTCCGCCGGCCCAGCCGAGCGTCAGCGTCGGCGCGAAGTCATTCGCCTTCACATTGCCACTGAGCGTGCCGATCTGCGCCGGGGTATAGGTGGTGTCGCCGATCTCGGCGCTCGTGGTCGGCGTGGCGCGCAGGCGCACCTTGTTGTTGCTGATGCGCGCGCCGCCCGACAGGCGGAAACCGCCGCCGAACGGGTGGACGTCGAGCATGGCGCCGAACGAATTCAGCTTGAGCTTGCCGTTGTAATCGACGTCGCTCGATCCGACGTCGCGGCTGAAGCCGAGGAACGTCGCATTGGCGCGCAGCCCGATGTTTTCGGACAGGCGATAGCTTGCTTCGGGCCCGATCCCGAGTGTGCCGCCGGTCACACCAAGCTTGAAGCCACCGGCGTCCTGCGCCGCGACCGGTGCGGTGAAAGCCGCGGCTGCAACTGCAGCGAGGAACCAACCCGTCTTCATCTGACCCCCTTTAACCCCTTGAGATATCCTGCTCGTAACGGTCGGGGTGGCACAGCCGCATCCCCCAAACGGGTGAAGGGGGCCGGTCGGCAGGCGGCCGCCGCCGGGGGACACACGCCTGTTGCCCGGATGCATCAAGGCAGGATCGATGCCACAGGACTGGCTGTGGTCGTGCCGCCCGCCGGTCGTGGCCGGCCGCCGCCGGGACGGGGCAGGAGCGGCGAGGGCGGCCACGCTTGGCAGGTCGAGGTTTCGCAGAAGCGTGCCGCTGATCGTGGCCAGCAGGGGGTCGCGAATGCGCCCATTATGGGCGTCACCCAGGCAGGCGCCACTGTCCGATCCCGCACACGCGACTGTCCGCAATCGAACGACATGTAAATCTCCGCGTCGCTCGTCCTAATCGTCTCAATGGTTTAGCTATGGCACGATAATTGCTGCGTCTTCCGGTGGTCGCGGGAAGGGGGGCCAGCAGCGTTTGAACGACGGGCGGTATCAGGCCGAGGCTTCGGCCGGGGGCCCGGAATAAGGGTTTGACCGTGCCCGACCGGGCCGCGATGATCCCGTCATCGCCTCGTCGGGCGCCATTCATGATCCTTCGCACGACATCCTGTTTCGCTCCCGCCCTGCGCGGGTCTGCCGGTGGAGAAGAGCTTGCACAGACGTGATTTCATCGCCCTGATGGGCCTCGGCATCGGTGGCGCCGTCGTGCCGTCGATCTTCGGCAAGGCGGTCGCCGCGGAGCAGCTGCTCGGTGCGCTCGACGTCGCGTTCAAGAAGCGGCTTGCCGACGCCGGGCTGAACGCGGCGACCGCCGCGGGCTGCAGCTATTGCGACGTCCGCGTCGGCCGCTACCTGCGTCAGTTCGTCATCACCCGCGACGCGCATATCGAGAATGTCGTCAACACCGAGTCGACCGGCGTCGGCATCCGCGTTCTCGCGGGTGGCGCCTGGGGGTTCGCGGCGACCAACGACCTGACGCCCGAGGGCGTGGCGACCGCGGCGCGGCAGGCGGCAGCGATCGCCAAGGCCAATGCCAAGAGCCAGACGTCGCCGGTGCAGCTGGCGCCGACGCCGGGCCTTGGCGAGGTGTCGTGGAAGACGCCGATCAAGAAGAACTCGATGGAGGTGCCGCTCAAGGACAAGGCCGACCTGCTGCTGCAGGTCAATGCCGCGGCGCTCGGCGCCGGCGCCAATTTCGTCAACTCGCTGCTCTTCCTCGTCAACGAGCAGAAATATTTCGCCAGCACCGACGGGTCGTACATCGACCAGGACGTGCATCGCATCTGGGCGCCGATGACGGTGACCGCGATCGACAAGGCGACCGGCAAGTTCCGCACCCGCGACGGCCTGTCGGCGCCGATGGGCCTCGGCTTCGAATATCTCGACGGCGACAAGGCGCAGAAGTACGTCTCGCCCAACGGCGTCGTGAACTACGGCATGTCCTACGACATGAAGGAGGATGCTGTCGCCGCGGCGCGCCAGGCGCGCGAGAAGCTGAGCGCCCCGTCGGTGAAGCCCGGCAAATACGACCTCGTGCTCGATCCGTCGCACACCTGGCTCACCATCCACGAATCGGTCGGCCACCCGCTCGAGCTCGATCGCGTGCTCGGTTACGAAGCCAATTTCGCCGGCACCAGCTTCGCGACGATGGACAAGCGCGACGCGCGCTTCCAGTACGGCAGTCCGCTGGTCAACCTCACTGCCGACAAGATCGCACCGGGCAGCCTCGGCGGCGTCGGTTACGATGACGAGGGCGTGAAGACCAAGAAGTGGGACCTGATCCGCGACGGCAAGCTCGTCGACTATCAGACGATCCGTGACCAGGCGCATATCGTCGGCAAGACGGAGTCGGACGGCTGCTGCTACGCCGACAGCTGGTCGAGCGTGCAGTTCCAGCGCATGGCGAACGTCTCGCTCGAGGCCGGCAAATCGAAGCTGTCGGTCGCCGACATGATCAAGGACGTCGAGAACGGCATCTACATCGTCGGCGACGGTTCCTTCTCGATCGACCAGCAGCGCTACAATGCGCAGTTCGGCGGCCAGCTGTTCTACGAGATCAAGAACGGCCAGATCACCCGGATGCTCGAGGACGTCGCCTACCAGATGCGCACGCCCGAGTTCTGGGCCGCCTGCTCGGCGATCTGCGACGCCAGCGACTACCGCCTCGGCGGCTCGTTCTTCGACGGCAAGGGGCAGCCCAGCCAGTCGTCGGCGGTGTCGCACGGCTCGTCCACTGCGCGCTTCAACGGCATCAACGTCATCAACACCGCCCGCTCGCTCGGCTGATCCGGAGATATCCCAAGATGACCATTCTCACCGAAGAGCAGGCGCGTGCGATCCTCACCAAGGTGGTGGCGATGTCGAAGGCCGACGAGTGCACCGCGCAGCTGACCGGCTCGACCAACGGCAACATCCGCTTCGCGCTCAACAACGTCTCGACGAGCGGCATCGTCGACGACAGCGAGCTCGGCGTCCAGGTGGCGTACGGCAAGCGCGTCGGCATCGCCACGATCAACCAGTTCGACGACGCCTCGCTCGAGCGCGTGGTGCGTCGCGCCGAGGATCTCGCCAGGCTGGCGCCCGAGAATCCCGAGTTCGTGCCCGCGGTCGCCAAGCAGGCTTACAAGCCGACCGACACCTTCAGCCCGACCACCGCGGCGATCACCCCGGAATATCGCGCCAAGGTCGCGGCGGACTCGATCACGCCGTGCAAGAACGAGAAGCTGATCGCCGCCGGCTTCCTGCAGGACGGCCAGAGCTTCGTCGCCTTCGCCAATTCGAACGGCAACTTCGGCTACCAGCGCGCCACCAGCCTCGACTATACCTGCACCGTCCGCACCGAGGACGGCCGCGGCTCGGGCTGGGTCGGCCGTAACCTGCAGGATTCGACCAGCTTCGATGCCGGCGACGAGGTGCAGACGGCGATGCGCAAGGCGGCGGCATCGGCCGACGCCAAGGCGCTCGAGCCGGGCAAGTACACCGTCATCCTCGAGCCCGCGGCGGCGGCGGGCCTCGTGTCGTTCATGATGAACTTCTTCGACGCGCGACAGGCGGACGAAGGCCGCAGCTTCCTGTCGAAGAAGGGCGGCGGCAACAAGATCGGCGAGCAGGTCTACGACCCGCGCGTCAACATCTACGCCGACCCCTGGGCACCGGGCGCCGCGGTGATGCCGTGGGATAGCGACGGGCTGGCGCGCGAGCGCACGCCGATCGTCGAGAACGGCAAGGTCATGAACCTCGATTATTCGCGCTACTGGGCGCAGAAGCAGGGCAAGCGCGCCGTCGGCACGCCGGGCAATCTGCTGATGTCGGGCGGCACCAAGTCGACCGCCGAGCTGATCGCCGGCACGCAGCGCGGCATCCTCGTCACGCGCACCTGGTACATCCGCATGGTCGATCCGCAGACCGTGCTGCTGACCGGCCTGACGCGCGACGGGACCTTCTACATCGAGAACGGCCAGATCAAATATCCGGTGAAGAATTTCCGCTTCAACGAGTCGCCGGTGATCATGCTCAACAACATCGATGAACTCGGCAAGCCGGTGCGCGTCGCGGGCGACGAGTCCAGCTTCGTGATGGTGCTGCCGCCGATGCGGCTGCGCGACTTCACCTTCACCTCGCTGTCGGACGCGGTCTGATCGGGGGACAGGTGACGCGCGCAGAATTCCTGCGCTGGATGACGGGAGGCCTCGCCGGCGCGTTGCTGGCGGGGCCCGCCCGCGCGGCGGCGCCGGCCTATGATTTCTGGTTCACGCGCTTGAAATATGACTCGGGCGACTGGGACGTCGACGCGCGCATGCCGTCGAACATCATCACCTCGCTCGTCGATTACACCAATTTGCGCGTCGACACGAAGGAACATGTGGTCGAACTCGCCGATCCCAAGATGCTCGTCGCGCCTTTCTGCTATCTGGCGGGGCACAAGCTCGTCGAGTTCAACCCCGACGAACGGCGCAACTTCGAACGCTATGTGCGGAGCGGCGGCTTCGTCTTCGTCGACGACTGCAACCACGACATCGACGGCCTGTTCGCCAAGTCGTTCGAGCGGCAGATGGCGTCGATCTTCGGCGCCGGCGCGCTCAAGAAGCTGCCGCCGAAACATCCGATCTACCGCAGCTTCTTCACGTTCGACGGGCCGCCGGCCACGTCGTTCGAACTGAACGGCTGGGGTGACGATCTCGTCCACGACTACATCAAGGGCATCGAGATCGGCGGCCGGCTCAACCTGCTCTACAGCAACAAGGATTACGGCTGCGAGTGGGATTACGACTGGCGCAACAAGCGCTTCCTTGCCGAAGACAACACCAAGTTCGGGGTCAATATCGTCATGTACGCGCTAACCGCATGAACCAGCCCGTCACCGAAGCGCAGATCGAGGCGCGCCTGTCGCGCCTCGGCGCCCTCAAGGCCGCGATCGCGCAGGCCGTCGTCGGCCAGGAAGACGTCGTCGAGCAGCTGCTCATCGGCCTGTTCGCCGGCGGGCATTGCCTGCTCGAAGGCGTGCCCGGCCTCGGCAAGACCTTGCTGGTGCGCTCGCTCGGCCAGGCGCTCGAGCTCGACTTCCGCCGCGTCCAGTTCACCCCCGACCTGATGCCGAGCGACATCCTCGGCACCGAACTTCTCGAGGAGGACCACGGCACCGGGCACCGCCATTTCCGCTTCCAGAAGGGGCCGGTGTTCACCAACCTGCTGCTCGCCGACGAGCTGAACCGCACGCCGCCCAAGACGCAGGCGGCGCTGCTCGAGGCGATGCAGGAAAAGACCGTCAGCTACGCCGGCCAGACGCACGAGCTGCCGAAGCCGTTCTTCGTGCTGGCGACGCAGAACCCACTCGAGCAGGCCGGCACCTTCCCGCTGCCCGAGGCGCAGCTCGATCGCTTCCTCCTGCACATCCGTGTCGACTATCCGACCGAGGCCGAGGAGCTGGCGATCATCTCGCAGACCACCGGCAACCGCCCGGGCGAGGTACCGCAGGTGATGACCGGCGCCGACATCCTCGCACTGCAGGGCTGGGTCCGCGACGTCCATGTCGGCGACGACCTCATGATCTGGGTGGCGCGCCTCGTCCGCGCCAGCCGGCCGAGCGCTTCGTCGCCCGAGGAGGTACGGAAGTACGTCCGCTGGGGCGCCGGCCCTCGCGCCGGCCAGTCGCTGGTGCTCGCCGCCAAGGCGCGCGCGCTGCTGCACGGGCGGCTCGCCGCGACGCGCGACGACGTCATCGCGCTCGCGGCGCCGGTGATGCGGCACCGCTTCCTGCTGTCGTTCGCGGCCGAGGCCGAGGGCCGCAGCGCCGACGATGTCGTCGCAGCCTTGCTGCGCGGCGTGCCGTACCCCGCCTGACGGCGGCGGCGACCTCGCGATGGCCCATGACCTGATCCCCCCGGGGGTGCGCAGCCGGCTCAAGAGCCTGCGGCTGACCTCGCGGCGCGCCGTCGGCGCGCAGGGGATCGGCGCGCATACCAGCCGCAGCCGCGGGACGGGGCTCGAGTTCGCGCAGTACCGCGCCTACGAGCAGGGCGACGAGCCGCGGCAGATCGACTGGAAGCTCTACGCCCGATCGGACAAGTTCTTCGTGCGGGAGGCGGAGCGCGAGAGTCCGCTGGCGCTGTGGATCCTCATCGATGCCAGCGCCTCGATGGCGCAGGCGGACGGCGCGCGGCCCGGCTGGTCGCGGCTCGATGCGGCGAAGGCGCTTGCCGCCTGCCTTGCCGAGCTGGCGATCGCGCAGGGCGACCGCTTCGGGCTGATCGCGCTCCACGCGGACGGGCTGCGCATGGTCGCGCCGGGGTCGGGGCCGCGGCACCGCGACCGGCTGCTCATCGAGCTCCATGCGCTGTCGGCCAGCGGCGGCTTTCCCGACCCGGCGCGGCTGGCGCCTTTGTGGGAGCGTATCGGCGCGCAGGACCTCGTGGTCATGCTCGGCGATTTCTTCGACGAGGCCGGCGTCGCGCTCGTCGAGCGGCTCGCGGCGGCGCGGCGCGAGACGCTGGCGGTCCAGCTGCTGACCGTCGAGGAGCGCGACTTCCCCTTCGAGGGCGGCCACCGCTTCCGCGATCCCGAGACCGACGCGGAGCTGCTCGGCGACGGCACCGCGCTGCGCGCCGACTTCATCCAGCGCTTCGCCGACGCGCGCGCGGCGCTGCAGGCCAGGTTCGACGCGGCCGGCATTCGCCACGCGACCTATGTGCTCGATGAAGAGGTCGACGCGCCGCTGCGGCAGCTGTTCGGCCGGCGGCTCGCCTGATGCTGGCGCTGCTGCTTCCCGTCGGGCTGTTCGCGCTCGCTGCGCTGGCGCTGCCCGCGCTCATCCATCTCGCGCGGCGCAGCGAGGACCGGCGTACCGATTTCGCGGCGCTGCGCTGGCTGAGCGAGAAGCCCAAGCCGCGCCAGCGGCTGCGTTTCGACGAATGGCCGCTGCTGCTGCTCCGGCTGCTGCTGCTGGCGCTCGTCGCGCTCTGGCTGGCGCGGCCCGCGCTGCGCGACGAGGCCGACGCGCGGTCGTGGATCGTCGCGGTGCCGGGCGTCGACATCGCGGAGGCGCGCGACGCCGCGTCGGACGACGCGGAGATCCGCTGGCTGGCGCCGGACTTCCCGGCGGCCGACCGGCCGGCGCCGGCGGCGCCGCAACCCGTCGCGAGCCTGCTTCGCGAGCTCGACGCGCAATTGCCGGCCGGCGCGGCCCTGACGGTGCTGCTGCCCGAACGCTTGTCGGGTCTCGACGGTGAGCGGCTGCGTCTCGCGCGCCAGGTCGACTGGCAGGTCGCGCCCGGTGCGATGGCAGCGCCGCGGCGCGGGCTTCCGCCGCCGCCGGTGCTCGCCGTCCGCCACGCGCCCGACCAGGCGGCGAGCCTGCGCTATCTGCGCGCCGCGGCGGTGGCCTGGCAGTCACCGGACCAGCCGCTCGGCTACAGCGCAGCGGGCCTCGACGCGCCGCTTCCCGATCGTCGCAGCGTGCTCGTGTGGCTCGCGCCGGGGCGCTTGCCGGCAGCCGTGACCGACTGGATCGAGCGCGGTGGCACCGCGCTGGTCGGCGCCGACACCGATCTCGAAGCGGCGGACGGCGCCGGCGGCGCGCTGGCCGAGGAGCGGGTGCTGGGGCGCGGCCGCCTGCTGCGGCTGACGGCGCCGCTCACCCCCGCCGCGATGCCGCAGCTGCTCGAGCCCGACTTTCCGCGGCAGCTACAGGCGGTGCTGGCGGTTCCCGCCGCCCCGCCCTCGTCGGCGCGCGCCGTCGACGTCGCCCCGCTCGCCGGCGGCGCCAGCTACCCGCGTGCGGCGCGCGAGCTTCAGCCCTGGCTGGCGCTGCTGATCGCGGCGCTGCTGTTCGTCGAGCGGTGGGTGGCGACGCGCCGCGCCCGGCGGGTGGCGCCATGAGCGGCGAGGCGCTTCTCGGGGCCTGGCTGCGACCGGTGCGGGCGCGAAGTCTGGCCGGCGACCTGTTGATCGGGCTCCCCGTCGCCGGCCTCGCCGGCGCGATTGTCTGGCGGCTTTTCGGGCTGACCCCGGCGGTTCTGGTCGCGGGGCTCGCCGTCCTCGCGGCTGCAGGGGTCGCCGGGCTTCGCCTGCGACGCTACCATCCGCGCTGGCTCACGCGCCGGCTCGACACGCTGCGCGCCGACGCCGAAGACAGCGCCGCGCTGCTGCTCGCCGACGAGGCGACGCTCGGCCCGCTGCAGCGGCTCCAGCGCGCCCGCCTCGAGCGGCGGCTTGCCGGCGACGATGGCGCGATGCTCCGTCCGGCCTGGCCGTCGCGCCGCATCGGCGCCGCCTGGCTGGCCGGCGCCGCGGGGGTCCTGCTCGCCGTCCTGTTGCCCTCCCGCGCCACCGAGCCGGCGCTGGCGCCGGCGCAGGAGGGTATCACCGTTCCGCCGGGCGTGCCGAAGCTCGTCGCGCAGACGCTGCGGATCGTCCCGCCCGCCTACACCGGGCTGCCGGCGCGCGATGCGGCCAAGCTCGACGTTCGCGCGCCGCAGGGGTCTCGGCTCGCGTGGCGGCTGCGCTTCGACCCGCAGCCGGTGGCGGCGGCGCTGCTGTTCCATGACGGCAAGCGCACGCCGCTGCGCCGCGCCGGCGACGAATGGCTTGCCGAGCACCGGCTCGAGCGGTCGGTGCTGTATCGCGTCGTTCCCGAGGGCGGCGAGGGGCCGCCGCTGCCGCCGCTCCATCGGCTCGACGCCACGCCCGACACCCCGCCGCGGCTGCGCGTGATCGCGCCCGAGCGCAGCATCACCATCCTGACGCCGGGCCAGGCCGGCTGGCCGCTGCTGTTCGAGGCGACCGACGATTACGGCGTCGCCGCCGCCGGACAGCTGCGCATCACCGTCACCGAGGGCGAAGGCGAGAACATTACCGCGAAGGAGCGCACGCTGACGCTCGCCGGCAGCGGCCCCGCGCGTCGCCGCCGCTTCGCGGTCCGTCTCGACCCGCAGGCGCTCGGGCTGGCGCGCGGCAACGATATCGTCGCCCAGCTGACCGTCCGCGACACGCGCAGTCCGTCGCCGCAGGTCGTGCGCGGGCCGAGCGTCATCCTGCGATGGCCGGCGCAGCTGGAGGTGGCGGGCGACGGCCTTGAAGGGCTCATGAAGAAGGTGCTGCCGGCCTATTTCCGCAGCCAGCGCCAGATCATCATCGACGCCGAGAAGCTGCTGCGCGAGCGGTCGCGCATCGATGCGGAGACCTTCGCCGCGCGATCCGACAAGCTCGGCGTCGACCAGCGCCTGCTGCGGCTGCGCTACGGCCAGTTCATGGGCGAGGTCGCGGAGGGCGAGCCCGAGCCGCCGCCGACCAACGATGCACCGCCGAAGAGCGCCGGTGCCGACAGCGAGCCCGACGAAGAGGCCCACAGCGCCGACGACGGCCATGGCCACGCCACGCCCCCCGCCGCCGGCGGCGCGCCGGCGTTCGGCAATGTCGGCGACGTGATGGGCGCCTACGGGCACACGCACGACGAGTCGGAGGCAGCCACGCTGCTCGACCCCGAAACGCGCGCGATCCTGCGGCAGGCGCTCGACGAGATGTGGCAGTCCGAACTGCACCTGCGCCAGGGCGACCCGCGGCAGGCGCTGCCCTTCGCCTACAAGGCGCTCGGCTTCATCAAGCAGGTGCAGCAGTCGCAGCGCATCTACCTCGCCCGCGTCGGCCCGGAGCTGCCGCCGATCGACGAGACGCGGCGGATGACCGGCAAGCGCGAAGGATTGGCGCGCCGGCCGCTGCCGCCGGTGCCGCCGGCGAAGATCGACGCCGCGCCGGCCGAGGCCTGGGCGGCGCTCGCCGACCTGCCCGGTCGCGCCGAGGCGCCGCCGCCGCTCGATGCGCTCGAACGCTGGGTCGGCGCCAACGAGGCACGCGTCGCCGATCCGCTGGCGCTCGTCGCAGCGATCGATGCGGTACGTCAGGAGCCCGACTGCATTCCCTGCCGGGCCCGGCTGCGCGGCCTGATCTGGACGGCGCTGCCGCGCCCGCCGGCGCAGGTCCAGCGGCGCGACGCCGGCGACGCCGCCGGCCGCCGCTATCTCGACGCCCTGCGCCGCGGCGGCGGCCGATGACGCCGCAGCTCGTCCTCGCCGCGATGCTCGCCGCTGCCGTGCTGCTCGCGGCGGTCCGCCTGCTGCGATGGCAGACGAAAGCGCCCCCCGAGGCGAAGGCGTCGATGGGGCGTCTGGCGCTGCTGATGGCGGCGCAGCCGCTATGCGCGCTGCTTCTCTACCTCACGCTGGTGCCG
The DNA here is from genome assembly GCA_030147805.1 of Sphingomonadaceae bacterium. Classification (GTDB taxonomy): domain Bacteria; phylum Pseudomonadota; class Alphaproteobacteria; order Sphingomonadales; family Sphingomonadaceae; genus Sphingoaurantiacus. The sequence goes on from JASBUR010000034.1 coordinate 17,553, forward strand.
CCGCCGGTGACAACGGCGGCGGGGACGCTGGTCGTCGCGACGCGCGGAGCCGGGCGACTGTCCGCCGCCGCCGGCAGCCACGTCGTCGCGCTGCCCGAGGCATCGGCGCCGGCGACGGTCGAGCGCGTGCCCGATCTGGGAACCGCGCTGCGCCGCTATCGCGACGCGGCGCGCATCGTCGTGGTCGGCGACGGGCTGCCGGCGCGCGATCGCGACGCGGCGCGCGGCCGCGCGCTCGTCTTCGAACCCGGCGCCGCGCCACGCGGCATCGTGCGGCTCGACCTGCCGTCGCGCGCCGCTCCCGGCGCCAGCTTCGCCGTCGGCGGACGCGCGGCAGGGACCGGCGGCGGTGCCGTCGAGCTGCTTGACCCTGCCGGTCGCGTGGCCGATCGCGCGACGCTCGCTGCCGACGGCGGCTTCGCGCTGCACGGCGTGGCGCGGGCACCGGGGGTGGCGCTGTTCGGGCTGCGGCTTCGCGACGGCGGCGGCGACATCGTCGAGACGGCGAAGGTCCCGCTGGTCACCGCGGAAGAGGCACCGCCGCGGATCCTGCTGATCGCCGGCGCGCCGGGGCCGGAGCCGAAATTCCTGCGCCGCTGGGCCGCCGACGCCGGGCTGGCGCTGCATGCGCAATATCCGACCGGCGGCGGCATGGCGATCGGCGACGGCACGCTGCCGGTCAACGCGTCGACGCTGGCGCGCTTCGATCTCGCGATCCTCGACGAGCGCAGCTGGGCGGCGCTCGGCGGGGGCGAGCGCGCGGCGCTGCTGGGCGCGGTGCGCGGCGGGCTGGGGCTCCTGCTGCGGTTGACCGCGCCGCTTCCCGACGCGACGCGCCGGCAGTGGCAGGCGCTGGGTTTCGCCCTGTCGGGCGGCGCCGATGTGATGCAGGTACGGCTGGCGGCCAACGAGACGCCGCTCACCCGCCGCGCGGTGCGGATCGGCGGCCGTGACGTGCTGCCGCTGCTGCGCGACCGGGAGGGCGTGCCGGTGGCGAACTGGCGGCAGGAGGGGCGGGGCCGTGTCGCGCTCTGGCCAGTGACCGACAGCTATGTGCTGGCGCTGGGGACGAGCAGTGCGCGCTACGCCGAACTGTGGAGCGGGGTGTTTGCCGTGCTGGCGCGCGGCCGCCCGATGGCGCCGCCGCGGCTTGAGGGGGCGGCGCGGGCGGGCGAGCGCACGCTGATCTGCGGGCTGACCGGCAATGCCGAGCTGTCGCTGCCGGCCGGGGACGAGGTCCGGCTGCTCGTCGAACGGCCCGGCGACTGCGGCGCCTTCTGGCCGGTGCGCCCCGGCTGGCATCAGCTTCGGCAGGCCGGCACGGTCTGGCCCTTCCATGTCGACGCCGCCGACGCGCTGCCGGCGGTGCGCGCTACCGAAGCGCGCCGCGAGACCACGCGACTGGCGAGCGACGCCGCCGTCGCCGCCGACGGACGGACGCAGTCGCGGCCTGGTGCGTCCTGGCCCTGGTTCCTCGGCTGGCTCGCGGCCAGCGCCGCGCTGTGGTGGTTCGAACGGGCGCGCCGCGCGCCGCACCAGCAAGCCTAGCTCGCGGGGACCGGGCCGAAGTCGGCCGCGCGATTGCCGAGCAGGAAGCGCGGACCGGCGCCGCCGCGCGCGGCGCGGTCGTCCGGGTTGTAGAGCGCGCAGCGGTCGAGCGAGAGGCAGCCGCAGCCGATACAGCCGTCGAGCAGCTCACGCGTGCGCTCGAGCGTGGCGATCCGCGCGTCGAGCGCGGCGCGCATCCGCTGGCTGATCGCCGCCCAGTCGCCCTGCGTCGGCGCGCGGCCGTGCGGCAATGTCGCGAGTTCGGCCTCGATCTCGCCGAGCGAGAGGCCGAGCCGCTGCGCGATCAGCGCGAAGGACAGCCGGCGGATGTCCGAGCGCAGGAAGCGGCGCTGGTTGCCCGACGTGCGGATCGCGCTCACCAGCCCGCGCGCTTCGTAGAAGCGGATCGCCGACACCGACAACCCCGTCCGGCGGGCCAGATCGCCGATGGTGAGCAGCGTGGAACCGGGCATGGCGCTCCCCCTGAAATCAAGCTTGACCTCAACTTAACTTGAGGTCGTACGACTCGGCAACCGGGCGGCATCGGGCGCGCCCTGGACGCAGAGGAACGACGATGAATTCACCCCGTATCGAACATGTGAACGTCACGGTGCGCGACCCGGCGCGTGCCGCCCGGACGATGCAGGACATCTTCGGCTGGCACATTCGCTGGGAGGGGCCGGCGCGCGACGGCGGCCGCACCATCCATGTCGGCTCCGACGCGGACTATGTCGCGCTCTACACCGGGGCCGGCGTGGCCTATTCGGACGACGACTTCGCCAAGGGGCGGCCGCTCAACCACATCGGTGTGCTCGTCGACGATCTCGACGCGGTCGAAGCGCGCGTGGCGGCCACCGGACTCGTCCCGTTCAATCACGGCGACTATGAACCGGGCCGCCGCTTCTACTTCCTCGATCCCGACGGCATCGAGTATGAAGTGGTCAGCTATAGGCCGCACGCCCGGGCGGCCTGACGGGGAGGTCGAGCATGACGTCGCAGGCGGAACGGTACGAGCGGTTTCGGGCGCTGCACGAGCGACCGGGGGCGTTCATCATGCCCAACGCCTGGGACGGCGCCTCGGCGGTGCTGCTCAAGCGCGCCGGCTTCGAGGCGCTCGGCTCGACTTCGATCGCCATCGCCTTCGCGCTTGGCCGGCAGGACGGCGCGCACGCGGTGACCCGCGCCGAGGCGATCGACAATGCCGGGCTGCTCGGCGATCTCACCGACCTGCCGGTCAACGGCGACCTCGAGGACGGCTTCGGCCCATCGCCCGAGGATTGCGTCGCGACCGTCGAGGCCGCGATCGCCCGTGGCCTCGCCGGGCTCGGCATCGAGGATACCACCGCCGATCCGGCGCGGCCGCTGCACGGCTTCGATGCGGCGGTGGCGCGCATCCGCGCGGCGGCGGCGGCCGCAAAGGGGCGGATCCTCCTGACCGGCCGCACCGACAATTATCTGGGCGGCAACCCCGACCTCGACGACACCATCCGCCGGCTCGTGGCCTTCGCCGAAGCGGGCGCCGACGTGCTGTTCGCGCCGGGGCTCCCCGACCTCGAGGCGATCCGTGCGGTGGTGAAGGCGGTCTCGCCCAAACCGGTCAACGTCGTCGGCGGTCCGGGGACGGGCGTGGTGCCGCTGGCGGTGCTCGCCGATGCGGGCGTCAAGCGCGTCAGCCTCGGCGGCGCGCTGCAACGCCGCGCGCTCGACGGCCTCGTCGAGGCGGCGGCGAAGCTGCGTGACGGCGACATTCCGGGGGCGATGCCCAAGCTGTCGAGCCGCGAGATCGCCAGGCTGCTGCCGTCCGCCTAGCCCTTGCTCCAGGCGAGCACGACCGACATGCGGCGGTTGCGTGGGTCGAGCACGTCCTTCTTGATGAACGGTTCGCGGTCGGCGACGCCCTCGATGCGCGCGAAGCGGTCCATGCCGAGGCCGGCACCGACCAGCGCGGCGCGGGTCGCCTCGGCGCGGCCGGTCGACAGCGTCCAGTTGTTCATCGCCTGCCCGGGCGCGTACGGCCGCGCGTCGGTATGTCCGCGCACGATCACCTCGTTCGGCACCGCCGCGATCACCCGCGACACCTCGCCGACCAGCGCGCGCGCCTGGGGCGTCAGCTCCGATGTCGCGAGCCCGAACATCGAGAAATCGGCTTCGTCGACGAGGTCGATACGCAGGCCCTCGACCGTCTCGGAAAAGCGCACGTGGGTCTTGAGCTTTTGCAGTTCGGGCGACTGGCTCATCTTGTCGCTGAGCAGCTTCTTCAGCCTGGCGAACTGGGCGCGGTCCTTCTGGCGCAGGTCGGTCGCGGGGCCGCCGACGGCGGGCAGCTCCATCGAACTGATACCGCCCCCCGACGCACGACCGTCCATGTTGGACTTGCCGCCCATGATGCCGTCGGATCCGGCGCTATCCTTCTTGAGCTCCATCAGCGACGGGGTGAAATATTCGGCGAGGCCGCGACGCTTCTGCTGGTCGGTGATCGACAGCAGCCACATCAGCATGAAGAACGCCATCATCGCCGTCACGAAGTCGGCATAGGCGACCTTCCAGGCGCCGCCATGGTGGCCGGCATGCGCGGCCTGCACGATCTTCTTGACGATGATCGGACGTGGCGGCTCGTTATGGCCTCGCTTCGACGCGGCGCTCGCCATGACCTAGCGTCCCCGCACGCCGTCGAAGACTTCGGCGAAGCTCGGCTGCTTTTCGTGCGTGATGCCCGAGCGCGCTGCCTCGATCACCAGCGGCAGCGGATGGCCGTGCAGCGAGGCGATGATGATCTGCTTGGCGACATAGTAGATCGAGCCGTCCTCCTCGATGACCTGCCGCGCGCGGTTGGCGAACGGCGCGACGATGCCATAGGCGAGCAGCACGCCGAGGAAGGTGCCGACGAGCGCCGAGCCGATCATCGCGCCGAGGATCGCCGGCGGCTGGTCGATCGCGCCCATCGTCTTCACCACGCCGAGCACCGCAGCGACGATCCCCAGCGCGGGCAGCGCATCGGCGAGCGTCTGCATCGTGTCGGCGGGCTGCGTCGCCTCGTGGTGGTGCGTCTTCAGCGCATTGTCCATCACGTCCTCGACGGCATGCGCGTCGAGGTTGCCCGACGAGATCACCACCAGCCGCAGCGAATCGCAGATCAGGTGGACGAGCGTCGCATCCTTCAGCAGGTTGGGATATTCGGCGAAGATCGCGCTGCTCTTGGGATCCTCGATGTGCGGTTCGACCGCGACGGGCCCCTCGGCGCGCATCATCTTCATCAGCCGCGACACCAGGAAGATGACGTCGAGGAAGTCCTTCTTCTGATATTTGGGGCCCTTGAAGACCTTGCCGAAGGCGGCGCCCAGCGCCTTGAGCTGCGGCAGCGAATTGCCGGCGATCGTCGCGCCGACGGCGGCGCCACCGATGATCATCATCTCGTGCGGCACGGCGTGCATCACCGGGGCGATGTCCCCGCCGGTGATCATGAAACCGCCGAACACCATGATCAACAGGACTGCGAGGCCGATCGCCGCAAACATAGACTGAACTCCACTCCCGAGGGCGTGGGGGACGGGAATCCCCCATGTCGAGTTCAGTAACGGCGGGACCGGCGGGGCATTTAGCAGGATTTTTTAAGGGTGGTTAACGCGGCGTTAGCGCGGGGCGCCGTTTCCCCAAGGCGTGGTCTCGCCGACGGCCGCGATGACGGACCGGAAGGGGCGCTCGCCGACTACCGGATCAGGTCGAACAGCGACGTCTTGCCGACCTGCGCGAGAACCGCCTGCGCCGCCTGCAGGCTCAGTTGCTTGGCCTGCAGCCGGGCGATCGCCTCGGTGAGGTCGACGCCTTCGATCTCGCCGCGCTGGTCCTGCAGTTCGATCGACGACAGCTCGAGCTGTTCGGCCAGCCGCTCGATGCGGTTGGCGCGGGCGCCATGGTCGCCGCGCGTCGCCGCGATATGCTCCGAGGCGGCGGCAATCTCGCCGAGCGCGGTATCGGTCGCCGCCTGGCGCGTCGCGGCGACGGGCTCGACGATCGCCGCCGCGGCGTCGTTGAGGATGGTCACGAGATCGGCGATGCCGCCGGCGGTCTGGATGTTGCCGAAAATCTCCTGCCGCGACGACACCGGTGCGAGCGTACCGGTAGCGCTGACCGGGATCTCCAGCGGCGCATTGCTGCGGAACAGCTCGCCGCCGAGCGCGTCGCGCGTGCCGGCGATCGATGCCATGTCCTCGGCGATCGCCTTCAGCTCGAGCGCGATGGTGGCGCGGTTCTCGGCCGACAGCGTTCCGGCGCCCGCCGAGATCAGCAGCTCGTTGGCACGGTCGAGATTGGTCGCGACCGCGGTGAGCGCGGTATCGGCGCGGTCGGCGAGCGTGCGCGCCGTCGCCAGGTTGCGGAGCCAGGTCGCCTCCTCGGCCTGCGTCCGGCTGATCTCCGACGCCAGCGCCGAGCCGGTGGGGTCGTCCGACGGCGTCTGGATGCGTTTGCCCGTCGAAATCTCGACCTGCGCGCGCGAGATCTCCTGGCCGAGGCGCATCTGGCGGTTGATCTCGGCGGTGAGGCGATAGCGGGTGCTGCTGATCATGGCGTTTCCCCTCAGAACAGGTCGAGGATCGATTGCAGCGTTTCGCGCGCCACCTGGATGATGCGCGTGCTCGCGCCATAGGCCTGCTGGACGCGCATCAGTTCGGCCGCTTCGCGGTCGAGGTCGATTCCCGAGGTTTCGTCGCGGGCCGCAAAGCTGTTGTCGCGGCGCGTCGAGGCGGCAGCGGCTTCGGACTTGGCGGAGGCCAGCGTCTGCGCCGAGCCGGCGACCAGCGCCGCCCATTTGGCTTCGACGCCGTCGCCGCCGCGCAGCGACGGCAGGTCGAGCAGATTGCCGTTGTCGGCGGTCGCCGACGCCGCGGCAACGAGATCGGGGTCGGTGATCGCCGTCGTCACCGACAGCGCCCCGGCGCTCATCGTGAGCAACGGGCCGCCGGGGTTGCCGGCAAGGTCGCGCCCGGCGGCGGACCAGGCGTTGAGCTCGCTGACGAACTGCGCGGTGATCGCCTCGAGGTCGGCGCGCTTGTCGGCGGTCGAGGCGGCGACGTCGACGAGACCCGATATCGTTCCGCCGCTGGCGGGGAGGGGGATGGTGGTGCCGTTGTCGGCAAGGCTGAGCGACAGGCGGCCGTCGGTGGCGGTCGACAGCACGACGAGGCCGCGTCCCGCGGGCTCGATCAGCGTGACGCCCGGCGCGCGCGCCAGCGTCAGCGTGGCGATGCCGTTGTCGGCGAGCGAGACCGAGACGTCGACGCGCCGGGCGATGCTGTCGATCAGCCGGTCGCGCTCGTCCTGCAGCGATGCGGTCGAGCTGCGCCCCGGCGCTGCCTGCAGCAGCGAGACGTTGACGCGCGCCAGCGCCTCGAGATCGCCGTTGAGGGCCTCGACTTCGCGGCCCGCCGCTGCCGAGATTGCGGCGCCGCTGGACTTCAGCGCCTCGGCGGTGTTGCGGATCGTCGCGGCGGCATCGTCGAGCGCCGCGAGCATCGCCGAGCGGCCGAGCCGGTCCTTCGGATTGGCGGCGAGCGCGGTGCCGGCATTGAAAAAGGCGCCAATGCGGCTGCCGACGCTGAGCTCGCCATAGCCGAGCGAGCCCTCGACCTGCTCGAGCCAGTAGGCGCGCGTGCCGGCGCGCCCGTCGGCCGACGCCGCGAGGCGCGATTCCTGCGCCTGGAAATCGTCCCAGGCGCGGTCGACCGAAGCCGCCTTGATGCCGGTGAAGCGAAAGCTCGTCGCCTGGCCGATGCCTTCCTCGCCGGTCCGCCCGCCCTCCGCAAAGCGGACCGAGCGGCGCGCATAGCCTTCGTTTTCGGCATTGGCGACGTTGTCGCCGACCGCGGCGAGCGCGGTGCGATAGGCGGAGACGCCGCTGAGGCCGATCGACAGCAGGTCGCTCATTTGCCGCCCGCCTGCCGGTCGAACTGCTTGATCAGCATCGCGGCGACGCCGAAGCCGCCGTCCTCGACCATCTGGTCGGCGAATTGCGCATCCTGCATCTCGCGAAACTGATCGCTGGCGTCGCTGCCGAACAGGTCGTCGCCGAGCTTGGCCTGGCGCATCGACCCGATCATCTGGCGCACGAACACCGCCTCGAAGGCCTGCGCGGCCTTGACCAGCTTCGCGCGCTCCCGGTCGGCGCCGTCGGGCGCGGCAGCGGGGGTCGGGGCGAGCTTCCCGATCACAGGACGACGAGCTCCGCCTTCATCGCGCCGGCCTGCTTCAGCGCCTCGAGGATGGCGACGAGATCGGACGGAGTCGCGCCGATGGCGTTGACCGCCTTGACGATCTCGCCGAGCGAGGCGCCGGGCGCGAAGGCGAACATCGGGCGCGCCTCTTCCTGGATGTCGATCTGGCTGCGCTGCTCCACCGCGGTCTGGCCGCGGCCGAACGGCTCGGGCTGGACGACCTGCGGGCGTTCGGTGACCGAGACGGTGAGCTTGCCGTGGCTGACCGCCGCCGGCGAGATGCGCACCTGGCCGTTGATGACGACGGTGCCGGTCCGCGCGTTGACGATCACGCGCGCCGGCGCCGCGGCCGGCTCGACGTTGAGATTCTCGATGATGCTCATCAGCGCGATGCGCGTCTCGGCCCCGGGCTGCGCGCGGATGCGGATCGAGACGGCGTCGATCGCCTGCGCGACGCCGCCGCCGAGTTCGCTGTCGATCGCCTGCGCGACGCGGCGCGCGGTGGTGAGATCGGCGTCGGCGAGGTTGAACATCAGATGCGGCGCGCTGGCGAAGCCGGCGTCGACCTCGCGTTCGACGCTGGCGCCGCCGGGGATGCGGCCCGCCGACGGGATGTTGACCGATACGTTCGATCCGTCGGCCGCCTCGATGCCGAGGCCGCCGACCGCGAGATTGCCCTGCGCCATCGCGTAGATCTGGTTGTCGGCGCCGCGCAGCGGCGCCATCAGCAAGGTGCCGCCGCGCAGCGACTTGGCCTTGCCGAGCGCCGAGACGGTGACGTCGAGCCGCTGGCCGGGCTTGGCGAAGGGCGGCAGCTCGGCGGTGATCATCACCGCGGCGGCGTTCTTGACTGCCGGGTTGACGCCGGGCGGCAAGGTCAGCCCGAAGCGCGCGGTGACGCCCTTCAGCCCCTGCGTCGCATAGTCGAGGCTGTCGTCGCCGGTGCCCGCCAGTCCGACGACGATGCCGTAGCCGGTGAGCTGGTTGGCGCGCAGCCCCTGGAAGGCGCCGAGGTCCTTGATGCGCTCGGCCTGCGCCGGCGCGACGAAGGCGAGGGCGGCAAGCAGCGTCAGCAGGCGGCGGGCGAGGCGCATGGACGATCCTCTAGAAGGGGCTGACGGCCGAGAAGAAGCGCTGCAGCCAGCCCTGGCGGCTGGCCACGGCGATCTCGCCGCTGCCCGAATAGGTGATGCGCGCGTCGGCGACGCGGGTGGAGGCGATGCGGTTGTCGGCGGTGACGTCCTGCGGGCGGACCAGCCCCGAGATGCGGATATATTCGTCGCCGCGGTTGAGCGTCACGAGCTTCTCGCCGCGCACCAGCATCGTGCCGTTGGGGAACACCTCGGCGACGGTGACGGTGATCTCGCCCGACAACGTGTTCGACTGTTCGGCCGAGCCCTTGCCGCTGAACGACAGGTCGCCGCTGGCGCGCGCGTCGCTCGGGTTGAAGAAGTCGAGCGGACCGGTCGACGGCCCGGTCAGGCCGATGCTGCCCGAGCGGCTGGTGCCGGCGCTGTTCGATTTCGACGCCTGCGTCCGCTCGATGAGCGCGATGGTGATGATGTCGCCGACCATCGACGCGCGCGTGCCGCTGGTCAGCGGTGCGTAGCCGTTCTCGGCGTGGAAGATCGCGCCGTCGGCGACGCGCGCCGGCGGCGGCGGCGCGGCGAGCGTCGGGCGATAGTCGGCCGACGCATGGCCGCCCGCGCCACAGGCGGCGAGCGCCAGCAGCGGCAGCAGCAGCAGCAGCAGCGACCTAGAGGTTCTGGTTGGCATTGCGCAGCATCTCGTCGGTGGCGGTGATCATCTTGGAGCTGACCTCGTAGGCGCGCTGCGTCTCGATCATGTCGACCAGTTCCTGGACGACGTTGACGTTCGACGCCTCGAGCGCCCCCTGCTGGATCGAGCCGCGGCCATCGATCGCCGCGGGGCCGGTCTGCGGCGTGCCCGAGGCCGCGGTCTCGACGAGCAAGTTGCTGCCGAGCGCCTGCATCCCGGCGGGATTGACGAAGCGCGCCAGTTCGATCTGGCCGAGGGTCGTCGCCTCGGTCTCGCCGGGCATCTTCGCCGACACGGTGCCGTCGCTGCCGATGGTGATCGATTCGGTGCCCTCGGGCACCTGGATCTGCGGCTGCAGCGGGTAGCCCTCGCCGGTGACGATCTGCCCTTCGGCCGAGATGTTGAAGTTGCCGGCGCGGGTATAGCCGATGCGGCCGTCGGGCATCGAAATCTGGAAGAAGCCGTCGCCCTCGATCGCCAGGTCGAGCGGGTTGTCGGTGGTGCTGAGCGCGCCCTGCGTGTTGAGCCGCGCGGTGCCGGTCATCTGCACGCCCGAGCCGAGCGCGGTGCCGGTGGCGTAGCGCGCTTCCGCCGACGACGGCGCGCCGGCGGCGGTGATCGTCTGGTAGGCGAGCGTCTCGAACTGCGCGCGGTCGCGCTTGAAGCCGGTGGTGTTCACGTTCGCCAGGTTGTTGGCGATGACGCGCATGCGCGCGGCCTGGGCGTCGAGCCCGGTGCGGGCGACATGAAGGGCGGCAGTGGTCATGGCTTACTCCTCTGAATTCGGTCCGTCCGGGTCAGTCGGGCAGGCGCATCAGGTCGACCGCGGAGACGTCGATCTCCTGCGCCGAGCTGATGAGCTTGACCTGCTGGTCCCAGGCGCGGCTCGCCTCGATCATCTCGACGAGCGCCTTGGTGACGTCGACGTTCGATCCTTCGAGGCTCTTGGGCTGGATTTGCGCGGTGATGTCGGCGGGCAGGATCGCGCCGAGGTCGCCCTCGACGCGGAACAGCCCGTCCATCGCCTTCTTGACCTTGAGCCCCGTCGCCGAGGCGAGCTTGAGCCGGTCGAGTTCCTGCGGGACGTTCGGGTCGCCGCCGGCGGGCACGATCCAGATCTTGCCGTCCGAATCGACGCGGATCGCGTCGACCGGCGGAATGGTGATCGGCCCCTGGTTGCCGATGACGGGATGGCCGTCGCCGGTCGTCAGCAGGCCGCTGTCGTTGCGCACGAGGTCGCCGCGGCGGGTGTAGGCTTCCTCGCCCTCGGGCGACTGCACCGCCAGCAGCGCGTCGCCGAGGACCGCGATGTCGAGGTCGCGCCCGGTCTCGGCGATCACGCCCGATTTCATGTCGGCCGACACCACCTCCTCGGCGGCGGTGGCGCGCGATTCGAGGCCGCCGCCCTGCACCCACAGCGACCGGACCGACGACATTTCCGCACGAAAGCCGGTGGTGCTGGCGTTGGCGAGGTTGTTGGCGATCGCCGCCTGACGCGCCATCGCGCCGCGCAGCGCCGAGAGCGAGGTATAGGCGACCTTGTCCACCGTTAGCTCCGCATATTGATGATCGCCTGGGTCATCGTCGAGCCGGTCTCGATGGCCTTGGCGTTCGCCTGGAAGTTGCGCTGGGCTGAAATCAGCGCGACGAGTTCCTCGGTGATGTCGACGTTGGCGCGCTCGAGCGCCCCCGACTGGACGCGGCCGAGGCCGTCCTGGCCCGCCTCGCCGACCGTCGGCTGCCCGCTGGCGCCGGTGATCGACCAATTGGCGTCGCCGCGCTGCTTGAGCCCGGCGGGGTTGGAGAAATTGGCCATCGCCAGCTTGGCGATCGCCTGCGTCTCGCCGTTCGAGAAGGTCGCCGAAACGAGCCCGTCCTCGCCGATGCTGACGTCGCTCAGCGTGCCCGCCGAGGCGCCGTTCTGCTCGCTGGCGAGCAGGGTGAAGGGGCCCGAGGCCTGGTTGGTGGTGCCGAGGTCGAGCGACAGCGTGATCGGCGCCGAGGCGCCCGACGGGAACACGCCGGTAAAGGCGACGGCGCTGGTCGGCGCGGTGCGGTTGCCGCCGGCGTCGAAGGTCATGGTCACCGGCGACGGCGTCGCCTCCTCGGCGCCGACGAACAGCCGCGCCTGCCAGGTGCTCGTCGGCACGTCGGCGGTGCGGGTGTAGTAGACCGTCGCCGGGAAGCTGTTGCCGGCGCTGTCGTAGACCACGGTCTGTGTCGAGTGGTTGTAGCTGTTGGGGTCGAGCCGATCGAACGCATAGGGGTTCGCCGCCGAATAGACCGCGCGGCTGGCGGGCAGGTCGGCGTTGGCGGGCAGCGTCACCTGCAGGTCGATCGAGGTGGTGGCGCGCGGGATTCCCGAACGCTGCGGGATCTGGATGTTGGTCGAGGCGGCGAGGCCGGTGGCGGTCAGATTGCCGTCGGGGTCGACCGGCAGCCCCTGCAGGAAGCCGCCGCTCGAATCGACGAGATAGCCGTTGTCGTCGATCGACATCTTGCCGTTGCGCGTGAACACGGTGTTGCCGCCCGCGAGCGCATCGCGCGTCACGAAGAAGCCGCTGCCGGCAATCGCCAGGTCGAGCTCGCGCGAGGTGGTCTCGTAGCCGCCCTGCGTGAACTGCTGCTCGATCGCCTTCAGCCGCGTGCCGTTGCCGGCCGAGGTGCGCGACGGCGAGATGATGTCGCCGAACTCGGTGCGGCTCTTCTTGAAGCCGTAGGAGCCGACGTTGGCGATGTTGTTCGAGACGGTGGCGAGCTCGGTCTGCGCGCCCTTGAGGCCGGAAAGCGAGGTGTAGAAGGACATCGGACGTTCCTTTCTGAATCAGGCGAGGCGGAGCGCGGCGTCGGGGCTGATCGCGCCGAGACCGGTGAGGAGTTTGGTCGAGCCGCCGTTGGCGGGGGACTGGATGCCGCCGACGACCGTCCAGGTCGCGGTCGGCGTCTCGAGCGTCTCGGTGCCCGCCTTGGCGGTGACGACGATCTTGACCGGGCCGGTGGCGACGGTTTCGCCCTCGGCGTTCTTGCCGTCCCAGGCGAAGGGGAGGGTGCCCGCAGTCTGCGGGCCGAGCACATCCTCGTGGAGGATGGCACCGTCGGCGTTGACATAGGCCACCGACAGCTGGTCGGCATCCTCGGGGAGCACCAGCTCGCCCGCATAGCTGCCGTCCTTCAGCGGCGCCGCCACGTCGGACTCGGCGAGCACGGTGCGGCCGATCCAGCTGGCGGCGTCGTTGATCCGGCCGCCACCCAGGCTCGACACCAGCGTCTTCAGGCTCGAGTTGATCTCGGCGATGCCGGCAACCTGCGAGAACTGCGCCATCTGCGCGACCATCTGCGTGTTGTCGACGGGGTTGAACGGGTCCTGCGTGGTGAGCTGCGTCGTCATCAGCCGCAGGAAATCGTTCTGGTCCATCGCGCCCGCCGCCTTGGTGGCGGTGGTCGCGGCGCCGGCGGTCGCCGACGTGCTGCTGCCGACGGCGGTCACTGGCCGAGCCTCAGCGTATCGAGCGTCAGCGTCTTCGCCGTCTGCAGCACCTGGACGTTGTTCTGATACTGGCGCGCCGTCTCGACCATCTCGATCAGTTCGGCCGAGCTGTCGACGCCGGCGTCCCAGACGAAGCCGTCCTTGTCGGCGAGCGGGTGGCCGGGTGCGTGACGCTTCACCGGCTCGATATCCGCCTGGACGACGCGGCTGACGGTGACGGTCGACACGCCGGCGCGCTCGGTGACGGTCTCGAAGACCGGCTTCAAGGCGCGGAAGGCGCTTTCCTTGGTGCCCGAGACCGCGCTCGCGTTGGCGAGGTTGGAGGCGGTGGTGTTGAGGCGCACCAGCTGCGCCGACATCGCGCGACCGGCGATATCGAAGACGTTCATCGGGCCCGACATCGGCTATTCTCCCCGGAGCGAGCGCTTGAGGGTACCGATGCGGCCTTCGAGGAAGGACAGCGTCGTGCGATATTGTACGGCGTTCTCCGAAAACAGCGTCTGCTCGGTCGACAGTTCGACGGTGTTGCCGTCGAGCGAGGGCGAGATCGGAATGCGGTAGGCGACCGCCTCTTCCGCCGCCTGGTCGGCGCTCTGGCCGCGCACGACGCTGGCCAGCGCGGTCTCGAAGTCGAGATCGCGCGCCTTGTAGTTGGGCGTCGCCGCGTTCGCGATGTTCGACGCCAGCATGGAGAGGCGCTGCGAGCGGAGCGACAGCGCCGCCCCATGCACCCCGAACAGGCTTTCGTTCGCCATCTTGGCATTCCTCCTAAATCCGCAGCCCGATCTGTCGTTATTCCGACGGAGGGACCCGATCGGTCGGGTGTCCAGCAAGTCGCGTGCCAGTTGCTTGCGCTGTGGCGGCGCCGTGCCCTTTGCCTCGGGCACGGCGCCCCGCCAGCTGCGGCGCCGGCGCAGTTGGCACGGCTGTTGCCTCTGAGCGCCCACCATCGTGGGAGCACCCGACAGTGACGCTTTTCCGACGCCTGATCCTGCCCGCCCTGGCGCTTGCCGCGCCGGGGGCGGCTTCGACCCCGGCCTATGAGGACCTCGACCGGCTCGAGGCGCGCGTCGTCGCCGCCGTCGGCGCCGGCATCGGCGAGCCCGGCGGGCCGCAGCGGCCGATCGACCGGCGGCTGCGCCTGGCGGCCTGCCCGGCGGCGCCGATGGTCACGATGCCGATCGCCGGCGCCGCCACGCTCGATTGCGAGGCGCTCGGCTGGCGTATCCACGTTCCGCTCGCGCGCACGACGATCGCCGGCCCGGCCGGCTATGGCGCCACCGCGCCGCGCGAGAAGGTCGAGCCGGTGATCCGCAAGGGCGACCAGGTCGAGGTCGTGGCGATGGGCGGCATGTTCACCGTCAGCACGATCGCGGTGGCGCAGCAGGACGGCGCGCCGGGCGATCGCATCCGCCTCAAGGGCGATACGAAGGCGGCGCCGTTCTTCGCGCAGGTCGAAGCGCCGGGACGCGTCGTCGTCTCGCGCTTCAACTAAAATTTAAGGGATGCGGGCCGCCGCCGTTATAGGGGCAGGTACGCATTCCAACGGGGTGCTCTCCTTCGGGTTCGGAAGGGTGTGAAGATGATCAAGTCGGTAGGTGACAAGCAGTTCGGCAGGATCGACGCGCCGCGCGTCGGTCTCGACCGCACCGCGTCGGCGGCGAAGCCCGCCGCGGTCGCGGGCGCGGCCGCGCAGCCGGGCGCGCCGGTCAGCCCAGCGGCCGACATGGCGGCGCAGGGCGTCCCGGTCGACGGCGCCAAGGTCGCGGCGATCAAGGCGGCGATCGCCGAGGGCCGCTATCCGGTCGATCCGGCGAAGCTCGCCGACGCGATGATCAAGTTCGCGGCTTCGGGCGAATGACGCCGGCGCCGCTCCACCGGCTGGAAGCCTGCCATCACGCGCTGATCGACGCGCTCGATGCGCAGGACATCGATGCGCTCGAAGGCTCGATCGACGCCTTCCGCTCGGCGCTCGAGGCGGTGCATGCCGAGGGCGCGTGGCGCGACCAGCCCGGCGTGCTCGACTGCATCGGCCGCATCCACCGGCTGTCGGAAGCCGCCCGCATCCGCGTCAATTTTCTGACGGATCTCAACCAGCAGCGCATCGAAGCGCTCGCCGCCGCGCGCGGCCGCGAGAATGTCGTCGTCTACGGACGGACGGGCCGCGCGGCGTAGCATCGCGCCAGCTCCGCCCGGGAGCCGCACACGATTTCTGAGTTCACCCGGAGCTTGCCGACGGGCGAGCTATCCCCAGCGTCAGGGCAGGCTCGCCCTTCGACAAGCCCAAGGTGAGCGCCCCGGGGGGACGGCCGCGCTCAAAATGCTTGATCCCCCATTTGGCACGCGCATTGCGAGATAGCCCCTGAAGCAGAAGGGGCGTCATGATACCGACGGAATACAGGGGAGGCGTATCGACCGCGCGTGACCTCGTCGGCTCGGCCATTCAGCGTGCCGCGGCGCGGACCAACGTCGATTTCGGCTACCTGTTCAACCAGGCCAAGGTGGAGAGCGGCCTCGATCCCGACGCGCGGGCGCGCACCTCGAGCGCGACCGGCCTGTTCCAGTTCATCGACCAGACCTGGCTCGGCACCGTCAAGAAGCACGGCGCCGCGCACGGCCTCGACTGGGCCGCCAACGCCATTCGCGGGGCCGGCGGCCGCTATGCCGTCGCCGATCCGGCGATGCGCCAGGCGATCCTCGACCTGCGCAACGATCCCGACGCGGCGAGCGCGATGGCCGCCGAGTTCGCGCGCGACAACCAGGCGACGCTCGAGGCCCAGCTCGATCGGCCGGTCGAATCGGTCGACCTCTATCTCGCGCATTTCCTCGGCGCGGCCGGCGCCTCGGACTTCCTGCGCGCGCATGACGCCGCTCCCGACGCCGACGCGGCGTCGCTGATGCCCGCCGCGGCGCGCGCCAACCGCAACGTCTTCTACGATCGCGACGGCGCGCCGCGCAGCTTCGCCGAAATCCGCAACCGCTTCGCCGCCAAGATCGGCGGTTCGGCGGCGATGCCGCCCGCGCCGGCACGATCGTTCGCCGACGTCGAGCTCGCGACCAATGAATTCCTGCCGGTCCGGCCCGCGCAGCTCGCCGCGGTGACGGGCAAGCTGCCGACCGCGCCGACGCCGCAATATGCGCGGCTCGCCTACCTGATGCTTGCGGAGCTGGGAGCCTGATGCTGCGACAGATCAACCTCGGCGTGTGGATGAGCGCCGGCCGCGGCGCCATCCTGCCGCTCGCGACGCTGATGCTCGTCATGCTGATGGTGGTGCCGATCCCGGCGTCGCTGCTCGACGTCGGCTTCATCATCAACATCATGATCAGCCTCGCGGTGCTGATGGTCGCGCTCAACGCCGCCAAGCCGCTCGACTTCTCGTCCTTCCCGACGGTGCTGCTGTTCGCCACGCTGCTTCGGCTTGCGCTCAACGTCGCCTCGACGCGCGTCGTGCTGGTCAGCGGCCATGAAGGCACCGCGGCGGCCGGGCAGGTCATCGAGGCCTTCGGCCATTTCCTGATCGGCGGCGACTATGCCGTCGGCATCTTCGTCTTCCTCATCCTGATGATCATCAACCTCGTCGTCATCACCAAGGGCGCGGGCCGCGTCGCCGAGGTGTCGGCGCGCTTCACGCTCGATGCGATGCCCGGCAAGCAGATGGCGATCGACGCCGACCTCAACGCCGGGCTGATGACCCCCGAGGAAGCCAAGGCGCGCCGCCAGGAGGTGGCGACCGAGGCCGATTTCTACGGCTCGATGGACGGTGCCTCGAAGTTCGTGAAGGGCGACGCCGTCGCCGGCGTGCTCATTCTCGTCATCAACATCGTCGGCGGGCTGGTGCTCGGCACCGTCAGCCACGGCCTGTCGCTCGCCGATGCCGCCGAGACCTATATCCTGCTGTCGATCGGCGATGCGCTCGTCGCCTCGGTGCCGGCGCTGCTGCTCTCGATCGCCGCCGCGTCGATCGTCACGCGCGTCTCGTCGCCGCTCGACCTGTCGGGGCAGATCACCAGCCAGTTCGGATCGAGCCGCGCCTGGCTGCCGGTGGCGGGCATCCTGACCGTGCTGGGGCTGCTGCCGGGCATGCCGCACCTGATCGTGCTCACCGCCGCGGCGCTTGCGGGCTACGTCGCCTGGAAGCTGTTCCAGGCCGAACGCCGCAAGCCCGCCGCCGGCGCCGCCGAGCTCGACATCCTCGCGCCCGCGGTCTCGTCGAGCACGATCGGCTGGGACGAGGTCAGCGACAATGCGATCATCGGGCTCGAACTCGGCTACGGCCTCATCGGGCTGGTCGACGAGCGCAAGGGCGCGCCGCTGATGGCGCGCATCACCGGCATCCGCAAACAGCTGTCGCGCGAACTCGGCTTCGTCGTGCCGCTGGTGCGCGTGCGCGACGAGCTCGGCCTCGGGCCGAACAGCTATCGCATCACCGTCGCCGGCGTCGTCCACGGCGAGGACGAGATCTGGCCCGAGGACCTGCTCGCGCTCGACGCCGGCGGCGCGCTCGATCGCGTCGAGGGGCGCGAGGTCAAGGACCCGACCTTCGGGCTCGACGCGGTGTGGATCGCCCCCGCGAAGCGCGCCGACGCCGTCGTCGCCGGTTACACCGTCGTCGACCCGTCGACCGTCGTCGCGACTCATCTCAACCATATCGTCGCGACCTCGGCCGCCGAGCTGTTCGGGCTCGACGAGGCGCAGAAGCTGCTCGACGCGCTCAAGGAAATCTCGCCGCAGCTCGTCGCCGGGCTGACGCCGCAGCCGCTGCCGCTCGCCTCGATCGCCGCGCTGTGCCGCGCGCTGCTCGCCGAAGGGATTCCGCTGAAGGACTTCCGCCGCATCGCCGAGGCGATGGTCGACGCCGCGCAGGAGGAGAGCGACCCGGTGCGGCTGCTCGAGGCGGTGCGCCATCGCATCGGCGCGCTCATCGTCCAGACGGTGGTGCCGATCCGCATGCCGCTCCCCGTGCTGACGCTCGACACCGGGCTCGAAAGCCTCATCCACCAGGCGATCCGCGCCGGGCAGGGGGCTGCGCACCCGATCGAGCCGGCGCTCGGCCAGCGCATCGTCCAGGCAGTCGGCGAGGCCGCGGGGCCGCTGCTGTCGCAGGCGCAGCGCTTCGCCATCGTCACCTCGCCGATCGCCCGCCGGGCGCTGTCCCGGCTGCTGGCGCCGCACCTGCGCGAGGTGCCGGTGCTGTCGTTCCTCGAGATCCCCGACGGCAAGCCCGTCGAGGTCGTTGCGGTGATCGGCGGCGGCGTCCCGCAGCTGCCGCATCAGGAGATGGCGGCATGATCCTGATTTGTCGCGATTTACGCTTCAGGGAGGCCTCGAATGGCGCTCAGTGATCCGATCGAGGCGCCGATGACCTATCGGCGGCCGGCGCTCCGCCCGAACCCCGAGGCGCTGGCGCGCCAGCACATGCCGCTGGTCCGCAAGATCGCCTGGCACGTCCATGGCAATGTCGCGTCGGCGATCGAGGTCGAGGACCTGATCCAGATCGGCATGGTCGCGCTCGTCGAGGCAGCCAACCTCTATCAGGACCAGGGCCACGCCTTCTCGACCTACGCGACGATCCGTATCCGCGGCGCGATGATCGATCATCTGCGCCGGCAGGCGACGATCTGCCGCTCGGCGATGGGGCGCCGCAAGGAGCTCGCCGCCGTCCGCGCCCGGCTCGAAAGCCGTCTCGGCCGTGCGCCGGTCGAATCCGAAATGGCCGCCGAGATGCAGCTGGCGCCGGCAGCCTACCGCGAGCTGGTCGACGCCAGCCAGGCGACGCAGCACAGCTCGATCGACGATCTCTACTCGGACCAGTCGATGTGGTTCGCCGACGAGGACGAACTCGCCGACAGCATCGTCGAGAACAAGGCGCTCAAGGAAGCGCTCGCCGCCTGCATCGGCGAGCTGCCCGAGCGCGAGGCGCTGGTGCTGCAGCTCTATTTCGTCGAGGAAATGAACCTCGAGGAGATCGGCCAGGTGCTCGACGTTGGCGCCGCGCGCGTCTGCCAGCTCAAGAAGGCGGCCACCGACCGGCTGCGCGAGAAACTCGCCGCCTGGCGGTAGCTACGCTCCGGATCGTCGCGGCCTGAGATCCCCTCTCCCCTCGTGGAAGAGGGAGGGGCCCATGCGCCAGCATGGGAGGGTGAGGGGGCGAGCGCACAGCGCGAGAAGCTCGCCGCCCGCGTGGTCAACGGGAGGGCTCGGGACGCCGGCGGGTCGCGGCTCGCCGTAAGCCCCGGAGCGTAGCCGCCCTGGGTCACGCACCCGCCCTTTCCACCGACCGTCATCCTGACGAACGTCAGGATCTCGCGTAGCAGAAATCCCGCGTCGAGCCTGCGCTGATGGCTGTCGCCGCTCGCGCGGAGATCCTGACGTTCGTCAGGATGACGCCCTGCAAAGGGGGCGAGGAATGTCAGGCGACCGGCCTGTCGTCACCGGCCCGCGCCGTCGCGTCCGCCCGACAAGAAGAACCCCGCCGTGTCGCCACGGCGGGGTTCTGCGCTGTTGCCGCTATTGGCCTTAGCGGAGGAGGCTCATCACGCCCTGGGCGCTCTGGTTGGCCTGCGCGAGCATCGCGGTCGAGGCCTGGCTGAGCACCTGCGACTTGGCGAGCTGCGTGGTCTCCGACGAGAAGTCGGCGTCCTCGATCCGCGAGCGGGCGTCGGACAGGTTGGTGACCGTGCTCGACAGGTTGTTGACGACCGATTCGAGGCGGCTCTGGCCGGCGCCGAGCGTGGCGCGCGTCGTGTTCACCGCGGTCAGCATCGTGTCGACGTTGGTGATCGTCGTGCCGGCGGCAGCGGCGCTGGTCACGTCGAGGCCGGTGGCGGTCAGGTTGGTGCCGTCGATCGCCTTGACGGTCAGCGTGACCTTGTCGGCGGCGGCGGTGCCGGTCTGGACGGCGACCGAGACGTCGGTGCCCGCGGTCTTGCTGAACAGCGTCACGCCGTTGAACTTCGAGTTCGTCAGCACGTCGTCGATCTGCAGGCGCAGCTCG
>JASBUR010000042.1 GCA_030147805.1 Sphingomonadaceae bacterium
ACACCGCGTCGGCGCCATAGGTCGTCGAGGCGCCGCCGGTCAGCACCTCGGTGCGCTGGATCAGCGCCAGCGGGATGTTGTTGAGGTCGACGCGGCCGACGAAGTTCGACGGCGCGATGCGCTGGCCGTCGAGGAGCACGACGTTGCGATTGGTGCCGAGGCCGCGAAGATCGACGAACGAGGCGCCGCCGTTGCCGTTGTTGACCGCCGAGCCGATCGCCGGAACCGCGCCGGGCAGCTCGCGCAGCAGCTCTTCGGCGACGTTGGCCTGCTGCAGTTCGATCTCTTCCTGGCCGATGACGGCGACGGGGCTCGACGCCTCGAGGTTCGGGTTGCGGATCAGCGACCCGGTGACGACGATTTCCTCCTCTGCGGCGGCGGTTTCATCGACCGCTTCCGCCGTCTGCACCTGCGCCAGCGCCTGGCCGGCGAAGCCGAAGGCCAGCGCCATCGTCGCGCTGGTCGTGGCCAGGGCCCGGTTGAAGCTTGTTCTGCTCGACATAGTTCCTCCTGTCTGAACGTGACGGACAGGCGCCCGAACCTCGGGCTGGACGGCTGCCGCAACCCATGCCGACTAGTACTATCAGAACCTCTTTTAAAGCGAGGCCCGGCCTGCTCGGCCAAGTTGCGCAGCGCCGTTGCATTAGTGCAACATAGATGTCAACAGGCGCCGCCGCGCCCCGCCGTCGGCCGCGGATAGAGCTAAACGTACGGTGCGAGCAGCACTTATCGGTCAAGGGAGGCGTGGCATGGAGCCGCGTCCCGCACGCGGGCGCGCGCCCGAAATCGGCGCGAGGAGCAACCGCCTGACGGCGGCGGCGATGCGGGCTAGGCCTCGCCGGCGGCGGCGAGCGTGCGCTGCGCCGCCTTCAGATGCGGGATGTCGTACATCTTGCCGTCGATGCCGATCGTGCCGGCGTCGGGCTGCGCCGCGAAGGTCTCGACAACGCGGCGGGCGTGCGCGACGTCGTCGGCCGACGGGCTGAAGCCATCGTTGATGACCGCCACCTGGTCGGGGTGGATCGCCAGCCGCCCGGTGAAGCCGTCGCGGCGGGCGAGGCGGCAGTCGGCGGCGAGCCCCTCTTCATTGCGGAAATCGGCGTAGAGCGTGTCGATCGGAGCGACGCCTGCGGCGGCGGCGGCGAAGAGGCACTGCGTGCGCGCCACCTGGTAGGGGAAGGTCCACTGGCCGTCGGCGCCGCGATTGGCGGTGGCGCCGACCGCGGCGGCGAGATCTTCGGCGCCCCAGGTCAGCCCGACGAGGCGCGGGTGCGGTGGCGTGTAGGACCCGAGATTGAACATCGCCAGCGGCGTCTCGGTCGCGACGACGGCGATCTTCACCGTGCCGATCGCCATCCCCGCGGCCGCCTCGAGCTCGTCGAGCATCGCGCCAAGGCGGACGACGTCGGCGGCGCCCTCGGCCTTGGGCACCAGAAGGCCGTCGAGCCCGGGCTTGACCACCGCGGCGAGGTCGTCGGCGGTCAGCCCGGTGTCGAACGGATTGGGGCGGACGAAGAAGCGCCAGGGCCGCGGCGCGGGGTCGATCAGCGACGCGACATGCGCGCGCGCCGCGCTCTTTTGCGATGGCGCGACCGAATCCTCGAGGTCGAGGATCAGCGCGTCGGCGCCCGACGCCTGCGCCCTGGCGAACTTGCGCTCGCTGTCGCCGGGGACGAAGAGCAGCGACCGCAGCCTCATGCCGGGCGCGCCATCATCAACGCGTTGCGCACCGTCCGGCAGACGATCTCGTCGCGCTGGTTCAAGCCGAGATGCTCGAAGGTGACGATGCCCTGGCCGGGACGCGACTTCGAGGGGCGCAGCGCCGTCACCACCGTCTCGACGCGGATCGTGTCGCCGGCGAACACCGGCTTGGGGAAGCTCGTCTCGGTCATGCCGAGGTTGGCGATGGTGGTGCCGAACGTGGTGTCCTGGACGCTGAGGCCGATTACCAGCCCGAGCGTGAACAGCGAGTTCATCAGCGGCTTGCCGAATTCGGTCGTCGCGGCATAGGCGTGGTCGATGTGGATCGGCGCCGGATTATAGGTCAGCGACGAGAACAGCATATTGTCCATGTCGGTGACGGTGCGCCGCACCTCGTGCGCAAAGCGCATCCCGACTTCGAACTCCTCGAACCACAGGCCCGCCATGTCGCTCCCTTTTCGGCTGTCGGTCCCCGATTGCCACGAAGCGCGCCGTCTGCCGAGTGGCTATCGACCGCGTGCGAGTGATAGTTGCGACGCCGCTTCCGGCGCGGCAGAGGCTGGGCGACCATCCAGCGGGAGATCATCATGCGCCATCTGTTCGACGTCAGCGGTAAAGTGGTGCTCGTCACCGGCGGCTCGCGCGGCATCGGCGAGATGATCGCGCGCGCCTATGTCGAGAATGGCGCGACGGTCTATATCGCGTCGCGCAAGGCGAGCGTCTGCGACCGCATCGCCGAGGAGCTGTCGGCGCACGGCGCCTGTCACTCGCTGCCCTTCGACCTCGGCGGGCTCGACGGCATCGGCGCGCTGGCGGCGGCGCTGGCGGCGCGCGAGACGCGGCTCGACGTGCTCGTCAACAACGCCGGCGCCGCCTGGGGCGCGCCGATCGACGCCTATCCCGAGGACGGCTGGGACAAGGTCGTCGACCTCAACATGAAGTCGCCCTTCTTCCTCACGCAGAAGCTGCTGCCGCTGCTGCGCGCCGCCGCGCGCGCCGAGGCGCCGGCGCGCGTCATCAACGTCGCCTCGATCAACGGCATCCAGCCGTCCAGCCTCGAGACCTACGCCTATTCGGCGTCGAAGGCCGGCTGCATCATGCTGACGCGCCACCTCGCCAAGCGGCTGGCGCGCGAACATATCCTCGTCAACGCCATCGCGCCGGGCCCTTTCCCGAGCCAGATGATGGCAGCGACGCTCGCCGAGCATGGCGACGCGATCCGCGCCGAGAACCCGCTCGGCCGCATCGGCACCCCCGAGGACGTCGGCGGCGTCGCCATCTTCCTCGGCTCGCGCGCCTCGGCCTATACCACCGGCGCGGTCATCCCCTGCGACGGCGGCGCGGCCGAAGTCTAGCCGGCCTCGGCCAGATACCAGGCGAGCGTCGCGGCGAGGTTCGCTTCGAAGGCCGCTGCAACCTCGTAGCCCAGCTCGCGCCGGGCCTTTGCCGAATCGGTGGCATAGCGGCGGTCGTGGCCGGGGCGATCGGCAACGTGACGCTTGAGGCACGCGGTCGGCCGCCCGGCTGCCGCCGGCGCGTGCGGGAAACGGCTCCGCAGCGCCGGGTTGGCGGCGAACGCCCGATCGACCGCCACGCAGATCGCATCGACGACCGCCAGATTGGGAAGTTCGAGGTCGCCGCCGAGGTTGTAGCTCTCGCCCGCCGCGCCACGCGCGAGAATGAGCTCGATCCCGTGGCAATGGTCGTCGACATGGAGCCAGTCGCGCACCTGCGCGCCGTCGCCGTAGATCGGCAGCGGCCGCCCCAGCAGCGCGTGGCGCATGACCAGCGGGATCAGCTTCTCGGGGAACTGGCGCGGGCCGAAGCTGTTCGAGCCGTGCGAAATCGTCGTCTGCAGCCCGTAGGTCTGTGCATAGGCGCGGACAAGATGGTCGCTCGCCGCCTTCGACGCGGCATAGGGCGAATTGGGCCGGCTGGGGGTGGTTTCGGTGAACGGGGGATCGTCGGGCGCCAGGCTGCCGTAGACCTCGTCGGTCGAGACATGGTGGAAGCGATGCGGGCGGCCCGTGCCCGTATCCAGCCAGACCTGGCGCGCGGCCTTCAACAGCTGGTGCGTGCCGACGACGTTGGTGTCGACGAACGCATCGGGACCGGCGATCGAGCGGTCGACATGGCTCTCGGCGGCGAAGTGGACGAGGGTGTCGAGCGCGTCCGCGGCGAGCAGCGCGGCGACCAGCGCCGCGTCGCGGATGTCGCCGTGGACGAAGCGGACATCGTCGACGCCGTCGAGGTTGGCGGCGCGCCCCGCATAGGTCAGCGCATCGAGCACGATGATCGGGTCGTCCGGATGCCGCGCGCGCCAACGGCGCACGAAATGGCAGCCGATGAAGCCGGCGCCGCCGGTGACGAGCAGCCTAGCCATCGTCGCGTCCCCGCAGGACGCCGCGAAGCGCGTCGCGCCAGGGGATCGGCACGGTGCCGAGCAACCGGCAGGTATCCGACGTGTCGAGCACGGCGAAGGCGGGCCGGGGCGCCGCGGTCGCCAGGTCCGCCGTCGCGATCGGGCGGATCGAAGCGGCGCGCGCCAGCCGGCCGGCCGCCAGCGCCTCCTCGCGGATCGCAACGGCGAATTCATGGCGGCTCGCCACCCCCGCGTCGCTGAAATGATGCAGCCCCGAGGCGCCGCGCGCGGCCAGCCGCCAGATCGCCCGTGCCAGGTTGCCGGCCTGCGTCGGTGTGCCGATCTGGTCGGTGACGACGCCGATGTCGTCGCGCGTCGCCAGAAGCCGCAGCATCCGGCCGACGAAGTCGCCCGTGTCGCCGGCGTAGAGCCAGCCGGTGCGGATGATCAGCGCCCCCGGCAGCCGCTGCCGCACCGCAGCCTCGCCAGCGGCCTTCGATGCGCCGTAGACGCCGAGCGGCGCGGGGGGATCATGCGGCCGGTAGGGGTGCGAGGCGCCGCCGTCGAAGACGAAGTCGCTGCTGATGTGCACGAGCCGCCCCCCGCGGCGGCCGAGCGTCTCGGCGAGTTGAGCGGGTCCGTCGCGATTGGCGCGATAGGCGGCGTCGGGCGCACCCTCGGCGGCATCGACGGCGGTGTAGGCGGCGGCATTGATCACGACATCGGGCCGGTACCGTGCGATCGCCGCGTCGACCGCGGCGCAATCGGCGATGTCGAGCTCGCCATGCGCCAGCGCGACGAGGTCGACCGCGGCGGGCGTCGTGCCGACCAGCGCGCGACCGAGCCGGCCGCTGGCGCCGGTGACCAGCGCCTTCATTCGAACGGCTCGGCGTCGGCCAACGCCCCGGCGGCGCGGTCGCGGTCGGACAGCAGGGGCACCGATCCGGCGAGTGGCCAGTCGATCGCCAGCGTCGGATCGTTCCAGGCGATCGCGCGCTCGTGCGCGGGCGCATACGGCGCGGTGCATTTGTAGAGGAGCTCGGTGCCGTCCTCGAGCGCCAGGAAGCCGTGCGCGAAGCCTTCGGGCACCCAGAGCATCTGCCGGTTGGCGGCGCTGAGCGTGACGCCGATCCACCGGCCGAAGCTGGGCGAGGCGCGCCGCAGATCGACGGCGACGTCGAAGGCGGCCCCGGCGACGACGCGGATGAGCTTTCCCTGCGGCTGCGGGTGCTGATAGTGCAGCCCGCGCAGCACGCCGCGCGCCGAAGAACTGTGATTGTCCTGCACGAAGCTGGCGGCAATGCCGGCCTCGGCGAACGCCGCCGCGCTCCAGCTTTCCAGAAAGAAGCCGCGGGCGTCACCGACCAGCCGTGGCGCGATCAGCTTCACGTCGGCGATCGCGGTGGCGGTCACGCGCATCGCCTCGCCGACGCCGGTCACCGCCGGCCCGCCGCGCGCTCGAGCTGGTCGAGCAGGTAGAGGCCGTACCCCGACTGCCGCAGCGGCAACGCCAGCCGTTCGAGCTGCGCGTCGTCGATGAAGCCCCGACGCCAGGCGATCTCCTCGGGGCAGCCGATCTTCAGGCCCTGCCGCTCCTCGATGATCCGCACATAGTTTGCCGCATCGAGCAGCGAGCCGTGCG
This sequence comes from Sphingomonadaceae bacterium, assembly GCA_030147805.1. GTDB lineage: Bacteria > Pseudomonadota > Alphaproteobacteria > Sphingomonadales > Sphingomonadaceae > Sphingoaurantiacus. Next base: position 5,706 of record JASBUR010000042.1, read on the forward strand.
TGCCGGTGTCGAGCCAGGCGAAGCCGCGTCCCATCAGCTCGACGTGGAGGTCGCCCGCCTCGAGATAGCGGCGGTTGAGATCGGTGATCTCGAGCTCGCCGCGCGCCGACGGAACGATCGTCTCGGCGAAGCCGGGCGCGCGGCCGTCATAGAAGTAGAGGCCGGTGACGGCATAGCTGGAGCGCGGCACGGCGGGCTTCTCCTCGATCGAATCGACGCGCCCGTCGGCGTCGAACCCGATCACGCCATAGGCGCGCGGGTTGGCGACGGTGTAGCCGAACAGCGTCGCGCCCTCGCGCCGCGCGTCGGCGAGCGCGAGCAGCTCGGCCAGGCCGTGACCGTAGAAGAGATTGTCGCCGAGAATGAGCGCGCTGGGACCGGCACCGACGAAATTGCCCCCGATGCGGTAGGCCTGCGCGATGCCGCCGGGCGACTCCTGCACCGCATAACGCAGCGCGATTCCCCAGTCCGAACCGGTGCCGAGCAGCTGTTCGAAGGCGGCGCGGTCACGCGGCGTCGTGATGATCAGCACCTCGCGGATTCCGGCGAGCATCAGCACCGACAGCGGATAATAGATCATCGGCTTGTCGTAGATGGGCATGAGCTGTTTGCTGACCGGCAAGGTCAGCGGATGCAGGCGCCTTGCCGAGCCGCCCGCCAGGATGATCCCTCGACGCATGCCCGAAGCTCCCCGCGTCGCCGCCGCCCGGTCACGGGACGGCACCCCGCCGCCAGCATATCGGAACCCCCCTCGTCGCTGCAACCGCGCGCCACAGCTGGCGACAACTGCCCACCATAGCGCGACTTTTTGCCGTCCAGGCAGCGCGGGCAGCGGGTTTACAGCCGGTAGCGCCGATCCATATAGCAGAGAAAGACCGAAGCGCCGCCCGCGGCTGCGGACGTCCCCGTTGCAGGCAGTCGGGCCGCCCGTGCGTCACATGTCGTCATCGTCACTGCTCGTCCGCCTGGGCCTGGCGTTGCTGCTGTGCGGGCAGGCGGCGGCCGCCGCCGCCGATGCGTGGCGGGCGTTCGACACGCCGCTGTTCGAATCCGTCCGGGTCGCCGACGGCCTGCCGCACGGGACGGTGACCTCGATCGCGCAGGACCGGCGCGGGATGATCTGGATGGGCACCTTCGGCGGCCTCGTCCGCTTCGACGGACACCGGATGCAGGTGTTTCGCCAGGACGCGCTCGATCCGCATCAGCTGCCCGACTCCTACGTGCGCGCCATCGCGCCGCTCGCCGATGGCCGGCTGCTGATCGGTACCAACGCCGGCGGGCTGGTGGTCTTCGATCCGGCGACGATGCGCTTCGACCGGCTGCCGGTCGGCGCGGGCGGCTCGGCGCACGCCAAGATCTTCGCGCTCGCCCCGGCGCGCGGCGGCGGCTACTGGGCCGCCACCGAGGGTGGGCTCGACCATGTCGACCTCGCCGCGCGCCGGGTGCGCGCGGTGGCGGGCGCGCCGGGGGCGGCACCCGGCCTCGACCCGCGCAGCTTCGCGGTGCTCGAGGATCGCCGCGGGAACCTGTGGGTCGGCAGCAACGCCGGCCTGCTGCTGCGCCGCGCCGGCGCGCGAGCCTTCGCGCCGGTCGCGGCCGCGGGCGTGGCGGGCGAGATCCTGCGCGACAAGATCTGGGCGCTGCACGAGGATCGCGCCGGCCGCATCTGGGTCGGCTCGGGCCAGACGGGCGTCCTCTTTCTCGACGCCGGACTGCAGCCGCGGCTGGTGCCCGGCCTGTCGGGCGTCGACGGGCTGGCGCGGCGGCGCACGGTGCGCGCCTTTCTCGAGACCGACGGCGGGGCGAACGGCGGGGCGATCTGGGCGGCGACCGACGGCGGCGGCGTGGTCACCTGGGATGCGGCGACCGGCGCGGCGGGCCGGATCGTCCACGATCCGGCGATGCCGGCGTCGCTGCCCGGCGACATCACCCGGGCGCTGCTCGAGGACCGCGACGGCAACGTGTGGATCGCCACCGAGGTCGGCGCGGCGCGCTACAATCCGGCCGGGCGCGTCGTGCTGTCGATGCTGTCGTCGCCGCTCAATCCGGCGACGCTGTCCGATCCCAACGTCCATACGGTGTGGGTGGGGCCGCGCGGTCGCGTCTGGCTCGGGCTCGGCATGGGGCGGATCGACATTCTCGATCGCGAGCGCGGCCGCATCGCCCGCGTCCGGCTGACCGGCGAACAGGCCGAACGCGACGTCCAGGCGTTCGCGATCGGCCCCGACGGCCAGGTCTGGGCGGGGTCGCAGGGCGTGGCGCGGATCGACCCCGACAGCCTCGCCGTCACCGGTTCGGCCATCCCGGCGCTCGACAGCAAGCTCATCCTCGCGATGGCGGTCGACGGGCGCGACATGCTGATCGGCACCTACGACGGGCTGTTCCGCTACGGCACCGCCACGCGCCGGCTCGACCGCTTCGTCGCCGATCCCGCCGATCCGCGCAGCCTCGCCGGCAACCAGGTGCGGCTGATCACGCGCATGCCGGGGAATGAGTTCTGGTTCTCGACGATCACCGGCATCAGCGTGGCGACGCCGGGCCGCGCCGGCTTTACGCCGCTCCGCAACGATCCGCGCGACCCGCACAGCCTGCCGCACGACTATTCGGGATCGATCGAGCGCGACTCCCGCGGCCGCACCTGGCTCGGCACCTTCGGCGGCATCGGCATCCTCGATCGCGCCACGCCGCCCTATCGCTTCACGCGCGTCACCGCCGCCGACGGCCTCGCCAGCGAGAAGATCAACGCGCTGCTTACCGAGGGCGAGCGCGCCTGGGCCAGCACCTCGGACGGCGTGGCGCTGATCGACGGCAAGCGGTTCGGCGTGCGCAATCTCGGCCCGCGCGACGGGCTGGTCATCGACAGCTACGTCCATCGCGCCGCGGCGCACGCGCCCGACGGGGCGCTGATGTTCGGCGGGCTCGGCGGGCTGACGGTCGTCCGCCCCGACGCGGTGCGCCCGCCGACGGCGCGGCCGCAACTCGCCATCACCAACCTGCTCGTCGACGGCGCCGCGCTGCCCTTCGCCGCCATCCCCGACGCCGGCCGTACGCTCGCGCTCGCCGCCAGCCGCCGCGGCTTTCGCGCCGACTTCGCGCTGCTCGATTATCGTGCCCCGGCGGCGACGCGCTATTCGCACCGGCTGCGCGGCTTCGACGACGACTGGGTCGAGGTCCCCTTCGGCACGCCGCCGGCCGCCGCCTACACCAACCTGCCGAGCGGCGACTACCGGCTCGAGCTGCGCGCCGAGACCGGCGGCCTGTTCCCGCAGACGATCACGCTGTCGACGCCGATCGCCGTCGCGCCCCATTGGTACGAGACGCTGTGGTTCCGCGCGCTCTGCGCGCTGGCGGCGGTCGCCGCCGTCGTGGCGATCGTGGCGCTGCGCACGCGGCTGCTGCGCCAGCGCGCGCGCCGGCTCGAAGGGCTGGTCGACGAACGCACGCAGGCGCTGCGCAGCGCCAACGACCGGCTGGCGGCGCTGGCCAGCACCGACCCGCTGACCGGCATCGGCAACCGCCGCCGCTTCCTCGAAAGCGCGACGCAGGAACTCGACTTGGCGCGCCGCCACGGCCTTCCGGTCAGCCTGATCATCGTCGATCTCGATCGCTTCAAGTCGATCAACGACAATTACGGCCACCCCGTCGGCGACGCGGTGCTCAAGCGTGCCGCCGAGGCGACCGTCCGCGCCTGCCGGCCGGGCGACGTGGTGGCGCGCTTCGGCGGCGAGGAACTGGTGGTGCTGCTGCCCGAAACCGCGGCGGCGGCGGCGCTCGCGGCCGCCGAGGAGGTGCGCCGCGGCCTCGCCGTCCCGGGCGAGTTCGAGGGCCAGGCGATCGCGATCACCGCGAGCGCCGGCGTCGCGGAGTGGCGCGCGCCCGACGAGACGCTGGCGTCGCTGATCGAACGTGCCGACCGGGCGCTCTACGAGGCGAAGCGCACCGGGCGTGACCGCGCGGTGCTCGCCGCGACGGGCTGACCCCGCGGCACCGCCGCGGGGTCGGCCTTCAATGCGCGAGGAACAGCGGCGTCGGCGAGCCGCGCAGCATCTCGCGCGTCACCCCGCCGAGAATGAATTCGCGCATCCGGCTGTGGCCGTAGGCGCCCATCACGACATAGCTCGCGCCGAGACGATCGCGCGCGGCGAGCAGCACGTCGGCGATCGACCCGCGGTCGCGTTCGAGCGTGGTGAGCTCCGCCTTGATGCCGTGACGCGAGAGATATTCGCAGGCGTCGAGCGGCGGCAGCATGTCCTCGCTGGGCTCGGCGACCGTCGCGATCACCACCGAGGCGGCCAGCCGCAGCATCGGCAGCGCCGCCTTGAGCGCCGCCGCGGCTTCGGGACTGCCGTTCCAGGCGACGAAGGCCTTGCCGGCGACGTCGAGGCCGCGCGCGGAGGCGGGCACCACGCAGACCGGCGTCCGCGCGTGGATCGCCACGTCGCCGGCGAGCGGCAAGGGATCGGTCGGCCGCGGCTCGCGCAGCGCCGGGCTCAGGATGACGAGGTCGGCCAGGCTCGAGCGGTCGACGATCGTCGCTGCGGGGTCGCCGTCGCCATGCTCGTAGCTCCACGACACGTCCTCGCGCGCCAGACGCGCTTCGGTTGCCGTGCGAAGCTTGGTCTCCTGCGCGCTGACCGCCTCGATCAGGTCGGGCATCACGAACACGCCGCCGAAGCTGTCGGAGGCGACATAGGCGGTCAGCGGCGTCACCTGCAGGCAGTTGAGGTGCGCGCCATGCGCGCGCGCCAGATCGAGCGCGACCTGGAAGCGCGCCTCGGCGCCGTCATCGTCGTGGATCGGCAGCAGGATGGTCTTCATAGCGTGTCTCCCGAGCGGCTCGGTCCCTTCGCCGTCCGCTGCAGCCTCAATCTAGCGAGTCGGGCCGGGGCCGCCTTGATACCGATCAAAGCCTCAGCGCGGCGATGGCGAGGAACAGCAGCATCGCGGCACCGCTCGCCAGCAGCGGCGCTGCGGCGCGCAGGCCGGGCCGTCCACCGACCATCGAGATGACGATCACCGCCTTGAACAGCGTGTTGAGCAGGATCGGCACCGCGAGAACGAGGCCGCCGAGCCAGGCGGCGATCGTGCCGTCGGGAAGTCCGCCGAGCGTGACGATGGCGGCGTCGACGTCGAAGCTGCCGGTGATGGCGAGCAGCGCCGCGATGCCGACGTCGCCGAAGCGCGCCTCGGTCCAGCGCGTCGCCAGCGCCAGCGCGCCGACCAGCAGCGCGAAACCGAGCGCCGGGAGCAGCTCGAAGGGGTTGTGCGGGACGAACGGCGTCGACGCGCCGGGGGCGCCCCGGCCATCGCGCCGCAGCAGCCACAGGCAGGCCGCCAGCGCCACCAGCCCGGCCGGCGCCGCGACGAACGCCAGCGCCGGCAGCGCGAAGGCCGCCAGCGCCGCGGTCAGCAGCAGGACGCGAACGAACATCGTCGCCGACGCCACCGCGATGCCCGCGGCGAGCAGCGAGGCCGGCGCGTCGCCAAGCTTCAACCGGCGCGCCAGCACCGCGATCACCGCCGTCGACGAATACATGCCGCCGATCGCCGCCGTTGCGAGGATGCCGCGCCGGGCCCCGAAGGTGCGGCTGGCGATGTAGCCGGCGAAGGAGAAGCCGGTGACGAGCACCACCACCAGCCACAGCTCGCGCGGATTCCAGGCGTCGTAGGGGCCGAAGCGGCGGTTCGGAAGCAGCGGCAGCACCGCCGCGGTGATGAGCGCGAAGCGCGCCGTCGCCTGGACGTCGGTTTCGTTGAGCCGCGCGATCCAGCCGTGCAGCTGGGTGCGCAGCGACAGGACGAGCATCGCCACCGTCGCGACGAGCACGGCGGCCTTGGGGTAGCCATTGGTGGCGAGAATGCCGAGGCAGAGCGTCAGCAGCGCCGCGATCGTCGAGGTCGCGCTGACATTGCCGTCGACGCGCATGTCGCGCAGATAGCCGGCGACGAGCGCCGCCGCCGCGGCGGCCAGCACGATCGCGGCGAGCAGCGGGTGGACGTTCAGCCCGAGCGTGCCGATCACGCCGCCGAGCAGCCCGAGCAGCCCGAAGGTGCGCAGGCCGGCGACGCGGCGCCCGGCGCCTTCGCCGCGGGCGCTCCAGCCGCGCTCGATGCCGATCAGCAGGCCGACCGCGAGCGCCAGCCCCAGCCGGCCGAAGAGCACGCCGGTCTCGCCGAAAGCGCTTTCCATCGGGACCTGCCTTCCGTTCCCCGCCGCGACCCCCTTCCTCTGCCTAACGGATGCCCACCCGCAAGCCTTTGATCGCGATCAACGGTAGAGTCGCCGCGGCGCGCTAAGCCGCGGGCACCGCCGGTGGAGGAGGGATGTGCGAATGACGGATCCACAGATCGATATCTTCGAGCTTGCCGAGCGCGTGCTCGCCACCGACCTCGGCGGCCTGCCGCCGCGCGAACGGCGCGTCGTCGAGCGCGCCGCGCGGCGCCAGACGGTGACGCGACCGACGCATCGCCAGTTCGAAAGCTCGCTGAGCTTCGGCCAGCAGCTGGCCGACCGCGTCGCCGCGGTCGGCGGCTCGTGGCGCTTCATCATCTTCTTCGCCCTGTTCCTCGCCGCCTGGGCGGCGACCAACAGCCTGTTCCTCGTGCGGCCGCTCGATCCCTATCCCTTCATCTTCCTCAACCTGCTGCTGTCGATGCTCGCGGCGATCCAGGCGCCGGTGATCATGATGAGCCAGAACCGCCAGGCGGCGCGCGACCGGCTTCAGGCGCAGCAGGACTTCGAGATCAACCTCAAGGCCGAGCTCGAGATCCTCATGCTCCACGAGAAGGTCGACCGGCTGCTGGCGATCGTCGACCCGTCGGCGGCCGCGCGGGACGGCTAGCGCGCGCGTCGCCGCCTCGCTGCGTCGCCGCGATGGTCGCGATAGTCGGCGAGGACGGCGCGCATGCGGCCGATCGCCTGCCGCCGCGCCTCGGCATCCTCGATCGCCTGCAACTCGCCCTTCAGATTGGCGGCAAGGTCGGCATAGTCGTTCTGCCAGTCGCGCTCGACCGCGCGCTGCAGATCGACGCGCCCGGTCGCCAGCCGCTTCGCGCGCTGGCCGGCGGCCAGCGCGTAGCGCTCGCCGATCTCGGGCTGGACCACGGCGCCGGCGCTTCCCGGTGGCAGCGCCGCGGCGAGCGACTCGATCGGGGCCGGCTCGCCATGCGTCAGGAACAGGCTGCCGGCGATCAGGCGTCGCGCCGCGATCCAGGCGAGGAGTTCGCTGCGGTCGGCATGCGCCGAATAGCTGTCGAGGCGCCGGATCTGGGCGCGGACCGCGACCTCGCGTCCTGACAGCCGCACCCGCTTGGCGCCCTCGAGGATCGTGCGGCCGAGCGTGCCGGCGGCCTGGTAGCCGACGAACAGGATCGTCGATTCGCGGCGCGGCAGATTGTGCAGCAGGTGATGGCGGATGCGCCCCGCCTCGCACATGCCCGACGCGGCCATGATCACCGCGCCCGACAGGTCGTTGAGACGCATCGACTGTTGCGCGTCCTCGACGAAGCGGAAGGCGGGATGGCGGAAGACGTCGCGTGCGTGCCGGCTGGCGCCCATGTCCTCGAGCTCGTCGGCGTGCGCGGCGAAGACGCGCGTCACGCGGCTCGCCAGCGGCGAGTCGATGAACACGTCGGTGTTCGTCAGCCGCCCGGCGTCGAGCAGCATCGCGATGTCGAGCAGCAGCTCCTGCGTGCGTTCGACGGCGAACACCGGGATGACGAGGTTGCCGCCGCCGTCGAGCGCGGTGCGGATCTCGCGTTCGAGCAGGCCGCGGCGGGCCTCGAGCGTCACCGCCTCGCGCTCGCGGTCGCCATAGGTCGATTCGCAGAAGACATGGTCGAAGCCGCCGGGCCCGCCGGGATCGGGGTGGAAGGCCTTGTTCTCCGGCCCGATGTCGCCCGAGAACAGCAGATGGCTGTCGCCGACGCGCAGCTCGACCGACGCCGAGCCGAGGATGTGCCCGGCGTTCCATAGCCGCGCCCGGACGCCGGGGACCGGCTCGAACCAGCTTTCGAGCGCGACGGGCCGCGCCAGTTCGGCGGCGGCGACGGCATCGGCCTCGGTGTAGATCGGCGCCGCCGCCGGGCGGTCGCGGCGGTCGGGCCGGCGGTTGCGCCGCGCCGCCTCGAACTCCTGGATCCGGCCGGCGTCGGGCAGCATGTGGCGCAGCAGGTCGGCGGTCGCCTCGGTGCACCAGATCGGCCCCTTGTAGCCCTCCGCCGCGAGCCGCGGCAGCAGGCCGCTGTGATCGATGTGCGCGTGCGTCAGCAGCACGGCGTCGATAGCGCGCGGATCGAAGGGCAGCGGCTCGCGGTTGAGCGCCTCGAGCGTCCGCGTCCCCTGGAACAGCCCGCAATCGACGAGCAGGCGGCGGCCGGCGTGCGCCAGTTCGAAGCAGGAGCCGGTGACGGTGCGCGCCGCGCCGTGGAGGCTGACCGTCGGCGCGTTCGATCCGTCGCTGCTCATCCATAGTCCCTTCCGCCGCGAGCATACATGCGCGACAGCCATCGTTCACGCGCCTTGGCGTTGCCCTCGACGCTGCCGATCACCGTCGCATGCACCGGCGCGATTCCGACGAGATTGAGGATATTGCGCTTGAGGCTGCGCAGGCTGTGCGCGCCGTACCAGGCGCGATAGATGAACGACGGCATGCCCATCGTCACCACGACGTCGGCGCTCCGGCCCGCCAGCAGCTTTTCGGGCAGCCCGCTCTTGCAGTAGCGCAGCGCGAAGCCGGGGCGCATGACCTGCTCGAGAAACGCCTTGAACAGCGCCGGCACGTCGCCGAGCCACAACGGGTAGAAGATGGCGATATGCTCGGCCCAGGCGATGTCGTCCTGCGCCCAGGCGATGACGGGCGGCGGCGTGCCTTCGAGCCAGTCGCGCTGGCCGCGCAGCAGCGGGAAGTCGAGGTCGGCGATGGTGAGCACGCGAACATGCCGTCCCGCCGCGCGCGCGCCGTCGGCATAGGCGGCGGCGAGCGCATGGCCGAAGCGCGACCGGTCGGGGTCGGGATGGCCGACGATGAGCGTGACGCGTTCGGTCATGAGCGCTTCCCTTCGGACGGCGGCCGGCGTTTCCCGATCGCCGGCCGCTTGTGCGCCGCCGGCGCGCGGGCGGCATTGATGCCGATCAAAGCGCGGCGCGGTGCCGCTGCGCTAGCGTGGTTTCCAGCGTCGAGGTGGGAGTGGTGCGCGTGTCTTCATCGAAGCGAGTAACCGACGTCCGCCGGCGCATCGCCGCGGCGGCCCTGCTGGCGGTCGCGCTGGCCGGCGGGGCGCCGGCCCCCGGGCTGCACTGGACGCCGCGCGACGCGCACGCGCTCGTCGAGGTGATCGACAGGGCCGCGGCGCAGGGGCTCGACCCCGCCGCCTATGCGCCCGAGGCCGTCGAGCGCGCGGCGATCGCGGATGACCCGGCGCGGCTCGACGCGGTCGCGACCGCCGCGGCGCTCGAGCTCGCCGGCGACTATGCGGCGGGGCGCGTGCCCGCCGGCCAGCGCGTCGGCTGGCACATCGTCGGGCCCGCGCGGTCGGAGCCGGCGCTGCGCGCGGCGATCGCCGGCGGGCTGGAGGCCGGGCGGCTCGACGCGGCGTTCGAGGCGCTGCTGCCGACGCATCCGGACTATCGCGCGCTGCGCGCGGCGCTGGCGCAGACGCCGCCCGACGACGTCGCGCGGCGCCGGCAGCTGCGCGCCAATCTCGAACGCTGGCGCTGGATGCCGCGCGAGCTCGGGCCGCGGCACGTGCTCGTCAACGTCCCGGCCTTCGCGCTGAAGCTGGTCCGCGACGGCCAGGTGCTCGAGGAGCGGCCGGTGATCGTCGGCAAGCGGTCGACGCCGACGCCGCAATTCGCGACGCAGATCGGTGGCGTCATCCTCAACCCCTGGTGGGACGTGCCCAAGAGCATCGTCGCCGAAAGCGTCGGCAGCCTGCTGCGCCGCCATCCGGCGCGCGCCGCGGCGCAGGGCTATGTCGTGCAGCGCAACGCCGACGGCACGACGCGGGTGCGCCAGAAGCCCGGGCCGCAGAATGCGCTCGGGCAGATGAAGCTGTTCATGCCCAATCCCTTCTCGGTCTACCTCCACGACACGCCGGCGCGCGGCAGGTTCGACGCGGCGGAGCGCGCCTTCAGCCATGGCTGCATTCGCGTGAAGGGCGCGGTCGATTTCGCGGCGCTGCTGCTCGAGGAGGAGCCGGCGTGGAACCGGGCGCAGATCGACCAGGTGCTGGCGTCGGGCGAGACCACCAAGGTCACGCTGTCGCGCAGCCTGCCGGTCTACGTCGCCTATTTCACCGTCGCGACGCGCGACGGCGCGCTGGCCTATTTCGGCGATCCCTACCGCCGCGATGCCGGGGTGCTGAGCCGGCTCGACCGGCACGCCGCCGTCGCGATGGCCGGTCGCGCGCCCGACAACTGCCCGGCGTAGAACCCTAGGCGTCGGGCCGGGCGCGGGCGCGCGTCCGCGACGTGTCGCACCAGAGATGCGCGCAGCCGCGCGGCTCGCGCCGCGCCGGCAGCGGCGCGCCGCCGGCATCGACACGGACGAGGCGAAGGCCCTGCGCGGTGCAGATGGTGGTGACGCGGCCGGCGGCGGGCGCTGCCAGCGGCTGGAGCGGCAGCGTCGCCGCGAAGACGATCGCGAGCAGCCGCACGGTCAGACGGCACGGCTGAAGCGGGCGCCGGGACCGCCGCCGCGATAGGCGTCGAAGGTCCGCGCCACCAGCCGCGAGAAGGGCAGCGCGGTCGGCGGCACCGCGACGCGCCGCCCGTCGACCGTGGCGAGACCGTCGACGATCAGCGGCTGGAGCGCGGCGATCTCGTCGTCGAGCGCCGCTTCGGGCTGGCCATGGCGGCGACAGAGTGCGGCGACGTCGACCTCACCCTGGCACAGCAGGGCCTCGATCAGCTCGCCGCGCAGCCGGTCCTGCGCGGTGCGCGGCACGCCGCGAACGCCGGCGAGCTGCCCCGACATGACGCGCTTGCGATAGGCGCCCGCCTGCTTTTCATTCTGCACGATCACGTCGCCGAAGTCGCTGATCGCCGAGGCGCCGAGGCCGATCAGCACGTCGGCGGGATCGTCGGTGAACCCCTGGAAATTGCGGCGCAGCCGTCCGTCGCGCGCGGCGCGCGCCAGCGCATCGCCGGGGCGGGCGAAATGGTCGAAGCCGATCGCGACATAGCCGAGCTCGACGAGCCGCTGGTTGGCGACGCGCGCCTGCGCGAAGCGCGCCACGGCGCCGGGCAGGGCGGCGTCGGCGATCATGCGCTGGCGCGGCAGCATCGCCGGCATATGCGCATAGCCGAACACCGCGACGCGGTCGGGGCCGAGCGCCGCGGCGCGGTCGATGGTGTCGACGACGTCGGCCGCCATCTGCCCCGGAAGGCCGTACATCAGGTCGAAGTTGATCGCGGCAATGCCGGCCGCGCGCAGCTGCGCGACCGCCGCCGCGACCCTGTCGTAGGGCTGGATGCGGTTGATCTTGGCCTGGACATGCGGCGAGAAGCTCTGCACGCCGAGGCTGACGCGCGTGACGCCGGCGGCGGCCAGCCCGTCGATATAGGCGGCGTCGAGACTGCGCGGATCGACCTCGACCGCGACGTCGACCTCGGGTTCGGTCGCGAATCGGCGGCGCAGCGCGGCGATGATCGCGGCGAGCGCCGGCGCCGGCAGGATGTTGGGGCTGCCGCCGCCGAAGTGGATCGAGTCGACCGAGCCGCGGCCGCCGAGGCGCCCGCCGACGACGGCGATCTCGGCGTGGAGCGCGTCGGCATAGGCGTCGAGCCGGTCGAGACGGTTCGCCCGGCCGGTGTTGCAGCCACAGTACCAGCAGATCGTCTCGCAATAGGGGATGTGGAGGTAGAGCGAGAGCCGTGCGTCGGGCGCGACGGCGGCGAGCGCCCGCGCCTGGTCGGCGGCGCCGACGGCGTCGCTGAACTCGGCGGCGGTCGGATAGCTGGTATAGCGCGGCGCCTGCGTCGCGACATGGCGGGGTTGGTAGGTCCACATGCCTGGCAGCATGGCCGACGCGCCCGGGCGATTCCTTGACGCCGATCAATCGCTCCACTGCATGGCAGCCATGCAGCCGAACATTGCGCGAGATCAACGAACGGCGCTGCCGCGGCGGCTACGCCTTGCCCATCAAGCAGGGAGTAGCGAAATGAACGTGAAGACTTTTGCCGCCGCCGCGCTGGCGATCGCCGTTGCGCAGCCGGCGCATGCCGAAGCCGGCGACCTCCTCGTCCGGCTGCGCGGCATCGTCGTGTCGCCGACCGAAACGTCGAGCGGCGTCACCCCGACCTTCCCGACGGGCCGCGTCGCGGTGTCCGATGCGGTCGTGCCCGAGCTCGACTTCACCTACATGTTCTCGGACCATGTCGGCGCCGAGCTGATCCTGGCGACCAGCCCGCACGACCTCGACGGCCGCGGCGCGCTCGCGCCGGTCGGCAAGCTCGCCGACACGATGGCGCTGCCGCCGACGCTGACGCTGCAATCTCATTTCATGCCCGAGGCCTCGGTCCGGCCCTATGTCGGCGCGGGCATCAACTACACGATCTTCTACAACGAGGATGCGAGCCGCGCGCTCGAAACGGCGATCGGCGCGACGCGCGTCAGCGCCGAGGATTCGTTCGGCTATGCGGTGCAGGCGGGCTTCGACGTCGACCTCAGCGAGAAGGTCTTCCTCAACGTCGACGTCAAATATATCGACATCGACACCACCGCAACGCTGCGCACCGGCGCGCTGGTCAACCGCACCGACGTCAGCCTCGACCCGCTGGTGTTCGGCGTCGGGCTCGGCATGCGCTTCTGACATCGGCGACGCCCAGCGGACGGCGGGCCGGCGCGATCCGGCCCGCCGTTGGCGTGCGCGAGGGACATTCATGATCGATTTCATCGACACGGCCGCCGACGTGCTGGCGCTGACCATCGCCGGCACGATCAGCGGCGACGACCTCGACCGGATCATTGACCGGCTCGACGCGGCGATGGCCGCGGACGGCAAGCTGCACATCTTCGTCGAGACGCGCGGCATCGTCGGAATCGAGCTGTCGGGCCTGCCCGCCTATGCGGCGCGCGCCTGGCCGCTGTTCGGCAAGCTCGCGCGCTTCGGCCGCGTCGCGGTGGTCGCCGACCAGCGCTGGCTCCGCGCCGGCACGCGGATCGAGAGCGCGCTGCTGCCGGGGATCGACTATCGGGTGTTCGAGCCCGCGCAGCGCGACGCGGCGCTGGCGTGGGTCGAAGGACGCGGCGGCGCCACGCCCGGCTGACCCGCCGCTTCGTTATGGGTCAGGCCTGGCCGTCGTCCTCCGCCTCGTCGTCGATGAGGATGCGCAGCGCCGCGCCGTCGAGATCCTCATACTGACCGTTCTGCAGCGCCCACAGGAAGGCGGCGAGGCCGACGAGGCCGGCGCCGATCGCCAGCGGGATGAGCAGCGTGAGCCCGGTCATGCGCCGCGCCCTGCGATGCGGAGCCGCAGCGCGTTGGCGATGACGAGGATCGACGAGGTCGACATCGCGATCGCGGCGATCAGCGGCGTCGCCAGCCCGACGATCGCCACCGGCACCGCGAGCGCATTGTAGCCGATCGCCAGCGCGAAATTCTGCACGACGTGCCGCCGGCTGCGGCGCGCGACGTCGATCGCGGTCGGCACCGCCGCCAGCTCCTCGCCGAGGAACAGCAGGTCGGCGGCGGTCTGGCCGACGTCGCTCGCGGTCGACGGCGCCATCGAGGCGTGACCGGCGGCGAGCGCCGGACCGTCGTTGAGCCCGTCGCCGACCATCAGCACCCGGCGGCCCTGCGCCCGCAGCGCCTCGACCGCGGCGACCTTGTCGGCGGGGGTGCAGCCCGCCGCCCAGTCGGCGATGCCGAGCGTCTCGGCGACGCGGCGCACCGCCGCCTCGCGATCGCCCGACAGGATGCGCACGTCGAGTCCCATCGCCTTCAGCCGGCCCACCGCGCGCGCCGCATCGGGGCGAACCGCATCCTCGAAGCCCAGCAGCACCGCCGGCGCTGCGCCGCGCCGGAATGCCAGCTGCAGCCGCGACGGCGGGACCGGGCCGAGCGCGGGGTCGACCCAGTCGGGGCGGCCGAGCCGCACGGCTTCACCGTCGATTTCGGTCTCGAGCCCGTAGCCCGGCCGTTCGCGGACGTCGCCGATCGCCGCGGGCGCGACGCCGGCGGCGCGCGCCACACGGGTCAGCGCGCGCGACAGCGGGTGCATGCTGCGCATCGCCAGCGCCAGCGCGACCGCCGCATCCGCCGCGCCGAGCGGCAGCGCGCCGCACAGCTCGGGGCGGCCGAGCGTGATCGTGCCGGTCTTGTCGAACACGACGATGTCGACTTCGGCGAGTCGCTCGAGCGCGCCGCCGTCCTTCACCAGCAGACCGCGCCGCAGCAACAGGCTCGCCGCGGTCACCTGCACCGCCGGCACCGCGAGTCCGAGCGCGCAGGGGCAGGTGATGATCAGCACCGCGGCGGCGGCGGTCAGCGCCGGATGCCAGCCGAAGCCGAGCGCCAGCCAGCCGAGCGCGGTGAGCGCCGCCGTGGCGTGGACCAGCGGCGCATACCAGCGTGCGGCGCGGTCGGCGAGGCGGACGTAGCGGTCGCGGCCGCCCTCGGCCGCCTCCATCAGCCGCACGACGTCGGCGATGAAGCTGCTTTCGCCGACCGCGGTGGTGCGCAGCGTGAGCGCGCCGTCGATGTTGAGCGTCCCGGCCAGTACCGTGGCGCCCTCGCCGACCGGCTCGGGCAGGCTCTCGCCGGTGACCAGCGAGCGGTCGATGCTCGAGGCGCCCGCGACGACCATGCCGTCGACGGGGATGCGCTCGCCGGCGGCGACGAGCACCTGCATCCCCGGCGCCACCGATTCGATCGGGCGATATTCGGTGCCGCCGTCGGCGGTGAGCGTCAGCGCGCCGCGCGCCGACTGCTTGAGCAGCTGCGCGACGCCGGCGCGGGCGCGGTCGCGCATCATGCTGTCGAGGTAACGGCCGATCAGCAGGAAGAACAGCAGCGCGGTGGCGCCGTCGAAATAGGCGTGCGGCCCCGAGGTCAGCGTCTCGTGGAGGCTCATCGCGGTGGCGAGCAGGACGCCGATCGAGATCGGCACGTCCATGTTGGTGCGGCCGTGGCGCAGCGCCGCGAGCGCCGAGCGGAAGAAGGGCTGACCGGCATAGGCGATCGCGGGAACGGCGATCGCTGCCGAGATGGCGTGGAACAGGTCGCGCGTCGCCGCCGCGGCCCCCGACCACACCGATACCGACAGCAGCATGATGTTGGTCGCCGCGAAGCCCGCGACCACCATCGCGCGCAACAGCTGCCGCGACGCGTCGGTCGCGTCGCCGGCCGCGGCTTCGCCCGCCGCGAACGGATGGACCTCGAAGCCGAGCGCCTCGACCGCCGACACGATCGCGTCAGGGCGCTGCGCGCCTGCCCGCCAGTCGACGCCGAGGCGGCGGGTGGTGAAGTTGACGCGCGCCTGCTCGACGCCCGGCAGCGCGCGCACCGCCGCCTCGATGCGGCGGATGCAGCCGGCGCAGTGGATGCCCGGCACCGCGAGGTCGAGATGCATCCGGCCCGGCGCGCGCTCGGCGGCGAACAGGTCGAGCGGGCTGGCGGCGATGGCGGGCGCAGCGGCGGACATGATCCTAGCTCGCCACGATCAGGCGGGTGCGCTGCTGATAGGGATGGCCATCCGAATTGAGCCGGACCACCGCCTCCCACTGACCCGGCGCGAGCCCGTGGCGCGCCGCATAGGCGCCGGGCCCGATCGGCTGCAGCGCGAGGCGGTGGACGCGGGCGGGGTCGATCGGGTGGCTGAGCGTCGCCATCGCCTTGGCGGCGAGCGGCCGGCCGCCGTGGTCGCGGGCGCTGACGACGATCCGGTCGCCGTCGATGCGCGCCTCGACCGACCAGCCGAGCGCCGCCTGCGCCCGCCCGACCGCGAGCCAGCGATCGAAATCCTGGCTGGCGACATAGCCGTTCTTGACGATGACGCCGCTGAACGTCCGGCTGGCGATCGTCGCCATCAGCATGTTGACCGCGACCACCACCGCGAAGAAGCCGGTGATGATCATTGCGAAGCGGCGGCCGGTGAACGGGCGGGCGATGGGTGTCGACATGATCAGGCCTCCGGGCCGTTGAAGCGCGCGCCTTCGATCGAGCGTTCGGTGCCGCCGACCTCGCGCGCCACGAAGCGGAAATCGACGCTGCCTTCGCGCACGAGATCGCGCGGGGCGCGGACGAGCACGCGGATCGCCTCGAGCCCGTCGGGGCGGGTGTCGACGGTGAGCACGCGCGTGCGAACGCTCTCCTGGAGCGGCTGCCACATCGTCGCGCCGGGCAGCCCCTCGAGCCGCAGCTCGATGCGGCGCGGGCGCGGCTCCATGTTGAGCAGCTTGACGGTGTAGCCGTTGCGCACGTCGCCGTCGGCGAGCTCGACGAACAGCGGGTTGCGGTCGTGGCTGACGGTGAGGTCGAGCCGGTCGCGCATCGACAGCACGACGAGCATCGCGAGGCCGATCGACGACCAGCCGGCGAAATAGAGCAGGCTGCGCGGGCGGACGATCGTCCGCCACAGCGGCGCGAGCGGGCGCCCGGCAGCCTCGGCGACGTCGCGCTGCGGCGTCGTGTAGCCGATCAGGTCGGGCGCGCGGCCGAGCTTGCCCATCACCTCGTTGCAGGCATCGATGCACAGCGCGCAGGTGATGCATTCGAGCTGCGGCCCGTTGCGGATGTCGATGCCCGTCGGGCAGACGTTGACGCAGGCGAGGCAGTCGACGCAGTCGCCGAGCTCGAGATCGGCGATGTCGGCCTTCTTGGTGCCGTGGCTGCGCGGCTCGCCGCGCCACGCCTTGTAGGTGACGACGAGCGAATTCTCGTCGAGCATCGCGCCCTGGATGCGCGGCCAGGGGCACATGTAGGTGCAGACCTGCTCGCGCATCAGTCCGCCGAAGACATAGGTGGTGAAGGTCAGCACCGCGACGCTGGCATAGGCGACGGTCGCCGCCTGGCCGCTGAACAGGTCGCGCAGCAAGGTCGGCGCGTCGGCGAAGTAGAACACCCAGGCGCCGCCGGTCAGCAGCCCGATCACCAGCCAGCTCGCATGGACCGCGGTGCGCTTGGCGATCTTCGCCGCCGACCACGGCGCCTGGTCGAGCTTGATGCGCGCGTTGCGGTCGCCTTCGATGCGGCGCTCGACCGCCATGAACAGATCGGTCCACACGGTCTGCGGGCAGCTGTAGCCGCACCAGGCGCGGCCCACCGTCGAGGTGACGAGGAACAGCCCGATCCCCGCCATGATCAGCAGCCCGGCGACATAGTAGAATTCCTGCGGCCAGATCTCGACGCCGAAGAAATAGAAGCGCCGGTGCGCGAGATCGACGAGCACCGCCTGGTTGGGGGCGAAGGCGCCGCGATCCCAGCGCAGCCACGGCGTGACGTAATAGATGGCGAGCGTCACCGCCATGATCGCCCATTTGAGCGAACGGAACGGCCCGTGGACGCGCTTGGGGAAGATCTTCCGCCGCTTCTGGTAGAAGCTCCCCTGCACCAGCGGATCGTCGATCGTCGACATGGCTATTCGCCGCCGCCCAGGCTGTGCACATAGGCCGCCAGCTGCTTGACCGTCGCCGGGCCGAGCCGCTTCTCCCACGCCGGCATCACGCCGCCGCGCGGACCGTGGACGGTGCGCGCGAGCGTCGCGCGGTCGCCGCCGTACAGCCAGATCGCGTCGGTGAGGTCGGGGGCGCCGACCTCGCGCATCCCGGCCCCCGCCGGCCCGTGGCACACGGCGCAATTCTCGGCGAAGACGGCGGCGCCGCGCCGCGCGCCGGCGGCATCGAAGGGCTGGCGCGACAGCTGGCGCACATGTTCGACGACGTCGTCGATCTGCGCAGCCTGGAGGATGCCGTCGCGGCCGAAGGCGGGCATCATCGAATTGCGCGTCGACTCGTCGTCGGTGGCGCGGATGCCATGGCGCAGGGTCGCCTCGATCGCGGCGAGATCGCCGCCCCACAGCCAGTCGTCGTCGTTGAGGTTGGGATAGCCCGGGCTGCCCGCGGCGCCGCTGCCGTGGCACTGGACGCAATAGACCTTGTACGCCGAGCGGCCGCCCTCGACGGCGATCCGCATCAGCTCGCGATCGTGGCGGAGGTCGGCGAGCGGCGTCGCCTCGATGCGCTCGATGGTGGCGGCGCGCGCCTGCCCGACCGCCTGCATCTCCGACGCCACCTCGCGGCGGCTCGACCAGCCGAGCAGCCCCTTGCTCGCCTCGTCGAGGCCGGGGATCGCCGGGTAGAGGACGACGTAGCCGATCGCCCAGACGATCGTGGCGTAGAAGATGTAGAGCCACCAGCGCGGCAGCGGGTTGTTGAGCTCGCGGATGCCGTCCCACTCGTGGCCGGTGGTGCCGTCGGTATCGTCGGGCTTGCGGTTGTCAGCGCTCATTGCGGGTCCTCGTCGCGAAGCGGGATCATGCGGGCGTCTTCCTGCTGGGCGCGGCTGCCGGGACGGAAGGCGAAGCCGACCGCGCCGAGGAAGACCAGCAGCAGGAAGACGAGCCCCCAGCTGTCGGCGATGTGGCGGAGCGTTTCATGGTCCATGGCGCGCGCCTCACCGTTCGTTGTCGGCGGCGACATAGCCGTCGAGGTCGACGAGCGTGCCGAGCATCTGGAGATAGGCGACCATCGCGTCCATCTCGGTCAGCCGCTGCGGATCGCCGTCGAAGTCGCGGACCTGCGCCTTGGCATAGCGCTGCCGGAAGCCGTCGACGTCGGCCTCGGGATCGGCCTGCGCCGCGAGGTCGGCGGCGGCATTGTCGATCTGCGCCGGCGTATAGGGCACGCCGACGGTGCGGTTGGCCTTCAGATGTTCGGCGATGCGGCGCAGGTCGAGGTCGCGGTCGGCGAGGAAGGCGTAGGGCGGCATGATCGATTCGGGCACCACGGCGCGCGGATCCTTCATGTGCTGGACGTGCCATTCGTCCGAATAGCGTCCGCCGACGCGCGCGAGGTCGGGGCCGGTGCGCTTCGACCCCCACTGGAAGGGATGGTCGTACATGCTCTCGGCGGCGAGGCTGTAGTGGCCGTAGCGTTCGACCTCGTCGCGGAACGGCCGGATCATCTGCGAATGGCAGCCGTAGCAGCCCTCGCGGACGTAGATGTTGCGCCCCATCAGCTCGAGCGGCGTGTAGGGGCGGACGCCCTCGACCTTCTCGATGGTGTTCTGCATCCAGAACAGCGGCGCGATCTCGACGATGCCGCCGATGCTGACGACGAGCAGCGACAGCACCAGCAGGAGGGTGACGTTGCGCTCGATCTTGCCGTGGTTGATGACCGACATGGTTTCGCTTTCGATCAGGCGGTGGCGGGGCGGGGACGCGCGCGGCGCGCGGCGCGGGCGGGGGCGGACTCGCCCGCGGCCTCGCCGGGGAAGTCGCCGAGCAGGTCGGGGCCGGTCGTCGACGGCGGCACCATCGGCGCCTCGTCGCGGACGTCGCCGCGGATCGTGCGCCAGATGTTGTAGACCATGAACAGGCTGCCCAGCAGGTAGAGCGCCCCGCCGAGGCCGCGCACGACGTAGAAGGGGAACATCGCCGACACGACCTCGGAGAAGCCGTACACGAGGAAGCCCTCGGCGTTATATTCGCGCCACATCAGCCCCTGCATGATGCCGGCGACCCACATCGACGCGGCGTAGAGGACGATGCCCGCCGTCGCGCACCAGAAGTGCCAGTTGATCATCCGGACGCTGTACAGCCGCTCGCGCGCCCAGAGCCGGGGCACCATGAAGTAGAGGCAGGCGAAGGTGATCATGCCGTTCCAGCCGAGCGCGCCCGAGTGGACGTGGCCGATCGTCCAGTCGGTATAGTGCGACAGCGAGTTGACCGACTTGATCGACATCATCGGCCCTTCGAAGGTCGACATGCCGTAGAAGGCGAGCGCCAGCACCATCATGCGGATGATCGGGTCGGTGCGGATCTTGTCCCAGGCGCCCGACAGCGTCATCAGCCCGTTGATCATGCCGCCCCAGCTCGGCATCCACAGCATGATCGAGAACACCATGCCGAGCGTCTGCGCCCAGTCGGGCAGCGCGGTGTAGTGGAGGTGGTGCGGACCCGCCCAGATGTACATGAAGATCAGCGACCAGAAGTGCACGATCGACAGCCGGTAGGAATAGATCGGCCGGTTCGCCTGCTTGGGCACGAAATAGTACATCATCGCCAGGAAGCCGGCGGTCAGGAAGAAGCCGACGGCATTGTGGCCGTACCACCATTGCGTCAGCGCATCCTGGACACCCGAGAACAGCGAATAGCTCTTGCCGCTGAAGCCCACCGGCACCGCGAGATTGTTGACGACGTGCAGCATCGCCACGGTGACGATGAAGGCGAGATAGAACCAGTTGGCGACGTAGATGTGCGGTTCCTGGCGCTTGACCAGCGTGCCGACGAACACCGCGAGATAGGCGACCCAGACGAGCGTCAGCCACAGGTCGACATACCATTCGGGCTCGGCATATTCGCGGCTCTGCGTGACGCCGAGCACATAGCCGGTGGCGGCGAGCACGATGAACAGCTGATAGCCCCAGAACACGAACCAGGCGGTGTTGCCGAAGGCGAGCCGCGCGCGGCAGGTGCGCTGGACGACGTAGAAGCTCGTCGCGATGAGCGCGTTGCCGCCGAAGGCGAAGATCACCGCCGAGGTGTGCAGCGGCCGCAACCGCCCGAAGGTCGTATATTCGAAGCCGAGGTTGAGCGCCGGAACGGCGAGCTGCGCGGCGATGAACAGTCCGGCGAGGAAGCCGACGACTCCCCAGAAGATCGTGGCGATGACGCCGGCGCGCACGACGTCGTCCATGTAGCCCGCGGGCCGTGCGGGAACGAGCCATTCGCCCTTCGGCCCGAATTCGATGCGACGCAGCGTGACCGCGATCGCCGCCAGCGCCGCGGCGACGACGATGACGCCGTGGACGGCATAGGCGGTCTCGACCGCCTGGCTGGTGGCGACGAGCGCGAGCAGCGCGACCAGCAGATAGAGGCCGGCATGGTAGACGGAAGCCATCGAAATCCCCCGGATTGAACCGACGCCCGACGGCGCCCTGTTTCGCCCCGCAGATGCGCGCCGCGCGCCGCCGCCGCATTGACGGAGATCAAAGCCGGCCGGCCGCGGCCCGCGCTATCGTCGCGCCAGAGGAGTGTCCTATGTCCGCCGCGCCGCCGCCCCGTCTCGCCGACCTTGCGACCGCGCGCCGGCTGCGCGCGATCCACGATCAGCACGACCGGCTGGCGCTGCTGTGCGCCGAGCTCGAGGCGATCGCCGACGACCTGCCGCGCGCCTGCCCGCAGCGCTGCCGGCGTGCCGCCGATGCGCTCGGCACGCTCGTCCCCGAGCATCATGCGAGCGAGATCGTCGTGCTGCGCGAGCTGCTGGCGGCGGACCGCCCCGACCTGGTCGACCGAATCGCGCGACAGCATGGCGAGGACGAGGGGCTGGCGGGCGAGATCGGGCATGCGCTCGAGCCGATCGTCGCCGGCGGCGCCGCCGACGCGCCCGAAACGCTCGGCTACATGCTGCGCTGCTTCTTCACCAGTTACCGGCGCGCGATGCTCGTCGAGGAGCTGGCGATCCGCGCCGCCGCGCCGGCGGCATAGGAGCTAGGCGGCTTCGGCCCTCGCCTCGAGCGCCAGCGGCTTGAGGATCGTCACCTCACGCGTGCTCGGCAGCGCGATGACTCCGGCGGTCTTGAGCCGCGTCATCTGCCGGCTCACCGTCTCGATCGTCAGCCCGAGCACGTCGGCGATCTGGCCGCGGGTCAGCGGCAGCACATAGGTCGGCGGTCCGTCGGCGGCGCGGCCGGCGCAGCCTTCGGGCTTCAGCCGGTCGACGATGTTGAGCAGGAAGCTCGCGACCTTCTCCTCGGCGCTCTTGCGGCCGAGCAGCAGCATCCACTGCCGCGTGCGGTCGAGCTCGGCCATGGTGCGTTCGAGCAGCGAGCGTTCGAGCTTCTGGAAATCGTTGAGCGCCG
Source organism: Sphingomonadaceae bacterium (assembly GCA_030147805.1). Classification (GTDB taxonomy): domain Bacteria; phylum Pseudomonadota; class Alphaproteobacteria; order Sphingomonadales; family Sphingomonadaceae; genus Sphingoaurantiacus. The sequence continues at coordinate 27,732 of JASBUR010000042.1, forward strand.
CCTCGAACCCCTTGCGCGGGAAGACGCAGATATCGGCATCGGTGAGCGCGGTGCAGTCATAGTCGACTCGCACCGCGAACAGCCGGCCGAGGAAGTCGGCCGGATAGAGCAGCCCGACGATCTGCTCGCGGCCGTCGGCGGTCGAGGTCGACAGCTTGAGCACGCCCTCGACGACGTTGGCGAACACCAGGCTGTCGTCGCCGGCGAACTGCAGCGTTTGGCCCTTGGCGAGCTTCTGCCGGCGGCCGACGCGGTTGAGCCGGTCGAGCTCGTCGTCGTTCAGCGCCGCGCACAGCGCGGAGTCGCGGACGGCACAATCGGCGCAGGCATGGTTGACCATAGGACCCTCGGAACGGCGAGGCCCTTGTACACCCGATGGAAATTCCGAGATACCCCGGGAGATACCCTATGGTCTCGGCAGCGGCACCGTGCCGCGTCAGCGGCCGGTACGCAGCGCCTCGCGCAGTCGCTCGGCGCGGGCCTCGTAGCCGGCGGCATCGCCGAAGTCGGCGAAGGATTCGTAACGGTCATGGACGCCGGCGGGTGCGTCGCCGTGCTTGATCGGGCACCAATATTGCTCGGTGCGCGCCGCGATCTCGCGCGCATAGGCGATGACGCCGTTGCTGTAGCCGCAATAGACGCAGTTGAGCCTGCCGACGGCATCGAGATAGGGAAGGCGGTGGCGGTCAAGCCGCAGATAGTCGGCGCGGCGCACCCGCGGCACGCCGTACACGCGGAAGCAGACCTGCTGGAACAGCGTCGCCCACAGATCGAGCAGCGCGATCGGCAGCAGCAGCGAATAGATGAGCGGCGCGGTGAGCAGGCTCAACCAGCGGCGCCGCACCGCCGGGGCGGCGGCAGGCGCGAGGCCGAGCGCGCGCGCCTCAGCCATGCGCCGCCCCCGCGCGCGCCTCGCACGCCGCGCAGCGCCGCGCGGTCGGCAGCGCGCGCAGCCGCGCCTCGGCAATCGGTTCGCCGCAGTCGAGGCAGCGGCCATAGCGGCCTGCCGCGATGCGCTCGAGCGCCGCCTCGGCCTCGGACAGCTTGTCGCGCAGCGCCGCCTCGATCGCTGCATCGACCTCGTCGCCTTCGGCGGCGAGCGCCTGCTCGCCGAGATCGGGGTCGCGCGGGGCGAGCCTGGCGGCTTCGAGCCGGTCGAGCCGCCGCCGCAGCTGCAGGATGTGCGGCACGAGCCGCGCCCAGGCCATCTCGCCGGTCGCGGGGGTGGCGTCGTTCGCCTGCATCGTCGGCTCCTTGGTCTCAGGCGAACAGGTCATGGTCGTCGCACGGCAGCTCGTCGGCGGCGATGGCGGCGTGCGCCGTCGCGGCACCGAACCAGAAGTCGAGCCAGGCGCGGCTCGCGACGATCGGCCAGTAGCAGCAGGCCCATAGCTCGGTCATGACGCGATCTCCTCGTCCTCAGCGGGGACTGGCGCGGCCGATCGCCCCGGGATGGCTCGGGAGAAGCCGGCAACCGGCCGCAGTCCGACGATCGCGCATCGCGGCGCGCGCCGCATTGATCGAGGTCAATTCGCGACTTTGACCGGCATCAATGCGCGCCGTCCGCCCGCGGCCGACGCTGCGCCCGCCACGACGCCCGGAGCCCCGACGATGCCTCTCACTGCCGCCCCCGCCGCCCCCGCCGCCCCCGCCGCCGACGCCGCTGCCGACCATGTCGACGTGCTGATCGTCGGCGCCGGCATCTCGGGGATCGGCGCCGCCTTCCACCTGCAGCAGCAATGCCCGGGCAAGAGCTTCGTCATCCTCGACGCGCTCGACGGCATCGGCGGGACCTGGCGAACGCATGTCTACCCGGGCATCCGCTCGGACAGCGACCTCTATACCTTCGGCTATCGCTTCAAGCCGTGGGTCGGCGCGCCGATCGCCACCGCCGACGAGATATTGCGCTACCTGGCCGAGGTGATCGACGAGAACGACCTCGCCCGGCACATCCGCTATCGCCACCGCGTGCGAAGCGCGCGCTGGTCGAGCGACGACGCGCGCTGGACGCTCGAGGTCGACGCCGGCGGCACGCTGCGGCGCTTCACCGCCAATTTCCTGTGGATGTGCCAGGGCTATTACCGGCACGACGCGGGCTATACCCCCGACTGGCCCGGCATGGCGGATTTCAAGGGGCAGATCGTTCACCCGCAGACCTGGCCCCAGGAGCTCGATCTTAGCGACAAGCGCGTCGTCTGCATCGGCTCGGGCGCGACCGCGGCGACGCTGGTGCCGGCGATCGCCGGCGATTGCGCGCACGTCACGCTGCTGCAGCGCTCGCCGACCTATTTCGTGCCCGGTCGCAACGAGAATGAGCTCGCCGACCAGCTGCGCGCGCTCGACGTCGATCCGGCGTGGATCCACGAGATCGTGCGCCGCAAGATCCTGCACGACCAGGCCGAGCTCACCCGCCGCTCGTTCGAGGAGCCCGAGGCGGTGCGCGCCGAGCTGCTCGACGGGGTGCGCGCCTTCCTCGGCGACGCGCTGGTGCGCGACCATTTCACCCCGCGCTACCGGCCGTGGCAGCAGCGGCTGGCGTTCGTGCCCGACGGCGACCTGTTCCAGGGCATCGCCGCCGGCAAGGCGTCGGTGGTCACCGACGAGATCGAGCGTTTCACCCCGACGGGGATCCGGCTCACGTCGGGCCGCGAGCTCGACGCCGACGTCGTCATCACCGCGACGGGGTTCGAGCTCAGCATCCTCGGCGACATCGATTTCGCGGTCGACGGCCGACCGGTCGATTTCGCGCAGACGGTGACCTACCGCGGCATGATGTTCACCGGTGTGCCCAACCTCGTGTGGATCTTCGGCTATTTCCGCGCCAGCTGGACCTTGCGCGTCGACCTCGTCGCCGACTTCGTCTGCCGGCTGCTCAACCATATGGACGCGCGCGGCGCGCGCCGCGTCGAGGTGGCGCTGCGCGCCGAGGACCGCGACATGCCGCTGCTGCCGTGGATCGACCCCGGCAATTTCAATCCCGGCTATCTGATGCGATCGATGGACCGGCTGCCCCGGCGCGGTGACAAGCCCGAATGGCAGCACACGCAGGATTATTGGCGCGAACGCAGCGAGCTGCCGGCGATCGACCTCGACGGCCCCGAGTTCCGCTACGACCGCCTCGCGGCGGACAAGGCGGCTTGACACTTCGATAGATATCGAATAGTTCGACTCTTATCGAAGTATTCGAGGAGTGTCGAATGGAACAGCAGGTCGCCGTCGAGGCGCTCGGCGCACTGGCGCAGGAGGCACGGCTCACCGTGTTCCGGCTGCTGGTCAAGGCCGGGCCGGGCGGCATGACCGCCGGCGACATCGCCGCCGCGGTCGGCCTCGCCGCCTCGACGATGTCGCATCATCTCGGCGCGCTCGAACGCGCCGGCCTCGCCCGCTCGCGGCGCGACGGCCGCACCGTGGTCTATGCCGCCGACTATGAGGGCACGCGCCGGCTGCTCGCCTTCCTGATGGAGGATTGCTGCCAGGGCCGCCCCGAAATCTGCGGCACCGGGCTCGCGCCCGCCGCCGCCTACCCCGCCTGTTGAGAGAGGAGCCCGTGCCATGAAGCGCCTGCACGTCCATGTCAGCGTCGAGAATCTCGACCAGTCGATCGCCTTCTATTCGACGCTGTTCGCCGCGCCGCCGACGGTGACCAAGCCCGACTATGCCAAGTGGATGGTCGAGGACCCGCGCGTCAACTTCGCCATCTCGACCGGCCAGCATGCGACGCGCGGCATCGAGCATCTCGGCATCCAGGTCGACGATCGCGACGAGCTCGCCGAGGTCTATGCCCGGCTCGACGCCGCCGGCCGCCCGGTGCTCGACGAGGGCGCGACGACCTGCTGCTACGCCAGGTCGGAGAAGTCGTGGATCGCCGACCCGCAGGGCGTGGTGTGGGAGACCTTCCACACCACCGGCGACAGCACCGACTATGGCAGCGGCCCGTCGCCCGACGCGGTGCGCGCCGCCTCGGACGCCGCTGCCGAGGGCAATTGCTGCGCGCCGGCGATGCCCGCGCCGGCCCCCGCCGCCGTCTCCTGCTGCGGGTGACGGCGATGACCGAGCGCGTCTACAACGTCCTCTTCCTGTGCACCGGAAATTCGGCGCGCTCGATCCTCGCCGAGGCGATCCTGCAGCGCGAGGGCGCGGGCCGCTTCCGCGCCTTCAGCGCCGGCAGCTTCCCCAAGGGCGAGGTGCATCCGGTCAGCCTCGACGTGTTGCGCAGCCTCAACCACAAGGTCGAGGGCCTGCGGTCGAAATCCTGGGACGAATTCTCGGGCCCCGACGCGCCGCCGCTCGATTTCGTGTTCACCGTCTGCGACAACGCGGCCGGCGAGGTCTGCCCGGTGTGGCCCGGCCAGCCGATGACCGCGCATTGGGGGATTCCCGACCCCGCCGCGGTCACGGGAAGCGACGCCGAGGTCCATGCCGCCTTCTTCGACGCCTACCGCATGCTGCGCAACCGCATCGCGCTGTTCACCGCGCTGCCGCTCGCCTCGATCGACCGGATGAGCCTGCAGGCCAAGCTCAGCGCGATCGGCACCGCCGGGGCGGCCGATGGCGACTGAGGCCGCCGCGCCGGCGATGACGGTCTTCGAACGCTATCTGTCGCTGTGGGTGGCGCTGTGCATCGTGGTGGGCATCGGCCTCGGTGCGCTCGTCCCCGGGCTGTTCGCGGCGCTCGCCGCCGCCGAGGTCGCCAAGATCAACCTGCCGGTGGCGCTGCTCGTCTGGCTGATGATCGTGCCGATGCTGCTCAAGATCGATTTCGCCGCGCTCGGCCAGGTCCGCCAGCATCTGCGCGGCGTCGGCGTGACGCTGTTCATCAACTGGGCGGTGAAGCCCTTCTCGATGGCGCTGCTCGGCACGCTGTTCATCGGCATGCTGTTCCGGCCGTGGCTGCCCGAGACGCAGATCGAAAGCTACATCGCCGGGCTGATCCTGCTCGCCGCCGCGCCGTGCACCGCGATGGTGTTCGTCTGGTCGAACCTCTGCGAGGGCGAGCCGCATTATACGCTGAGCCAGGTGGCGCTCAACGACGTCATCATGGTGTTCGCCTTCGCGCCGCTCGTCGCGCTGCTGCTCGGCGTCGCCTCGATCAGCGTGCCGTGGGACACGCTGCTGCTGTCCGTTCTGCTCTATATCGTCGTGCCGGTGGTGGCGGCGCAGGGGCTGCGCCGCGCGGTGCTGGGGTCGGGCGGCGCGCCGGCGCTCGCCCGGCTGCAGGCGGCGCTCGGCCCGCTGTCGCTCGTCGCGCTGCTGACCACGCTGGTGCTGCTGTTCGGCTTCCAGGGCGAGGCGATCCTCGCGCAGCCGCTGGTCATCGCGCTGCTCGCCGTGCCGATCCTCATCCAGGTCTATTTCAACGCCGGGCTCGCCTATTGGCTGAGCCGCAAGCTCGGCGTCGCCTGGTGCGTCGCGGCGCCCGCCGCGCTGATCGGCGCGTCCAATTTCTTCGAGCTGGCGGTGGCCGCGGCGATCAGCCTGTTCGGCATCGGCTCGGGCGCGGCGCTGGCGACCGTCGTCGGCGTGCTCGTCGAGGTGCCGGTGATGCTGTCGGTGGTGGCGATCGTGAAGCGCAGCCGCGGCTGGTACGAACGCGCCGCCTGATCAGGCGGCGACAGCGACGTAGAGGCCGACCGCGACGACGACGGCGGCGAACAGCCGCTCGAGCAGCCGCTTGCGCGCCGCCAGCCGGCGGCCGATCGCCAGCCCCGCCGCCGATCCCGCCGCGCCGCCGGCGATCAGCAGCGCGACCAGCGGCCAGTCGACGAGGCCTGCCAGCGCATAGGAGGTGGCGGTGGTCGCGCCGAGCACCGCGACGACGACCAGCGAGGTGCCGACCGCGATCGTCAGCGGCATCGCCGTCGCCGCGACCAGCCCGGGGACGATGAGGAAGCCGCCGCCGATCCCGAAGAAGCCCGCGGCGAGCCCGACGCCGAGGCCGATCGGCACCAGCCGCGGCAGCAGCACCCCGGCGCTGTCGCGCGTCAGCCGCACGTCGGGGGCGTCGGCGCCGCGGCGCCGGCGCAGCATCGCCAGCCCGACGCCGATCATCAGCAGCCCGAACAGCAGCAGCAGCCGGTCGCCGTCGACCGCCTGCCCGGCGGCGGCGCCGACCGCCGCGCCGACGATTCCGGCGCCCGCGAACACCGCGGCGCAGCGCCATTTGACGCGGCCGGCGCGCGCCGGGCCGGCGAGCCCGACGAGCGCGTTGGTGGCGACCGCGACCGCGGCGGTGCCGATCGCCGCGTGCGGCGAGCCGACGCCGACGACATGGACGAGCAGCGGCACCGCGAGGATCGAGCCGCCGCCGCCGACCAGCCCGAGCACCAGGCCGATCAGCCCGCCCGAGGCGAGCGTCAGCAGCAGCTCGGCGGCGGTCATGTCCCTCTCAGCCGGCGCTTGCGGCGCGGTTCCACGGCATCCGCGCCAGCAGCCGCGCCAGGCCGCACCAGCCGGTGGCGCCGGCGACCATCAGCCCGGCGCCGACGAAGCCCGCCAGCGCGACGAAGCCCGGCGCGACGAGCAGCCCGAGCAGCACGCCCGTCAGCACCAGCCCGCCGGCGGCGAGCTGCACCTGCCGCATGATCTCGATCGGCTGGCGGCGGTCGACCGCGGTCGGCAGCCCGGCGCCGCGCCACGCCTCGATCCCGCCCGCCAGCCGGTGGCAGGGCGCGCCGCCCGCGGCCCCGGCGAGCCGCGCGGCATTGGCGTCGGTGCGCGCGCCCGAGCGGCAGTGGAAGATCAGCGGCCCTTCGGGCAACGCGCCAAGCCGGTCGAGCGGGCGGTTGACCGCGCCCGGGATGCGCTCGCGCGCATGTTCGTCGGCGCCGCGGACGTCGACGAGCGTCGCGCCGGCGGCGATCAGCCGCTGCGCCTCGGCGGGGGAAACGGCGGGAAGGGTCATGGCGTCAGTCCTGGCAATAGAGCTGGTAGAGGTTCGCCATCAGCGCCTCGGTGCGGGGATCGGCGATGCGGTACCAGAGCGTCTGGCCGTCGCGGCGGAAGGCGACGAGCCCCTCGTCGCGCATCCGCGCCAGATGCTGCGAGCCCGCCGACTGCGACAGCCCGACCGCGCGGGCGAGCTCGCCGGCGGTCATCTCGCCCTGTTCGACGAGCTTGCACAGCAGCATCAGCCGCCGGTCGTTGGCCATCGCCTTGAGCCGCGCGCCGACGTCCTCGGCCTTCGCCGCGAACGTCGCGAGATCCATCGGGGGCTTCGGCATCGACCGCTCTTTCATTAGATGTTGCTTAATTAGATAGTGCTAATATATAAGTCAATATCGAACCGCAGGAGGGTGCCATGACTGCCAGCGCCACCCGGCCCGTCATCGAGGCTTTCTTCGACGAGCCGACCAACACCGTCAGCTATCTCGTCGCCGATCCGGCGAGCGGCGCCGCGGTCGTCATCGACCCGGTGCTCGACTTCGACCTGCCGAGCGGCACCGCCGACGTCGCTTCCGCCGAGCGAATCCTCGCCGCCGCGCAGGCGCACGGCTGGCGGATCGACTGGGTGCTCGAAACCCACGCGCATGCCGACCATCTGTCGGCCGCCCCCTACATCAAGGCGAAGACCGGCGCGGCGATCGGCATCGGCGAGCATATCCGCGACGTGCAGAAGATCTTCCGGCCGATGTTCGCCTTCGACGACCTCGTCGCCGACGGCTCCGACTTCGACCGGCTGTTCGCCGACGGCGATCGCCTGGCGGTCGGCGGGCTCGAGATCGAGGTGATGCACGTCCCCGGCCACACGCCCGCCGACGTCGCCTACCGCATCGGCGACGCGGTATTCGTCGGCGACACGCTGTTCATGCCCGACTATGGCACCGCGCGCGCCGATTTCCCCGGCGGCGACGCGCGCACGCTCTACCGCTCGATCCGCCGCGTGCTGAGCCTGCCCGACGCGACGCGGCTGTTCCTGTGCCACGACTACAAGGCGCCGGGCCGCGACGCCTATGCCTGGGAAACCACCGTCGGCGCGCAGCGCCGGTCGAGCGTCCATGTCCACGACGGCGTGACCGAGGACGACTTCGTCGCGATGCGCGAGGCGCGCGACGCGACGCTGGCGGTGCCGCGGCTGCTGCTGCCGTCGATCCAGGTCAACATCCGCGCCGGCCGCTTCCCCGCGGCCGAGGCCAATGGCGTCAGCTATCTCAGGATCCCGGTGAAGCCGCGCGCCTTCTGAGCGCGCCGCTGGGGGGCGGCCGGCGCGCGGCGCCGCGCCGGGGAACAACGGCGGCGAAGCGCCCGTTCCCCCCGGCATGACAGCTTCCGCGCCCGCCGCCGCCCCCGCCGCCCCGCCGCCGCTCGATTCGGTCGCGTCGGCCACCTCGAGCCTGGGCAGCGGCCTCGGCGACTTCATCCGCTGGGTCGCCTCGATCGAGGGGCAGGCGCTCGTCGCGCTCGGCGTCGCCGCGCTGCTGACGCTGCTGCTGCTGGCGGCCAAGCGCTGGGTCGGCGGCGCGCTGGCGCGCGGCGAGATCGGCGACGACAGCGTTCGCGCCATCGCGCGCGATCTCGTGCGCCGGCTGATGTTCTTCTTCATCCTGATGCTGGCGCTGCGCATCGGGCTGACGCTCGTCGAGACCCCCGACGCGGTCGACGACGCGACGCGGCTGCTGTTCACCGTCGCCGCGGTGCTGCAGGGCGCGATCTGGGCGCAGGCGGTGGCGGTGCACCTGCTGTCGCGGCTGGTGGCGCGCCACGCCGGCGAGGCGTCGACGATCGCCAGCGCCTTCGTGCTGATGCGCTGGGCGATCATGGTGCTGGTCTGGTCGGTGGCGCTGCTGCTGCTGCTCGACAATCTCGGCGTCAACGTCACCGCGCTGGTCGCGGGCCTCGGCATCGGCGGCGTCGCCATCGCGCTCGCCGCGCAGTCGACGATCGCCAATTTCTTCTCGGCCTTCTCGATCATCACCGACCGGCCGTTCCAGCAGGGCGACACCATCCGCTTCGGCGACCTGACCGCCGCGGTCGAGGAGATCCGCATCCGCACGACGCGGCTGCGCTCGTTCGACGGGCACGAGGTGGTGGTGCCCAACGCCAAGCTGATGGAAGCGACGATCGACAACTACAACCGCATGGACGAACGCCGCGCGGTGCTGACGATCGGCGTCGCCTATGAAACGCCGCCGGCGCTGCTGCGCGAGCTGCCGGCGCTGATCGAGGCCTGCGTCGAGCGCGTCGAGAGCGCGCGCTTCCAGCGCTGCCACCTCGTCGCCTTCGGCCCGTCGTCGCTCGACTTCGAGCTCGCCTTCTTCGGCCGCAGCCGCGAGATCGGCGTGCTGATGGACGCGCGGCAGCAGGTGCTGTTCAATATCGTCGAGGCGTTCGCGGCGAAGGACGTCGTCATCGCCTACCCGACGCAGACGCTCCATCTGGTGCGCGACGCCGCCGACGAACCGGCCGGCGCGCGCGGCTAGCCGCTCAGCCCGCCTCGGCCGCCCCGCCCGCCTCCGCCGCCCCGCCCGCATCGCGGTCGAGCTCGGCGCGCAGCCGCGGCAGGCTTTCGGGATAGGCGTCGCGCACGAAGCCGAGCAGCTGTTCGCGCACCTCGCAGCGCAGGTCGAACGCCCGGCCGGCGTCGGCGGCGCTGACCAGCGCGCGCAGCTCGACCGTCCGCTCCTTGAGGTCGGTGACCTGCAGCACGCAGACGCGCCCGTCCCACAGCGGCGAGGCGGCGACGATCTCGCCCAGCCGCCGGCGCAGCGCCTCCACGGGCACGCGATAGTCGAGATAGACATGGACGGTGCCGAGCAGGTCCGAGGTCTGCCGCGTCCAGTTCTGGAACGACGACTCGAGGAATTTCGACACCGGCACGATCAGCCGCCGGTCGTCCCAGATCCGCACCACCACATAGGTGAGGCGGATCTCCTCGATTCGCCCCCATTCGCCCTCGACGATCACCACGTCGTCGAGGCGGATCGGCTCGGTGAACGCCAGCTGGATCCCGGCGATGAGGTTCTTGAGCGCCGGCTGCGCCGCGGCGCCGATCGCGAGGCCGGCCAGCCCCGCCGAGGCGAACAGCGTCAGCCCGACGTGGCGCACGCTCGGGAAGCTCATCAGCATCAGGCAGACGACCAGCACCGCGATGATCGCCAGCGCGATGCGGTAGAGGATGCCGGCGCGCGTGCGCACCCGCCGCGCGCGCAGATTGTCGGCGACGGTGACGTCGTAGCGCGCCTCGACGAGGCCGCGCAGCATGCGCGCCGCCCCCGCGAGCATCCAGCCGAACGCCGCGATCAGCACCAGCCCGATCGCGCGGCGGACGAGCTCGAGCGCGCCGGCGGACAGCGGCAGCGCCGGCGCCGCCGCCAGCGCGACGAACGACAGCATCAAGAGCCGCGACGGCCGCGCGAAACTGTCGATGACGACGTCGTCGACGCCCGACCGGCTGCGCGCCCCCAGCCGCCGCGCCAGCCGCACCAGCAGCCCGTGGCCGATCCACGCGACCACCAGCGCGACGACGAAGCCGACGATCCCGGCGACGGCCTCGGCATGCGGCGCGCCGACGCGCGCGAGAACCTGTTCGAGCTCGCCCATGCCCGCAGAACGCGCGGGCGCCGCGACCGTCGCACGGCCCGCGGCCGCCGCGGCACGCCCGGGCGCGCGCGCGACCGGGCGCCGATAGGCCGGCGCACCTGCGGGACCCGCCCCGCCGGACCCGCGACGCCGTGCCGTGCGTTGCTCCTCGATGCTCCCTGACGACGCCCTCATCGGCGATGCCGCCGGCCTGCTGCGCGTCATCGTCGTCGGCACCGCCGCCTATGTCGCGCTGGTGCTGCTGCTGCGCGTGACCGGCAAGCGCACGCTGTCCAAGATGAACGCCTTCGATTTCGTGGTGACGATCGCGCTCGGCTCGACGCTCGCCACCAGCCTGCTGTCGCAGGACGTCTCGCTCGCCGAGGGCATCCTCGCCTTCGCGCTGCTCATCGGCCTGCAATATGCCGTGACCTGGCTGTCGGTGCGCTCGAAGCGGTTCGAGAACTGGGTGAAGTCGGAGCCGACCCTGCTGTACCACGACGGCCGGTTCCTGCGCGACGCGATGCGCCGCGAGCGGGTGACCGAGGAGGAGCTGCGCGCCGCGATGCGCCAGGCCGGCCACGCCGACCCCGCCGGCGTGCGCTCGGTGATCATCGAGACCGACAGCAGCATGAGCGTGATCGCGGCGGGGTAGCCGCGCCGCGCCCGCCCCGCCGGCCCGCCCCCGCCGCCAAAGCCGGTTGACGCCGCCGCGCCGCCCGCCGAGGAAGGGGGTGATGATCCGCGAGCTGACGCTGTCGACGCTCATGGTGACGGTGACCGTGCTGATCCACGGCGCCGGGCTCGTCCTGCTGGCGCGGCTGCTCCGCCTCGAGCGGCGCGAGGAAGGCTCCGGCCACCTGCACCCCGCCTCGCTGCGCGGCCTCGGCATGCTGCTCTTCGCGATCCTCGCGCTCATCGGCCTGCACGGCGTCGAAATCTGGGTCTATGGCCTGCTGTACCTGGCGATCGGCGCGATCGACGCGCTGCGCGACGCGATCTATTTCTCGACGATCACCTATGGCGCGATCGGCTACAGCGACGACGTCATGGCCGAGCAATGGCGGCTGGTGTCGGCGATCGAGGGGATCAATGGCATCATCATGATCGGCTGGTCGACGGCGTTCCTGATCCGGGTGGTGGGGCTGCTGCGGCGGGTGTGAGGGGGGCTTGCGGCAGGCCGGCCACGCCGACCCCGCCACGGTGCGCTCGGTGATGCTCGAGACCGAGAGCAGCATGAGCATGAGCGTGATCGGGGACGGGTCGGCGTCAGGCTCTTGAAGTTAGGCGAACGAGGCGCGTGCACTGTCTGCAAATTGCCAAATATACAATCAGCTGGGTCATTCCGTCCGGCTGTCATTTGTGCGGCCCTACGAGCGAGCAACGTTCTAGCTTCACTAGGAATGCCTTGCAGGCTCCCTGCATCTGAATAGGCTGCACGAATGTCGCTTGATCGCATAGACGCTGAACCGAAATGCATTGTGCTTCCTCGTCGCCTATCGTTCGATGGAGGCTGCGCAGTTGCAAATGTTGTCCACGAGTTGGCACCTGATGGCCGATATGTTTTCGACTTTAGCAGCATGCAGTGGGTGGAGCCCTTCGCGATGCTCCATGTCGCAAGCGCCGTCGCAAAGAAGATTGGCGATTGCCCAAATTTGAGAGTTCAAGCAGTCGGCCACACCAACGGCTATGCTCGCTTCATGGGATTTTTCCGAGAGCTGGGCATCCCTGGAGAAGGCGACGCAGCGCCACCTGAAAACCACGAAAATTACCTCCCTATTCAGACTCTCAATCTGCGGCAGGTGCGCGCCGACGCGGAGCGAAGGGATCTGGCCCCCGGGCAGCTGATTGATAGGCACACTCGAAGTATCGCGCGAACGCTGGTGCGCCAGAATTACGGCCCCCTTTGGGAGACCATTCAATATGCGTTACGCGAGATCATAAGAAATGCTGCCGAGCACAGCCGATGCGACAACGTTCTATACTGTGGGCAATTTTGGCCGACCTTAAACAAAGTCGAAGTGGCGATAATAGACGAGGGAATAGGGATTGGTAGATCTCTTCAGGAAAACCCGTTGGTCGCAGGAATGGATGAGTTTGACACTCTTCGTATGAGCTTAAAGCCAGGGATCTCAGGTGTGCGTTACCCCGGGGCCCATTATGATGAACGCAATGTGTGGGCGAATTCGGGGTTCGGTCTTTACGTCGTTAGTGAGCTTTGTAGGCGGGGCGGCAGCTTTACGGTGCTCAGTGGAAGCAGCGGCATCTGCGTTTCGGCTGATGGTGAAAGCCGGGTGGTTAGTTCGCACGCTGGCACAGCATTGCGGCTTGTCATCGACACGAGCAATCTTCGTTCGATCGCTGCGTCGTTGGCTTTGATCGTCGCAAAAGGAGAGCAGATTGCGCGCGAACAAGATATAGGCGGTTCTTCAGCTTCCGGAGCCTCAAAGCAGGTATTCGATTGAACCTAGTTTCCAACCGATACGGACGCGGGGGGGTGAATGTTCGAGGTAATCGACGACTTGATAAAAGAGCGAAATCTGCACTTGTTCGAAACCATCGACCTCCCGGAACGAATAGAAATTCGCGCGCCGTTACCCGCGTCCCTCGCATCGGGTCCAGCAAAATATCTTGCTGATCGGATTGGAGTTGGCGAAACAGTTTGGTCGCATCAAGCGATGGCGCTCGACAGACTGCAGGCAGGGGAAAATGTCCTAGTCGCGACAGGAACGGCCTCTGGCAAATCCCTTATTTTTCAGCTTCGCGCCTTCCACATCTTATTGTCAGACGAGAGCGCGCGAGTTCTCGTTTTCTACCCGCAGAAAGCGCTCGCAGCGGACCAGTACGCCCGGTGGGTTCGACTAATAGAGGCAGCCGGCCTCCCAATCTCCACCATCGCACGTATCGATGGTGACATGGGCATGGGCGAGCGCCTAGCGGCCCTAGAGCGCGCTCGTCTTGTTTTGATGACGCCCGACGCTTGCCAAGCTTGGCTAATGAGGCACGTTGCATCTCCGATCATCCGACGCTTTCTGGCGGATTTGAGGCTTTTTGTGTTGGATGAGGCCCATGTGTACGAGTCGGTCTTCGGGAGCAACGTAGCGTTCCTCATTCGGCGAATGCTTGCTGCGAGACGCCGGATTGCGCCTGGAGATGCCGACCTACAACTGCTCGCCGCCACTGCGACGATCGCCTATCCACGCGAGCATCTCTGCGAACTTACCGGTCTAGATTTTGAGGTGGTCGAGGAAGGTCAAAATGGGGCTCCGTCGCATCCTAGACGCTTGTACCATCTCAACGGGCCGGAAGTGGGTGAAGCAGCCGAAGGCAATCTAGCAGACCTAGCGGTGGGGTTACTAGCGGTGAACCCCTCTCAGCGTGGGCGATTCATCGGATTCCACGACTCTCGGCAAGGCATTGAAAGGATCGTGAGGGGGGTCGATGATAGGCGTGTGCTACCATATCGTAGCGGCTACGAGGCGGAGGACCGTCAGCACATCGAGCGGGCTTTGCGGGATGGTCGCTTGGAGGGCGTAATCTCCACGTCAGCTCTGGAACTCGGTATCGACATTGCTGACATGGCTGTCGGGTTAAACTTAGGCGTACCGCAATCTCGCAAATCATTTCGACAGCGCGTTGGCCGCATCGGGCGGGCAAGACCGGGCGCGTTCATCGTACTCGCGCCGCCAAACGCGTTCAAACGGTACGGCGAGAGCTTCCAGTCCTACTACGAGACATCGGTCGAACCGTCCTACCTATATCTTGGCAACCGCTTCATTCAGTTCGCCCATGCGCGCTGCTACGTCGATGAAGCTGAGGCGCTTGGAGCCGAAAAAGGCAAGCTTCCTCCAGGGATAGCTTGGCCTGACGGCTTCAGTTCGGCTGTCCGGTATGCACTTCCGGGCGGGGGTCGCCCGAGGGAGTTCGACTTCATTGCCGCACTGGGCGCAGACAGTCCTCACCTGAATTACCCGTTGCGACAAGTTGGTGAAGCCAACCTTGAGATCAAGTTCCAGCGAGACACTGCGGATCGCTTGGGAAACATCGCGATGAACCAGGCAATTAGAGAGGCTTACCCGGGGGCGACGTACCTTCATTACGGGCGCGCCTACAAGGTCGCTGAGTGGCAGACGCGCGCTAATGATCGGTCCATTAGGGTGTTTCAGGCCGAAAAGGGCGGCGCTCCCACAAAACCTCTGCTCCGCACGACTGTCAACGCGTCGCTGGAGCAAGACGGCATTGTGGACAGCCATATCCTCCAATGCGATCGCGGATTGGTGGCCGAGGTCCAGCTTCAAGTCACGGAATCGGTGGAAGGGTATCGAGTTCCCGGCGGTACGCACCTCTACAAGGACTTGCGTGCGCAGAACCCAGCGATGACGCGGAAGCAGCGCGATTTTCGCACCACCGGCATAGTCGTTAGAATCGAAGACAATTGGTTTTCTGGGGGCAGTCCCGAGGCCTCGCTCGCGCGGCGAGTGGTAGCGGAGGGCTTAAAGGATCTGCTCGCAAGAGATAGGTCGATTGCTCCGCAAGATATCGACGCAGTTTCGACAAACGTTGCCATGGTGGGCCCCAACGGCCCGCAGCGCGTCACAGACTGCGTTGTGATTTACGACGCTGTTTATGGCGGGCTGCGACTTACCGAAGACCTTTTCGTCGAGTTCCAAAGCTACACTAGACAACTTGTACGGGCTGCGGAGATGGCGGGCGAAGATGCGCTAATTCCACTCGCAATCGCACAGCAACTTGCAGCCTGGGCACAGTCGCTAGAAAAACCGGGAGCTGCCCCGATCCCACTGCTGAATATTCCGACCGGATGGATGCAAATATACAAGCCCGGAAGTGAAATGGCGACGTATCATCACAATTCACTAATTAGCGTCACGCTCGGTAATCCGCAGATGTTCGCCTTCGGAGACACCTCAATGCTTGTATACGCTCATGAGCGGAACGGCGGAACTCAGATGGTGACCCACGCGCAGTTACAGCCGGTAGGTCAGGACTGGCAATGGGCCTTGTGGAACCCTGCGACGGGCGAGATAAAGGACATCGACGACCCCATCGTGCTGCCGCGCGATGAGACACCGTCGGCTCACGAAGCCGCTTCGAGTGAAGCAACAATACTCCGGCCGCCGCGTCGACCGCGCCCTACTATTTGAGGGGCGACGCGCCGCTTTGATCCGGTAAGCACCCGTTTGCCAACGATTGACGGTCAGTCTCACGTCCGAGCTGCGCGCCGCGATGCGCCAGACGGAACGCGCCAATTCCGCCCCGATACTGCTGAGCGCCAAGGGCGAATCACTCACCCAGCTTGTAAGTATCCAAATCAGCTTTCGATATCTCGCTTGCTGCGACGAGCTTGTAATGTTGCTCGCGCACAATGGAAACATCGTTCCCATCAAAGCTTAGCTCAAACATCGCGATCACTTCGCCGCCCATGAACTGCGCCGAAACGGTTCGCGGGACGCAATGTGCATAGCGTTCCAACGTTTTGCAGAATGTGGTGTCTTGAATTGTCTGGATAACTCCAAGCTTGTCGCTGCCGCCCTTGGCCTGAACTGGCACGATATACTGCGCCCCCCGACTGTCCAGGCCGACGTACAATTCGTCAATCTCGATCTGTCCATAGTTCGGAATTCTGGTGCGCAGATGATTCTGCAAGCTATAGGCTGTGATCCCGAGGAAAATATCGATGAGACGATTGTAACGAACCTTGGCTAACAGGGCTTGCTCATCGTTGAGCGCGTATTTGCCAATGATCTCGGGCGTGGCGTCGGGAATCTTTCTTACAAGCAGTCCTGGACGTGGCTCGATGTAGCAAAGTCTGCTCAAGCGGAATCGATATAGGGCGTCGCCTGCGCCAATGATCAGCCAGTATAACCCTTGTGGCTGCGTATCGAGGATCGACTTGGGTAGTGATCTCCGATAGCGGTACGCATAGATTACGTCTCCGAGATTTTTTGGAGCCTTCACACCGCATCGCTGGGCGGCAGCGGCAATTTCGCTGCGGTCAAACTGGAACTCGGTCGCACCAGGCTTGTAGAACTTCGCGAAAATGTTTTCGATGATCGCTTGGTACGCGCCGACGCGCTTTTCCCTGATTGCCGGGGGGAGTTGATCTTCGTCAAGCTCCTCGAGGTCTTCTTTTTTAGCCATTGATTGCCCTCAAGTACGTGCCCTCCGCTTCGACCTCGTGCTGCCTGCGCTTCTTTGCACCGCTCTTGCGATCTCGGCGACTGTTCGGCCGGGGCACGCCGAAATGCTCGGCTGCTCCGGACAATTCCATGTACAACAGATCGGCGTCACCAAGCGGCACGGTCTCGAACGGCCGCGCAGGTTTCGCGTTCAGCGCAGCGATGATCGACGCGCCGATCGCGCGGGCGAGCGGCGGTGGTACAGCGTTCCCGATCTGGCGAGCGCCGTGCCACTTCGTTGCATTGAACCGAAACCAGTCGGGAAAGCCGTGAAGGCGGGCCATCTCCCGAACAGTAATGCAGCGGGCGTGAGCGTAGTGGATAGGTCGCGGGCTCGTAAAAGCGCCGCGTGCTCCATCGGTCCCCGCCCGCAGAGTGTTAGAAAGCCCTTCGGGCGGAAGCTTAAAGAACCGACTAATTGGTTCGACCGAACCTGCCTCGGTATTCGCAAAGCGCCTCCGCGAGATGTCTGTATGGATGGTCCGGGCGCTTGAAGTCAGGATGCTAGGATTCCAGTCACGCACATAGCCGAAGTGCCAGGCGTCGTTTTCGAGGCAGCGTAATTCCGCCGCGTAGCGGGATGGCTGCTTGAAATCAGATGTTTGGACCTCATCGCTATCTACCAGTGCAGCAAATTGATCTGCGTCAGGTAAGTCTCCCAGAGCATCTGCGCAGGTTGGGCCGGTTGCGAGTCCAGGGAGGGGCCTCCGCGCATCGGCGGCATTTGTAGATTGCAGCGGGTAGACCGGGGAAGGTGTACCCTTTTTCGCGCCCATCAGAATAAGTCGCAGACGATGTTGAGGGGTACCGAAGTCAGCTGCGTCGAGCACCCGCCAAGGCAGAGTTACCGTATAACCAGCTTGGTCGAACGCTTGCACCAACTCCTCAAGAAAGGCTCTTTGTCTGCCGACCGTCAGCCCTTTGACGTTTTCGAACACAAAAGTCCGCGCGTCGAGCTCAGCGACGATGCGTACAAACTCGAGAACGAGGCTGTTCCGGGGGTCATCGAGTACGCGGTGACCGATCAGCGAGAAGCCCTGACAAGGAGGGCCGCCGAACACGCAATCCACTCGCCGCGTCCCGATTCCGGCGGCTTTGCGAATATCTGCCGCCGAAAGCCCCAACACAGACTTCGGGATAACAGCGCAGTGTGGGAAGTTAAACTTGTGGACGGCGCAATGCACGGGATCGACTTCAACCGCGGCGACCACGTCGAAGCCCGCTTGTTCGAATCCGAGCGACATACCGCCGGCGCCGGCAAAAAGATCAATAGCAATTGGACGCAAGAGCACCTCCCTAAGTCCCTCGCCGAGGGTTACAAAGAACGCTAGCGGATTCTGCCGACCCAGTCGATCGGAAATCAGTGGCAGCTAAGAAATCGGCCAGTTTGCTGACCAGCTTGGACTCATCACGGGTCTCACATTGCCAGATTATCAGCACCCGCCAACCGAGAGCGGCCAGGTCAGCAGAGCGGGCAGCATCACGGCTGCGATTGGCCTCAAGTTTCGGCCCCCAATAATCGAGGCGGGACTTCGGCGCTCGTCCCTTCGGGCAATCATGCCCGTGCCAAAAGCAACCATGCACAAAGATGACCGCCTTGCGGCCCGCGAGCACAATATCAGGCCGCCCGGGTAAGCGCTTATCGTGTAGCCTGTAGCGGAACCCGCGGCTGTGAAGCGCTCGGCGGACCTCCCGCTCCGGGCCGGTGTCCTTTGTGCGGACGGACTGCATAATGCGCCGCCTCTGCTCGGGAGATCGTGTGTCGACCATCTTGGTGAGTTTCTGCCTTCGAACTGCAAGCCTATCGCTGAGTGATCGAACATTGGGGATCCGGCCACGGTCCGTGCAGGTGTAGGCAAAATTTGGAAATGAAGCTCGCTACGGCGGAGAAGGCCCATTGGCGTAGTGGCTGTCGGGAAGCGGCGAACGCGTTCTAGGTCAAAAGAGACAAGCCGGCGAGGCTTTTGCGCACTCCGCCGCCCCATGGTGCCCAGGAAAGGACTCGAACCTTCACGCCGTTGCCGGCACTAGCACCTGAAGCTAGCGCGTCTACCAATTCCGCCACCTGGGCACAGGGGCAAGCCCGCCCGAAAGGCGGGGGAGGCCGGCTGGTAAGGCGCGGCGCCGGAGTTGTCAACGCCGCGCGAAATCGCCATGAGGAGCGCGCGATTTCTCATGCGGCAGGGTCCCATGGCTCATTTGACTACCCCCACCCTGATTACCATCGTCGGCGGCGCCGGCTTCGTCGGCCGCTATGTCGTGCAGGAGCTGGCCAAGCGCGGCGCGCGGCTGCGCGTCGTGGTGCGCGACGTCCACCGCGCCGCGCATCTCAAGCCGCTGGGCGGCGTCGGCCAGGTGGCGCTGGTCGCCGGCGACGTGCGCCACGCGGCGCTGATCGACGCGGCGTGCGACGGCGCCGACGCGGTCGTCAACCTCGTCGGCATCCTCGCCGAGGGCGGCGGCGCCGGCTTCGACGACGTGCATGTCGCCGGCGCGAAGAATGTCGCCGCCGCGGCGGCGAAGGCCGGGGCGGGGGCGCTCGTCCATGTCTCGGCGATCGGCGCCGATGCCGAATCGGAGTCGGCCTATGGCCGCAGCAAGGGCGAGGGCGAGGCGGCGGTGCGCGCCGCCTTCCCGCGCGCGACGATCCTGCGCCCGTCGATCCTGTTCGGCCCCGAGGACCAGTTCATCAACCGCTTCGCCGCGCTCGCGCGCGGGCTGCCGTTCGTCTTCCCGGTGGTGGCGCCCAAGACGCGTTTCCAGCCGGCCTATGTGCTCGACGTCGCCCGGGCGATCGCGATGGCCGCCACCGCGCCCGCGGACTTCGCGGGGCAGACCTATGAGCTCGGCGGGCCGAAAATCTGGTCGATGCGCGAGCTGCTGGCGTGGATCGTCGACCAGACCTATGCCGGCAAGCCGCTCGCCGAGGTGCCCGATGCGGTGGCGTCGCGGCTGGCGAGCCTCACCGGCTGGCTGCCCGGCGCGCCGCTGACGCGCGACCAGTGGCTGATGCTGCAGACCGACAATGTCGTGGCGCCGGGGGCCCGGGGCTTCGAGGCGTTCGGGATCCGCCCGGTGCCGCTCGAGGCGATCGCGCCGGCCTATCTGGTGCGCTACCGCAAGCAGGGGCGGTTCAACCCGGGCACCGCGGCGGCGCCGGGCGCGCCCGACCAGCAGCTGCTGTAGCGCGAGGCGAGGGGCGACTTACCTTCTTCGTCATCCCCGCGAAGGCGGGGACCCACCGCGGAACATCCCGAGCGCTCAGGCTGAGCTTGTCGAAGCCGGGTTGGCGCGCTGAGGCGGCGGGGCCGGCTCGCCCTCCGGCCAGGGTCCCACGAAAGTGGTACTTTCGTGGGTGCCCGACTTGCTCGGGGTGAGCGCGAAGGGTCGGGCTTGGTCGAAAGTGGGTCCCCGCCTGCGCGGGGATGACGGAAAAAGGATGGGATGGGCCGGATGACCGACACGCGCGCAACTTCGACCCGCCGGAGCCCCCAATGACCAGCTCGCTGCTCGATTTCCTCCTGCTCGGCATCCTCGAGGGGCTGACCGAGTTCCTGCCCGTCTCGTCGACGGGGCATCTCATCCTCGCCGCCGAGCTGCTCGGCTTCACCGGGCCGCAGAGCGCGACCTTCAAGATCGTCATCCAGCTCGGCGCGATCCTCGCGGTGCTCGTCGCCTACCGGCAGCGCTTTGGGCAAGTGCTCGCCGGGCTGCCGTCGCTGCAGCCGGGGCCGGTGGCGTTCACGCGCAACATCCTGCTCGCCTTCCTGCCGTCGGTGGTCATCGGGCTGATCGCCTACAAGTCGATCAAGGCGATGATCGAGACGCCCGAGGTGGTCGCGGTGGCGCTGATCGTCGGCGGCATCCTCATCCTGCTGATCGAGCGGATGGCCAAGCGAGTCACCATCAGCACGGTCGAGGCGATGTCGTGGAAGACCGCGCTCGGCATCGGCCTCGTCCAGTGCCTGGCGATGATTCCCGGCGTGTCGCGGTCGGGCGCGACGATCATGGGGGCGCTGTTGCTCGGCGTCGAGCGCAAGACCGCGGCCGAGTTCAGCTTCTTCCTCGCGGTGCCGACGATGATCGCCGCGACCAGCTACGACCTGTTCAAGAGCTGGGACCAGCTCGGCGGCGACGATCTGCGCGCCATCGCCATCGGCTTCGCGTCGGCGTTCGTCGTCGCGCTGATGGTGGTCAAGGCGTTCGTCGCGGTGGTCGGCCGCTTCGGCTTCGCGCCCTTCGCCTGGTACCGGATCGTCATCGGCGGCGTGGCGCTGGTCTGGCTGCTCAACCGTTAGGACCGCTTCGGACCTAATCGCCGGCGATCGTTTCGGCCCGGGCGGGAAAGAGCGGTGGTCGGGGCAGGAAACCGTCCCGATACGGTACCAAATGGCGGTTTTCGCGTGACTCGCCCGGGCGCGATCCGATATTCGCAGCGTCGTTCTTCGAGGAATGGCGATGCCGAACGACATGATGCTGCGCTTCACGACGGTCGATCAGGCCTACCCGCCCAAGCGGGAGGCCGAGGCGCGCGCGCACGACTTCCTCGAGATCGCGCGGCCCTATATCGTCGCCAAGGCCGAGGAACAGTCGTCGCGCTGCTCGCAATGCGGCGTGCCCTTCTGCCAGGTCCATTGCCCGCTGCACAATCACATCCCCGACTGGCTGCGGCTGACCGCCGAGGGCCGGCTCGAGGAAGCCTATGAGCTGTCGAACAGCACCTCGACGATGCCCGAGATCTGCGGCCGCATCTGCCCGCAGGACCGGCTGTGCGAGGGCAATTGCGTCATCGAACAGTCGGGGCACGGCGCGGTCACCATCGGCGCGGTCGAAAAGTTCATCACCGACACCGCCTGGGAACAGGGCTGGGTGAAGCCGGTCGAGGTGCTCGCCGACCGCTCGGGCCAGTCGGTCGGCATCATCGGCGCCGGCCCCGCCGGGCTCACCGCCGCCGAGCTGCTGCGCGTCAAGGGCTATGAGGTCCATGTCTACGACCGCCACGACCGCGCCGGCGGCCTGCTCACCTACGGCATCCCCGGCTTCAAGCTCGAAAAGGACGTCGTCGGGCGGCGCGTCCAGCGGCTGGTCGACGCCGGCATCCACTTCCACCGCGAGTTCGAGGTCGGCCGCGACGCCAGCCTCGCCGAGCTGCGCCGCCGCCACGACGCGCTGCTGATCGCCACCGGGGTGTACAAGGCCCGCGACATCCCGGCGCCGGGCGTCGGGCTCGCCGGCATCGTCCCGGCGCTCGTCTATCTCACCGCGTCGAACCGCAAGGGCTTCGGCGACGCGGTGCCCGCCTATGACGACGGCACGCTCGACGCGGCGGGCAAGCGCGTCGTGGTGATCGGCGGCGGCGACACCGCGATGGACTGCGTGCGCACCGCGGTGCGGCAAGGCGCGGCGAGCGTCACCTGCCTCTACCGCCGCGACCGCGCCAACATGCCGGGATCGCGCACCGAGGTCCGCCACGCCGAGGAGGAGGGCGTGACCTTCGAATGGCTGTCGGCGCCCGAGGGCTTCGAGGGCGACGCCGCAGTCACCGCGGTGCGCGCGCACCGCATGCGGCTGGGCAGCGCCGACGCGTCGGGGCGCCGCGCCCCCGAGGCCGAGCCGGGTTCGTCGTTCCGCGCCGAGGCCGATCTGGCGATCATGGCGCTGGGCTTCGATCCCGAGGAGCTGCCGTCGATGTTCGGCGCGCCCGAGCTGGCGGTGACGCGCTGGGGCACGCTGCGCGTCGACCACAAGTCGATGCAGACCAGCGTCGACGGCGTGTTCGCCGCCGGCGACATCGTGCGCGGCGCCTCGCTCGTCGTCTGGGCGATCCGCGACGGCCGCGACGTCGCGGCGTCGATGCACCAGTATCTGGCGGCGAAGGTGGCGAAGCCCGCCGCCCGCGTCGCCGCCTGAGATGCGACTGACCAGGAACATCCTCCCCGGCACGGGGAGGGGGACCCTGCGCAGCAGGGTGGAGGGGTCTGAGCGCGGCCACCCCTCCACCGCCTGCGGCGGTCCCCCTCCCCTTGCAGGGGAGGATCACGGGAGCTTTTCGCGATGACCGCCACCGACATGACCGCCGAACGCGACCGCCTCGCCCGCGAGGGCATGTACCGCCCCGAGTTCGAGGGCGACGCCTGCGGCGTCGGGCTCGTCGCCGCCACCGACGGCAAGGCGTCGCGCCGCGTCGTCGCCGCGGCGATCGACGCGCTGAAGGCGGTGTGGCACCGCGGCGCGGTCGACGCCGACGGCAAGACCGGCGACGGCGCCGGCATCAACGTCGAGATCCCGGTCGGCTTCTTCCACGAGCATATCGAGCGCGCCGGCCATCGCCCCAAGCCCAATCTGCTGGCGGTCGGGCAGATCTTCCTGCCGCGCACCGACCTCGCGGCGCAGGAGGCGTGCCGCACCATCGTCGAGAGCGAGATCATCGGCTTCGGCTACACGATCTACGGCTGGCGGCAGGTGCCCGTCGACACCTCGGTGATCGGCGACAAGGCGATGCTGACGCGCCCCGAGATCGAACAGATCATGATCTGCGGCCCGCTCGTCGCCGGCGACGCCGCGGCGAAGCGCGCCGGGCAGGAGCAGTTCGAAAAGGACCTGTTCCTGATTCGCCGCCGCATCGAAAAGGCGGTGATCGCCGCGCAGATCAACGGCTTCTACGTCTGCTCGTTCAGCAGCCGCTCGATCATCTACAAGGGGCTGTTCCTCGCCGAGAGCCTCGCGGTCTTCTACCCCGACCTGACCGACGAGCGCTTCGTGTCGCGCTTCGCGATCTATCACCAGCGCTATTCGACCAACACCTTCCCGCAATGGTGGCTGGCGCAGCCGTTCCGCTGCCTCGCGCACAATGGCGAGATCAACACGATCCGCGGCAACACCAACTGGATGAAGAGCCACGAGATCAAGATGGCGGCGCTGTCGTTCGGCGAGCACAGCGAGGACATCAAGCCGCTGATCCCCGCCGGCGCGTCGGACACCGCGGCCTTGGACGCGGTGTTCGAGGCGATCGTCCGCTCGGGGCGCGACGCGCCGACCGCCAAGCTGATGCTGGTGCCCGAGGCGTGGAACCACGACACGACGATGCCCGACGCGCACCGCGCGATGTACGCCTTCTTCGCGAGCGTGATGGAGCCGTGGGACGGCCCGGCGGCGCTGGCGATGACCGACGGCCGCTGGGCGGTCGCCGGGCTCGACCGCAACGCGCTCAGGCCGATGCGCTACACGCTGACCAGCGACGGGCTGCTGATCGTCGGCTCGGAGGCCGGCATGGTCGTCGTGCCCGAGGCGACGGTGCTCAGGAAGGGCCGGCTCGGCCCGGGGCAGATGATCGCGGTCGATCTCGACGAGGGGCGCTTCTACGACGACCGCTCGGTCAAGGACCGCATCGCCGCCGAAAATCCCTATGCCGACTGGGTCGAGGGCTTCCGCACCTTCGACGCCATCCCCGGCCAGGGCGATCCCGAGCCGGGGCCGGCCTATGACCGCGGCGAGCTGCGCCGCCGCCAGGTCGCCGCCGGGCTCACCATGGAGGACATGGAGCTGCTGCTGGCGCCGATGGTCGAGGACGCCAAGGAGGCGGTCGGCTCGATGGGCGACGACGCGCCGCTCGCCGTCATCTCGGACAATGCGCGCTGCCTCAGCCATTTCTTCCGGCAGAATTTCAGCCAGGTCACCAACCCGCCGATCGATTCGCTGCGCGAGACGCGGGTGATGAGCCTGAAGACGCGCTTCGGCAATTTCGCCAACATCCTCGACCGCGACGCGCGCCAGCAGGGCGTGATGGTGCTCGACACGCCGGTGCTGACCAACCGCGACTGGCGGCGGCTGCTCGACCATTTCGGCGCGCAGGCGGCGGTGATCGACTGCAGCTTCGACGTCGCCGGCGGCGCCGAGGCGCTGCGCGAGGCGATCGCGCGCATCCGCGCCGAGGCCGAGCATGCGGTGCGCTCGGGGCAGGGCCAGCTGTTCCTCACCGACGAGCATGTCGGCCCGGGCCGCGCCGGCATCACCATGATCCTCGCCGCCGCGGGCGTGCACACGCACCTCGTGCGCAAGGGGCTGCGCAGCTTCGCCAGCATCAACGTCCGCTCGTCCGAATGCCTCGACACGCATTATTTCGCGGTGCTGATCGGCGTCGGCGCGACGACGGTGAACGCCTATCTGGCGCAGGAGGCGATCGCCGACCGCCACGCGCGCGGGCTGTTCGGCAGCCTGTCGCTCGACGAGTGCGTCGCGCGCTACAAGAAGGCGGTCGGCGACGGGCTGCTCAAGATCATGTCGAAGATGGGCATCGCGGTGATCTCGTCGTACCGCGGCGGCTATAATTTCGAGGCGGTCGGGCTCAGCCGCGCGCTCGTCGCCGACTTCTTCCCCGGCATGCCGGCGAAGATCTCGGGCGAGGGCTTCGCGTCGCTGCACCTCAACGCGATGCTGCGCCACCAGGCGGCGTTCGACGAGACGGTGCTGGCGCTGCCGATCGGCGGCCTCTACCGCTACCGCGCCGGCAGCGAGACGCACGCCTATCAGGCGAACCTCATCCACCTGCTGCAGTCGGCGGTCGCCAACGACAGCTATACGCAATATCTGCAGTTCAGCCGCGGCACGCGCGACCTGCCGCCGGTCTATCTACGCGACCTGCTCGAGCTCAACTACGCCGAGAAGCCGATCCCGGCCGAGGAGGTCGAATCGATCTCCGAGATCCGCAAGCGCTTCGTCACCCCGGGCATGTCGCTTGGCGCGCTGAGCCCCGAGGCGCACGAGACGCTCGCCATCGCGATGAACCGCATCGGTGCCAAGGCGGTGTCGGGCGAGGGCGGCGAGGATTCGGTGCGCTATGCGCCCTATGCCAACGGCGACAACGCCAATTCGGGGATCAAGCAGATCGCGAGCGGCCGCTTCGGCGTGACCGCCGAATATCTCGGCGCCTGCGAGGAGATCGAGATCAAGGTGGCGCAGGGCGCCAAGCCCGGCGAGGGCGGCCAGCTGCCCGGCTTCAAGGTCACCGAGATGATCGCGCGGCTGCGCCATTCGACGCCCGGCGTGACGCTGATCTCGCCGCCGCCGCACCACGACATCTATTCGATCGAGGATCTGGCGCAGCTGATCTACGACCTGAAGCAGATCAACCCGCGCGCCCGCGTCTGCGTGAAGCTCGTCTCGTCGGCGGGCATCGGCACGGTGGCCGCCGGCGTGGCGAAAGCCCATGCCGACGTCATCCTCGTCTCGGGCCATGTCGGCGGCACCGGCGCGTCCCCGCAGACCTCGATCAAATATGCCGGCACGCCCTGGGAGATGGGGCTGACCGAGGTCAACCAGGTGCTGACCTTGAACGGCCTGCGCCACCGCGTGAAGCTCCGCACCGACGGCGGGCTCAAGACCGGGCGCGACATCGTCATCGCCGCGATCCTCGGCGCCGAGGAATTCGGCATCGGCACATTGAGCCTCGTGGCGATGGGCTGCATCATGGTGCGTCAGTGCCATTCGAACACCTGCCCGGTCGGCGTCTGCACGCAGGACGATAGCTTACGCGACAAATTCACCGGCACCCCCGAGAAGGTCATCAACCTGATGAGCTTCATCGCCGAGGAGGTGCGCGACATCCTCGCCAAGCACGGCGTGCGCAGCCTCGACGAGGTCATCGGCCGCACCGAGCTGCTGCGCCAGGTCAACCGCGGCGCCGAGCATCTCGACGACCTCGACCTCAACCCGCTGCTCGCCAAGGTCGACGCGCCCGACCATCACCGGCGCTTCGCGATCGCCAGCTTCCGCAACGAGGTGCCCGACAGCCTCGACGCGCAGATGCTCGGCGACGCCAAGCCGGTGTTCGAGCGCGGCGAGAAGATGCAGCTCGCCTATACGGTGCGCAACACCCACCGCGCCGTCGGCACCCGGCTGTCGTCGGAGATCACGCGCAAGTACGGGATGAAGGGCCTCGCGCCCGGCCATGTCGAGGTGCGGCTGCGCGGCTCGGCGGGCCAGTCGCTCGGCGCCTTCGCGGTGCAGGGCGTCAAGCTCGAGGTGTTCGGCGACGCGAACGACTATGTCGGCAAGGGGCTGTCGGGCGCGACGATCGTGGTCCGGCCGCTGGTCTCGTCGCCGCTGCGCGAGGCGAGCCAGGAGAACACGATCATCGGCAACACCTGCCTCTATGGCGCGACGGCGGGCGAGCTGTTCGCCGCCGGCCAGGCCGGTGAGCGCTTCGCGGTGCGCAATTCGGGCGCTGTCGCGGTGGTCGAGGGCTGCGGCGCCAACGGCTGCGAATATATGACCAACGGCACCGCGGTGATCCTCGGCGCGGTCGGCGACAATTTCGCGGCGGGCATGACCGGCGGCATGGCGTTCGTCTACGACGCGACCGGCGACTTCGAGCGGCGGGTCAACCCCGACAGCGTCGTCTGGCGCCGGCTCGGCAGCGCACATTGGGAAGACATGCTGCGCGGCCTCGTCGCGCGCCACGTCGCCGAGACCGATTCGAAATGGGCGACCGAGATCCTCAGCGGCTGGGACCGCAGCCGCGAGCAGTTCTGGCAGGTCTGCCCCAGGGAGATGCTGACGCGGCTCGCGGAGCCGCTCGACGAGCCGGTGGCGGTCGCGGCGGAATAGGGGGCAGTCGCCTTTCATCTTTTGTCGTCATCCCCGCGAAGGCGGGGATCCACTTTCGACGAAGCTCTGCCCTTTGCGCTCACCCTGAGCTTGTCGAAGGGCGAGCTTGCCCGAATGCCCCAGCGCGCCAACCCTGCTTCGACAAGCTCAGCCTGAGCGCTCGGGGTGTTCAGCAGCGGGTCCCCGCCTTCGCGGGGATGACGATGTTTGGTGGGTTGGCTATGCTGGCCCCATGACACCCGCCGCCCTCGAAACCCGCTTGCGCGCCGCAGCGCTCGCCTATCCCGAGGCGGTCGAGGATCATCCCTGGGGCGAGAGCGCGTTCAAGGTGCGCGGCAAGGTGTTCATGTTCCTGCACCGCGGCGATGACGAGATCAGCCTGTCGCTGAAACTGCCGGTCAGCCGCGAGTTCGCGCTGGTCTGGGATTTTGCCGCGCCGACCGGCTATGGCCTGGGCAAGAGCGGCTGGATCAGCTGCAGGATCGGCGCCGACACCGACGCCGATCCCGAGCTGCTGCTCGGCTGGCTCGACGAAAGCTACCGGACGATCGCCCCGAAGAAGCTCGTCGCGACGCTTCCTGCCGCATAGGTGCATTGCCCCGCGAGTCGCGCGCGCTATGGTGCGCCGACGATGTGGCAGCTCTATCAATATCCGCTGTGCCCCTTCTCGCGGAAGGTGCGCTTCATGCTCGCCGAAAAGGCGGTGCCGCATGAGCTGGTGCGCGAGCTGCCCTGGGACCGCCGCGACGACTTCACCGACATGAACCCCGCCGGGCAGACGCCCGTGCTGGTCGCGCCCAACAACACCGCGGTCCTGATCGATTCGTCGGCGATCTGCGAATATTTCGAAGAGACCGTCGAGCGCACGCCGCTGCTCGGCAACGGCCCGATCGACCGCGCCGAGACGCGGCGGCTGGTCGCGTGGTTCGACCAGAAATTCTACGCCGAGGTCGGCGTGCTGCTGCTGCAGGAGCGCATGTACAAGCGGCTCGTCGCGCGCGCCTCGCCCGACGCGACCTTGCTGCGCCAGGCCGGGCGCAACGTCGAGGTCCACCTCGACTATATCGAATATCTGCTCGACCATCGCCGCTGGCTCGGCGGCTCGACCTTCGGGCTCGCCGACATCGCCGCCGCGGCGCATCTGTCGGTCGCCGACTATCTCAACGGCGTCGACTGGACCGGCCATGCCGAGGCCAAGCAATGGTATTCGGCGATCAAGTCGCGCCCGACCTTCCGCCCGCTGCTCGGCGAGAAGATGGAAGGCCTCGCGCCGCCGGCGCATTACGACAAGCTGGATTTCTGACGCCCTGAAAAGGGCGTCATCCTGACCTTCGTCAGGACGACGGCTTCGAGCTTCGGCGGATCGACGCCCACAGGCTGGGCGGCGGGCCCGAGTTGAGCACGCCGGTGCGGAACAGCCGCGCCGACCCCCAGATCACCAGCGCTGCGACCGCCAGCTGCCACAGGATCGCCAGCGCATGCGCGCCGAGGCCGGGCTCGATCGCCGCCCGCGCCGCCATCATGTAGGGCGACGACAGCGGGAACCAGCTCATCACCGTCGCCCAGCCGCCGCCCGGCAAGTCGACGGCGCCGAGCACGCCGATCAGGATGACCGCCTGCGCGATCGTCACCGGCATGCTCAGCGTCTGCACCTCGCGGATCGACGCGCACAGCGAGCCGATGCCGAGATAGATGGCGCCGTAGAGCAGATAGGCGGTCGCGAGATAGAGACCGCACAAGGTCAGGAACGCCGGCCAGCCGACCGCGGGCACCGGCACCAGCGCCGCGGGCACCTGGCTGATCACCCAGGCAGCGCCGCCGCCGGCGATTCCCGCCCACAACGCCACGCCGATCGCCGAGATGCCGAGCATGGCGATGAGCTTGCCCGCGAAGATCGCCGGCACCGGCACGCTGGCGACGAGCACCTCGATGACCTTGTTGGCCTTCTCCTCGACCATGTTCGACAGCAGCACGCCGGCGAGCAGCCCGATCAGCATGAAGATGATCCCGGCGCCGGCGCGGCCGATGGTGGCGCGCGCGTCGCGCTCGCCGCGCCCCGTCGCCTCGGGTCCCGCCGCGCGCTCGACCGCCAGCGGCCGGCGGACGCCGCGCAGCTCGGACAGCCGCGCGTCGAGCCCGGCGCGCGCCACCGCCTGCCGCTCGCGCGCCGCATTGACCAGCCGCGCGATGGCGTCGACATCGGGATCGCGGCCGGGCGCCACCAGCAGCCGCTCGCCGCCGGACTCGAGCCGCAGCACCGCGTCGAAGCGACGACGCGCGTCGGCGTCGCGGTCGCTGCGCAGCAGCCGCGCGGTCTGCGCCGCGACGTCGGCTGCGGCGGGCACGAACACCAGCCGCGGCGGCTGGCCGCGCATCGGCAGGCTGGCGCCCAGCGCGCCGAGGTCGAGATCGGCGCGGTCGCGCAGCGCCTCGAGCGCGCCGGGCGCACCCAGCGTCGCGATGCGCGCCGGCGGTAGATCCTCGGGGAGCGGCGCCAGTTCGGCGGGGAGCGGCCGCGCGCCGTGGACGGCGCGGAAGCGGTCGCGCAACCCGGCATAGGTGGCGCGCGTCCGCGCCGCCTCGACCTCCTCCTGCAGCCAGGGCTGCAGCCCGCCGCCGGCGTCGATGACCGCGACGCCGCGCGGCGACGCGGTGTCGCGGCTGCCGGACATCGCCGAGGCGCCGATGCCGATCGCCAGGCCGACGAGCGGCATCAGCAGCCAGACGAGGAAGCCGCGCGTGAAGACGGTGGCGAGGATGTCGCGCCGCGCGATGACGAACACCGAGCGGATCATGCCGCCGCCCCCGCCGCGCGCGCGTCGTCGCCGACGATCGCCATGAACGCGTCGTGCAGCCCCGGCCGCTCGACGTGCAGGTCGCGCACCCCGGCGCCGGTATCGAGCAGGCGGCGCAGGGTCGGTTCGAGCCCGTCGGCGGGCAGGTCGAAGCGGTAGCCGTTGCCGCCGTCGTGCGCGAAGCCGGCCGGCAGCACCGCGTCGGCGGACGCCAGCGGTCGTTCGGTGACCAGCGCCACGCGCGTCGGCAGCAGGCGCCGTGCCGCATCGACGCTGCCGGTGAAGCGGGTGCGGCCGTGCGCGATGACGACCAGCGAATCGCAGAGCCGCTCGGCATGCGCCATGACGTGCGTCGAGAACAGGATGGTGGCGCCGCGCGCGCGCTCGCCGCGGATCAGCGTCTCGAGCACGTCCTGGTTGACCGGGTCGAGCCCCGAGAAGGGTTCGTCGAGGACGATGAGATCGGGCTGGTGGACGATGGTGGCGAGCAGCTGCACCTTCTGCGCCATGCCCTTCGACAGCGTCTTGATCCGCGCCTGGCCGTGACCGCCGAGGCCGTTCGCCTCGAGCAGCGTGTCGGCGCGCCGTCGCCCTTCCGCCCAGGGCAGGCCGCGCAGCGCGCCCATATAGGCGATCGCCTCGCGCGGCGTCATCGCCGGGTAGAGGCCGCGCTCCTCGGGCAGGTAGCCGACGCGATGCGCCGCCTTCAGCGGCCGGCTTTCGCCAAGCAGCCGGCGCTCGCCGCCGTCGGGCTCCAGAATGCCGAGCAGCATGCGCAGCGTCGTGGTCTTGCCGGCGCCGTTCTGGCCGAGAAAGCCGAAGATCGCGCCCGCCGGCACGCTGAGATCGACGCCATCGACGACGGCGCGACCGCCGAAACGCTTGACCAGTCCCCGGGCCTCGATCGCCGCGTCCATGCGCCCCCACGCCACTTTGCCGATGTCATGCTAGATGCCACGAAGCATGACCGACGACCAACAGCTTCGCGACCGGCTGAAGGCCGAAGCCGAGACGCTCGGCTTCGCCGCCTTCGGCATCGCCCGCGCCGACGCCGCGCCGAAGGCCGGCGAGCGGCTGCGCGCCTGGATCGCCGAGGGCTGCCATGGCGACATGCTGTGGATGGCCGACACCGCCGAGCGCCGCGCCTCGCCGCAGGGGCTGTGGCCCGCGGTGCGGTCGGTGGTGATGCTCGGCATGCCCTATACGCCAAGCGTCGACCCGCGCCGCCACGCCGACCGGCCCGATCTCGGCACCATCTCGGTCTATGCGCTCGGGCAGGATTATCACGACCTGATCAAGCGCCGGCTCAAGCAGCTCGCCGGCTGGCTGGTCGGCGCCGCCGGCGGTGGCGTCAAGGTGTTCGTCGACACCGCCCCGGTGCTCGAAAAGCCGCTGGCGGAAGCCGCTGGGCTCGGCTGGCAGGGCAAGCACACCAACCTCGTCAGCCGCGACCATGGCTCGTGGCTGTTCCTCGGCGCGATCTACACCACTCTCGATTTCGGGCTCGACCTGGCGCCCGACGATCGCCAGCTGCCGACCTGCGGTTCCTGCGACGCCTGCCAGACCGCGTGCCCGACCGACGCCTTCCCGGCGCCCTACCGGCTCGATGCGCGGCGCTGCATTTCCTATCTGACGATCGAGCATAAGGGGCCGATACCGGTCGAATTCCGCCGGGCGATCGGCAACCGCATCTACGGCTGCGACGACTGCCTCGCCGCCTGCCCGTGGAACAAGTTCGCGGTCGCCGCGCGCGAGCTGGCCTTCCAGCCGCGCGCCGAGCTGGTGGCGCCGCCGCTCGCCGACCTGCTGGCGCTCGACGACGCCGGGTTTCGACAGGTCTTCGCCGGATCGCCGATCAAGCGCATCGGCCGCCACCGGATGGTGCGCAATGCGCTGATCGCCGCCGGCAACAGCGGCGACGCCGCCTTGCTGCCGCAGGTCGAGGCCTTGCGAAGCGATGCGGATGCGGTCGTGCGCGAGGCCGCTGACTGGGCGGCGGATCAGCTGCGCAGCGCCAGCCGCTCGACGCAGGCGGCGGTGTCGGCCGCCTGACCGGATTTGTCGCGCGCCTCGACATAGCTGGCGGCGACCCTGCCGCTCTTGCGGTCGGGATAGAAATAGACGTCGAGCACGCAGGTCGCATCGGCGAACTGCAGCTGGCGCGCCGGCCCCTCGCTGCGGTCGAGCGCCGGCGTGCCGAGCCGCGCCGTCACCTCGGCGGGTTCGCGGCCGATGAGGCTGAAGCGCTGCGGCTCCGTCGGGGCGGGCAGCGGGACCGGAACGACCGCCGCGACGCAGGCGGGCAGCAGCAGCAGCGACAGGAGGGGAATCGCACGGGTCATGATCGCCGATAACGCCCGAGCCGCGGTTGCGGGTCAATCCTCGCGCGGCTAGGGAGCAGGCGAACCGACAGAGGGACCTTCATGACCAAGCCACTCGACGTGCTGGCGATCGGCAATGCGATCGTCGACGTGATCGCCGCCGCCGACGACGCCTTCCTCACCGCGCAGCAGCTCGACAAGGGCTCGATGCGCCTCATCGACGCCGCCGAGGCCGAGCGCCTGTACGGCGTGATGGGCCCCGGCCGTGAGGTCTCGGGCGGATCGGGCGCCAACGCCGCCGCCGGCATCGCCGCGCTGGGCTGCAACGTCGCCTTCATCGGCCGCGTCGCCGACGACCAGCTTGGTCAGGTGTTCGCGCACGACATCCGCGCCGCCGGCGTCGATTATCTCACGCCGTTCGCCGACAGCGGCAATCCGACCGCGCGCTGCCTGATCATGGTGACGCCCGACGCGCAGCGCACGATGAATACCTTCCTTGGCGCCAGCCAGGATCTGACCGAGGCGGACGTCGACTACAGCCTCGTCGCGCAGGCGGGCATCACCTACCTCGAAGGCTATCTCTGGGACCCGCCCGCGCCGCGCGCGGCGATGGCGAAGGCGCTGACAGTGGCGCGCGAGGCTGGCCGCAAGGTGGCCTTCACGCTGTCCGACGCCTTTTGCGTCGAGCGGCACCGCGACGACTTCCTGATGCTGGCGAACGGCAAGGTCGATGTGCTGTTCGCCAACGAGGTCGAGATCAAGTCGCTGTTCCAGACCGACGACTTCGACACCGCGATCCGCGCCATCCAGGGCAAGCTGCCGATCGCCGTCGTCACGCGCAGCGAAAAGGGCGCGCTGGTCGTGACCCCCGACGATCTCGTCGCCGTGCCGGCCGCGCCGGTCGATAGGATCGTCGACACCACCGGCGCCGGCGACCTGTTCGCCGCGGGTTTCCTTGCCGGGCTCGCGCAGGGCCGGTCGCATGCCGACTGCGCGCGGCTCGGCGCGGTCGCCGCTGCCGAGGTGATTTCGCATTACGGCGCGCGGCCCGAGGCCGACCTCAAGGCGCTGACCGCCGCCATCTGAGCCGGCCGCCGCCGGCGCCGCCGGCGGTCGAAAGAAGACGGGCGCCGATTTCTCGGCGCCCGTTTTCGGTTCAGGCCTGCTTGCCGCCTGGGGTCGGTGCCCCCGGCAGCGGCGGCACCGGCTGCGGCGGCGCCTCGGGATCGTCCTCGTGGACGTCGATGATCCCGCGGCCGACGTGGCTGCGCGAGCGGCTGTAGGTGAAATAGACCACCAGCCCGATCGCCGCCCAGATCACGAACAGCAGCTTGCTGCGCTCGTCGAGGCTGAAGAACAGGTACAGGCAGCCGATGATCGCGATCGGCGCCGTCAGCCAGATCGCCGGGGTCCGGAACGGCCGCTTGCGGCTCGGATCGGTGCGCCGCAGCATCAGCACCGCGATCGACACCGCGGCAAAGGCGAACAGCGTGCCCGAGTTGGAGATGTTGGCAAGCTGGCCGACCGGGAAGAACGCCGCGAACAGCGCCACCGCGATGCCCGTGAGCATGGTGATGACGTGCGGCGTGTTGTACTTGGGGTGGATCTTCGAGAAGGCCTGCGGCAGCAGCCCGTCGCGGCTCATCACGAAGAAGATGCGCGTCTGGCCGAACATCATCATCAGGATGACCGACGGCAGCGCGAGGCCGGCGGCGAGGCCGAGCAGATTGCCGATCTGCGGCCAGCCGATTTCGCGCAGCGTCCAGGCCAGCGCCTCCTTCGAGCACACCACCGCCTGGTCGCCGACCGCCGCGCACTGCGCGGCCAGCTCGCGGCTGCCCGGATCGAGTGCGACGCCGTCGACGATGACCGGCTGCGCGCCGACCGAACCGATGACGCCCGCCGCGACGAGCAGGTAGAAGATCGTGCAGACCGCCAGGCTGCCGATCAGGCCGATCGGCATGTTGCGCTGCGGGTTCTTGGTCTCTTCCGCGGCGGTCGAGACGGCGTCGAAACCGACATAGGCGAAGAAGATCGACGCCGCCGCCATCGAAATGCCGACAAAGCCGGTCGGCGCGAACGGCGAGAACTGCGCGCCGTTCATGACCGGCAGCGCCAGGACGATGAACAGCGTCAGCGCGGCGACCTTGATCGCGACGAGCACGGCATTGACGGTGGCGCTCTCCTTCGTGCCGATCACCAGCAGCCAGGTGACGAGGCCCGCGATGCCCGTGAGCATGGTGATGACGTGCGGCGTGTTGTACTTGGGGTGGATCTTCGAGAAGGCCTGCGGCAGCAGACCGTCGCGGCTCATCACGAAGAAGATGCGCGTCTGGCCGAACATCATCATCAG
>JASBUR010000050.1 GCA_030147805.1 Sphingomonadaceae bacterium
ATGGCGGATCGACTACAACAATGTGCGTCCGCACAGCAGCCTTGGCGGGTTGGCACCCGCCGAGTTTACCAACCGCCCCCGCCAAGGGCATGGGAACGACGAAGCTAAGTTATCAGCGGCCTGAAAACGGGGAGCAGGTCACGAAGTCTACATCGGGGCATCGGCGTGGGCGCATCTTGATGAGCTTGCTGGACCTACCATGGCCGCGTTCCTGGAGAGGTACGTGCGAGCGCCCATTGAACACCTCATCAACGATGCTCCTGCGCAGCTTCCCGAAATTAGCGCTCGCATGACGGGCGACGCGATGTACATCGCCCTTGGCGGGGAAGAGATGCGGATCTCGCGTTCCAAAAAAGTCGTAGCGACCGATGAGGAGCATGATGCGGCTCCGGATGAAATGTTCGACGGGGAGCCGTAACGCATCCCCTGCCCACCCCTTCCCCGTACCTAACCACAGCAAAATTCACCGTTCCCGCCGGCCGCGCGCGCCGCTAGGCTGGACGCGCGGCCAGGGGGAGGACCGTTTCATGTCAGTCTGCACCATCCTGCCGCCCGCGCGCCGCCGCCGTAGGCGCACCCGATGACCGCGGCGATCCTCGTCGCGCTGCTGATCCCGACGGCGATCATGATCGGCGTCTGGGCCTATCATGAGCGCACGCACAAATCGGGCTGGATCGACGTCGCCTGGACGGTTGCGGTCGGGCTCGGCGCGGTCGGCGGGGCGTTGTGGCCGTTCGACGGGGTCGCGGCGCGGCCGGGCCTCTATGCGGCGATGGCGGCACTGTGGTCGCTGCGGCTGGGCTGGCATCTGGCGCAGCGGACGCTGGGGCATCCCGACGACCCGCGCTATGCCAAGATGCGGAAAGAATGGGGCTCGGGCGCGCCGCTGAAGATGTTCGGGCTGCTGCTGTTCCAGGCGCTCGTCGCGGCGGTGCTGGCGATCTGCGTCGTGCTGGTGGCGCGGGCGCCCGTCGCGGGCGGCGCCGGCGCGCTGACCGCCGCCGATATCGCCGCGGCGGCGCTGTTCGTCGTCGCGCTGATCGGCGAGGCGACCGCCGATGCGCAGATGCGCGCCTTCCGCGCCGATCCGGCGAACAAGGGCAGGATCTGCGACGTCGGGCTGTGGGGATGGTCGCGGCACCCCAACTACTTCTTCGAATGGCTGAGCTGGGTGGCGATCGCGATCGGCATCCTGGCCACGCCGGCGTGGGCGCCGGGGTGGATCGCGCTCGCCGCGCCGCTGATGATGCTGCACCTGCTGCTCAACATGTCGGGGGTGCCGCCGCTCGAGGCGCATATGCGGCGCACGCGCGGCCGCGCCTGGGACGCCTATGCCGCGCGCGTCAGCCGCTTCGTGCCGCTGCCGCCGAAGGCTTCGCAGGACAGGTCCCCGAAAGCCAGGGCGCCGGCGAAGGCCGCGCCTGCGCCCTCCAAGCCCAAACCCAAGCGCAAGCCGCGCCTGCCCCGGAGCCAACGTACATGAGCGTCGACGCCCTGCTTTCCTCGATCGGCGAGCGCCTTCCCGTCCCCGACCTGCTGACGCGCGCGGTCATCCAGCATTTCGTCGGCCGGACCAACCGCCGGCTCGTCGCCGCCGGCGAGGACACCGCCGATTTCGCGCGGTCGATGACGACGCGGCGCATCGCCGAACATACCGACGCCGCCAACCGCCAGCATTATGAGGTGCCCGCCGCGCTGTTCGTGCAGACGCTGGGCAGCCGGCTCAAATACAGCTCGTGCCTGTTCCCGCGCCCGGGCATGACGCTCGACGAGGGCGAGGTGGCGGCGCTGACCGAAACCTGCGCGCACGCCCGGCTGGAGGACGGGCAGGAGGTGCTCGAACTCGGCTGCGGCTGGGGCTCGCTGACCTTGTGGATGGCGGCGCACTATCCGGCGTCGCGGATCACCGCGGTGTCCAATTCGACGTCGCAGCGCGCCTATATCGAGGCGCGCGCCGCCGAGCGCGGGCTGCGCAACGTCCGCGTCATCACCGCCGACGCCAATGTGTTCGAGCCCGATTTCGCCCCCGACCGCATCGTCTCGGTCGAAATGTTCGAGCATATGTCGAACTGGCGGGCGCTGTTCACGCGACTGCGCGCCTGGCTCAAGCCCGACGGGCTGCTGTTCGCGCATTTCTTCGCGCACCGGAGCGCCCCCTACCGCTTCGATGCGGGCGACGAGGGCGACTGGATCGCGCAGCATTTCTTCACCGGCGGCATCATGCCGAGCGAGCAGCTGGCGAGCCATTTCCCCGACCTGTTCACGGTCGACGCGCAATGGTGGTGGCCGGGCAGCCATTATGCACGCACCGCGCGGCTGTGGCTGGAGAATTACGACCGCCACGCCGCCACGATCGTGCCGGTGCTGAAGGACACCTACGGCGCCGACTGGCGGCTGTGGCAGCGGCGCTGGCGGCTGTTCTTCCTGGCGACCGAGGGGCTGTTCGGCCATGCCGGCGGCGACGCCTGGGGGGTGGTGCACGTGCGGCTGAAGCCGGCGGCGGCGGCGGCGAACGAGGGGTAGCGGCGGATGCGGACGGGGTTTTCGACGGGGCGCTTCCTCGCCGCCTATGTCGCGGGGCTCGGCACGATGCTGGTGCTCGACGCGCTGTGGCTCAACTATGCGATCACCAGCTTCCAGGCGGCGCTCGGTGACATGCTGCTCGACAGCATCCGCCTCGCGCCGGCGGCGGTGTTCTACCTGTCCTACATCGCGCTGGTGCTGGCGTTCGCGATCGACTGGAAGAGCCAGCGGCTGGCGCCGGCGGCGCTGCGCGGCGCCGGGCTCGGGCTGATCGGCTATGGCACCTACGAGCTCACCAACCATGCGACGATGGTGCGCTGGACGGTCGGGCTGGTGATGACCGACCTCGCCTGGGGCGCCTTCCTGACCGCGGTGGTGGCGGCGGTCGGCCAATATGTGGCGACGCGGCGCTGAGGCGCGGCGAAAAGCGACGAAGCGATGCAACCGGGGGGCGGCGGCATCCGAAGCTACGGGGCGGCTGAGACCGCGGCGAGCCTGGGGGGGAAGCGGACTTGATCGAGCGTATCGCCGTCATCGGATCGGGAATTTCGGGGCTGTCCTGCGCCTGGCTGCTCGCCGGGCGCCATGACGTCACGCTCTACGAGGCCGACGACCGGCTCGGCGGACATACCAACACGCGCAAGGTGACGACCGGCCAGGGCGAGGTGGCGGTCGATACCGGCTTCATCGTCTACAATCCGCCCGCCTATCCCAATCTCGTCGCGATGCTCGACCATCTCGGGCTCGAGTCGCACGACACGACGATGACCTTCGCGGTGTCGATCGACGGCGGCCGGATGGAATATTCGGGCACCGACCTGTTCACGCTGTTCGCGCAGAAGTGCAACCTGTTCCGGCCGCGCCACTGGTCGATGATCCGCGACATCCTGCGCTTCTACCGCGAGGCGCCACGTCACGGCGCCGCCGCCGAGGAACAGAGCCTTGGCGAGTTCCTCGCCGCCGGCGGCTATGGCGCGGCGTTTCGCGACGATCATCTGCTGCCGATGGCCGCCGCGATCTGGTCGGGGCCGATCGACGAGATGCTCGAGCTGCCCGCCGCGGCGTTCGTGCGCTTCTGCGAGAACCACCAGCTGATGATCCCCGGCGAGCGGCCGCCGTGGCGGACGGTCGAGGGCGGCAGCCGCCGCTACATCCACCAGCTTCTCGCCGAGGCGCGGCTGCACCTGCGGCAGGGCTGCGCGGTGACGCGGGTGAAGCGCACCAGCGGCGGCGTGCTCGTCACCGACGCGACCGGCGAGGAACATGTCTATGACGAGGTGGTGATCGCCACGCACGCCGACCAGGCGCTGCGGATGATCGCCGACCCGACGCCGCGCGAGCGCGAGCTGCTCGGCGCCTTCCGCTACAGCCGCAACCGCGCCATCCTCCACGACGATCCCGGCTTCATGCCGCAGCGCAGGTCGGTGTGGTCGGCGTGGAATTATCTCGGCGTCACCGACGCGGCGGGCGCGCGCCAGCCGGTGTCGGTCACCTACTGGATGAATGCGCTGCAGAATCTCGGCTGCACCGACGACCTGTTCGTGACGCTGAACCCGACGGCGCCGATCGACCCGGGGCGCGTGCGCTACGCGACGACCTACGAGCATCCGGTGTTCGACCGCGCCGCGCTCGCCGCGCAGCGCGAGCACGGCGACATCCAGGGCATCGACCGGCTGTGGTTCGCCGGCGCGCATCTCGGCGCCGGCTTCCACGAGGACGGGCTGCAGGCGGGCCTCGCCGTCGCCGAGGCCTTGGGCGGCGTCCAGCGGCCGTGGATCGTCGCCAACGCCTGCGGGCGCGTGTCGCTGACGCCGCGCGAGATGCAGCCGATCGAACCCGAAGTGTTCGCGGCATGAGCGACGCCTTTTCTTCATCCTCCCCCACCGGGGGAGGGGGACCGCCGCAGGCGGTAGAGGGGGCTCCGGCGTTGCCACCCCTCCACCCTGCTACGCAGGGTCCCCCTCCCCTTGCAGGGGAGGATCTTCCCGTCCGCCTCTACGACACCTGGCTGCGCCACGACCGGTTCGCGCCGGTGCCGCACGGCTTTACCTACCGGCTGCTGCTGCTGGCGATCGACCTCGGCGCGCCGGCGCCCAAGGGCTGGCTGTTCGGCCGCAACCGCCGCGCGCTGCTCAGCCTGCGCGACGCCGACCATCTCGACGGCAGCGGCCGGCGGCTCGAAAGCCAGGTCGTCGAGCTGATGGCCGAACATGGCCTGGCGCACGACGGCGGCCGCATCCTGCTGCTGTGTCAGCCGCGGCTGCTCGGCCATGTCTTCAACCCGATCAGCACCTATTACGTCCACCGCCGCGACGGCACGCTGCAGGCAGTGCTCTACGAGGTGAACAACACCTTCGGCGAGCGCCATTCCTACCTGTTTCCGGTCGACGCCGGCGCCGGCGAGGCGCTGCGCCACGGCTGCGACAAGGTCTTCCACGTCTCGCCGTTCATGGCGCTCGACCTCAGCTACGACTTCCGCGTCACCGCGCCCGCCGGCGCGGTGCGGCTCGACATCGACGTGCGGCGCGGCGAGCAGCCGATGCTGACCGCGCGGCTCACCGGGCGGGCGCGGCGGTTCACTGCCGGCCAGGTGCTGCGGCTGCTCGCCGCCGGGCGGCTGTTCCCGCTCAAGGTGCTCGGCGCGATCCACTGGGAGGCGATCCGGCTGTGGCGGAAACGTGTCGGCTTCTGGAAGGCGCCGGCGCCCCCCGAAGCCCCAGTCACGCTCGCTGGCCCGATGGTGGACGCCCGATGAGCGCGCCCGACATGATCAGCCGCCGCCTGGTCCTCGCCGGACTCGGCGCGCTCGCCGTGGCGCCGGCGCACGCCGCGCTGCCCGTCCCGCCAGGCCGACGCCTCGCCTTCGACGTGATGCGCAAGGGCAAGAAGATCGGCTCGCATGTCCTGCGCTTCGAGCCGTCGGGCGACGAGCTCAAGGTGCTGATCGACGTCGCGCTGGCGGTCGGCTTCGGGCCGATCACGCTGTTCCGCTACAAACACCATGCCGTCGAGCAGTGGCGCGGCGGCGACTGGCTGTCTGTCGAGGCGACCACCGTCCAGAACGGCAAGACGATGGTCGTCACCGGCCGCCGCACCGCCGCCGGCGTGGCGGTCGAGGGGCCCAAGGGCAAGTTCGTCGCGCCCGCCACCACGCTGGCGGCGACGCACTGGAACCGGCGCATGCTCGACGGCCCCTTCCTCAACACGCAGACCGGCGAGGTCCAGCGCCCGAAGATCGAGCGCCGCGGCGAGGTGATGGTGCCGGCGCGCGGCGGCGCGATCCGCGCCGACCATTATGCGATGACCGGCGAGGTCGCGCTCGACACCTATTATGACGCGGGGCCGACCTGGGCGGGGCTGCGCTTCAAGGGCGGCGACGGCTCGGCGATCACCTATGAGCGGGTGTGAGGGGGGCCGGCCCAGTCGCTCTCCCGCATGTGGGAGAGGTTAGGTGAGGGTGTGCGAGCGCCAGCGAGCCTCCAACGCGGGGACACCCTCACCCTCCCACGGCTTCGCCGCGGGCCCCTCCCTCTCCCGCAAGCGGGCGAGGGTGCATGTGGGCGCTGCGTCGATTTTCGTCCTTGGCACCTTCGCCGATCCGCGCGAATGAGCGCGCCATGTACGCTGCTTCCCCCCACGCCGCCGCCCTGCCCTTCCGCCATATCGCCCCCGTCGCGCTCGATATCGACGCCGTGCTGTGCGACCTGCTCGGCAGCTGCCGCTATTCCTGCGCCGAATACCTCGGGGTTCCGCCCGAGGAGCTGTTCCTCGGCGACAATTATTACGTGCCCTACGAGCATCCCGACCCGGTGCTGAGCGCCCGGCTGGCGCCGGTGATGCTCGGCATGTGGACCAAGGAGCGGACGATCCTCGGCGCGCAGCCGGTCGACGGCGGGCTGGCGCTCGCCACCGCGATCGCCGACGCCGGACGGCTGAAGAGCTACATCACGCGCCGCCCGCCCGAGGTCGATTTCCTCACCGAGCGCTGGCTGCGCGACCATGGCTTCCCGCTCGACGGAATCGAGCTGCACCATGTCGGCGGCACCAACGCCTGCAAGTCGGTGACGGCGCGCGTCGTCGGCGCCGAGCTGCTGATCGACGACAGCGTCCACGAGGCGACCTCGGCGCTCGCCAACGGCATGCATGTGGTGATGGTGGCGATGCCCTATAATCGCGCCGCGGCGATCGAGCTGGCGGCGACCTATGGCGACCGCTTCCACGACGCCGCCGACAATGCCGCAGCGCTCGCCGCGGTCATTTCGGAGGTAAGGCCATGACCCAGCCGACGACCGTCAGCATCCCGCACCAGCTCGGCGCCGACGAGGCGCGGCGGCGCATTGCCAGCGGCTTCGCGAGGACGGTCGGCAGCGTGCCCGGCGGCGCGATGATCAAGCTCAGCGAGCGCTGGGACGGCAACCGGATGCTCTTCGAGGCGCGCGCGCTCGGCCAGAGCGTCAGCGGCGTCGTCGACGTCGCCGAAACCGTCGTCACGCTGACCGTTACGCTGCCGCCGCTGCTGCAGAGCTTCGCCGACAAGCTGCGCGGCCGCGTCCGCGACGCCGGCCAGCTGCTGCTCAAATAGCGATGGCCGGGCGCGGATGACGATGGCGCGACGCAGCTTTCTCTCGGTGGTCGGCGCCGGCCTCGCCGCCGCCTGCTCGCCGCTCGGCACGCTCAACGGCCTCAACAACCTGTCCCCGGGTGACCGCGGCACGCGCAAGATCGCCAGCGGCGTCGCCTTCGGCAGCGATCCGCGCCAGCGGCTCGACATCTACGGCCCGGCGAAGGCCGAGGGCGCGTCGCCGGTGGTGACCTTCTTCTACGGCGGCAGCTGGGCGAGCGGCAGCCGCGACGGCTATGGCTTCGCCGCCAAGGCGTTCGCGTCGCGCGGCTATACCGTCGTGATCCCCGACTATCGGCTGGTGCCCGAGGTGCATTTCCCCGCCTTCGTCGAGGACGGCGCCGCGGCGGTCGCCTGGACCGAAACCAACATCGGCCGCCACGGCGGCGACGCGGCGCGCGTCTCGCTGGTCGGCCATTCGGCGGGAGCGCATATCGCGATGCTGCTGGCGCTCGACCCGCGCTGGCTGCGCGCCGCCGGCAGCGACCCGGCGCGGCTGCGCGCCGCCGTCGGCCTCGCCGGCCCGTACGACTTCCTGCCGTTCAACGTCGGCGCGACGAAGAACGCCTTCGGCCGCGCCCCCGATGCCGCGCTCACCCAGCCGATCAACTTCGCGCGCCAGGACGCGCCGCCGATCCTGCTGGCCACCGGCACCGAGGACACGATGGTGCTGCCGCGCAACAGCCGCAAGCTCGCGGCGGCGCTGCGCGAGGCCGGCGCGACGGTCGAGCTGAAGGAATATGACGGCCTTGGCCATGTCGGCGCGGTGCTGGCGCTGTCCAAGCCGTTCCGCGGCCGCGCGCCGGTGCTGGCGGATACGCTGGCGTTTCTGAAGACGCACAACGGCTGAGCCCGCCCGCGTACCACAGCCGTATTGGCGCTCACCCTGAGCTTGTCGAAGGGCGAG
Organism: Sphingomonadaceae bacterium; assembly: GCA_030147805.1. Lineage (GTDB taxonomy): Bacteria > Pseudomonadota > Alphaproteobacteria > Sphingomonadales > Sphingomonadaceae > Sphingoaurantiacus. Next base: position 8,052 of record JASBUR010000050.1, read on the forward strand.
CCAGCCCCGGCGGTCGTGCCAGCTCGCGCTTCGACAAGCTCAGCGTGAGCGCGGAGGGGGTGGCGCAGTCGCGGGCGTCAGTCCCCGACCAGCGCCAGCAACGCGAAGGTCGCCAGCCAATGTTCGCCCATATAGTCGCCGGCGACATGCGGCAGGCTGGCGGCGACATGGTCGTCGGCGGCGGCGGTCGCGGTGGCCTGCAGCGCCGGATCCCCGACCCCCGCAGCGATCGCGCGCCAGCACCACGCCCGGCTGAGGTTCAACCCGTCGAGATGGACGATCTTGCCGTCGCTGCGGTCGCTGACCACCGCGGGCGTGAACAGCGACGCCGGCTGGCGCTGCGCCGCGCGCGGCAGGAAGCCGGCGAACCACGCCGGGAAGTCCGCGCCGAGCACGCGCTGCATCAGCCGCGCCTCGCTGAGCGCCGACGACAGGAATTCGTCGCCGCCGGGCTCCCAGGCCTGGCAGTCGCGGTCACCGCCGAACCAGTCGCGCGCCCGCTCGGCGATCAGCGCCTTGAGCGCCGGATCGTGCGTCGCCGCCCAGTCGTCGGCGAGCACCAGCGCGAAGGCGGTGTTGAAATGCGTGCCGACGCGGATCGGATAGGTGAGCTTGGGCAGATAGCCGTGGAAGCGTGCCGCGAACGCCCGCGCCAGCGGCTCGAGCGCCGAGGCCCAGCCGGCGTCGTGCCGCGCCGCCTCGGCGTGGAGCTTGAGGAGCCAGCCCCAGCCGTAGGGGCGTTCGAAGCCGGCGCTGGTCGGCCGCGCCAGATAGGCGAGCTCGCCCGCGACCTTCTGCGGCACCAGCATCTCGTCGGCGAGCGCGGCGATCGCCCCCGCCTGCGGCAGCGCGGGGACGAGGCGGCGCAGCCGCAGCAGCAGCCAATAGCCGTGGACGCAGCTGTGCCAGTCGTAGCTGCCGTGGAAGATCGGGTGCAGTTCGCTCGGCCGCTGCGCGTCCTCGGGACCCGCCATCACATGATCGGGCTTGTAGGGAAATTCGCGGCGGACATGCGCCAGCGCGAGGCCGGCGAGCTTGGCGGCGAGATCGGGGGTGAGCGTCATCAAAAGGCCAGCCCGTACATCAGCAGCGTGTTGGCGACGAGCAGCGGCAGCGCGGTGCCGATCTGCGCCTTGATGACGCCGTTCCGGTCCTTGAGGTCGAGCAGCGCCGCGGGGACGATGTTGAAGTTGGCCGCCATCGGCGTCATCAGCGTGCCGCAGAAGCCCGCCAGCATGCCGATCGCCGCGACGATCGCCGGATCGCCGCCGAACTGGCGCACGACCAGCGGCAGCCCGACCGCGGCGGTCATCACCGGGAAGGCGGCGAAGGCATTGCCCATCACCATCGTGAACAGCGCCATGCCGACGGTGTAGGCCGCGACCGCGGCGAGCCGGCTGCCGTCGGGGATGACGCCGCCGACGAGGTCGCCGACCACCGCGCCGACGCCGGCCAGCGCGAACACCGCGCCGAGCGCTGCGAGCATCTGCGGCAGTACCGCCGCCCAGCCCACCGAATCGATCAGCCGCCGCCCTTCCTGCAGCGGCGCCAGCGCCGGTGGCCGCAGCCACGCCATCGCCGCGGCGAGCGCGATCAGCACGCCGAAGCCGAGCGAGACCAAGGTCAGCTGCTTCGGATCGATGAGCGGCGCGCCGCCGACGCCGATGTCGGCGAGCAGCAGCGTACCGGCGAGCGCGGTCAGCGGGATGATCAGCGCCGGTATGAACAGCCTGTTGCCGCGCGCGCCGGCCTCGGCGCGGCGGCCCTCGATCGTCGTCGTCACCGGCGCACCGCGCCCGAGCGCGCCGATACCGGCCAGCGCGACGAGGCCGAGCACCAGCAGGCCGTTGCCCAGATCGCCGAGCGCATCGCCGGCGAGGAAGCTCACCGCCATCAGTCCCCAGAAGGCGGCGTTGCCGACGCGCTTGCGGTTGCTGCGGTCGACGGCGCTCAGCCCCGCGAAGGCGGCGAACATCAGTCCGGCGATCGTGTAGACGAAGGGCAGGCCGATCATCGCGCCGCCTTCGCGCCGTGCGCGAGCTTGCGGTCGAGCAGCAGCAGCCGGAAGCCATGGATGACGAAGGCGACGATCGCCGTCGGGATCGCCCACACCGATAGCGACAGCGGCGTGACGATGATGCCGTTCGATTCGAGGAAGCCCTTGATCAGCAGGATCGACGACATGGCGATGAAGATGTCCTCGCCGAAGAACACGCCGACATTGTCGGTGGCGGCGGCATAGGCCTTCACCTCGTCGCGCGTATCGGCATCGATGTCGCCATGCTTGTTCTCTGCCGCCGCCTCGGTCATCGGCGCGACCAGCGGGCGGACGGTCTGCGCATGGCCGGCGATCGAATGGAGGCCGATCGCCGCCGTCACCTGGCGGAACAGCAGATAGACGATCAGCAGCCGGCCGACGGTCGCCGCCTTCACCCCGCCGATCACCTGCCGTGCGCGCTCCTGCAGCCCGTGACGTTCGAGCAGACCGATCACCGGCAGCACGATCCAGATGATCGAGACGTAGCGGTTGTCGTTGAACGCCTTGCCGAAGGCGGCGATCACCGTCGGCAGGTCGAGCCCGCCGGCGAGACCGGTGACCAGCGCGGCGACGGTGACGACGAGCAGCGGATTGAGGCGGAGCAGGAAGCCGACGACGACGACGGCGATGCCGGACAGGACGAGCAAGCGTGGGAACCCCGCAGGTTGAAGGCGCGGCACATCATCGGGCGTCGGCGGCAAAAGTCCATGGCTGTCGGCCCGCGGCGACGCGCCGGATTGTCTTCGGGCGCGTCGTTGCGTAGGTCCGATCGGCGATGAGTGATGCGTTCCCCGTACGACAGCGCCTGCGGTCCGAGACCGCCGGCTGGCACGACCGCGTCGATGCCGTCTTCACGCGATTCGACCTGTCCGACGCCGTTTCCTACGGGCGCTTCCTGACGGCGCAGGCGATGGCGCATCTTGCCGTCGAAGCGGCGCTCGACGCCGCGGGGGTCGCGGCGGTTCTCCCCGACTGGCCCGACCGGCAGCGGGCGCCGCTACTGCGCAGCGACCTCGCCGCGCTCGGTCTCGCCACGCCCCCCCTTCGGCCCTTTTCCGTGCTCGACGGCGCTGCCGCGCTGCTCGGCGCCGCCTATGTCCTCGAAGGATCGCGGCTCGGCGGCGCGCTGCTGCGGCGCTCGGTCCCGGCGGCGTTGCCGACACAATTTCTCGGCGCGAGCGATTCGGCGGCGTGGCGCCGCCTGCTCGATGCGCTCGATCGCCATGTGACGACGGCCGAAGATGTCGCGGCCGCAACAATTTCGGCCCGTCAGGTATTCAGCCTCTTCGAAGAAAGCGGCACCACCATCCTGAAGGCAGCGTAGCTTGGCGTATCCGAACGAAAAGGTCGACCTGACCAACTGCGACCGCGAACCGATTCACCTCCTCGGCGCCATCCAGCCGGTCGGATTCCTGCTGGCGCTCACGTCCGACTGGATCGTCGCGCGCGCCTCGGCCAACTGCGCCGCGTTCATCGGCCTCGCGCCCGAGGACGCCATCGGCACGGCGCTGCGCGAGATCTTTGCGGCACGCACGATGCACGACCTGCGCAACCGGACCGCGATGCTGCGCGGCGCCGATGGCATCGAACGGCTGTTCGGCTGCCCGGTCGTCGAGGGCGGCCCGCCGTTCGACATCGCCATTCACCTGTCGGGCAACCTGATCGTGATCGAGGCCGAGCCCGCCTCCGACGAGCATGGCGACGCCACCGGCATGGTGCGGTCGATGATAACCCGGCTCGACCAGTGCGCCGACATGGCGGCCTTCTATCGCGAGGGCGCGCGCCAGGTACGCGGCCTCGTCGGCTTCGATCGGGTGATGGTCTATCGCTTCGCGCCCGACGGATCGGGCGAAGTCGTGGCCGAGGCGTGCAAGCCGGGCATCGGCCGGTTCCTGGGCCTCCACTATCCGGCGAGCGACATTCCGGCGCAGGCCCGCGAGCTCTACAAGCGCAACCTGCTCCGTATCATCACCGACGTGAACGCGGTGCCGGTGCCGATCACGCCAGCGCTCGACGAATCGGGCCAGCCGCTCGACCTGTCGCTGTCGGTGCTGCGCGCGGTCTCGCCGATCCACATCGAATATCTGAAGAACATGGGCGTCTGCGCCTCGATGTCGATCTCGATCATCGTCGAGGGCCGGCTCTGGGGCCTGTTCGCCTGCCACCACTACGCGCCGCGTTGCGCGTCCTTCGAGCGGCGGTCGGTGAGCGAGCTGTTCGCGCAGATGTTCTCGATGCGGCTCGAAAGCCGCGAGCGCAAGGAAACGGTCGAGTTCGAGCGCCGCGCCCGCGACCTGTCCGACCAGCTGCTCGGCGCGGTCGCCTCCGACGAGACGCTGCTCAAGGATCCCGACTGGCTCGGCGACATCCTGACCAACGCCATCGCCGCCGACGGCGTCGGCGTGTGGATCGCGGGCAACTATGCCTTCTCGGGCAGCACGCCGTCGACCGACGCCTTCCGCCGCATCGTTCGGGCGCTCAACGCGACGGCGGCGGGAAAGGTGTTCGCGACCGACCATATCGCGTCGCTGATCGCCGACCCCGCCGGGCTGAACAGCGCCGCCGGGCTGCTGGCGATCCCGATCTCGCGCTCGCCGCGCGACTATGTCGTGCTGTTCCGGTCCGAGCTGGTGCGATCGGTGCGCTGGGGCGGCGACCCGCACAAGCCGGTCGAATATGGCCCCAACGGCCCGCGGCTGACGCCGCGCGAGAGCTTCGCCGAGTGGAAGGAGCTGGTCGAAGGCCGATCGCAGCCGTTCACCGCCTCGGAACTGCGCGTCGCGGAGACGCTGCGCGCCACGCTGATCGAGGTGGTACTGCGCCTCGCGGACGAGGCCTCGGCCGAACGCCAGCAGTCGAACGCGCGGCAGGAGCTGCTGATCGCCGAGCTCAACCACCGCGTCCGCAACATCCTGGGCGTGATCCGCGGCCTGATCCGGCAGTCGCAGCCGACCGACGAGGCGGTAAAGGAGTTCGCCAAGGTCGTCGACGGACGCATCCACGCGCTGGCGCGCGCGCACAACCAGATCACCGACGACCATTGGGGGCCGGCGCCGTTGCAGGCGCTCATCGACGCCGAGGCGGCGGCGTTCGCCGACAACGAGGGCCGCGTCATCACCGAGGGGCTGCCCATCCTGCTCAATCCGCAGGCCTATTCGACGATGGCGCTCGTCGTCCATGAGCTCGTGACCAATTCGACCAAATACGGCAGCCTGTCGGTTCCCGAGGGGCGCGTTCGCATCGGCTGGCATTGCAACGAGGCGCGCGACCTCATCCTCGGGCTCTGTTGCAAAGATTGGCGGCAGTCAGAGGTAGGCTGTCGCTCTGCGCCGATCAGGCGGCTGCTGCGAAATGGTGGTTGAGCATGCCCATGGCCTCCGTCAGCGCCGAGGGCCCAATGCCAAAAGCTCTCTCCA
>JASBUR010000059.1 GCA_030147805.1 Sphingomonadaceae bacterium
GGAGAGAGCTTTTGGCATTGGGCCCTCGGCGCTGACGGAGGCCATGGGCATGCTCAACCACCATTTCGCAGCAGCCGCCTGATCGGCGCAGAGCGACAGCCTACCTCTGACTGCCGCCAATCTTTGCAACAGAGCCCTCGGCACCACCATCGTCCTCGCCTTCCGCGAGATCCGCCGCCACCTGCTGCGCTCGTTCCTGACCATCCTCGGCATCGTCATCGGCGTCGCCGCGGTCGTCACCATGGTGACGCTCGGCAACGGCGCCACCGCGGCGGTGCAGGAGCAGATCTCGGGGCTCGGCGCCAACATCCTGCAGATCCGCCCCGGCCAGGGCTTCGGCCGCGGCGGCGGCGGGCCGTCGCCGCCCGACTTCGACGAGGGCGACGTCGAGGCGATCCGCGAGCAGGTCGCCGGCGTCTCGGCGGTCGCGCCGCAGGCGCAGTCGTCGGGGATCGCGGTCCGCAACGCCGCCAACTGGTCGACGACGATCAACGGCACCACCGGCGACTATTTCACCGCGCAGCAATGGGCGCTGTCGGCGGGGCGCATCTTCACCCCGGCCGAGGAACGGGCGGGCAAGGCGGTGTGCATCATCGGCGCCACCGTCCAGCAGAATCTGTTCCGCCAGGCGGCGCCGGTCGGCGAGCGCATCCGGCTGCGCGACATCAGCTGCGAGGTGATCGGGGCGCTCAGCCGGCGCGGGACCGGCGGCTTCGGCAACGACCAGGACGACGTCGTGCTCATGCCGATCAAGACCGGCCCGCGCCGCGTCACCGGCAACCGCGACATCCGCAACGTCGTGGTGTGGGGCGATCCGGCCTATGACAGCGCCACCGTCCAGGCCTCGATCAGTTCGCTGCTGCGCGAGCGGCGCAATCTGAAGGGCGGCGAGCCCGACAATTTCAACATCTTCGACACCGCGCAGATCTCCGAGACGCTGTCGGGCACGACGCGCATCCTCACCGGGCTGCTCGGCGCGGTGGCCGCGGTCAGCCTGCTCGTCGGCGGCATCGGCATCATGAACATCATGCTGGTGTCGGTGACCGAACGCACGCGCGAGATCGGCATCCGCCTCGCCATCGGCGCGGTGGCGCGCGAGGTGCTGCTGCAGTTCCTCGTCGAGGCGATCGCGCTCGCCTGCCTGGGCGGCGTCATCGGGCTGCTGCTGGCGCTCGTCGCCTCGGTGTCGCTGGCGCCGCTGCTGCAGGTGCCCTTCCTGTTCGATCCGCAGATCAACCTGCTCGCCTTCTTCTTCTCGGCGCTGATCGGCGTGGTGTTCGGCTATTTCCCGGCGCGCCGCGCCGCGTCGCTCAACCCGATCGACGCGCTGCGCCACGAATAAGATCCTCCCCGGAACGGGGAGGATGGGGTCAGCACGTCAGAATAAATCCTCCCCGGAACGGGGAGGGGGACCCTGCGCAGCAGGGTGGAGGGGTACCGGCGCTTGATACCCCGCCACCGCCATCGGCGGTCCCCCACCCCTTGCAGGGGAGGATTTTCGCGTTAAGCCAAGCCATGGAACTCGATCTCCTCCTCTACCGCTATTTCGGCACCAACGACTTCGACGCGATCACCCCGGCGGTGTTCGATGCCGGGCGCGACCGGCTGACCTTCGACTTCGCCGACGAGAAGGACCCCGGCCGCCGCTTCGCGCTGTGGACCTTGCTGTTCGTCTTCGAGATCGCCCCGTCGCCCGAAGACGCGTTCAAGACCGAGGAGGAACGCCGCGCCGCGCGGATGTTCATCGAGGCCGCCGAACGCGAAGATGCCGACGACGACTGAGCTCTCGGCACGGGAGGCGCGGCGGCTGGCGCTGGCCGCGGTCGGCCTGTCGAAGCCGCGCCCGGCGCGCCCCGGCCCGGCGGCCTTCGCCGCGATGATCGACCGCCTCGGCCAGGTCCAGATGGATTCGGTCAACGTGCTGGCACGCGCGCATTATATGCCCGGCTTCGCGCGGCTCGGCGACCATGACACGGCGCTGCTCGACAAGGCCGCGGCGGGGCGCAAGCGCCGGCTGTTCGAATATTGGGGGCATGAGGCGGCGCTGATCGACCTGGCGCTGCAGCCGGCGCTGCGCTGGAAGATGGCGCGCGTGCGCGCCGGCACCGGCGGCTATGTCGGGCTGCGCCGCTTCGCCGCCGAGCGCGGCGACTTCGTCGAGGCGGTGCGCCGGCAGATCGCGGACCGCGGCCCGCTGGCGGCGCGCGATCTCGACGGCGGCGGCAAGGCGAGCGGCAGCTGGTGGGGCTGGTCGGACGGCAAGCGCGCGCTCGAATGGCTGTTCGCCGCCGGCCTCGTCACCACCGCCTCAAGGCGCGGCTTCGAGCGCGTCTACGACCTCACCGAGCGCGTGCTGCCCGAGGCCTGCGCGCTGCCCACCCCCGACGAGGCGGAAGCGCAGCGCCGGCTGCTGATGGTCGCCGCCAGCGCGCTCGGCGTCGCCACCGTCGGCGACCTGCGCACCTACTGGCGAATGGGCCCCGCCGACGCCGCCGCGCGCGTCGCCGAGCTGGTCGAGGCGGGCGAGCTGGTCCCAGCGAAGGTCGAAGGCTGGCGCGACACCGCCTATGTGCCCGCCGGCGTCAGCTCGGCGCCCAAGCCCAGGGCCGCGGCGATCGTCTCGCCGTTCGACCCGCTGATGTGGGAGCGCGACCGCGTCGAGCGGCTGTTCGATTTCCGCTACCGCATCGAGATCTACGTCCCCGCGCATCTGCGCGAGCATGGCTATTATGTGCTGCCCTTCCTGCTGGGCGACCGCATCGCCGCGCGGCTCGACCTCAAGGCCGACCGCAAGGCCAAGCGGCTGGTGGTCGCCGCCGCGCATCTCGAACCCGGCAGCGAGATCGACGCGGTGCGGCCCGCGGTGACCGACGAGCTGCAGCGGCTGGCGCGCTGGCTCGGCGTCGAGGCGATCCGCGTCGAGCGGCGCGGCGATCTCGCCGCGCTTCTGCCGACGGGTTGAATGGTACGCCGCGGACGAAAGCCGGCTTGAACCTCGCGCGCGCATCGCGTCTAACAGGCGCCATCCTGCCGATCTGCCAAGGACGTCCCCATGAAGCCGACCGCCGTTTCGCTGCTGGCGCTTGCCGTCGCCCTGCCTGCGCTTGCCCAGACGCCGCCGCCGCCGGTCGCCGCGACGCAGGCGCCCGAGGACCAGGCCGCCGACCCGACCCGCGATCCCGCGCCGCTGCCGACGCCGAGCGCCGGCGCCGCGACCGGCACCGGCGACGCCGCCAAGCCCGACCCCAAGAAATGGGACGTCAACGCGCCCGCCGGCGCCACCATTCGCCAGATCGCCATCGACACCGACGAGGGCAGCTGGATGGACGTCGACGTCAGCCCCGACGGGCGGACGCTCGCCTTCACCCTGCTCGGCGACATCTACACCATGCCGATCGCCGGCGGCACGCCGCGGCGCATCGCCGAAGGCCTCGCCTATGAGGTGCAGCCGCGCTTCTCGCCCGACGGCCGGCGCATCGCCTTCACTTCGGACCGCGGCGGCGGCGACAATATCTGGGTGATGAACGCCGACGGCAGCGACAAAAGGCAGGTGACCAAGGAGGAGTTCCGCCTGCTCTACCAGCCAAGCTGGAGCCCCGACGGCCGCTTCATCGCCGCCAAGAAGCATTTCACCACCGGCCGCTCGCTCGGCACCGGCGAGGTCTGGCTCTACCACGCCTCGGGCGGCGGCGGCGTGCTGCTGGTCAAGCGGCCCAACGAGCGCCACCAGAAGGAGCTCGGCGAGCCGACCTTCGCCCCCGACGGCACGGGCGTCTACTTCACCCGCAACGTCACGCCGGGGCCGATCTTCGAATATGCCCAGGATTCGAACGGCGCGCTGTTCGACATCGAGCGCTACGACCTCGCCACCGGCGAGACGACGACGGTGGTGTCGGGCGAGGGCGGCGCCGTCCGCCCGACGCCGTCGCCCGACGGCAAGCAGATCGCCTTCGTGCGCCGCGAGGCCGGCGAGTCGAAGCTGTTCGTCCGCGATCTCGCCTCGGGCGCCGAGCGCGCGGTCTATGACGCGCTCGACCGCGACGTGCAGGAGACCTGGGCGGTCACCGGCGTCTATCCCAACATGGCCTGGACGCCCGACAGCCGCTCGATCGTCTTCTGGGCCGGCGGCAAGCTGCGCCGCGTCGACGGCGATGGCGGCAACGCCCGCGAAATCCCCTTCCGCGTCAGCGACACGCGCGGATCGGCGGTGCCGACGCACCCGCAGATCGAGGTCGCCCCCGACCGCTTCACCACCAAGATGGTGCGCTTCGCCGAGGTCTCGCCCGACGGCCGCCAGCTGGTGTTCGAGAGTCTGGGCAAGCTGTGGGTCAAGCCGATGGCGGGTGGCGCCGCGCGCCGGCTGACCAGCGGCGGCGACGGCTTCGAGCTCTTCCCCTCCTGGTCGCGCGACGGCCGGACGATCGTCTTCGTCGACTGGACCGACGCCGGCCTCGGCCGCCTCCGCACCGTCGCCGCCGGCGGCGGCAAGCCGAAGGACGTCACCAGCCAGCCCGGCCATTATGCCCGGCCGCATTTCTCGCCCGACGGCCGCACCATCGTCTTCGAACGCGGCAGCGGCGGCCGCCTCGTGTCGCCGACCTGGAGCAACGACCCCGGCGTCTACCGCGTCGCCGCCGCCGGCGGCACGCCGGTGCGCGTCGCGCGCGACATGGCGCGCCCGCGCTTCGGCGCCGAGGGCGACCGGCTGTTCATGATCGCCGCGAAGGACGGCAAGCGCCAGCTGGTCAGCACCGATCTCAATGGCGAGGGCCAGCGCGTCCACGCCAGCGGCGAGCTCGCCAACGATTTCGCCGTCTCGCCCGACGGCCGCTACGCCGCCTTCCGCCAGAACTACCAGGCCTTCGTCATGCCGCTGATGCCCGGCGGGCAGGAAGTGGCGGTCGACATGAAGGGCGGGCCGCTCCCCGTCGTGCGCGTCAGCGACGCCGGCGCCGACTATATCCACTGGTCGAAGGACGGCGCGCAGCTGCACTGGAGCCTCGGCCCGACGCTCTACACCGCGCCGACCGCCGCGCTGTTCGCCACCGCCCCGGCGGGCGAGGACGCGCCCAAGTTCGCGGCGCCCAAGACCGGCGTCTCGATGGCGCGCACCGTCGAGGCGGCGAAGCCCGACGGCACCGTCGCCTTGACCGGCGCGCGCCTCGTCACGATGGCGGGCGCCGACGGCGGCATCATCGACGACGGCGTGATCCTGATCCGCGGCGACCGAATCGTCGCGGTCGGGCGGCGCGGCGAGGTGGCGATCCCCGCCGGCGCCGCCACCGTCGACGTCGCCGGCAAGACGATCATCCCCGGCCTCATCGACGCGCATGCGCACGGGCCGCAGGGCGCGGACGAGGTGGTGCCGCAGGCCAACTGGTCGCTTCACGCCAATCTCGCGCTCGGCACCACGACGATCCACGATCCGTCGAGCCAGGCGAGCGAGATCTTCGTCGCGCAGGAGCTGCAGCGCGCCGGGATGATTTTGGGCCCGCGCATCTTCTCGACCGGCGAGGTCGTCTATGGCGCCAAGTCGCCCGACGGCTATGCGCAGATCGACGGCCTCGACGATGCGCTGGCGCATATCCGCCGGCTGAAGGCGCAGGGCGCGCACAGCGTCAAGAACTACAACCAGCCGCGCCGCGAGCAGCGCCAGCAGGTGCTCGCGGCGGCGCGCCAGGAGAATATGCAGGTCGTCGTCGAGGGCGGCTCGCTGTTCGGGCTCGGCATCAGCCACCTCATCGACGGCAACTCGACCTTCGAGCACAATTTGCCGCTGCAGACCTTCTACAAGGACGTCGTCGATTTCTGGGCGGGCAGCGGCACCTATTACACGCCGACGCTCGTCGTCACCTTCGGCGGGCTCGCCGGCGATCCCTATTGGCGCGCGCACACCAACATCTGGGAGCAGCCGCTGCTCGCCGCGCACGCGCCGCCGGGCGTGCTGCGCGCCGCCGGCGCCCGCCGCGAGATCGCGCCCGAGGGCGACTATCAGGACGATGACAGCGCGCGCGAGGCGGCGAAGCTCGCCCGGCGCGGCGTCCCCGTCGCGATCGGCGCGCACGGCCAGCAGCCGGGCATCGCCTCGCACTGGGAACTGTGGTCGTTCGTGCGCGGCGGGATGACGCCCGTCGAGGCGCTGCGCGCCGGCACCATCGTCGCCGCGCAGTCGCTCGGCATGGCGAAGGACATCGGCTCCCTGGAGGCGGGCAAGCTCGCCGACCTCGTCGTCCTCGACGCCGACCCGACCGCGGACATCCGCAACAGCGAGAAGGTCAGCCGGGTGATGCTCGGCGGGCGGCTGTACGACGCGGCGACGCTCAACGAGGTGGCGACGGGGAGCGCGAAGCGGGCGGCTTATTGGTGGGAATGAGGGGCGGGTTCAGACTTGTTATCCCGTGAATCACGTGCCGACGCACGAAGCCCTCGCCGTAGCTCAGCGGCTACCCTGTGAGGTTGATAAACGGAGCAACATAGGCAGCGCTGAATAGGTGCGGCGGAGGGGCGGCCATCGGCAGATCGTGAGAGATTCTAGAGACGAATCTCTTAGTTGTTTGCTCCGGCGATCAATACTGAAGCAAGATTGCTATCATTCGTGATTGAACGAGCGCGAGGACTCGGTAGGGTCATTGCGGGGGGAGGGCGAAGTTATGGATTGGACCACAATCGCGTCGTTTGTCGCAGGCTTAGTGTCTGGCTTCACTTTGAAGATAATCATTGACGTGCAGGTTCGACGGTCATCTCAGGCTATCAGCGCCGACGCGCGGCACGGAGGAGTGGCGCAATCCAATAACCGCGCAGGCGGGGATGTGATTGGCGGCGACAAAGCCGGTCGCGACGTCAACAAGCGCGGCTGAGGGCGTTCAGCTTGAGCCGCGAAGTTACCCAGTCTGATAATTCGGCAGGCCGGGATATCATCGGAGGCGACAAAGCCGACGGCGACGTGATTAAGCCCGCGCGTGACTACATCGAAACCCAGATAATTGAGGCGCCTCCCACGCCGCTCTCTCCTCTGAGCAAGCTGTTTAAGAAGCTTGCCTCGGAAGCGAGCGATGACTCAGCACTGTGCGCTTATATATCCGAACTAGAGATCTACACGCGCGTTGTAAAAGATGAGACCGTTGTTGGTTTGGACGGCAAGTTTTTGAAGGCCAATCGTATCGACCAGCTCGATATGGCGAAGAGGATGAAAGAAGAAATTTACGCAAAACTGCACATGAACATGTTCTCCAAGACGTTTCAGACTATTTATGCAACGCTGATGGCTAAGGTATTTGAGGAATTCGATACCTGGGTTCGGCCAGCGATTGCGAAAGGTCTTGCGCGAGAAGAAATTGACGCCTTGGTTAGCGAGAGGGTAGTGAAACCCATCGCCCAAGAGTTGGATCAATGCGATGAGTTTGACGGGGTGGCAATCGCCACAGTTCGTGGAATGGTGTATTTCCTCACCGGTAATTGCCACTTGGTCTGGCACTAAGGATGCTCATTTATCATCCCGCATATGACGTAAATCATGGCATGTTTCGTATGTTGCGCTTGCTGGATTCTAATCCGGCTCAGGAGATGCAATGGGATACATACCGCATTCTTGATTTTTATTACCTATTTCCGCATCTGTTAGTATCGGCCCGCCTTCCACAATCAATGAGCGCGCGAAAAAAGGCGTTTGGGCGACTTGGATCGGCCTACACACGCATACCGTCTCCGAGGCAGTTTCTACGACAGCTCGAAGGCATCCACGAGACCATAGCTAGGTCGCTCGCGGCAAAGGGATTTGTTGAAGCTTCAAAACTGAATGCGCGCCTCCTGAGCCGCACTGAACTTCCACTTCCCGCCAGCATATCCCAGAGTTTTTCCGATGCTTTGTCCGACCAGCTGTTGGTAAACTTGCTTGCTGTCGATTTGGCTGAAATTCCCTTGACCGGCGAGAATGGTTTGAAGCGCCGTACTGGACTTTTGGAGCATCGGTATGACGCGGCTTGATCCCAGCCTTTTTCTAAACCGTCTCGTCGTTCTGAAAGACGGTCTGCGAGCCTACGACGAGGCATTTCATGTCGGCGTAAACATTATCCGCGGAATTCCGGGCGAAGGAAACAGCGTAGGTAAATCGACGATTGCTGACCTCATCTTCTACGGCTTGGGAGGTGACCTGACCGTCTGGAAGGACGAAGCTGCTCTCTGCGACGAAGTTTTGGCCGAGGTGTCACTTAGCGGCTCACGGCTAACGCTTAGAAGAGAAATCACGGACAGTGGGCAGCAACCCATGTGGATTTTCTTCGGCAGCTTTGAGGACGCGGTTGCCTCTGCGGCGGACGGCTGGCAGCGCTTCACGTATCGGCGTCTGAGCGACCGTGAGAGTTTCACGCAAGTCTTGTTTCGAGCGATGGGCATGCCCGAAGTTCCGAGTGAGGCTGAAGCCAATATCACGATGCATCAATTGTTACGCCTGATGTACGTCGATCAGATGACGCCGGTGGACCGCATATTCCGGTTCGAAAGAAACGACTCTGCTCTGCGGCGGCAAGCAGTAGGTGACCTACTTTGCGGAGCCTTTGATGATCGGATTTATCCTGCCCAACTGGAACTGAGAGAAAAAGAAAAGGCATGGGAGACAGCCACTCAGCAGTATAATGCCTTGCATAGGGTTCTGACAGCTAGCGGCGAGGCCTTTAATTTGGACTTCGTCGTCGGGCGTGAAAATGAACTAAAAAGCGAGATGGCCCGTACAGCGGCGGAGATCGCACAGCTTAAAACGCATCGATTTGATGATAGCCGGCTTCCTCCAGAGCACGCCGCCGCCATATCCGAATTGAAAATCGTGTTGGATAAGGTGAACGCCGATCTCACAGAGGCACGCAGAGCGGAAGGTCAATTAGCGTATGCAATCGCCGATTCTGCTCTGCTGCTGGACGAAATTGAGCGGTCTTTGGAGAGGCTCAAGCAGGGTGAAATAACATCCGCCAGCATAGGCTCACTCGATTTTCAGTTCTGCCCTAGCTGCTTTGCGCCACTGAAGGCGCTAGTTGAAGATGGCCATTGCAAGGTCTGCCGAGAGCATCTCGATCGAGACGGCGAAGAATCGCGCATAGCCAGGATGCGCAATGAGTTGGAAATTCAGTTTAAAGAATCCACCCAACTGCAGAAAGGCCGCCAAGAGGAAATTGCGGTCGTACGAGCGGACATCAACAAGATGGAGGTCGTTCAGAAAGCCCTTTCTGCGCGGTTCTCCGAGCTCAGTCTAAATTTCATTTCGGAATCTGATGCTCGAATTGAAGCATTAACCTCACGTACGGGATATTTGGAGAGAGAGCTCATTGATCTGCAGCGTGAAAAGAAAATCGCAGAACAGCTCGATCAACTCTCATCCGCAAGAGCCTTGTTGAATGAAGAAGTAAGTAGGTTAAAAAGCAATATCCAAGTGTGGCAAGGTCAAAAAGAGCGCCGTCAAGCGCAGGCCTATCAGCTAATTCAACGACTAACGTCTTATATCCTGGCCAGAGATCTCCATACTGAGGCGGAGTTCGCTGAAGACAGTCAAGTGTATTTTAATTTTGCAGAAGATCGCGTTACCGTAAATGGAAAGTCGGGCTTCTCGGCAAGCTCCCTCACCGTTCTACGGAATGCGTTTCACTTAGCCCTTCATTGGGCATCCTGCCGTGAACCTGCATTCCGGTATCCCCGGTTCTTGGTGATGGATAACATCGAAGACAAAGGGATGACCGAACGTCGGAGCCAGAACTTCCAGAGGCTCCTCATTGAGATTAGCAATACCATTCAATACGAACATCAAATTATCCTTACCACATCGATGATCGCACCGGAGTTTGATACCTCCGAGCTGACGGTGGGAGAGCTTTATACGTTTGCGAATAAATCTCTAAAGGTCGGTCGTGGAATTTCTGCGAGCTTACAGTTTAAAACCCCGCAGGCTGTAAGCGAATACTCCATGCCTGAGCTGCCGGCCCCGCAGCTCGACAAGCAAGTCGACCCACTGCTTGCATTGCCCACCCCTGATCGCCGCTAGGTCGGCGGCCTAGTGAAGTAGCGGATCATGAGCCCGCCGGGCGAGATGACCTTACGCTAGTTTTCGGTATCGCTGTCCCGTAGGTCCCTAAAGTGCACGTTGCTACCCACGCAGGGCGGTTACGCGCGGTCTATCTACGCGATGCGACGAGCTATTCATTCTTAGAATTCGAAGGCGCCGACCTAGAATCCGACCTGCTTACCGACCCACTCGATCGCTTCGATCGCGCCATAGCCGACCCCCGCGAGCACCGCGCCGGTGCCAGTCGTTGCCGCGACCCCTGCCAACACCGCCACCCCATCTCGCGCCAGCAGCCCCAGCGCGAACAGCGCGATCGCGGCGGCGGGGACGACGTTGCCGAAGGGGATGGGCAGCGCCAGCACCACCGCCAGGAACAGGCACATCAGCCCGACCAGCCGGCGGGCGACCAGCCCGGTCAGCAGATCGAGCCGCCGCGTGATCAGCGCCTCGGCCCGCCGCGTCAGCGGCTCGAGCCTTGTGCCGATCGCCGCGAATTTCTCGGTCGAGACCTCGCGGCGCAGCATGAAGCCCGGGAACCACGGGCGGCGCAGCCCGATCACGAGCTGCGCCGACAGCAGCGCCAGCGCGACGCCGGTCGCGCCCGAGACGCCGGGGGGCATCGGCAGGATGTTGGGGGCGGCGAGCAGGAACAGCAGACCGGCATAGCCCTTGTCGCCGAGCGTCCGGGTCAGGTCGTCGAACGAGATGCTGTCGCCGGCGCAGCCCGACGACAGGTTCGCGATCGTGTCGCTCAGCCGCGCGTCGGACGACGCCGGCACCACGCAGCTGGGGGCGTCGGTGGCGGCGTCGGCGACGCTCTCGATGCTGGCGCTCATGCGCCGCTCCTCACTTACGCAACGTCACTCACCGGTGGTTATTCGGTGGTCTCGCCGTCCCATTCGTCGGCGTCATGGTCGCGCTCGGCCTGCGCCTTGTCCTTGTGGATGCGGCCGTCCTTGTGCTCGGGCGGGCCGTAGATGGTGTAGAGCTTGAGCGGGCCGTCCTTGCCGGCGACGACATTGTGCTTCGCGCCGGCGGGCACGATCACCGCGAAGTCGTCCTCGACTTCGTTGGCCTTGCCGTCGATGTAGACGGTGCCCTTGCCTTCCTCGATGCGGAAGAACTGGTCGCGGTCCTCATGGACCTCCTCGCCGATCTCCTCGCCGGGTTTGAGCGTCATCAGCACCAGCTGGAGGTTCTTGCCGGTGTAGAGCACTTTCCGGAACAGGTCGTTCTCGACGGTCAGCGTCTCGATATTCGCGCAATAGCCCTTCTTCATGGCGTGCCTTCCTGCGGTTGATGGAGTCTCTCTGTGAACCCCCGCGGGACGGCTCCTGTTCCGCGCCGAGGGTTAGTCGCGCCGCGCCGCCGCGCTCCGGTCGCGCACCGCCTTGTACTCGACGCCGTCGTTCCAGCCCGGCCAGCGCCGGCTGTTCGCCAGCTCGGCGCCCAGCGCATAGGCGACGCGGCCCTCCTGCGCGGCGCCGGTGAAGTCCCAGGCGGGGTCGAACTCGTCGGTCGTCTGATGGTAGCGCGCCTCGTTGTAGGCGGTGGCGCCGGCGTCGCCCGCGGCGAGGCCGCCGGTGACGAGGTCGCGGCCGGCGCGGAAATAGACGGTCGGCACGCCCTTCTTGGCGAAGGCGAAATGGTCGGAGCGGAAATACCAGCCGGCCTCGGGGATGGTCTCTTCGTCGACGCGCAGCCCCTGCGCCTGCGCGACGCGGCGGAGGTCGTCTTCCAGCGGGGTGCGGCCGCCGCCGATCAGGTCGAGGTTCCTCGTCGGGCCGAGCACGACATGCGGGTCGAGGTTGAACGCCGCGACGGTCGTTTCGAGCGGGCGCAGCGGGTGGGCCGCGTACCATTCGGCGCCGAGCAGCCCCTTTTCCTCGGCGGTATAGGCGATGAACAGGATCGAGCGGTCGGGCTTCGGCGCGGCGGCGAAGGCGCGGGCGATCTCGACGAGAGTCGCGGTGCCGGTGGCGTTGTCGACGGCGCCGTTGCGGATGCGGTCGCCGGTGGCGTCGGGATCGGCGAGGCCGTTGGCGTCCCAGTGCGCGCCGTAGACGATGGTCTCGTCGGGGTGCTTGGTCCCCTTCAGCAGCGCGACGACGTTGCGGCTGACCAGCGGCGTGGCGGTGGTCGAAAAGCTCGCCGACAGCGTGGCGCTGCCGATCGGGGTGGGGACGAAGCCGCCGTCGCGCGCGGCGACGCTGAGCGCCTCGAAATCGAGTCCGGCGCGCTCGAACAGCTCGACCGCGGTGTCGCGGTGCAGCCAGCCGCGCAGCCCGGCGGGATTGGCGTCGGGGGTGCCGCTGTCGAGCCCGAAGGTCGGCAGGCTGTCGCCGTTGCCGACCTGCGACCAGGGATAGCTCGCCGCCGCGGTCTCGTGGACCACCAGCACCGCGGCGGCGCCGGCATTGAACGCCGCCTCGGCCTTGGCGCCGAAACGCCCGGCATAGACCAGCGTCCGGCCGCCGAACGGGCCGGGGGTGGCGGCTTCGAAATCGGGGTCGTTCGACAGGAACACCGCGACCTTGCCCTTGAGGTTGGCGCCGGCAAAGCCGGTCCAGCCGATCTCGGGCGCGGCGATGCCGTAGCCGACGAACACCAAAGGCGCGTCGGTCAGCCGGGTTTCGCCGAGGATGCGCGACGCCGCGGTGATGTCCTTGCCGGCGACGAGCGGAATCGTCGTGCCGCCGACGCTGGCCGCGGCGGTGACCGGCCCGCGGTCGTAGCGGATCAGCCGGACGTCCTGGAACCAGCCGCCCTTCTCGCCGCCCGGCGCGAGGCCGGCCTTGCCGAACTGCGCGGCGAGGAACTTGATCGTCTTCTCCTCGCCGATCTGCCCCGGGCCGCGGCCGGCGAAATCGTCCGACGCCAGCGTCTGCACGTCGGCCTTGATGCGCTCGGCGCTGATCTGCGCCGCCGCCGGGGCGGCGAGGGCGAGCGCGGCGAGGAGGGCGAGGCGGATCATTTGGCGGCCGGGGTCACGACGGGCGGCTTGGCAAACGGCGCGATGCCGAAGTGCGAATGGATCTCGCTCGGGAAATAGACGGTGCCGTTCTTGACCACCATCTGGATCGCCTTGATCGCCTTGAGGTCCTTGGTCGGGTCGCCGGCGACGAGGAAGAAATCGGCGAGCTTGCCGTTCTCGATCGAGCCGCGGCTCTGCTCCTGCTCCAGGAATTCCGCCATGTCCCAGGTCGCGCGCTTCAGGATCTGCGCCGGCGTCATGCCCACCTTCTGATAGAGTTCGAGCTCGCGGTGATAGGTGAAGGCGCCGCCCATGTCGGTGCCCGGCACGATCATCACGCCGCTGGCATTGAGCCGCTTCATCACCTCGACGATCTTGTCGAAGGCGCCGCGATAGGCCTGGTCGTCGCCGGCCTCGGACAGGTCGACCCAGGCGCGCTTGGCGTCGCGCTGCACCGAGATCGGCAT
>JASBUR010000001.1 GCA_030147805.1 Sphingomonadaceae bacterium
AAGCTGTCGGTGTTCCAGGCGGCGGTCGAGGCGGAGATGTACGTGCTCGCGGTCATCGCGGTCGTCACCTCGGTGGTCGGCGCCTTCTATTATCTGCGCATCATCAAGGTGATCTACTTCGACGAGCCGGCGGTGGCGTTCGGCGCGGCGGAGAGCCGCGTCAACAGCGGCATGATCGTCGCCGCGGCGCTGTTCTGCTCCCCGATCGGCATGCTGGCGATCACCCCGCTGGTCGCCGCTGCGACGCGCGCCGCGCAATCGATCCTCTAGAGCGATGGCCGGGAACGGCATCGTCGAGCTCGAGGACGTCGATTCCACCAACGACTGGCTCGCCGAACAGGCGGGCCGCGACGCTCCCGACGGGCTGTGGGTCCGCGCCGACCGGCAGACGGGGGGTAGGGGGCGCCGCGGGCGCGCCTGGACCTCGGAGCCGGGGAATCTGTTCGCCAGCACGCTGTGCCGCCCGCAGCCGGGGGAGGGGCCGGCTCAGCAGCTGAGCTTCGTCGCGGCGCTGGCGCTCGACGCGGCGCTGCAAGGCTGGGTGCCCGCCGAGCGGCTCGGGCTCAAATGGCCCAACGATCTGCTGCTCGATGGCATCAAATGCTGCGGCATCCTTCTGGAAGGCGTCGCCGGCTGCACGATCATCGGCATCGGCGTGAACCTGCTCCATCACCCGGTCGATACCGAGCGGCCCGCCACCTCGCTTGCCGCCGCCGGCTTCCATGCGCCAAGCGCCGCCGAATTCGCTCGCCGCCTGCGCGAGACCTTCGCCGAGAACCGCGCCTTGTGGCGCGACCATGGCTTCGACGCGATCCGCACCCGCTGGCTCGCGCGCGCCGCGGGGCGCGGCGCGCCGCTCGTGGCTCGACTCGGCGGCGAAACGCTCACCGGACATTTCGACGACCTCGCCGCCGACGGCGCGCTGCACCTTCGCCTCGCCGACGGCAGCGTCCGTGCCGTCCACGCGGGCGAGGTCTTTGGTCTCTAGGCGCAGGAGGGCCCCGATGCTGCTCGCCATCGATGTCGGCAATACCAACGTCGTCTTCGCGCTCGTCGAAGGCGAGACGATCGTCCACCGCTGGCGCATCTCGACCGAACATGCGCGCACCGCCGATGAATATGCGGTCTGGCTGTCGCAGCTGATGCAGCTCGAGGGGATCGAGCGAGCGGCGGTCACCGCGGCGATCATTTCCACGGTGGTGCCGCCGGCGCTGTTCGATCTGCGCCGGCTGTGCAGCAAATATTTCCATGTCGAGGCGCTGGTGATCGGCGATGCTGGAGTCGATCCCGGCATCGGCGTCAACGTCCCGAGCCCGCAGGAGGTCGGTTCCGACCGCATCGTCAATTCGGCGGCGGCGTTCGCGCGCTACGGCAATGATCTGATCGTCGTCGACTTCGGGACCGCGACCACGTTCGACACCATCATGGACGGCGCCTATGTCGGCGGCGCCATCGCGCCGGGCATCACGCTGTCGATGGAGGCGCTCTACATGGCAGCGGCGAAGCTGCCGCGCATCGCCATCGAACCGCCCGCCAACGGCCGCGCGCTGGCGCAGGGAACCGTGCCGGCGATGCAGTCGGGGATCTTCTTCGGCTATGTCGGGCTGGTTGAAGGTTTGGTCCGACGCATTAAATCGGATATGGCGCGCCCAGCGACCGTCATCGGCACCGGCGGGCTCGCCACCTTATTCAATCGCCATACCGACGTGATCGATCATGTCGATGGCGACCTTACCATCCGCGGCCTGGCTTTGATCCACGCGCGGAACGCGACTTAGAAAAGAACAACAGACTCCATGAAACCTGGAAAAGAGCTGATTTTCCTGCCGCTCGGCGGCTCGGGAGAGATCGGCATGAACGTCAATCTCTACGGCGCCGACGGCAAATGGGTGATGGTCGATCTCGGCATGACCTTCGCCGACCCGGCCTATCCCGGCGTCGACCTCGTCCTGCCCGACCTCGAGTTCATCGAGAAACGCCGCAAGGACCTGCTCGGCATCGTGCTGACGCACGGGCACGAGGATCATATTGGCGCGATCCCCTATCTCGCGGCCGAACTTGGCGTGCCGCTCTACGCGACCCCGTTCACCGCCGGCCTCATCCGCCACAAGCTCGAGGAGGAGGGGATCGCCGGCGAGGTGAAGCTGCACGTCATCGAGAAGTCGGGAAGCTTCGACCTCGGGCCGTTCCACTTCACCTACGTACCGCTCGCCCACTCGATCCCCGAGGGCAACGCGCTGCTGATCGATACGCCCTACGGCCGCGTGTTCCACACCGGCGACTGGAAGATCGACGAGACGCCGGTAATGGGCGTGCCCTCGACCGCCGAGGAGCTCACCGCGATCGGCGACAAGGGCATCCTCGCGCTCGTCGGCGATTCGACCAACGTGTTCAATGCCGAGCCGTCGGGCTCGGAGACCGGCGTCCGCGAAGGACTCGACCGCGTCGTCGGGGCCGCCAAGGGCCGCGTGCTCGTCACCACCTTCGCGTCGAACGCCGCGCGTCTCCACACGCTCGGCGAGGTGGCGAACGACACCGGGCGCAAGCTCTGCGTCGCCGGCCGGTCGCTCGACCGCATCCTGCGCGTCGCCAAGAGCGTCGGCTACATGACCGACTTCCCGCCGATCCTGTCGTTCGACGAGGCGATGAAGCTGCCGCGGAACGAGGTGATGATCATCTCGACCGGCGCGCAGGGCGAGCCGCAGGCGGCGCTGTCGCGCATCGCCGACGGCAGCCACCAGATCAAGCTCGAGCGCGGCGACCTCGTCGTCTATTCGTCGAAGCAGATACCCGGCAACGAGCTGTCGATCGGCCGCGTGCAGAACGCGCTGGCCGCCAAGGGCGTCGAGGTGATCACCGACCGCCAGGCGCACGTCCATGTCTCGGGTCACCCGGGGCGCCCCGAACTCGAGGCGATGTACGGCTGGATCCGGCCGCAGATCTCGATCCCGGTGCACGGCGAGCGCCGCCACATGGAGGAGCATGCGCGCGTCGCCAAGGCGCATGGCGTCCCCGAGGCGGTGGTGCCGATCAACGGCAGCGCTATCAGGCTTGCGCCGGGCGAGCCCAAGATCATCAGCCACGAGGTGGCGGGCCGCCTCGTCGTCGATGGCGATGTGATCCTGCCCGCCGACGGCAGCACGATGATCGCTCGCCGCCGCCTGCTCCACAATGGCTATCTCGCCGCGACGATCGTGCTCGACGCCAAGGGCAAGCTCGCCGCCGATCCGGCGATCCTCGTCCAGGGCGTGCCCGTCGAGGAGGACCGCGACGACTTCATCGCCGACTGCATCGATGCGGCCGGCAAGGCGGCGCAGGGCGACAGTCGCAATGCCGGCAAGTTCGAGGAGGCGATCCGCGTCGCGGTGCGCCGCGTGGCGCGCGACTGGACCGGCAAGAAGCCGGTGACCGACGTGCAGGTCGTCAGGCTATAGGTGACGCATGAAGATCGGCTCGGCGATCGCCGTCTATCTGCTGTTCTGGACGGTGACGCTGTTCGTCACGCTACCGCTCGGCGTCCGCACCCATGAGGAGGCGGGCGCCGAGCGCGTGCGCGGCCAGGCCGACAGCGCGCCGCACGCGCCGATGCTGGCCCGCAAGATGCTGCTGACGACGCTGATCTCGGCAGCGCTGTTCGCGCTGTTCTACGGCAATTTCGTCTACGGCTGGATCGGCTTCGACGACGTCGTGCCCGACTTCCTCCGCCCGCCGCTCGAGGCGCTGCCGCGGCTCGACCGTAACTAGCCCGACCGCGGTACCGTCCTAGCTGCGGATGCGCTCGACCGCCTGCGCGAGCGCGACGTAGAGCTTGCCGATGTCCGACGACAGCAGCGCCACCGACAGCGAGCCGCCGTCGCGCTCGGCGAGCGTGCGGCGCATCAGCCCTTCGAAATCCTGGATGTAGCGGCTGACGCTCTCGCGGAACTCGACGTCCTCGTTGTAGCGCCTGGCGATCGACCGCGCGTCGCCGCCATCGAGCAGCCGCACCGCGCGCCGCGTGAAGATGCCGCGATCGCCCTTCAGATAGGAGGCCCAGGCGGTATCGGTGACCTCGGTCGACAGCGCCTTGGCGATATCGATCGATTCCGAATTGAGCGCCTCGATCATCAGCCCGGCCCGCCGCGACAGGTCGCCCTGCGACGCCTCGTCGAGCCGGGTCTCGGTCTGCGCGATCCGCGCCTCGACCGCTGCGGCGGTCTCGGCGACGCTGATCATCTGGCGCGACAGCCGCTCGGCGGTCGCCTGCGCCGCCTGCGCGACCTTCTCGCCGACGGCTTCCACCTCGGCGATCTCGACGCGCACGCGCTTGGTGAAATTGTCGTGCATCGCTTCTTGGCTCGCCGCCGCGACCGCCTCGCGCGCTTCGCTCACCACCCCGGCTAGCGCCGTCCGCATCGTGCCCTCGGCCTGGCTGGCGACTTCGCGAACCCGCGTCATCGCCTCGACGAGGCGCGTCGTCGCCGTCAGCGCGGCGCGCTGGGCGTCGGCATCGACGCCC